>JAMPEU010000069.1 GCA_023664865.1 Butyrivibrio sp. | reverse complement strand
GGATGCCCTGCAGAAACAGGCTGAAAATGTAGAAGAGTTAAAAAACAAACTGTCGCTTGCACAGCAGGATTATGATAAGGCGGCTCAAAAAGCAGCATACTATCAGACGTCAGTCAATTATACCAGCGTAGAATTGAAAGGAATGCAGACGGAATTATCCCAGACGGAGAAATATTTAAAGGAAGCGGAGCAGTCAACGGACGGATGTGCAACATCAATCAACGAGTACGGCGAAGCTACGGAAGACGCGGCGGATAAAACCTCTGTACTAGGCGACGTCCTGAAAGCAAATCTGCTGTCTGATGCAATTAAAGCCGGCATTAAAGCATTGGCGGAAAGCATTAAGGAAATAGCTGATTCGGCGATAGATACAGGAAGTTCCTATGAAGCGGCAATGTCCAAAGTGGCAGGAACTATGGGCATGACGGTGGAAGAGATAAACAACGGCAGCGAGGCGTATACAATGCTTGCTGATGCAGCGAAGGAGTCTGGGAAATCCACGATATTTTCTGCTACGGAGTCTGCTGAAGCGTTAAATTATTTGGCATTAGCCGGTTTTGATGCCGAAAAGCAAGTAGCGACTCTTCCGAAAGTTCTGGATGTGGCAGCGGCGGGCGGTCTTGATTTGGCATATGCGGCTGACTTGGTAACAGACAGCATGTCGGCTCTGAATCTGGAAACAGACCAGCTTGATACACATATAGACGAGATGGCAAGGACTGCACAGAAATCCAATACCAGCATTGCACAGCTTGGTGAAGCCACACTGGAATGTGCAGGAACCGTCTCACTGACGGGGCAGAGCATTGAAACGATGAACGCGGAGCTGGGAATATTAGCCAACAACGGCATCAAAGGCGCTGAAGGCGGTACGCATCTGCGTAATATTCTGTTAGCCTTATCCGCGCCTACTGATAAAGCGGCGGCGTCAATCAAGGAATTAGGCATTCAAACGTCTGACAGTCAGGGGAATATGCGTGATTTGAATGATATCATGGTTGACCTGAATGCAGCAATGGAAGGAATGTCGTCAGAGGAAAAGACACAGCTAATCAATAAGATATTCAATAAAACGGATATAGCCGCTGTCAATGCGCTGTTGAAGGGTACTGGTAACGAATTTGATTACCTGTATCATGAAATACAGAACAGCAGCGGCGCGGCAAAGGAAATGGCGGACACCCTCAACAATAATCTAAAGGGTAAAGTAACCATTCTTGAATCTGCGCTGGAAGGGTTGGGAATATCCACATATGAGATATTTGACGATGAGATGAAGAACTCTGTACAGTCTGCGACCGACGCGGTAGGCAGGCTGCAGAACGCTATGGACAGCGGAGATTTAGGCGTGTCCATGCGGAAGTTTTCTAAGTCTCTAGGCGAAGCTGTGGAATGGGCTGTTGATTTTGGAGAAGATGCGCTTCCGAAAGTCATAGACGGACTGGCTTGGCTTATTGATAATCTGGATTTTATAGCTTCCTGTCTTGCTGGAGTTGCGGCAGCATGGGGAACATACAAGATTGTAACGGAAGGCTTAGTAGTAGTGCAGAACCTAATTAATGCTGCCATGTCGGCAAACCCGGCAGTAGCTTTAGCACTTGCTGTAATTGGGCTTACGACGGCGGTAGAAGCTTATTGGTCGGTCAATAAAGATAATCTTGCAATTACAGATGAGACAACTGAATCGACGAACAGATTGACAGAGGCGACAAAAAAGCTTAATGAGTCATACGCAGGGGCGACGGAAGAACGTACAGCGAGCAGGAAGTCTATGGAAACAGAAGCAGCTGTGTGTAAAAATCTTGTACAAGAGCTTATCGGACTGCAGTCCAAAACGGCATTAACCACGCAGGAAGAGATGCGCCAGAAGGCTATCATAGACCAGCTCAATCAAGCTGTGCCGGAACTGAACCTTGCCATTGATGAGCAGACAGGATTACTCAATATGTCAACGGATGAACTTTATAAAAATGTTGATGCCATGATGGCATTGGGTAGGGCGGAAGCAGCAAGAGAAGATTTAGAACGTATTATAAAAGACCAATACGAAGCGGAGAAAATGCTCTTAGAACTGAAAGAGCAGGAAGAAGAACAGACTAAGAGAGTAGAGGAAGCGCAGGAAGCATATAATAAAAAAATTGAAGAAGCTACGGCGGGATATGAAAGGTATGGTCAAAGCAGGTTCGCGGAGTCTCAGGCATTAGAGGAAGCGCAGGCGGCACAGGAAGAACTAGCAAAACAGATAGAAGCCACGCAAGCAGCATATAACGGTTTTACGAAAGAATACGAAGACACACAGGCTTATATAGACAATATCGAGGCTGCCTATGGTGCAAGTGAAGCTATCGAAGAACTGGGTGACGCGGCTACGGATTCCGATAATGACATATCGGCATTATCCGATACCGTAGAGCAGGCTATGACTGAAATGCAGGAATCGGTATCGGAGTCCATATCACAGCAGATGGATTTATTCAGTGAGTGGGACGGAGCGATAGAGATAAGCGGCGAGAAGATGGTCGCCAATATGCAGAGCCAAGTAACCGGACTGCAGGAATGGGCGGACAATATTGAGACGCTGGCTGACCGTGGAATTAATCAAGGCTTGTTACAGGTGCTTGCGGATATGGGACCGACAGGTGCCGCATATGTGGCATCATTTGTTGATATGACAGACGAAGAACTGGAGAAAGCGAATGAATTATACGTCGAATCGTTGTCGTTGCCTGATGAGACGGCAGAACAGATAGCAGAATCATATAAAAAAGCCGGCGAAAAGGCAGCAGAAAAGGCTGCGGAAGGAGCAACAGACTCGGAAACTAATTTAGAAAGTGCAATGGAGCTGTCGGATGAAGCGGCGGAGCGGGTCGCGGAGTCGTATAAAGGAGTTGGAGAAAAAGCGGTAGAGGGCATGATAACCGGAATTGATGAAACAGGAACGAATATAGAAGATGCCGGTACGAACATGGGTGATGCGTTGCTTGATGCTACTAATAATGCATTGGAAATAAATTCGCCGTCGAAAAAGTATAAGAAAATCGGTGAGTTTGTAGTGGCGGGTATAGTTCAAGGTATCGCAGAAGAACGCGCAGCGGCAATAGGATTAGTTGAAGATTTATCAAATTCGATGGTGACGGCTGCCCAAAGGATACTTAGTGCGCAGACATTCACAGCAATCGGAAGGCAGATTACTGATGGGCTAATAGCGGGAATTGAGTCTGGCAGAAGCGGAGTGGCTAATGCGATTGCAAAGATGTGTACTGACGCTATAGAGGCAGCAAAGGCAGAACTTGACATCCATTCACCTTCTAAGAAATTTGCGTATCTGGGCGAGATGTCCGGTGAAGGATATACAGAGGGTTTGCAGAGGTCAATGTCTAATGCCTCGGAAGTAATTTCAGCGTTTATGGCTGATGCGCAAATGGTACAGCAGGCATCGGTTGTGAGAGTAGATTTGCCGGAGATTGATACTGGCACATCCAACCGCGAATATAACATAAACCAGTCCATTACTATCAATTCTCCAGCAGATGACATAATAACGATGGGAAAAAAGTTCAAGCAGTGGCAGAGGGAGGCGGCAAACGAATGGTAAGCGACAGAAGGATAATAATATCTAATGGCTCATGGTCTCTTGACATTACTGAACCGCCTTATTATGTGAAAAACACAAAAGGATTTGACAGGCTTAATGTGAACATTCTTACATCCCAGGGTTTCGACCAGGACGGTGGTACTGTCATGAATGACTATATTGTACCACGGGATATGGAGATAATTGGACAGGTTAAGGCAGATAATCCGGAGCAGATGCAGAAGATTAAGGAACGTATATTCAATCTGTTCATCCCAAAAAAGAAAATAACAATTAATCATTACTACGGCAAAAAAAACCGTCTGATTACGGCACGGGTGGAAAGTACACCGGAGTTTTCTTTTTCAAAAGTAACGGCGGTGGAGAATTATACTGTTCAGTTAGAGGCGGCAGATCCATATTGGAGAGATGTGACCGAAACAATGCTGCCAATAGCAAACCTTATCGGCGGGCTGCATTTTCCTTTAAGGATACCTAAGCAGACAGGAGTTACATTTGGCATTAAAAACCCATCGTTAATTGCAGATGCTTATAACTATTCTGCCGTTAAAATCGGCATGAGGTTTGTATTTATCGCCAATGGAACTGTTACGAATCCGCAGCTCTTTAATATTAATACGAGAGAGTTTTTAAAACTGAACTGCGTCATGGAACCAGGCGAGAAGATTACCGTACAGACTGGCTACGATAAGACGGTAACGAGAAATAAGCAGGGGATAGAAAGTGATTACATAGGGAAGATAGATATAGCAGGAGGCGGTAATACGTTTCTTGAACTTGAGCCAGGTGATAATCTGCTGCGGTATGGCGCTGATAACGGTGAGAATTTGCTGGAAATGAAAATATATTATCAAAATAAACATCTGGGAGTGTAGCTATGGAAATCTATATACTTAACAGGGATATTGAAATTCTTGGAATATTCAGTACATACGAATCGATTATCTGGGAGCCATGCCTTCATGAGCCGGGTACATTTAAAGCAGAATTTATTTTTAGCAGTAAAATGAATCAGATTTTGCAGCTTGGAAATCTGCTGTATAAAACAGACGAACTAGAGCCGGGCATTATTACAAGAAAGTATCTGAAACTGAATGAGAAGGGTGAGGAAACAATACTAATACAAGGATATATGGCATCTCGTTATCTCAACCAGCGGATTATATGGGACAAGATGATAATGAATGGTACTGTGGAATGCGTAATGCGTGAGTTGGTATATGAGCAGACTATAGTGCCTAAAGACGCCAAGAGGATTATTCCACGCTTAGAGTTGGGGGAACTTCAAGGTTACGGAGAAACAATATCTAAACAAATTTCTTATGATAATCTGCAACTGGCATTAACAGAACTGTCTAAGCAGTCTGAACTGGGATACAGATTAAGGCTGGATATAGCGGAACGTAAATTCCTTTTTGAAGTTTATAAGGGGGTGGATAGAACTTCGCATTCAGCAGTTCCTTGCGTTTTTACACGCGATTATAACAATGTGTATGCACAGGAATATTCCGAAGACATTACTAATTACCGTAATGTATGTCTGATTGGCGGAAAAGGTGAAGACAGCGATAGGGTTATGGCAACTGTCGGGAATGAAAGCGGATTAGACAGATATGAGATGTTTTATAATGCGTCAGGACTGAGTGATAAAGACATTACGGATAATGAGTACATTGAGCAGATTAAGCAAAAGGGTGAGGAGAAATTAACATCATATTATGCGGCAAGGTCTTTTGAAAGCAGGATAAATCAAAGCAAGACATTGAACTATGCGCTGGGAGATTATGTTACGTGTACGGATAGAAAATGGGGCATTATTGTTGACACTCAAATTAAGAAAATTGAGAAAGCTTTTTCTAAAAAAGAGATGTCTATAGAGATTACCTTCGGCGATGATGTACCGACGCTTATCCAATTAATTAAGGCAAAGGAGTGAAATATATGGGTGAAGTAAGTGAAAAAGCATTTCCATTTGATTCAGATGTGGACAGCTTAGGAAATTATGACCGGGAGTATTTTGCAGACGATTTTGCAAGGTATTTCCGGTCGTTTATAAGTTCCGGCACATTTATGGAAGTGGCAGACAATTTGCAAATCATAGCAAATGGAGATATGACGGTAACGCTGAAACCGGGCAGTATGATTATTGATGGATATAAGTATGATAATGCTGCCGACATTATTATCCCGATAGAACCTGCGGACGGAGTAGTTAATAGAATTGACAGGATATCAATTACATGGATATACGAAGAAAGAGACGCCCATAAAACAGTGCAAAAGGGAACTCCTTCCTATGTGCCAGTACCGCCGGAATGCCGCCGTAACGCAGAATATAAGGATTATGTGTTAGCTGATATATCTATTCCAGCCGGGGCGATAAAGATAACACAGGACATGATAACGGATCAGCGGCTTAACAGTGAAGTCTGTGGTCTTGCCATAGCATTCAGCAGCATTGATACAACAATGATTTTTAATCAGCTGCAAGCTTTCTATCAGAAAGTGGTTGATGAAAATGGTGAATGGAAACAGGCACTGCAAACATTTTATGATAATGTTGTAGCTGAAAGCGGAAAGTGGCAGCAGGATAAGAGAGAAGATTTTGAGATGTGGGTTGAGTCAATTAAGAATACACTCGCATCGGTCGAAAATGGAGAGCTGCTGTTAAAGCTTAATCAAATGCTCGAAAGTATGAGAGTTGCATCGGATAGAGATATAGATGCAATCATCGATGGGAGCTATGAGGGAAGTGATGAAGGTAATATTTTAGAGATTGCGTCAGATGAAGATATAGATGCAATTATCAATGGAACTTATACAGCCGCTGATGAAGACTCTGATAATGAAATAGTATTAGAGACGATTGAAAGCGAGATTACAAAAGTAGTTAATAAAGCACTCACATAAACAATAGCTAATATGACAGCGGCAACGGCATCTGCAGCAGGCAAGGCAGGGCTTGTACCACCACCGCCGAAAGGCGCACAAAATTATTTCTTGCGCGGTGATGGTACATGGGCATCACTGGCGGAAGCTACAGACAGTGAAATTGATGCAATAATAGCTGGAACATTTGA
>JAMPEU010000068.1 GCA_023664865.1 Butyrivibrio sp. | reverse complement strand
AAGCGCATAAGATTCCGATAGTGTTTACGGCGCATGATTTGCAGTTGGTGTGTCCTAATCATCTGATGACTTATGGCCTTACCGGAGAGTTATGCCAGAGGTGCATTACTAATGGAAGCATTTCATGCTTTCAGGGCAGATGCATCCATGGTTCGGGGATAAAGAGTTTATTAGGCACGATGGAGAACTGGTTATACAAAAGATTGAAGCCATATAAACGAATTGATGCAGTAATATGTCCCAGTCATTTTGTAAAAGAAAAGTTGGAAATGAATCCGCAGCTTGCCGGACGCACAATAGTTTTACGAAATTTTATTTCAAATTTGACAGATATGGATTCAGATGTGAAGAAGAAAGAATATGCGGTGTATTTTGGAAGGTATTCCACGGAAAAAGGGGTAGAAACTTTGGCGGCTGCATGCAGGGAGCTGCCGGATATACAGTTTATTTTTGCAGGAAAGGGCGAATTGTCAGAGGTTGTTGACAGCGTGGAGAATATTCAAAATAAAGGATTTCTTTCCGGAGAAGAACTGCATCGTCTTATAGCGGAAGCAAGATTCAGTATATCTGCGTCAGAATGTCCGGAGAACTGCCCTTTTTCAGTAATGGAGTCTTTGAAACTTGGCACGCCGGTAATCGGAACCAAAATAGGCGGAATTCCTGAATTAATCCAGGATGGTGAAACAGGGCTGCTTGTAGAAAGCGGAAATAAGGAAGAACTTAAGGCTGCGATACGCCGTTTGTGGGAGAACAGGGGCGAAGGCAGCCGGTATATACAGAACTGTAAAAATATATCATTTGATAATTGTGGGGAATACTGCCGGAAACTTGTAAAAATATACGAGGACATTACGACTTGAGAAAGGTATAAGGTTATTAATATGGGAAAGAGAAAACTGCATGGTTCAATTATAATAACATACAGATGTAACGCGCACTGCAACATGTGCGACTGTTTTAAGGATCCGACCAGACCGGAGGAGGAGATAGATTTGGCGACGCTTGAGAAACTTCCCGAGATGGCGTTCACCAATATTACGGGAGGCGAAACCTTTATCAGACAGGATATCCATGATATTGTGGAACTGTTGTATAAAAAAACTAACCGTATCGTTATATCCACTAACGGATATTTTACTGACAGAATCATTAAACTATGTGAAGAATTTCCCGAGGTCGGAATACGCATAAGTATAGAGGGGCTTGAAGAAACCAATAACGCCATACGCGGGCTTCCTGATGGATTTAACCGCGGATACGGAACTTTGAAGAAACTTGTGGAAATGGGACATAAAGACGTGGGATTCGGAATGACCGTTCAGGATATGAACTGTCAGGATTTAGTGCCGTTATATAATCTTTCGGATGAGCTGAATATGGAATTTGCCACGGCGACCCTTCACAACTCCTTTTACTTTAGGAAGACTGATAATAAAATCGATGATAAAAGGAAGGTTGCCGAGGCGTTTGAGGAACTGATTAACGCGCTTTTGCAGTCAAAGTCACCGAAGAAATGGGCGAGGGCATACTTTAACCATGGACTTATAAATTATATTTACGGACAGAAACGGCTTTTGCCGTGTGAAATGGGGACGAACGGTTTCTTCCTGGATCCATACGGAAACGTGCTTCCATGCAACGGAAGTACGGAAAAAATGTCGATGGGGAATCTGCATGATAATACATGGGAAGAAATCTGGAATTCGGAACAGGCGCAGAAGGTCAGGGAACAGGTGAAGTGCTGTGATAAAAACTGCTGGATGATAGGCAGCGCTTCTCCGGCGATGAAGCAGAGAATATGGGTGCCGGGCTGGTGGATTGTGAAGCATAAACTGATGGGAAATAAGTATCGGCTGAGTGAGAATAAGTTTATAGAATCATGAGTTGCAAGGAGCCCATAATTCAACACTATAATTTTGCAGGCCGGTTCGCAGTAATACACTGTAAATGCATTCATATTCTCCGCTTATATCATATCCGTACAGCATAGAGCTTCCATTTGAACGGGCTATAAGGGCAAATTCCTGATTTTTGACGGAAGTTATTATTTCATTTTTTCTGATAACGGAATATGAATATATATCATCAATATATGGGAATAAAAATGATACATCATCAATATTTACCGGGGTATTTATTACTTTCCCATCAGCAAGTGAAATGATATAGTCATGGTGTCCGTTTTCAGAAGGTAAGTTCTGGGACGTCAAAGCGTAGTATCCCAGCTGCGGCGTTAAATAAAGCTTATCCTGCCCATACTTTTCAAGCATGGATTCTATATAGTAATATTTATCGTAATCAACTTTACTGTAAATATAGGGAAACTGATACTTTTTATATAATAAAGCAAGTGAAATTATACATATCAAAAGTTCGGCAGCATATTTGGACTTTTCCGGAATATGTTGTAAAAAGTTGTACATTTCTAAGATTCCTGTTATTAAAATCCCCGGGATTAACAAAGTCAGGTGGTAAGACAGAAAGGCACCCTTGTTTGTGCCTAAGTATAGCAATATGAAAAACATTATAATGGTATTGATGTCAAATATTGTAAATGGGATTGGCTTTTTACTAACAAAAACATCACGGATAAATAATACATATCTTTTGGCTGTAAAGAGCAGATATATACCATAAGTCGCAAAAACTAAAGCCATCTGCCTTAATGAGTAGATTATTTTGTCTGAATCCATACCTTCATTTTCAGCAAACATAAAGAAAATAATCTGGACGGAAAACGAAGGGCATATAAGGCATATTAAAGCAAAAGACAACAGACCTATAATTGCCGTATATAGGAAGTACAATATGGCATTTTTGTAGTTTTTCAATAAATAGTAAATAAAAACAGATACGGCAATAGCAAGAAAATACTGTTTGCTATAAAAGGCAAGTACGGTCAGAAAAGATTGGAAAAGGATGCTTTTATTAGCTCTGTTTTTATATACTGAAATAAGTAAAATAATACATATAAGCATTCCTAAATGATCCGGAACAGTAGAGATGAATCCCGTTCTCCAGCCAAGAGTCAGGGCAGAGGCAAAAGCCAGCAGGGATAATGTATAAGAAATATTGAATTCTTTCCGTATAAAGCGGGCAATGACAATGGTGGAGACTGTCACATAAATAAAATCAAGAAAATAAAAAATATGAAAAAGATTAAAATTGGTTAATGTATATATGAAACCGGCAATAATCATGTTGACCGGGGGATATACATTGACAGATTCTGCAAAATCATAGCCATCGCTTAATTTATAAGGATTCTGCATATTGGCGAATCTTAAAGAAAGCGATACATTGGCGGTATCGCGCAACTCCCTGGGGGCGTTTGTAAAAACAGAGGATAGGAGTAAACATAAAAAAACCACGATATAACTGCCGATTATTAAGGCAGGAAGTTTGGTGTATAATTTTTGAAGAAATTTCATTAATTTTTCCTCCGTTTTATTTTTGATTATGCCTGCAGTACATTCCAGCCACTAGGATAATACTCTTTATTCCAATGCATATATTCAGGCGCAACTACGATTTTGCCGGAAGTAGTATTTAAATAAGCAGCCCACCATGAAAAGGTGCTATTGGCAATAATCTGGTGTCTGCATTTTGACATAAGCCAGAATTCTTCCATATCGGACAGGGAGAAACTGCCTGTTACAAAAACCGCGTTGGTAAGATAACCATAATGCTCCTTTATATAGGGAATATCCTCGCAGAAAATATAATAGCGTGGATTCTTAAGTTTACTGCTTATAAAAGCAAACGCATTGTGATAATAATCATCGTTAAGTAGCCATGCCGCCTCGTAATCGCCGCGTCTGATATGTACGGCAACGCTGTCTTCTGCCTGAACCTGCTGTATTAAATGACGGCACTGTTCAGAAATAAATTCTTCCTTTAACTGAAATTCTTTGCACAATAAATCATGATAACTGTCAAAATAGCGGTAATGCTGCCAATAGCCTTCCAGATAAAGGCTTGCCTTATGCGAAAAGTCATAGCTGCCGAACTGATTTCGGGTTGAAGGACTTTCCTTAAGCCATCTGCACAGACCATACCGGTTAGTGGCAATAATTCTTAGAATCCGCGCTGTCATACGTGATAATTTTGTATCTTTCTTAGGCGGAAAAAGATAAGCTATATTTCCTGAAATAGTCAGTTGGTCTAAAACAAAAGGCCTGGGAGAAAACTTATAAGGGGAAATATCAAGGGTAAAGGATTCCCCATATTGCTGTGCCAGTGCGAAGCCGATTGCATAATTATATAACTGGTTGCCAAAACCGCCTGTTGCCTGAGAATAAATCATATTAAAAGTCCTTTCCGCAGTTAATTTTATTTATGACTTTACCTGAAAACGATACCAGCTTTCCGCCTGAAGGATGTACCATATCTGTAAGGCATTTGCCTGGTCTGCATTAAAATGTTTCCACATTCTGTCCAATATTTTTTTATTGAAATAGCCGTCATCTGCAAGGCGGCTGTGAAGCATCAGTTCGCCCGCCCATTCGTGAAGCTCTCCTGTAGAAAGCCACTCAGGAAGCGGAACTTCGAATCCGTGCTTGGGACGATTGAGCATTTCCATGGGAACATACTCATAGAGTAGTTCTTTTAATATTTTCTTATTTGTTCCATCGGATGATTTATAAGAAATAGGAAGGGTCCATGAAAATTCAATAACGTCTTTGTCAAGCAAAGGTATCCGGTTTTCAAGAGATACATACATTCCCGCACGGTCAACTTTAGGAAGAACTGTGTCGGTAAGAAATCCGGTCTGGTCGCGATGGAGCATTGCAGACTTGATGTCGGGAAGCTCCAAAAACATATCACGCCTAAACTGCTCCATATCGGGAAGCAGTCCTTTATCTTCATCAAGCCATGAACCTGATAAATAATCATGGGGATTCTCTATGCCGCAGACGGCATTATGGGCATCATAATTATGCTCGTTACGGAATAATTCGTGCAGCCTATGGCAATCCGTAAGCCTTGCATATTCCCCGATATTGTATAATTTATTACTATATTTTAATGGCGGATGCTGCAGCAAAGCGCCGATGGCATTTCTCGCACCATAAGGAACTTGATTGAATTTGCTCCACAGGCGTTCCAGCTGCGCATAAATCCCATAGCCGCAGAATAATTCATCACCGCCGTCACCGCTTAACGTAACCGTTACCTTTGATTTGGCAAGTCTGCTGATAAGATAAGCGGGCAGGCAGGCAGGGTCGGCGAGCGGCTCTGAATATATGGAAGGCAGCAGGGGGATTACATTCTTTAAGTCCTGCTCTGAAATATACAATTCAGTATGGTCTGTTCCAAGATGCTTTGAGATATCTTTGGCATATTCCGCTTCGTTGTATTTGGGATCGTCAAATCCTATAGTAAATGTTTTGACGCTTTCGGGGCAGACATCCTGCATAATTGATACAATAAGCGGGCTGTCAATACCGCCTGAAAGGAAGGCGCCGATGGGAACATCTGAAATCATCTGCCCTTTTACCGCTTCAACCAGAAGACGTTTCAGCTCTTCGCGCGCTTCTTCCACACTGCCCTTAAAAGGATGCGAAAAACCGGATAAAGCAGCATCCTTTACTGACCAGTAAGTGGAGAATGCCGGAGTTGTAAAAGGGGCATTTATGGAGAGAATCTGTCCGGGCAAAAGCTTATAAATATGCTTATATATCGTAAGCGGCTGCGGGATGGATTTATAGCGTATAAAGGCGGAGAGCGCCTCTTTGCTTAACTCATTATTAAAGCCTTCCAGAACCGTCAGGCATGATAAGTCGGAAGCAAAAGCAAATTTACCGCCTACAATGCCATAGTACAGTGGTTTTTCGCCCATGCGGTCACGCATCAGGTGCAGCGCTTTCTCCTTTCTGTCATACAGCGCGATGGCAAACATGCCTTTCATGTCGTTCACGGCATTTAAACCGTATGCTTCAAATGCTTCCAGAATGACTTCCGTATCAGAGGAGCTCTTAAAAGCCTTTACATAGCCGTCATTCAGAAGACGCTCACGTAAAGCTTGAAAATTGTATATTTCGCCGTTATAGCTGATGACGAAGCGTCCGCTTGCAGACTGCATAGGCTGCGTGCCATTTTCGGATAAATCTAAGATTGACAGGCGGCGGTGACCGATAGTGACTTCGCAATCAGCATCATAAAAATATCCTTCTGCGTTGGGTCCGCGGAAAACAATCCTGTCACACATATGTTTAATCTGCATTTTATTGTCTTTTGTATGACCGCAAAATCCGGCTATTCCACACATATCAGCAGCCGCGCCCCTTTCTTGGTTTATAATCTGTTTTATTCATAGCACCGTAATTGTTTCCGAAAATTATTTCTCAATAAGCTTCTCAATTTCTGCCTGATAATTTGCAAAAGAATATTTTTCATTTACCAGGAGATAACTAAATGCCCCCATGTGCCGGATATTTTCCCTGTCAGAAATTATTTTAATAATTTTTTCTTTTAAGTCTTCTGCATCTTTATCTTTAAACAAATATCCATTTTTACCATCTTCAATGTAACATGCAGTCCCATTAGTGTCGCTTACAATTATGGGCAGCGAGTATGACATTGCTTCCAGTTGTGAAATAGAGGCAAATTCACCTGTGCTTGGTAATACGAAAAGGTCTGCACTGCGGTAGAAAGCGGACATTTTATCAGGAGGACAGTTTATATGACAGTCAACCAAGTCTCCCATGTGATTTGTGGCAATATAGTCTTGGACTTTTTGGTAATAATTTTTGTGATATTGTGTGGAAACTTCACCGACTAAG
>JAMPEU010000067.1 GCA_023664865.1 Butyrivibrio sp. | reverse complement strand
GCTTATAAGAACTATAACAAAAGCCAGCTTCAAGAGATGCTTACAATGTCAGATGGGCAGATAGAGCAGGTAACGCCTGGCATGAGCATTAAGGATATAAGGAAAATCAAGAATCCGGAAGTTGAAGAGGATATCATTGCAGAGACAGAAGAGCCGGCAGCAGTCGAAGGTGAAACAGAAGAAATTCAGCAAGAGGCAGCAGGAGTATCAGAGTCTTGCGATATCGCAACGGATTCAGTAAATACTGAATCGGAAGTACATTTTTCTTGTGACATGTCAACGGAAGAATCGCAGACTGTTTATGCTGTGATTGATACGGAAGAGTCAACGGAAGAATCACAGACCGTATATGCTGTATTCGACACAGAAGAGCTGATGAAAGAGATGGACGATGACACGGTTGATGGAGAATACAGGGAAGTCACAGAAGATGTGCAGGAAGTAGACGCAGAACCAGCGGAGACGGATAGTGAAGATGATGATTCAATAGACGACTATCGGTTATTATCTGATATGCTGGAGAAAGAAAATAAACTTTTAGACCAAATGATTTGTGTTCAAAAAGATGAGGGATTACGTGAGGAATTATTAAGAAGACAAAAAATAAAAGTAGCTGCGTTGGCTAACATGAAATGTGAAATAGAAAACACAGAAGAATTAAATAAAGAGAAAAACATTCGAGCAATAACAGAAATGGAAATGATAGAAAGTCTTAACAAGGCATGGCGAGAGATGACAAAGCATTATTCAGAATCGCCAGACGAAAACATGAGGTGCGCAATGAATATACTGGCAAGAATAATCGGCGAAGTACAATCTGAAGTAAAAACCCGTCATGCAAAAAGGCTGAACATGATAATTTCCATGAGGCAGCAGGCGTAAGAATTTACTCAGGCAACTATTAACTTCATATTTGTTCATAAATAATGTTACCGTGGCGGCAGGGGAATATGCCGCCGGAAGGAGGTGCTTTTGGAAAAGCTATATACAATAAATTTGTTTCTAGGAAAGGGTATCTGCCCGCTGTGTTCCGGCCTAATAACTGGCAACGGAGAAGATAGCATATTTAAGTGTATAGACTGTAATGCGGAATATGAAATCGCTGGCATGGGATTAACAGACCATGAGGTAGTTTGTAAAGTACGGAATAACTGATGGAGGAAAAATAAGGCATGGAGAGATTGACAATAGAGTATTGCGGAGAATACATACCGAAAGAGCTGTGTAGCATAAACAGGTTTGGTGAAGCTGATGATTGTGACCTTTGCTGTGAATATTGTAAAGAAACTGATGAGGGAGTGGATTGCAAAGAATGCGCAATAAATCATTGCTTTAACAGGCTTGGGGCTTATGAAAATGCACAGGAGAAGATTGAAAAGCGTATACAGGAGTTGAAGACAAGCAAAAATTATCCGGGTTTTTTTATGGTACAACAAGTAGAGGATTTTGAATGGGTGCTAAAGTTATTAAAGGAAAGGATAAAATGAATAATACAGAGATGAAAGATGGACTAATTATTGACTGCTTTGCCGGCGGTGGCGGAGCAAGCGTAGGAATAGAAATGGCATTAGGACGTCAAGTGGATATAGCAGTAAACCATGATCCAGATGCGATATTAATACATAAAGCAAATCACCCTGATACGCTGCACCTGACGGAAGATATTTTTAAAATAGATTTGCAGAAGTATGTAAAAGGGCGCAGGGTATCGCTTATGTGGGCGAGTCCGGACTGTACAAGCCACAGCAAGGCAAAAGGCGGAAAGCCGAGGAGACAGGGGTTGCGGATACTGCCGTGGGCAGTCTATAAACATGCAAAAGTGATTCTGCCTGATGTGATAATTATGGAGAATGTCGAGGAAATCCAGCAATGGGGACCGTTAGATGCTTCCGGTCAGCCGATACCAGAGCGGGAAGGTGAAGATTACAAGAGGTTTATAAAAGCTATGGAAACGCTTGGCTATATACATAAATGTAGCGAGCTGGTAGCAGCGGATTATGGCGCGCCTACAACCAGAAAACGTTGGTACGCAGTATTCCGCAGGGACGGAAGGGATATTGTTTTGCCAAAGCCGACACACAGTAAAGACGGTATCAATGGATTAAAGCCGTGGGAGCCGATTTGCAAGTATTTGGATTTACAGGATTTGGGGAAATCGATATTTGGTAGGAAGAAGCCACTGGCAAAAAATACCATGAACCGGATTGCACGAGGATTGGAGAAGTTTGTGTTTAATTGTCCAGAGCCGTTTATAGTACAGGTAAACCATAGCGGCGATAATTTCCGGGGGCAGAGTGTCCATGAGCTGCTGCCTACAATCACACAAAAACATGGATTTGGGATAGTGTCGCCTATTACTACACCTTATATGTTGAGAAATAATACAGGCGCACAGGGCAGTGGTGTCAGAGAGCCGATATTGACAATTACAACAGGCGGGCATCATGGGATAATCAGCCCATTATTAATTCAGTACCACTCGGAAAAAGCGGATAATGAAGTCAGGGGGCAGCAGGTGTCGGAGCCGATTAAAACTATAGATACTAGTAATCGTTATGGCTTAATAATGCCTTATATGACGAAGTTTTATAAGACCTGTACTTGGCAAAGCCTGACAGAGCCGATACATACAATCACTACATCACCGGGGCATTTCGGCACAGTTTCAGTTCTGACTGTAGACTGGAAGGAACTGCAGGCAGCAGGCGTTGATGAAGAAATGGCAAAGAAGTGTACATGGGTGAGTCGGTTTATAATGGAATATTATGGACATGGTATTGGACAAAGCCTGACAGAACCGTTACATACTATAGTTACGAAAGACAGGTTCGCTTTGGTTACGGTTCTGGGAAACGAATATGTAATACTTGACATATTTTTGAGAATGCTGAAGCCGGAAGAACTGAAATTAGGGCAGGGATTTCCGAGGGACTATGTCATAGACCGAGACTGTAACGGAAATAAATATCCAGTCAGTAAGCAGATTGCACGAATAGGAAACAGTGTAGTGCCTATAATGGCGCAGAAGATTGTAGAAGCAAACTGTGGATATCTAAAAGTTGGCGAACGACGGTCTAAATTGATATGCTGATACTATGGAATAATCCGCCGCAAATTGGATATGCGTGGCAGATGCTGAAATTATTGGCAACATTTTTGATAATCCTGAACTGATTATAAGTGAGATGAACAAAGAAGTATAAAAGGGGGATATTACTATGAATAAAGAATTGCTGTCCAGTTACAGAAGCAAAAAAGAAGAAATCTCAGAACTGCGGAATAAATTACTGAATATGGGTGAGAGCGATACTCTTATAGGCAATGACACAATTCTGAATTATACCAGTGGTTATCCAGTGCCGCAGGCTGTAGTAGGAGTAGACCAAGGAAAAGTTAAGCGATACTATAAAAAGATAAAAGCCCTATCGAAAGAATGCAAAGAGATTGAAGACTTCATTGAGTCAATACCGGATAGCCTTATTAGAAGGATATTCAGAATGCACTACATAGAAGGATTATCTCAAAAAGATATTGCTAAAATTATTCATATGGAAAAAAGCAACATAAGCAAAAAAATTTCAATGTTTTTGAAACTTTCAACCAATTCAACTAATTCAACATTATAATAATAATTAGGGAATCCAGAAGGGACGACCTTAAACTTAAATATATTGGCAGCAGGCAATAATATATTTTAATGGGCGTTTGGCTGTTATGGCTGGACGCTCATTTTATAATGCACAGAGACAGCACAGAGGCAGCAGGCATATGGCGAAAGGATTTGCAAAAGCATTTTACAATAGTAAAGCATGGCAGAGATGCAGGGCATCTTATATAGCGGAGAGGATTGCCACAGACGGCGGAGTGTGTGAAGAATGTAATACGGAACAGGGATACATAGTACATCATCGTATAACTCTTACGCCTGAGAACATAACCAATCCGGAAGTATCCTTGAATCACAAGTATATGGAGTATGTCTGTAAAGAATGTCATGACAAGTTTGAAGGACATGGAATAAGCGGCAGAGGCAGCAGGCATAAGATAAGACCACTGTGTATATTTGATGAAAACGGACAGCCGGTTTCTTTGAGGGAGATTGACATATCCCCCCCTAATTATTCAGTAAATACTGAATGAGAAAGACCGACGGCAGATTCTGATCTGATACACAGGATATACATAAAGGGGGTGTGGTATGTGGTTGATTATGATGATGTTTTAGCAGAAGTGGAAAGGGAAGAAAAAGTAGACAGCGCTGCGGAATATTTGAATAAAAAGAAGCGGATTAAGAAGGAATCAACCCGACTTAAGAAGCTTTTCAAGGATATTGATGAAAATAAGAAAAAGTTAGTGGAGTCTACGATTGCGGACGTGGCGTTTATGGCAATAACCATGCAGGATTTGCAGGAGACGATTATAAGGCAGGGGACAACCTGTGAATATAAGAATGGTGAAAACCAGTATGGAACTAAGCAGAGTCCAGATGCGCAGATGTACCTCCAGTTATCGCAGAAACATACGCAGGCAATGAAGGTTCTGATTGACTGCCTTCCAAAGACAGAAAGGGTGCAGCCCAAAAATAACAGTGACGGATTTGATGAGTTCGTCGCAGGACGTGAGGATATATGATAAAGTATCCGGATAATTATAATCCGATAGTTGAATACTGGGATAAGATACAGTCTGGTGAAGAAATAGTATGCGATAAAATCAGGAGGACATATGCGAAGCTTATATATGACATAGAGCATCCGAATGAATATTTCTACAGCAATAAAAGAGCCAACCATATCATTGAATTTTTTGAAAATTACTGCAGTCCGTCAAAAGGAAAAGCGGGCAAAAAAAGGGTAAAACTGGAACTGTGGGAAAAGGCAATGCTTGCTGCAGTATTCGGATTTATTGACATAAACGGAATAAGAAAATACCGGGAAGCAATACTGATAGTAGGCAAGAAGAACGGTAAATCCCTGTTAGCGTCAGGAGTCGGCAATTATATGCTTATAGCTGACGGAGAAAACGGCCCGGAAGTCTATGCGGTAGCGACTAAGAAGGATCAGGCGAAAATTATCTGGAATGAAGCAAAGAGCATGGTAAAAAAATCGCCCGCGCTACTGAAAAGGATTAAACCGAGGGTAGCAGATTTATCCAGTGAAGACTATAACGATGGAGTATTCAAGCCGCTTGCCAGCGATTCCGACACACTGGACGGATTAAATGTATCCGCTGCGCTGATGGATGAGTTCCACCAGTGGAAGAATGGAAGAAAGCTGTATGACATTATAGCAGACGGCGTTACGGCGAGGGAGCAGCCCCTTATATTTATGACTTCCACGGCGGGAACTATAAGAGAGGATATATACGACCAGAAATACGAAGAAGCAGAACGGCTCATTAATGGATATTTTGATGAGAACGGATATAAAGACGAACACTTGATAGCATTTATCTATGAGCTGGACAACCGAAAAGAATGGATAATTGAAGAATGCTGGAAAAAAGCCAATCCCGGCTTAGGAACTATTAAGAATGCGGCCGCTTTAAAAGCCAAAGTCGATAAAGCAAAACAAAATCCGTCGATGGTGAAAAATCTGGTCTGCAAAGAGTTTAACATAAGGGAGACTTCCAGCGAAGCATGGCTGACATTTGAACAGATAAATAATACAGAAAAATTTGATTTGAAAGAATTGAAACCGCGGTATGGCATCGGTGGGGTGGATTTATCCAATCGCATTGATTTAACAAATGCTACGGTTATTTTCATGGTTCCGAATGATGAAAAGATATATGTCCTGCAGATGTACTGGCTTCCGGAAGACTTGTTGGAACAAAGGATTAAGGAAGATAAGATACCTTATGACATATGGCTTGAACAGGGCTGGTTAAGACTGTGTCCGGGAAACAAGATTCATTACAAGTATGTAACGGAGTGGTTCTTGGAAGTACAGCGGGAACTGGACATACATTTGTTTAAGTGCGGATATGATTCATGGTCTGCGAGTTATTTTGTAGAAGAAATGGAAAGCACTTTCGGGAAGTCAGTCATGGAACCAGTGCATCAGGGAAAGAAAACACTTTCAAGTCCCATGAAATCACTAGGTGCGGACTTATCCAAAAAGATTGTTATATATAACAACAATCCGATTCTCAAATGGTGCCTTACTAATACATCGGTAGATGTAGATAAAAACGACAACATACAGCCGTGCAAAGGGAATCTGGGTACCAGAAGGATTGACGGTACCGCAGGACTTCTTGATGCGTACACTTGCTTAGAGGATAATCTGGAAGAATATAAAAGCATAATTTAAAAGGAGATTGACATGAAGTTATTCAGGAAAAAGGAAGCACAATCCGCAAGGGAGCCGACAAACGAAAAGAAAAGCGAGAAGGCAGGCAGGGAAATAATAAAAATGGTGAACACCTGGGGCGAACATTACTACTCATGGAATGGCAAGCTGTATGACAGCGATATTGTCAGGGCTTGTATCAGACCAAAGGTAAAGGCAATAGGCAAACTGCTGGGGAAGCATATCAAAGAGTCGGATAAGGGGTTGAGTGTTAATCCCGATGCCAATATTAAGTTTTTATTTTCAGAACCCAACCCATACATGACAGGGCAGCAGTTTCAAGAAAAAGTAGCAAACCAGTTATGCCTGAACAATAACGCTTTTATTTTGATTGTCAGAGATGAAAATAAGAAACCAATGCAGCTATATCCGATTCCCTGCGACATATGCGAGACAGTCTATAAGAATGACGAATTGTTTTTGCAATTTCAGTACCGAAATGGAAACATGCAGAGATTTCCATATACGGATATTATCCATCTGCGGCAGGACTATAATAACAACGACATTTTTGGCGAGAGTCCGGCGCAGGCATTAAAGGGAATGATGGAAGTCATTGGCACAATCGACCAGGGCATAATCAAGGCGATAAAAAACAGCGGAATGATAAGGTGGCTGCTCACATTTACCTCATCCATGAGAAAGGAAGACATTAAAGATTATGTGCAGGAGTTTGTAGATAATTATCTCAGTGTCGATTCTGAGACATGGGGTGCTGCCGGCGTGGACTCTAAAGTTAATGCAACACGGATTGAACCCAAAGATTACGTGCCAAACGCACTACAAACTAAGGATACCATCAACCGAATTTACTCTTTCTTTAATACAAACGAAGCTATCGTTCAGTCGAAATGGACGGAAGATGAGTGGA
>JAMPEU010000066.1 GCA_023664865.1 Butyrivibrio sp. | reverse complement strand
GCCGCAGCTAATGCCAAAACAGCCATGTATCCTCCGAAATCTCCATATACAAACTGAAATCCTGTGACATTTGCAAAAAATATTTCCGAAGGTCCAAAAATGAACAACATGAAAGTAAGCAGAAAACAAACTAAAAACGTAATTCCTATTTTGGGGAGTTTCTTTGACATCTTAATAACCTTGTTCCTTTCTCAGCCTGCAAATTAGATATAGCCCACATCATTTAATATTAAAATATATATTTATATTTGTCAATTACTTCCGATTTTGAAATGAAAATGAAAATCTGAAAATTGCAAATGTGAAAGGAAAAAGTCTAAGTTAATCATTTATACTTTAATTATATAAGCGCGCGTTCTTCGTAATAAGTAAGCATTTCCCGTTCCCAGCGCTCCAACTTATAATTTTTTTCTGCCGACGCCTTAAGCTTGTTCCCAAGGCTGCGTTTTTTCTCCTCACTCATGCACAGGAATGTGTCAATTCTATCCGCCAGACTTTGGGGATTTTCTTTTTCACACCATATGATATCCGGTATCCGTATCTCGTTTAATCCCGAAATGTCCGACGCTATAACCGGACACCTGCAGTAAGCCGCCTCAATCACGGCATAGCACAATCCTTCCTCCCTGCTCGGTGACAGAAAGGCGCATGCACGGTCATAATATTCCACAATGTTGTCAATTGGATCTAATAACCTTACCCACTTGGGGATCTCACCATATTTTTCTATAATTCTTTTTCTGACATACTCTTCATTAGAAGACAAGGAAATATTGAGCGTCAAATCGGAATATTTTTTATTCAGGATATCAAACGCGTCCAGTGAAACATCTACTCCTTTTCTCTCATAATGAAAGCCGAACTGCAGGAAATCATGGTTATCATAGCTTTCCCGACTGCTTTCAAGCCTTGCAAAGTCAATCGCATTTTCGACAAAAGTAATGTCATTTTTCATTTTTCCGCTTCTTAGGCTTGCAGCTACCCCTGAACCGCAGCCCACAAGATAATCCCCGTGAATTACCAGCCGTTTAATAAACTTCTTAACAAAACTGCTGCTTGCGGCATAGTGGTTATGATAATGCACTACGATAGGACACTTGCGCCCTGTGGCAAGCATAGCGGACTTTATGACAATCCGATCCCTGATATCATCCGTGAAATGTATGTGTACGAAAATTATTTTGTTTTCCTTAAAAATCTTCTTTAACAGCTTAAACTGTTCCCCGACTCCGGCAGGTTTGTACGAAATTCCAATGCCCTCCTCTTCCAGCGTCTGAATCCATCTTCTCCCTTTAGCTCTTTCCGGGAAGACACAGTGCGTACTCACTCCTCTTTCTTTTAGGCTGCTGAACAGCCGGCGCATGGAAGCGATAAAATTTCCGGGATATGCCGCCGCATAATCCATATAATATAAAGCCGTTGCTTTCATTTTTTCCATATTGTACCTTCTTTTATTATTTAATTTAGTTTAAGTATAGCCCGATATCGGGCATTACGCAAGAATTTTTTACATCTTATCCTAATATCATATAAAAATTATAAAAATAAAGGAAAACGCCATGATAATATACACTAAACTGTGGGAAACATTAAAGAAACGCGGAATTTCACAATACAAGCTGATAAATACATATGGAATCAGTACGGGACAGCTTGACCGTTTAAGAAAAAATGAAAGTGTGAGTACAAATACTCTTGATAAACTTTGCGATATTTTGGGTTGTACATTGAGCGACGTTGCTGAGTATATAAAAGACGAGGATATATGAAGCGTCGTATGATTAGCGTGCAGTTTCTTTCTTTTATAAAAAAACTGCCAGACCTAGAAAGAATCTGGCAGTTGGTATAAGTGTATCATGTTTCATATCGTTGATTTTTGTTGTTATTTCACAGGTTTTATCTATCATAAATATTTCCCGTTTGCTTAAATCTTCCTACATCCTTCATAGTACCGTCCGTTTCATATTCCACCATATGATTTTCTTTTTCATATCTATACCAGATAAACTTCCTTATCCTGTCCGCCGGAATATCCGCAAACAATTCCGTGCTTTGCCTGCCGTCCAGCAAATCTCTATATGTATCAGGTAAATCCAGATACGAAACCTTGGCATCGGACCTGATAAGTGCATGTTTTTCATCAAAGCCCTTGATTAGCAGTATCGGGTTAAAACGCTCAAAAATCGCTGCATCTGAGTTTTTGGTTGTTTCTCCATGGTCAGCCATGATAATTATTATGCTGTTATCATATGCTCCATTCGCTTTTAATCGCTGAATATAGGCATTTACTAAAACTATACTCGCAATTATCTTTTGAGAATAAGAGCCATTCGTAATAGTATTCAGCTCTTCGTCATAATCATATGGTATATGCGCCCCTTCTACGTGGATAAACTGGAATATATTAGCATCATCTTTAGCCAACTCCGGATTATCAATGATATGATCATATATTATTCGATTATTTTCTGTAAGCCCCATATCATCAAGCCGGCAGCCCTCGAAGTTCAGGCTCCCGATTTTTGAAAATTTCTTCATTCCATATGGCAGATACTTAAACAACATATATTTTAACTCCTGTTTGCAGAAGTTTACCATATGGATATGGGGCTTGCTGTCCGAAACGGCGTTACATACTTCGTATTCCCGCTCTCCACTCCAAGTTATTTCCGTATCATAGATATTTATTTTATACCCCCCCGTATCGCTTAAAGCGGCAAAAAGTTTAGAATTGTTGAACGCATCATTGCTGTATTTCCAAAAAAAATTTTCATTCAGGTCCATATTTCCTGACAAAACTAACGGAACTGTGTGTTTGGTGAACGCATAGACTGAGTTTGCATCTTCATAATAAGTAAAATCATCAAATACGCTGCAATATTCCGGATGTGCATCCAGCACTGCGCTGAATTCTCCCGCGTCAACTGCATCTACCAAAAAAATCAAAAAATTCCTGTTTTCAGAAATCGTATCAAAATTTTTCATTGAAAAGAAAGCGCTTTCCTTATTTTCCCAGGCGTTATTTCTGATTATTTCCGTTACCATGGTTACTAACAGCATTGCACAAATCATTGCAGCTAATGCAGCAGCTGTCTTTATTGTCTTCGCAAATTTATATTTTTGTAAACATGCAATGACAACTACAAAGATTACAATAGCTGCTATAAATATAGTGACATTTTCGTTTTTTCCGTAATTCTCCCAGATAATTATGGAACCGTCCAGCGGAGGAAGACCGATTATCAGCAGATTTCCTTGTATATATGCCAGCAGAAATATTAAAAAACCTGTCAATACCACTGCCTTATAGAGAATAAGCTTACTGCCAAGCAGTTTATTTATGTAATAAATCACAGTAATAACCGCAATCCCGCTAGCCAGAAAACATAAAAACATTATTACCGTCGGCGTCAGCAAAACTCCCATATCGAACCAGAAATCATCCATATTCGTTGAATACATCAGCATCGGCTCATAAAAAAACAACATAAAACATCCGGTAAAAATTATGATATATGCCGGAAATAAATTTGAAATATCAGACTTTTGTTCACTCATGCAGCTTTCTCCTCAAATATGCTAATGTACACATTCTAATCCCTTTACAACCCCGCTGTCAATCAGTGACTGCAGCGACTTCAAAATCCCCAGCTTGGCATGCGGAAAGGTAAGCCCTCCTTGAAAATAGACTGCATAGGGCGGCGCAATCGGACCGTCCGCGCTAAGTTCTATGGAAGAGCCGGATACAAACGCTCCCGCCGCCATGATAACCTGCGAATCATAGCCCGGCATATCCCACGGCTGCGGGGTTACATGGCTGTCTACGGAAGCTGCCGCCTGTATACCCTGACAAAAAGCGATAACCCCTTCGGGAGTCCCAAACGTAACCGCCTGAATAATATCGTGTCTGCCCTCAGTGGAATTGGGAATTACCGGAAAACCTAATTTTTCATATATATTTGCTGCAAAAATCGCTCCTTTCAGCGCGCTTGCGGTAACTGTCGGCGCAAGAAAAAGCCCCTGATAAAATGAAGTCATAACTCCTAGAGACGCGCCTACTTCTTTGCCAAGCCCCGGCGAAGTCAGGCGGTACGCCGCATTTTCCACGCAGTCTCTTCTTCCTGCGATATAACCGCCGATAGGTGCAAGCCCGCCACCCGGATTCTTAATCAGTGAACCCACAACCATATCCGCACCTACGTCGCTTGGCTCTATCGTTTCTACAAACTCACCGTAGCAGTTGTCCACCATACAGATTACATCGGGCTTAATCTGCTTGATAAATGCAATCAACTCTCCTATTTGCGTCACGGAAAGCGTCGGTCTGGTCTGGTATCCTTTGGAACGCTGGATAGTCGCAAGCTTGGTTTTATCGCTTATTGCAGCGCGTATTGCGTCATAATCAAAGCTGCCGTCTGCCAATAAATCCACCTGTTTATAGGTTATGCCATACTCCATAAGCGAGCCTTTGGACGGGCGGATTCCGATAACCTCCTCCAATGTGTCATAAGGCTTGCCGACAGGCGATAACAATTCGTCTCCGGGGCGCAGATTGCTCATTAAGGCAAGGGAGAGCGCATGTGTGCCGCAGGTAATCTGCGGACGCACCAGTGCGTCTTCCGTATGAAAAACCTGCGCATACACCTTTTCCAGTGTATCCCTGCCCAAATCGTTATAGCCATATCCCGTAGTGCCAAGAAGACAGGCTTCGCTTACCCTGCACTCCTGCATTGCCTGAATAACTTTTAACTGGTTAAACTCGGCAATTTCGTCTATTTTGTCAAATCTCTCTTTTAAACTGCTTAAAATCCCGCTGCCAAATTTAAGAACCTCTTCTGAGATGCCGAATTTGGCGTACTGCGCATTAAGGTTTATATTATTTAAGTCGTTCTCTTTCATTTTACTAACCATGTTCCTTTCTTAAATCTGTGAGTTTCTATTTTAATTCGCGAGATATTTCTTTGACAACTTCTCTATATTCAATTCGAGCGATATCTTCCTGATAATTTCTCTATTCCAACTTAAGAGATATTTCCTGCCAACTTCACTGTTTCAATACATGCTATATTCTTTCCGTAACTTATCTTCTTCCATTACAAGAAACATTTCTCCGTTTTCTACAACCACAGATGCAATTTTTTCCCCGGCGGACATTTCAATATCTACAAAAGACTTTCTGTTTATAGGATAATCTGCACTATAAACGCACAAGGCATCATCACTGTCAGTCTCTAAAACCAGTTCTCCCCAAAAGTAATTGACAATGGAAACTGTATTATCATCTGAGGAAAGGCACGCTGAGTCAAATATTACAATTTCCTTATTTGCAGTATCAAAATAACCAATTTGAGAATGGGGAAAGCCGGAACCGTATGAACCGGTAAAATATAGTTCAAATTTGCCGTCATTATTCAAATCCGCAATGGCGAAAGAGGTTGCCCCGTCGCCGCCAAAGTAATCGCCAAGCGTATACGTCTTATCATCATATGCTAATTCTGTGTAACATGTTGAATCATTTTTATAAATATTTATACCATAATTATTTGCAATGTCCTCCGGTACAATATTATAAAAACTGCCGTTATTTTGCTCTTCCTTATTATTATTGAAGGACTTTAGAAAATCATCAACTCCGTTTGATGAAGGAGTCATCTGAAATGTTACTGTTTCAATGGGCAGGGCATTTTCCCATTCAGCCTGTTGTTTGTCCTGTTGGCAACCGGTCAGCATTAAAACTGTTATAACCAATACTGTTACTATGCGTTTGCTTTTTTTAATATTTTTCATGTTAATACCCCCATTCACTATCTAATAGTCCCCTATTTGCAAGTTCTTTCAACATATATTCTAAAATCAATTGGTCTTCATCACAGCCCTGTGCAACTGCTTTCTGTCTGAAATCCTGTCTTAACACCCAGGTGACGTCTTTTTCCCTTCTAAACCATGTAAGCTGTCTTTTGGCAAAATGTCTGGTATCGCGCTTGATACAGTATATGGCATCGTCAAGCGTACAACTGCCGTTTAAATATTCAAGTATTTCTTTATAGCCTAATCCCTGCATGGAAACCATATTTTCAGTGCAGCCCATATCTTTAAGTTTACGCACTTCTTCAACCAGCCCCTGATTTAACATGCTGTCTACGCGCTTATCTATTTTATCATAGAGTATGCTTCTTTCGTCGGTTAAAACAAAATATACGAAACGGTACGGCGAGCTTTTTTCCCGTTGTTCTTCGTTATGTTCAGAAATAGGCGTGCCTGTTTTTTCATAGAACTCTAGCGCGCGAATCACACGCTTTATATTGTTGGCATGGATAATTTCGCAGGATTTGGGATCAATTTGACGCAAACGTTCAAAAAGGACTTCGTTTCCCTGCTCTTTGGCAATGCTTTCCATACGCTGCCTGAACGCCTCGTCTTCGTTAGTTTCGGCAAAGTCGATATCATACAGGACTGATTGTATATAAAAGCCTGTTCCGCCCACTAAAATCGGGATTTTACCCTTATCATAGATTTGGCACATGGCATCTTTTGCCATCGACTGGAAACGGACGACGTTAAATTCTTCAACAGGCTCTAAAACGTCTATCAGATGATGCGGGATGCCCGACATTTCTTCCGGCGTGATTTTAGCCGAACCGATGTCCATATGCCTGTAAACCTGCATGGAATCTGCGGAAATGATTTCTCCGCCTACAGCCTTTGCCAATGAAATTGACAGGGCGGATTTTCCTGCCGCCGTCGGCCCTGTTAATATTATTAAAGGTTTCATCATGTAACAATCCTTTTAAATTTCTTTTCCAGCTCATACTTGCTCATTGATATAATGGTAGGCCTTCCGTGCGGACAGTTATAGGGATTATCCAGCGAAAGCAGCTCGTCAATCAGAGCCTCCGCCTCCGCTTTGGAAATGCGCATATTGCCCTTTACCGCCGCCTTACATGCCATAGTGGCGATTTTCATTCTGATAGTCTCCGGAGTGCCGGAGCCTGTTTCTTCGGCAAGTTCGTCCAACAACTCATATACAAGCCCTGACTCATTATATCCGTATAAGTCCATGGGAACGCTCACCAGCGCATAATCGTTGCCGCCAAATTCTTCGATTTCAAAGCCGAGCGCCGCAAAATGCTCCATATTCTGTATAAGGCAGTCCCTTTCCCTGCCGTTTAAGGTGATTATTGCCGGCGGGTTTAAACGCTGCGATACTATGCTGCGCTCCTTAAACTGCTTTATAAAACGCTCGTACTTAACTTTTTCATGGGCGGCATGCTGGTCTATAATCATCAGCTTGTCCTGATATGAAATAAGCCAGTATGTATCAAAAATCTGCCCTATTATCTC
>JAMPEU010000065.1 GCA_023664865.1 Butyrivibrio sp. | reverse complement strand
ATCTATATGGCGCGGGGAACCTGGGGAAAAAATTTGGCTGAATATTTCGATTATAAAGGCTGGTCGTTTGAGGGATTTTTGGCAACCACGCTTGATGGCTCAACTGAGAGGTGTATTCTTTTTGACAAAGCTGATATAGCAGATGACGATGGGATTATTATAGCCGTGGGAACGAAAGAAGCATATACTGCGATAGTGGCTGCTGTAAAAAAACGATGCAATAGAGAACAGGTATTTCCATGATAGGGAGAAAAGATTTGAGTGCAGAAGACCAGTACATCCAAGAACAATTTGATAAGAATTTTTTAAATGGAATCCCCGGTAATATTGTGATTTACGGTACAGGGTTGCATACACAGGAATTGTTAAAGAATGTGCCGATGGAGAGAATCATAGGCCTTATGGATGCTGCTAAGACAGGGGAAACCATGTTTGGCAAGAAGGTGCTGTCTTATGATGAAGTGGCAGCTATTCCGGAAGTATATATTGTCATCATTGCGAGAAATTCCGTTATCAATGTGATATACCGTAGGATAGAGGCATTTGTGTCCACGCATGGGATTCCGGTATTTGACATTAATGGAAAAAGGCTGTGTTCGGAGAAAATAAACGACATGCCTAAGCAATGCTTTCAGATAAAGGAAACAGAGCTGCTTGAGAAAATGGGAAAAGCGGATGTTGTTTCTTTTGACATTTTTGACACGCTTCTTTGCAGGTGCGTTATGCGCCCGTCGGATGTGTTCAATTTGATGGATTTAAGCCTGCATAAGAAATCTTATTTATTTTCCACGGAACGTACTAAGGCGGAATCACAATTACCGGCAGACAGCAACTATAGTATTTATGATATTTATAGGCGTTTTCAGGAGAATACGGGCGAGAGGGATTTTGAAATAAAGAGGATTATGGAATTAGAAATAGAAACTGAGAAGAGTGTCTTGAAGCGCAGAGAGTCAATGTGCAGGATATTCAATCAGGCGGTGGCGGAAGGAAAATGCGTCTATCTTGTTTCGGATATGTATTTGGACGAGCAGATATTAAGCGGAATACTTAAACATTTTCAGATAGAAGGATATAAGAAATTATATGTCTCAACTGATTATAAATCATCTAAGCAGGAAGAGTTATTCAAAATTATAAGTAGGCAGGAGGGATTGTCGGGAAGACAGTGGCTGCATGTGGGCGATAATTTCTATGCGGATATATGTATGCCTAAGAAGTATGGCATAGACACATTTAGAGTATATAGCACTATGGAGATGCTTGAGCAGAGCATTTATGCGCAAATAGTGGAGAAAAACCATTCTTTGGAAGAAAATATCGTGATTGCCCGGTTTGCGGCAATGGCGTTCAACAGTCCTTTTGGTGAATTTTCAGGGAATGGGAAATTAAGGATTGCCAAGATTGGCTTCTTGGCAGATCTTCTGGTTGCGCCATTGATAATGAAATATATGGCTATGCTTATTAGCTATATAGACAAGCAGGACGATGTGCAGGTATTATTTCCATCAAGGGATGGATATGTTTTGAAGCAAATCTATGATGGGTTTGCTAAGAAGCATGCGGAAATGAAGATGCCGGAGTCTGTCTATCTCTACACATCCAGACGTGCTGCTTTGGTTGCTGCCGCCCAAAATGAGGAAAACCTTGATTTTATTATAAACCTTCCTGATTCGTGCAGTAT
Source organism: Butyrivibrio sp. (assembly GCA_023664865.1). GTDB lineage: Bacteria > Bacillota > Clostridia > Lachnospirales > Lachnospiraceae > UBA3282. Next base: position 5,730 of record JAMPEU010000065.1, on the reverse strand, counting down.
TTCAGAGAGGATACATAAAAGGTTCGGAGTGGCTCTGCCAGAGGAATATGATGCAGGAAGCATACCCAAGCCTATCAAGGGGCAATTAATGGATATCTGCCAAAAGGAGCGGGAATATTATGCGCGGTATCTTGAGCAGGCAGGCTTTTATAAGAAAAAATCTGTTTTTGTAGACTTTGTGGCAGTCGGAACGGTTCAGGACGCATTGCAGCGTATGACGGGCAGAAAGCTTTATGGATACTACTTTTACAGGCGGGAGCCGGATAATTATTATAGGAAAAACCTAATCTGTGAATCCCTGTATCCGATGGCGGGTGATTTCGAGACGAATACCAATGTTTACAAGTATTATTATTTCCTTGAAAATGTTTTATCTTCTTATGAGCCGACATTCATGCGCTGTCTGGCAGATGGAGGAAAAGAATTTTATAAGGAACTGCGTTCTGATAAGGAAATAGACCTGATTAAACAGATGCATTGTGCAATACTGCAGTATTGTGAAGAAATGTTTGATTTATATCCGGATGTATTGCAGATGGCGGCAGGAATTGGACTATATGATGAAATACTGGGTTTTTTCAGTAATGACTATACGGAAATTGAACCGGGTGTATTAGAAGACCTTATTAATTATGATGAATTGTTCGGGAAAAAAGTTACGGAGTTAAACCGTTAGGAGAAGAAAGAAATAGGTGTATGTAATGAAGAAAAAAGCTGTCATTTGGGGAATGGGTGGAACTGCCAGATATTTCTTAAATAAAAAAGGATTTTACAGGGATTTTGAGATTATAGCATTGACGGATAATAACCCAGAGATGTGGCATAAAGAATATTGCGGGTTTAAGGTAATAGAGCCGTCAGAACTGCTCAATATGGCATATGACTATATTATAATCTGTTCAGTACATATTTTAGAAATTCGTAAACAGTTGGAAGAGAATTTGTCTGTGGAGCATGATAAGATTCTAACTTCTTTTGAGATAGATGATAATATCAAAAATAAGGTCTTGGAAAAATATGCTTCGGTTCAGGATGAAGAGATTCAAGATGTGATAGGCTATTTTAAGGATAAAGGGCTGAATGTATATGGCAGCTATGTAGCGGCAAAACAGGATTATTTAGTTTATAGGGATGAGGAGCAGCACCCTTATATTATGTTTGAAAATAAGAGAATGTATTTTCCGGATACATATAGTTTTCTTAAAATGGACGGTAAAGAGTTTGTGGATGATGTTTTATATGAGCAGAAAGAGAGGTCGCCACATCAATATATTTGTAAAAAGGATGACATAAAGCAAAATAGTGTGATTGTAGACGGGGGGGTATGTGAGGGGAATTTTGCCCTTAGTTATATAGATAAAGCTAAAAAAATTTACCTGATTGAAGCGGATGGCGAATGGATGCAGGCGTTGAAGCGTACATTTCAGCCATATCGTGACAAGGTGGTATTTTGTCAAAAATTTTTAACCAGATATGATTCTGCTAACACAGTCACATTAGATTCACTGGTAAGTGAAAAGATTGATTTCCTTAAAATGGATATAGAAGGTGCAGAAATAGATGCCTTATTAGGCGGACGAAAGACCTTGCAGCGAAGCAATGCCAGATGCGCGGTTTGCAGTTATCATAAGCAGAATGATGAAGAAAATATTCGTTATATATTGGAGTCATATGGTTATCGTACGCAAACTTCAAAGGGATATATATTTTTTGCTTATGATGAGAATATAGTGGATACCTTGGATTTAAGGCGTGGCGTTGTATATGGGTATAAGACTGAAGATTAGAATTTGCAGTTATGGAAAGAAATGGAAGGTTATATGGAAACTATCAGCATAATTGTGCCAATATTTCACGGCAGAAAATATATAGACGGTATGATTGCCCAACTTGAGAGATGCGCTGAAAAGAGCAGAGGCATATGCACATTAGAGCTTCTCTTGGTGAATGACGACCCTGTCAGGCAAATTGGCTCTTTTTCTTCTGGCAAAATAGATGTGAGAGTGCTTGAAACAGACAGAAACAGGGGCATACATGGGGCAAGGGTCAGAGGGTTAGAACATTGTGCGGGCGAGTACGTCCTATTCTTGGATCAGGACGATATAATATATCCGGATTATTTTATCAGCCAGTTGGCTCATCTGGGTGATAAAGATGCCGTTGTATGCAGACTGCTCCATGAGGGGCGGCAGTACTATGATAGCCGGACGCCATTTGCAGAATCAATTAACAGAGAATTTATGATAGGCTGTAGGAATCCAATCATTTCCCCCGGACAAGTGTTGCTTAAGAAAAGCAGCATTCCGCAAAAATGGACGGGTATCGCTTTAAAAAATAACGGTGCAGATGACTGGCTGCTATGGTTGTGCATGATGGCGGGCGGCTGCAGCTTTGCCCTAAACCATGATTTGTTGTTTGAGCATATGGTGGAAGGGGAAAATGAGTCGGCAAATATACAGCATATGGAAAATTCTGAAAAAGAATTGTATGAAATAGTGGCTGCGAATGGGATACTTACAGGTTATGAATTGGAAAAGCTGCACGACACCATAAGAAATGTGGCGGCAGGACGCGTAGGGACATTGATTAAGTTCCGCAAGATGTTTTCTGTATACGACGCATGGCTGAGGTTGCTGGAACAGGATATAAGGATATCAGATTATTTGTTGCAGAAGGGCATTAAAAGTATCGCAGTCTATGGGGATAACCAGATTGGAAAAAGGCTGTATCATGCGCTTTCAAAGGAAGGAATCTGCGTTAAGTATTTTATTGATATGAATGCAGAATATCTGGAAGAAGAAATACCTGTCTGTTTACCGAAGGAGCCGCTTTCAGATGTGGATATGGTTATTATAGCTTTGGTGGAGTCTATAGACGGCATCAAGAAGACATTGTCCGGGCTGTTGGATGCGAAAATATATGGCATCGCAGAATTGCTTGAAGAAATGGAGAAAACGGTTAAGGTTTTATGAAGGGACAGCATCTGCAGAAGGGGAAATGTAAGCATGAAGTATCTGTTATTTGGCACAGGGGAATACTATACACGTTATAAGAAGTGGTTTGCAAAGGAAGATGTCACGGCGTTGCTTGACAATGCGCCGGATAAGCAGGGTACATACATAGACGGGATAGCGGTCGTCTCTCCCGAAGAGGGCATAAAGCTGGATTATGATGCCGTTATGATTTTAAGCGTTTATGTGAAAGCCATGAAGCGTCAGTTGATGGAGCTTGGCGTGCCAAAGGAGAAGATATATCATTACTATGACCTGAACAGCCTGATATGCCGTGATGATGGAAAGCCTACAGGCTGGTATAAGAAGCCAATCAGATATTATGGCAAAGCGGCGGAGGCAGCGGGTGGAATCCTGCTGTTGTCGCATGATTTGTCGCTTGGCGGTCCGGCGCTTGCTTTATATAACATGGCAAAAGTCTTGAAAGCGCGGGGGAATGAGGTTACATTCGCATCGACTTTGGATGGGTCGTTGCGGGAAGCCATTGTGGAAGATGGGATACCGGTGATTATAGATGACAATTTGCAGATAGAGACAATGAATGATGCGGGCTGGATAGATGGATATTCCGTTATAGTCTGCAACACGTTGAATTTTTATGTGTTTTTATCGGAACGCGATTTGCAAGTGCCTATTATATGGTGGCTGCATGATTCGGCGTTTTTCTATGATGGGGTCGATAGGGCGGTAATGAAGCAAATCCGCTTTGACAATTTGAAAGTGGCATCTGTAGGGCCTGTCCCGGAGCAGGCGATAAGGGAATTTTTCCCTGATTTGGACTGTGAAGAGCTTCTGTATGGAGTTGCGGATGCGGCGGATGATGCACAGAAGCCGGACAGCAGTATAACGCGTTTTATTACAATCGGTTTTTTGGAGGATAGGAAAGGGCAGGATGTTTTAATAAAGGCAATACGTTTGCTCTCAGATGATGTCAGGCAAAACTGTGAATTTTACATAGTCGGGCAGGATAAGTCTTTGTTTGGCGACAAAATCCGTCAGGAGAGCAGGGATATCAAAGAAGTTATAATTACAGGCAAGGTTAATCGTGAAAAAATCCATGAGCTATTGGCTGGTTCGGATTGGCTGGTCTGTCCTTCCAGACAGGACCCTATGCCGACGGTAGCGGCGGAGGCCATGATGCACCATATACCGTGCATCGTTTCGGATGTAACAGGGACAGCCGCTTATATATGCGATGGGGAAGACGGCTTTATATTCCCAAGTGAAGATGCAGAACTGCTTGCATCAAAAATTGGGTGGTGCGTGCAGAATAATGAGCAGGCATCATGTATGGGGAATCGGGCGCGGAATATTTATGAAAAGTATTTTTCCATGCAGGCATTTGAAAAACAGTTGCTGCAAATATTGAATACTGTCATAAAAGATGTAAAATGAAAGATGTAAAATGAAAGATAGAAAATGAATGATAAAGGAAGGGGCATCATATGAAATTGGCGATTTATGGGGCGCAGGGAACTGCTCTAGGGGCATGTCTTGCCATAAAAAGCTTATATCCTGTGCGTAAAATAGAGTGCTTCCTTGTCACAATGCGTGGAAGCAATGCCGAATCGCTTGCCGGGCTTCCTGTGCTGGAACTGGATTCATATGCGGACAGGCTCTCAGAAGATGAAAAGAAGGATGTGGAAATCCTGATTGCGACGCCGGAAAATGTCATGTCGGAGATAGAGAAAAGTCTGGATGGAAAAGGTTTATACTGCCATACGCGCCTTACATCTTCAAGGTTTGCCGATTTGCAGAACTTTTATTTTGCCCGTGTTGGGGGCTTTGTGCCGTTGTCGGCTTTGCCGATAGGCTATCATAAGCCTGATATACAGGTATATATGGCGAAGTTCTATAAAGATAAGCCGTTGGCGGGCAAATATGGGATGCCGGACTGGATTACGCCCATACAGGTGGGCTCTGCGCTTTGCAGTGAGCGGGTCGCGGATGTCCTTGATTCTGACGGCGAGCATATATCTGAAAAAAACGTAAACTATTCAGAACTTACGGCGCTTTATTGGATATGGAAGAATCGCTTAAACGGACAAGATTCCGGGACGACGGATAAATATTACGGGCTATGCCATTATCGGCGGATATTGGATTTGATGGCTGATGATGTGTGCAGGCTTACAGACAATGATGTGGATGTGGTTATGCCTTTCCCGCTGCCTTATGAGCCTGATGTCGAAGAACATCATAAACGTTATTTAAAAGAACAGGACTGGAATGCGCTGCTTTTGGCATTGGAAGAACTGAGTCCTGAATATGCATCCCAATTTCCGCATATTTTGACACAGAAGTATTTGTATAATTATAATATATTAATAGCGAAGGGACAGGTTTTGCATGATTATTGCAGTTGGCTGTTCCCTATTCTGGGGCGCGTGGAAGAATTAAGCGTGCCAAAAGGGAATGAAAGGAAGGATCGTTACATAGGATATATGGGGGAGACCTTATCTACGTTATACTTTATGGTTAATAAGGACAGGCTTAATATTGTGCATTCAGGCTGCAGGTTCTTAAGCTGACGGATGCTTCATTTTAAAGATAGAGAGGAGAATCATAACTTATGTATTTTGAACTTACAGCATCAATGATGTGTGCAAACTACGGAAACCTTGAAAAGGAGGTCAGGGAGCTGGAAGATGGCGGTATAGATTCGTTTCATATAGATATTATGGATGGTCGTTATGTGCCGAATTTTGCGATGTCGTTA
>JAMPEU010000064.1 GCA_023664865.1 Butyrivibrio sp. | reverse complement strand
TGGTAGAAGATAACCTTCATACCCTGAGCAATATCTCTGAGGCAGGTTCTCAGGTAACAATCAGCGCATCTCAGGTAGCGAGCGCATCACAGGCGTTGGCACAGGGCTCAACACAGCAGGCAAGCGCAATCGAAGAGATTACCGCTTCTATCGATGAAATCGCAGAGAAGACCAAAGACAATGCAGAGCAGGCTAATTCAGCGGCAAATCTGGTTTCCCGCGCTATCGAAGACGTACAGCAGGGTAACAATCAGATGCACGAAATGGTAAGCGCTATGCAGGATATCAATAAGTCTTCCGAGAGCATTTCAAAGATTATTAAGACTATTGATGATATCGCATTCCAGACCAATATCCTTGCTTTGAACGCAGCGGTTGAGGCAGCAAGGGCAGGCGAGGCAGGAAAAGGCTTTGCAGTTGTAGCGGAAGAAGTAAGAAGCCTTGCACAGAAGAGTGCGGCTGCATCGGCTGAAACGGCTGAGTTGATTGAAGATTCAATCGATAAGGTTAATTCTGGTTCGAGAATCGCAGAGGACACAGCGAAGGCAATGGAAGAAATCGCTAAGGTTGTACAGGATAGTGAGATGATTATCAACGGTATCGCAGAATCTTCTAACTATCAGGCTACGGCGGTTGCTCAGATAGAGCAGGCAATCACACAGGTATCACAGGTAGTACAGACCAACTCAGCTACCAGCGAAGAGTGTGCGGCAGCCAGCGAAGAACTTTCCAACCAGGCTTCCAGAATGAGAGAAATGCTTTCTGTATACAATCTTGGTTCAGGCGGCGGCAGCGGTTCATCATCTTCATACAGAAGCAGCGGCAGCTATTCAAGTTCAGCTTCCAATGAGCAGATGATTTCTCTGGATGACGACTTTGGCAAGTATTAATTTAAGGCAGATGAAATAAATGTAATAATGAATCCGGCACAGGAACGAAAGGTTTCTGTGCCGTACTCGGTTATATGAAAGAAAGGAGTATGATTTACATGAGTTTATTTGAAGAATTAAAGGAATTAGGCGTAGATATTGACGGTGGTTTGAAGCGTATCGGCGGAAATGAAAAGCTTTATACCAGATTGCTTGGCAAGTTTATAGATGCGGTAAATTCATATAATGTACAGGCTGACTTCGACGCTGCAGACTGTAAAGAAGTGATTGAAAAGACACACGCCCTTAAGGGTACATCGGGAAATCTGTCGCTTACGCCTATTTATGAGGCATATACGAAGATAGTTGACTTGCTTAGGGCGGATAAGCCTGAAGAAGCAAGGGCAATACTTATTGATATACTTCCGGTTCAGGAAAAAATTGTTAATTGTATTAAGAGCCATATGGAGCAGTAGACTTGCTATACGGCTTGTGCTTTTTAAAAGCCGGAAATCTTACGATTTGTAATTTTGGCACAATATGTCTTTGACACATTAACTATTATATGATAAATTATAAATATGCCGTTATAATATATGCTTTTTATAAGGAACAGTTGAAATCAGACGTTGAACAGCATGGGTTATTTTGGCACTAATGTAACAGAACACATATATTCAGGGAGGAAATCTAATGAAAAGAAAATTAGTTGCTGTATTACTGGCAGCGGTAATGGCAAGCAGCATTACTGCATGTGGTAAATTACCATCAGCTCAGGACGTCGCATCAGGTAGGATTGATTCTTCAGAGACAGAGGAAAAAAACGAGGAAACTGAAGAAAAAACTGAGGAGACCGAGGAGAAAACTGAGGAGACTGAGAAAGAGGAAGAAGAAAAACAGGACGAAGAAGTTGAAAAGAAGTCTTCTTCCAATAAAGGCGTTGTTTTCGGTTCCGATGAAGCAAAAGGTTATGACGGATTTGAATATCTTACGGAAGAGCTTATTTCTACTTCCGAAACTAAATCAGGAAATAAAGTAAGTTACTCGGCGTTTGTTCCCGACGATTATCCGTATGTTTCAGGCGACAGGGCAAGCGGAGAACGTATGGGAGTGGAACTTGAAGTAGATATAGCCCCTTATTTGCAGTATAATTCCCAGGACTATACTATAAGCGAGAACCTTGAGGAATATGTAGAAGGAGAATTTTCATATTCAAGTTATGAATACGGAATAGAGATTGGCGAAGTAGAAGAGATTGACGATGATACCGCAGTCTGTGTTGTTACTTATATGTACTATAGTTCATATGATGATAGTTATACGCCTTTTTATAATGTGTACAAGCTTCAGGATATGGGAGACAACGTCATGGCACTTATCACGATATCAATTGAAGCTGAGGAGACTACAGGCAAGACTCAGGCGCTCTTAGATGAAATTTCTTCATTCTATCAGATGGATATTGGCTGGGATGATTCATTTGCGGAAACTAAGAGAACTGCATTTGAGAACAGTGACGAATACAACAGTGATGCTTTCAATTTGGTATATATGTCATTCGTGCTTCCCGACGGCTGGGAGAAAGATAGCGACAACAGCTCATACAGCGAGGCTATTTTTGCTCCGGGCGGAAATGCGCGCAGGGCAAACGGCTATATTGGAGTAAGCAAAGAATATTCTTCTGATAATTATGTAGAAGCGTTGTTGGATGATGTAGACTATACTGCAGAAGCATTATCGGAATCAATGGGAGATGAAGTAAGCGACGTTAAGGTTGAGGCTGTAACTGATACATTTATGGGCGAAGTGGCTAAAGTTGAAATGAAGGTTTATGACGACGATATCGACGGAAACGGTACGGGAATCGTATACTATGGATACGACGACTACACAGTTTACATGATTGTAGCCTTCATAAGCGAAGAGGCAAGTGAAGAAGAGGAAGCAGATGTAAGGGCAGCCCTTGATATGATTTTTGAGACAGGTAAATTAAACTAGGCTACTTGTTTTTGATGGCTGCGGAGAAATTTCCTATATGATAATAGAAAAGGTCAGGTATAACAGCCTGACCTTTTTTATCAGGCGGAATAAAGGAGTATATATGAAAAAAGAGATTATCTGCGTGCTGTGCGCAATATTTTGTTTTGTATATTGTCTGGTTATTTTCAGCATAAGGTCGGGGACGCATATGTATCTGATCTGGGCGGCGGGCGGTATCTTTTTTGCCGCGCTGGCGTTCTTTCTGCACTTTGATATGTGGAGCAGGCTGCCGGCGGTTTTAAGGAAAGTGGTATTAATAGGCATCCTGCTTGGAACGCTTATATTTGTAATCGTAGAGGGCTGCATTATAAGCGGTTTCGGGGCAAAAGGCGAGAAAAATCTGGATTATATCATTGTCCTAGGGGCACAGGTTAAACAGAATGGTCCTTCTGCGGCGCTTAAATTCCGCCTTGACAGGGCATATGATTATCTGGTTGAGAACGAAAATACCATATGTATTGTTTCAGGAGGACAAGGTTCAAACGAACCTTTTTCCGAAGCACAGGGAATGTACGATTATCTGGTAAGTAAAGGCATCCCGCCGCAGCGCATCGTCATGGAGGACAAATCTAAAAATACTTCGGAGAATATTGCTTTCAGCATGAAGTTTCTGGATAAGGAAAACGACAGTGTAGGCATAGTGACGAATAACTTTCACGTTTTCCGCGGAGTGCATCTTGCAAGGCATCAGGGGATAAAAAACGTCTGCGGCATATCGGCGTACTCTGACAAATTTTTCCTGCTTAACAATATGGTGCGTGAATTTGCCGGAATTTTGAAGGATTTGCTTTTTGGAAATCTGATTTAATTATTGGCGGGGAAGGTTTTATGTGATAAAATATTTGTATGGACGTACAGAGTATATAGGATTGATTGACATAGGAAGAGCTAAATGAAAAAAACAAATCTGTTGGCGGCAGCTATGCTTATGATGCTGCTTTGCGCAGGGTGCGGCGCGGAAGAAGAAAAAGACAATATTTCTGCCGGTATGGAAGCGGTTCAGAATCTGGAATATAAAGAGGCTGTTTCATATTTTGATGCGGCGGCTGAAGAAGGCGCTGATACAAGGCTGATTAACCGCGGGCTTGGGCTTGCGTATATGGGAATGTCGCAGTATGAAGATGCGATTTCCTGTTTTGAGGCTGCGCTCAAAGAAAGCGACGGCAGGCTTCGGGAGATTGATTTTGACATTAATTATTACCTTGCCACGGCTTATTACAGAAATGGACAGCCGCAGGAAGCAATCAGTACATATGATGCGATTCTGGCGCTTCGCCCCAAAGAGAAGGAAGCATATTATTTAAGAGGCTGCGTTAAGCTTTATGGCGGCGACTTTGAGAGCGCCAAAGCGGATTTTGAGCAGACTATCAGTTTGGACTCGCAGGATTACGACAAACTGATACAGATATATGATGTGCTTGTGGATAACGGATATAAAGAGGTCGGAAAAGAATATCTGATGCAGGCTGCGGCTCAGAATGAAAGCAATATGACAAACTATGATTTAGGGCGGATTTATTATTATCTGGAAGATTATGAGAACGCGAGGTCGTATCTTCTTCAGGTAAAGATTTCAACGGATTACGAAGCGGCTTTATACCTTGGAAGGACGTATGAGGCGTTGGGGGATTATAATTACGCTTCAAGCATTTATAATGATTATGTCCTGATAGACCAGACCAAAGCGGAGATATATAATCAGCTCGGACTGTGCCAAATGCAGATGGGCAATTACGATTCCGCGCTGTCGTCGTTTCAGACGGCGATGAATATTGAAAATAACGAAATGATGCAGTCGCTTAAGTTTAACGAGATAGTCGCTTATGAGTATCTTGGCGATTATAAGGCGGCGGCTGCGTTGATGAGTGATTACCTAAAGACTTATCCCGATGATGAGACGGCGCAGAGGGAATATAAGTTCTTAAAGACGAGGTAGGCGGCAGAGGCATATATGTTCCCTTTGCGGCACACTCTCGTTCTGTGAAAAATCGCAGCGGTACTAAGTTAAAAGCCGCTTTGCGTCTTTTGAACTTAGTACCGGCGTTTTTCAAGGACCGCTTCAGAGAACATATATACCTCTGCCGCTTACAGACCGAGCGGGTATATCTTGACAGTAAAGTTGGTAGATGGTACTATATATAGAAGAATTTGGAAAGGTAGGATTATATATGGCTGATGTTTTTGTACGCGTAAAAGGAATTATTAAAAGAGACGACAAATACCTGCTTGTGAAAAGGTGGGTGGACGACCGTATTCCTGAGCCTTTTGTCTGGGAATTCGTAGATACGGAAGTGAACCATGGAGAGGCGCCGGACGACGCTGTGCTGCGTGCGATATACGAGATGCTGTCCATACATGGTAAAATTGAAAAAATAGAATATACATGGTCAAATCTGCTTGGAGATACACAATGTATCGGAATTGCGTATATATGTTCCATTCAGGAGACCGAAGAAGGCGATATCGTGTTGCCGGAAGAATACGGCGAGTACAAGTGGGTAACGCGGGATATGTTTGATAAATATATCGAGAACCAGTTTTTGCTGAATGATTTGAAGGATAAGAAACTGTAATTTACTGTCACGAATTTATGTCATAAACTTTGATTATCGGAACAGAGTTTCGCAAATTCTTAATTGGATAATTGTAAAACTTATAGTTTCATAGCGTGAGTTGTACAATATATACAAAACATAAGTAGGGTACTATGCCGCCGTCGGTACTTAGCGAGGTATTTTCGAGCTTAGTACCGCTACTGGCGGCAACGTAGCGAAAGCGTGCCCTACGTTGTTTTGTATATATTGTACAACGTGGCTTATTAAAAATACAGTTTCGCAATTGTCTAAATTTTTATTATTGAAAGGAAACAGACATAATGATAAATAAGTTAATTGAAAATATCCGCAGGACAGGCGCACCGATAGTCGTCGGTCTGGATCCGATGCTTAAATATGTGCCGGAGCATTTAAAGGCACGGGCGTTTGCAGAGTACGGCGAGACCATGAAGGGCGCTGCGGAAGCGGTCTGGCAGTTCAATAAAGAAATCGTTGATAATATATGCGACCTTATTCCGGCGGTCAAGCCGCAGATTGCCATGTACGAGCAGTTTGGCGTAGAGGGACTTGTGGTATTTAAGAGAACCGTGGATTATTGCAGGGAAAAAGGGCTGGTAGTCATAGGAGACGTGAAACGCGGAGATATAGGCTCCACTTCCGAGGCGTATGCCGTAGGGCATCTTGGAAAAGTCCAGGTAGGGAATAGCGTATGCCGTGGCTTTGACGAGGATTTTATAACGGTTAATCCCTATCTTGGTTCTGACGGGGTTAAGCCTTTCATCAAGGTGTGCAGCGAGGAAAAGAGGGGGATTTTCGTACTGGTAAAGACTTCCAATCCCAGCAGCGGCGAGTTTCAGGACCGGCTAATAAGGGAAGAAAATGGTGCAGAAAGACCGCTCTATGAACTTGTTGGGGAGAAGGTTGCCGAGTGGGGCGCTGACTGCATGGGGGATTCTTACAGTTATGTAGGCGCTGTTGTGGGCGCGACATATCCCGAACAGGGGAAAATATTGCGAAAGCTGATGCCGAAAGCGTTTATACTGGTTCCGGGCTACGGGGCGCAGGGCGGAAAAGGCAAAGACTTGGTACACTTTTTTAATGAAGACGGACTTGGAGCAATAGTTAATTCTTCAAGGGGCATAATCGCCGCATATATGCAGGAAGAATATGCGAAGTATGGGGCAGAGCATTTCGCGGAAGCTTCAAGGGCTGCGGTTATTGCAATGAGGGACGATATCGCGGGCGCGATTGAGGCGAAATAATTCAACTTGGATTGAATAGAAATAATAAAACCGGACAGAATAGCAGGTATGGAAGAAAAAGTTTCGTTTGACTATTATATACTGCTGTTCTTTCTGGTTTCTTTTTTGGGCTGGATATGGGAAGTGTGCCTGTATCTGGTGACGGAGGGAGAGTTTGTAAACCGGGGGATACTTATAGGTCCGTGGCTGCCTATTTACGGCGTGGGTGCGCTTTTTTTGTATTTTCTGCTTAACAGATGGAAAAAAAGACCGGTCGCCGTATTTCTAATTTCAATGATTGTCTGCTCTGTTTTGGAATACGCATCGGGATGCCTTTTGGAAAAGATGTGGGGAGTCAAATGGTGGGATTACAGTGATATGCCGCTTAACTTAAGTGGGCATGTCTGCATTTTAAGCAGTATTATGTTTGGAGTGGGCGGCGTGATACTGATATATTTTCTGATGCCTTTATATAAAAAGCTTTATCAGAAATCTCCTGCAAAAGCAAGAACAACTATCGGCTTAATACTTTTACTTATTTTCATAATCGACGCCGCATACAGCGCAGACTTTCCTAACGCTGGAAGCGGAATAACATATAGGGCGGATAATTTGACGGACAAATAGTTGTAAGATAGTTATTATTCATAGTTGCCTAGCGACATGGACTCATATGCTTCCTTGTGAGGCCCTTGAAAAACGCCGGTACTTAGTGAAAAAGCTGATTTTTAGCTTTTGAACTTAGTACCGCTGCGATTTTTCACGGAACGAGAGTGTGCCTCACAAGGAAGCATATGAGTCCATGCCGCCTTCATACCATAGATTGTGAATAATAACATTTTACATATTTCCGGGAACTTTTCTGCCGTCAGGCCAGTCATAATAAATAGAGCCGGCAAAATACAAAGGAGGTGGTTGCGTGGCTG
>JAMPEU010000063.1 GCA_023664865.1 Butyrivibrio sp. | reverse complement strand
GATGGGCTTTTTAGGAATGCTTTTATTACTGTCTCCTAATATATCAAGCACGTTTACTTACTATTATTGCATGGTTCCATATGTATTTTCATATTTTTTAGGAATATGCACATGCTGGCTTATTATTAAAAATGGGAACAAGTGGATTATTATAATAGGCGGAATACTTATTGCAATACAGTGTTCCCTTTATCAGGCATACGTATCAGTTACTATAGTTGTGGCATTGCTTTATCTGATATTCGTGTGTTTTACTGATACTAAACTGGAAAAGATTCTTGCTAGAATGTTAAGTTTTTTTTCCAGCGGTCTCATTGGAATTGGGATTTATTTGGTTTTATTAAAAATTATGAGAATTGAACTTGTCTCCAGCCGGGGATTTGATAAAATGGGGAGTATTGATATTAACAAACTTCCATTATTGTTTGGAAAGTCTTATGCTGCAGCTTATGATTATTTCTTTGGAAATAGTCTTCTTAATAATAGCTGGTTACACCGTGATTTCTTAAATTTAATAATAATACTATTGCTTGTAGGCATGTGTGCCTATTTATTAGTGAAAAGAAAAATTTACCAACATATATGGAGAATGCTGCTTATTTTCTTTTTTATTATTCTATTGCCGGTTGGATTAGAAATAATGGTAATAGCGGCGCCGGATGTAGATACCTTTGGAACAACGGGAATTCTTTTGGTTCCCGCCATGAGTCTTATATATATGTCGATTATCTTCTTCCAAGCCATGATAACGGAACATTTTGATGGCGGGGGGGGCATACGAGTAAAATCATTTAGTTATGCGGTAGCGGTTATACCCGTAATCTGGAATTTACTTTTGTTCACTGCTGCATTTGAAAATGTTATGTGGTTAAATTATCAGAGAACATATTCTTTATGCGAAAAAATAAGCAATCGAATTGAACAGTGTACAGATGGGTGTGAAGGGGATATTAAGATTATGATAACAGGTAATCCGGAACATGGTAATTATCCTTATGTACATGAAGAACTAAGGGATATTGTAAAAGGTTCGCTTGCGGTAAAGGGTCTTGTATGGGAAGGTGGATGGTTGTCAAATGTTTGTTACCAGGATATTTTTAGAAACTATCTTAATCTTGATTATCAGATATTGACAGCTGAAGAATATAATGCAATGATTGAAAGTAAGGATTTAGAATTAATGGGGATATTTCCCGCACATGACTCAGTGAAACAAGTGAACGGCGTTATTGTGATAAAGCTGAGTAATGACTGAAGTGGGAATAATTATGTGAGGAAAATAAAATGCTATTCAATTCATTTCAGTTTTTGTTGTTTTTTCCAATGGTCTGTGTATTATATTACATAATACCTGACAAAGCCAAAAACTTATGGCTTTTGCTTGCAAGCTATTATTTTTATATGTGCTGGAATCCATACTACATATTGCTTTTGCTGTTTTCAACGGTACTGACTTATGCGTGCGGAATAGCGATAACAAAAAAACATGATAGTTCATGGAGAAAATTCTTTATCGCCCTATGTGTACTACTTAATATTGGGTTAATTGCTTATTTTAAGTATTCAACATTTATTTTTTCCAACGTAAACGCACTTTTAAATTTGCTGGGATTCAAACAGGTAAACATAGAGATAGATGTATTGCTGCCGGTAGGCATTTCATTTTATGTTTTCCAGGCGCTGGGATATATTATTGATGTGTACCGTGGGGAAGTTAAGGCAGAGAAGAATTTTATCAATTATGCGTTGTTTGTCAGCTTTTTTCCGCAGCTTGTTGCAGGTCCCATTGAACGTAGTTCTCATTTTCTTCCGCAGTTGAAGGAAAAACACAGGTTTGATTTTTACCGTATGCGTGATGGAATATTATTGATGCTGTACGGTTTTTTCCAAAAAGTTGTAATTGCTGACAGGATGGGCAAAATAGTAGATGATGTATTTGCTAACTGGATTGTTTATCCGGGATACTTTATTGTAGGAGGCGTTGTTGCGTTTTCTATTCAAATATATTGTGACTTTGGGGGATATAGCAGCATTGCAATCGGGGCAGCAAAGGTTATGGGGTTTGATTTGGTGCAGAATTTCCGGCAGCCTTATATGGCAGGGAATGTGAAAGATTTCTGGAAAAGGTGGCATATTAGCCTGACCTCCTGGTTTAGGGATTATTTATATATTCCTTTAGGCGGCAATAGGAAAGGGAAGTGGAAAACAATCCTCAATATATTTATAGTATTTGCAGCCAGCGGATTGTGGCATGGGGCAGCCTGGCATTATGTGGTGTGGGGAATATTAAACGCTGCTTTTCAGGAAATAGGAGAAGGGATTAGAAAAGTTAAGGCACATATGTGTAAACGCCCAAATCCTCACAGGGAGAACAGTTTGACAGCTTGGGGGGGGCGAATTGTAACATTTGCGTTGGTGTCGTTCACATGGCTGTTTTTTAGGGCTGACAGTGTAAATGAGGCGTTACGCATGTGTAATTTTGCAATATGCAATACATTTGCCAATCTAAGGGCTTATATCTGGGTTCCCGGCATTGAGAGATATGAGTATGGTATAGTAATTATAACACTGTTGGCATTATTGCTTAGTGAAATCATTCATGAGAAGGGAATCAGTATACAGCGTATATTAGACTCACTGCCCAAGGCGCTGCGATGGCTGTGTTATATGGCCCTGATATTTATAATACTCCTGTGGGGCGTATATGGCGCCAGTAATAATGAGAACGCCTTTATTTACTTTCAGTTTTAGGGGACGATATGATGAAAAATAAAATTTGCCAGATATTTTGTTTTGTAGCGATATTAATTTCTATATTGATTGGTTTTACGCTATGGGGCGTATTGGTTGTACCGCCGCAATTTGAAGAAACGTATCAGAGCGTTATAGTAAGGCAGTATGACAGATATAAGTCTCTTGGAAATAATAAGATTGTTCTGATGGGGACTTCTGCACTGGCGTTTGGCTGCGACATGGACTTGTTAGAAGAATTAACAGGTAAAAAATGCCAGATTCTGGGGAATCATGCCGGAATGGCAACGCCATATTTTGTAGAGATGTCAAAATGCAATCTGCAGGAAGGGGATATTGTTATTATCCAATATTCTAATTATCATGCGGACAGCTTAGGCACAGACCTGCTGTTGACCGCCATAGATAACAGGGTAGATATGTATCAATTCTTTAGACCCTGTAATTGGGATGACGTGATACTGGATTACCATAATTTTTTGTCAAAACGGTTATGGTACTGGACTCGGGGCGGATATCATGCGGAGGATTATTATGCGAGCAGTTCTTTTGACGAAAATGGAAATATGATTGTCGAGAGAATAGGATGTGAGGAAAAGAGTCCCCTTGACAGGGAAAAAATCAAACTGGATTTAGGATTTAACCAAGATTATATTGATTATCTGAATGATTATATATCATATTGCGAAGAACGTAATGTTAAAGTATTTTTTACGGTTTCTACAGCATTGGATGAATGGGTTGATGCTACACAGGAGGAGTGTCATGAGTGGGATGTTAAACTGCAGTTGCTTTTAAATGCGCCATTAATCTCACATCGGTGGGATTACTTATATCCCAGGGAATATATGTACAGCCTGGAACACTGTAATACCATAGGTGCGGAAGTTCGAACGCGTCAATTATACAACGATATCAAAAAATATGAAGAGGAATGAAGCGTGGAGGGATTCAGTGTAAAGTTGCGTGGAAGTTGACAGTCAACTATTTATCTTATAATATGCTATATAAGTTTAAAACTATTTTGAAAGATGGGAAAGATGGATATATGATGAAAATTTTATTAGTATTTGGCACCCGTCCTGAGGCGATAAAAATGTGTCCGCTGGTGCTTGAATTGAGGAAACACAAAGAAATAGACTGTAAAGTCTGTCTTACCGGTCAGCATAGGGAGATGCTGCGCCAGGTAATGGAAGCATTTGAAATACAGGAGGACTATAATCTGGATATTATGCGGAAGAACCAGACTTTGACGACGATTACGGCAGATGTCCTGGAAAAATTGGAGTCCGTTCTTGCTGAAGAAAAACCGGATATAGTTCTGGTACACGGAGATACTACTACATCTTTCGCGGCGGCATTGGCGGCTTTTTACAAGCAGATTCCGGTGGGACATGTTGAAGCGGGACTTCGCACGGGGAATATTTATTCGCCATATCCGGAAGAAATGAACCGGCTGATTACCGGCAGGATTGCAACATATCATTTTGCACCGACCGAACGTAACAGAAACAATCTGATTAAGGAAAATATAGGGCAAAATATATATGTGACCGGAAATACGGTTATTGATGCTTTCAAAACCACAGTAAGGGAAAATTATTCCTTTCATGACCCTGTACTGCACGGAATTAATTATACAAACCACAGGGTTATTTTGGTTACGGCACACAGAAGGGAAAACCTGGGGAAACCGTTACAGAATATCTGCCGTGCAGTTAAGCGGCTTGCAGAATGTTATGACGACATAGAAGTGATTTATCCTGTACATTTGAATCCGTCAGTGCGTGAAACGGTCTTTACTATTCTTAAAGGCGTTGATAGAATAAACCTTATTGAACCGATGGATGTCTTGGACATGCATAATCTTATAGCAAGGTGTAATATGGTGCTGACAGATTCCGGCGGTCTGCAGGAAGAAGCGCCTTCATTCGGCAAACCGGTTTTAGTTATGCGTACAGAAACAGAAAGACCCGAGGCTGTGGAAGCCGGAACGGTCAAAGTGGTAGGTGTGAAGGAAGAAGATATTTTTTCAGCGGCTAGTCTGCTCTTGGAAAATGCAGATGAATATAAGCTTATGGCGCACGCGGTAAATCCATATGGCGACGGTCATGCATGCGAGAGGATAGTATCAGTATTGCAGGATAAGATGCAAAAGATAATTATGCAATGAAACATAGAATCAACAGAAAAATGGAAATATATGCCAAGAGGATATTGTTAAAGGAGCAGCAGGTAATATGTGCGGTATATGCGGTTTTATCAGCAAAAAAACAATCACCATAGAGCAGCTGAAGCAGATGAATGATACGATGTGCCACAGGGGACCGGATGAGCATGGGGAAGAGATATATCCTGCATCTGAAGGATACGCCGTAGGATTGGCGCAGCGTAGATTATCCATTCTGGATTTATCGGAATTAGGGCATCAGCCCATGCATTCCAAAGATAAAAGAGTGTCTGTTGTTTTTAACGGTGAAATATATAATTTCAATGAAATAAAAGAGGAACTGCAGGACTATTCCTTCTGTTCCTCATGCGATACGGAAGTGATTATAGCCGCATACTTAAAGTGGGGGATTTCATGCGTAGATAAATTTAACGGCATGTTTGCAATCACATTATATGACAGGGAAGAGGAGGCGTTATATCTTGTCAGGGACAGAATAGGTAAAAAACCATTGTATTATTGGCTAAAGGATGGGGACTTGGTTTTTGCCTCTGAACTCAAGCCCATTATGGTATGCCCGGGGATTGGGAAGAAAATCAGAACAGACATTATTTCACGCTATCTTTATCATCAGTATATCAATGCTCCGGACACTATATTTGAAGATATTTATAAGCTGGAACCGGGAATGATACTGCAATTTCGTGCAGGAGGCATAAAGACGTGGAAGTATTGGGATATAAAAAATGTTTATCATGGGCAAAGGCATAATGAGATAACTGATTATGCACAGGCTAAGGCTGAACTTAAGGAACTGCTTAACCGCTCTGTTAAAATGCGTATGATATCTGATGTACCATTAGGCGCTTTCCTGAGCGGGGGATATGATTCATCCCTGATAACGGCTATTGCCCAGAGTCAGTCCGGGCAGCCGGTAAAAACATATTCCATTGGATTTAATGAAGGGAAATATAATGAGGCTAAGTATGCCAAAGAAGTGGCAAAACACCTTGGAACCAGGCACACGGAAATGTACATTGATGAAAAAGAAATGTTCGACTTAGTAGGCAGTATTGCCAAATATTACGACGAGCCGTTCGCAGACAGTTCACAGATTCCGACCATGCTGGTATCCGCACTGGCAAAGCGTGATGTTACGGTAGTGCTGTCCGGCGACGGCGGGGATGAATTTTTCTGCGGATATAATGTTTATGATAAAGTCGGACAGGCACAGAAACTGGATGCTTTAGGGGAATTGACGTATCGTGCATGTAATCTGCCGTTGATTAGAAATGCAAATGTTTTAAGAAAAATGCCTTTCAAAGTCAGAATAATTGCAGGCAACAGGAATAAAGAAACTAAAACGCAGCTTGGTACGGACAATTATATGGAAACTGCGTATAATATGGTTAAGGGGGACAAGCTTTCCATTCTTTATCAGACAGAGAGTGCATATCAGGAAAAGAACTGGCAGGCACGGAGAATGCTTTTGGATATGGACACCTATCTTCCGGGGGATATTCTGTGCAAAGTGGACAGGGCATCAATGAAATATTCATTGGAGGCGCGCTGTCCGATTCTTGATAAAGACGTTATGGAATATTCCTACAGGCTTCCACATTCATTTAAGTATGACGGCGGTGTTAAGAAGAGAATACTTAAAGATATAGCATACGATTATATCCCGAAGGAACTTTTGGACAGACCTAAGGTAGGTTTTGGAGTGCCGTTGGACAAGTGGTTAAGGGGTGCGTTAAAGGAGCAGCTTATGGATATGGCTTCACATGATTTTCTGATAAAGCAGGGGATTTTTGATGCTGATTTTGTAAGTAAAATGCTTAAGATATATATGGAGAACGGCGATGCCGGTCCGGCAACCGGGGCTAATTATTCAAAACTGATGTGGTCATATTTTGTATTCCAGCAATGGTATAATACATATATGCAGCAGGATAATTAAGGAAATAATGCCGTTAAATAGATGCATAGGGATATACTATGCATATTGGAGTGGTAAGTATGCATGATAATCAAGCGAAAACACAAGCAAATAACACATCTGACCCACGCCTTGCCAACATGGAGCTGCTGCGGATAGTTTCCATGCTGTTTGTTGTGACGCTGCATTTTCTCTGGAAAGGCGGATGCCTGACTCCATTGGAGCAGTCTGGAATTCCGGCATACGGTTATCTTGCATGGGGGATTGAGTCGCTTGCAATCGTTGCCGTGAATATTTATATGCTGCTTAGCGGATATTTTTTGTCAGAGGGAAGTTTCAAAGTGAAACGTCTGCTTACGCTTATTTTACAAATATTGTTTTACAGCATAGGGGTAGGCGTTGTGGCGTCGGCATTCGGCTATATTCCCGAAGATGGATTTTCCATATATTATTTAGCGCAGCTGTGCCTGCCGGTTTCTACGAACCACTACTGGTTTATGACGACGTATGTCTTTATGTATCTGTTTGCGCCGATATTGGCGCAGGGGTTAAAGAAACTGACGAAACGGCAGTTTCAGACCGCGCTGCTGGTTATGATTTTCACATTTTCCTTAATTAAATCAGTGGCGCCGATAAGGCTTGCGGCGGATATGGGCGGATATGACTGCATATGGTACCTATGTCTCTTTATGATAGCCACATATATAAGGACATATGGCATTCCGTTTTTCAAAAATGCAGTGCGCTCGTTGCTTATTTATTTAGCGTCGGCAGTATGTATTTTTGGGCTTGCTATTTTGCTGCGGTTTGTGTATATG
>JAMPEU010000062.1:6554-7846 GCA_023664865.1 Butyrivibrio sp. | reverse complement strand
CCCGTATTAACTATTATGCCCGCCAGAATAGACGGCACTCCGAGCCTGGTCTGTAAGAAAGCGGTAATAAATCCGGAGCATATGCCCGCCGCGGTCGCTGCAAAAAGCGCTAAAATCGGGTGTCCTGCCAGCGTTACCATAGCGCCGACGGCGCAGCCTAGTGTAAAGCAGCCGTCGGTGGATAAGTCCGCAATGTTTAAAATACTGAACGAAATAAACAGCGCCAGCGCCACTAATGAATAGATACAGCCAAGTTCCAGCGCCCTCTGTAAAATCGATAATGTAAATATGGAAGACATAAATATACCGTCCTTAAATTAGTTGTGTTTTTATTCAAACTCTTTTGCCGTGGTAATCTCGATAAGCTTGTCGCACATGCCGTTAAACATGCTGTAGTCAAGCCCTATCGCTGCCGCCGTTTCGGTATTGACCGTCGCTATGCCGTTATCCAGCGTCACTACCGCCGTACTTTCAGGCGAAGCGCCGTTTACCAGAATATCCACTACCATATCCGCCGTAGCGACTCCGAGTTCTTCATAATTTACGCCGTATCCTAAGAAAGCCCCATTCAAGGCAAAAGAATCCGCGCCGCAGTAGTGTGGAACGCCAGCATTAATGAATTTCTCATAAATGGCAAGCTCCGCCGTCATAACGTCGTTGTCGGTAGGGGTGAAAACCGCCTCTACGCCCGCCGCTACCAGCGCATCAGCAGCAAGGGCAATCTCATCATTGCTTGTGCCTGTCTTTTCCACTACTTCCACGCCCTTATTCTCACAGTACGCTTTCGCCGCCGCGATAGCCGCCGTGGAAGAATCCTGACTCTTATTATAGAGCAGCCCCACTTTGCTTATATCGGGATTAGCCGCGAACATCAAATCAAAAATCGAATCCGTATCCAGCGAGTCGGAAGTTCCGGTTATGTTAGAACCCGGCGTTTCCATACTATTTACAAGCCCCGCTCCCACAGGATCTGATACCGCCGAGAAAACAACGGGGATAAGCGAGCCGTCACTGCGCGGATTTTCCGCAGTCGCATTCTGCATAACCATAGCCGTAGGCGTTGCAACAGGGACGATGATATCCACTTCTGACGCAATCAGCTCCGTTGCAATCTGATTCATGGTCGTTGCGTCCGCCTGACCGTTGTAAGTATATTTCGCATAGTCGAAAGTAACTCCAAGCTCCGCCCCTCTTTTATCAAGCTGCTCCTTCACAGACGCTACAATCTGATTGAGCGAAGCGTCGTCAACATATTGGACTATGCCTACCTTGTATACATCTCCGGTTTCTTC
>JAMPEU010000062.1:0-6454 GCA_023664865.1 Butyrivibrio sp. | reverse complement strand
CTTGAACAGCAAAAGAAAGGTACGCATTATTATGAAACTCGACATGCACTGCCACACGAAGGAAGGCTCTCCCGACGGTAAGACGCCGCTGCTTGAAAATATCGCCGCGCTCAAGGCGAAAGGATATAACGGCATGCTTATCACGGACCACAATTCCTATAAAGCATACAAATACTATAAAAGGCTGAAAAATAAGCCAAAAGGCTTCACAGTATTATGCGGGATAGAATACGATACGCTCGACGCCGGACACATCCTGATTATCATGCCGACAGGACTGCAGCCCCGCATTTTTGAACTCCGCGGGCTGCCGGTAATCTTTCTGATTGAACTCGTGCATAGAATGGGCGGGATTTTAGGGCCGGCACACCCCTGCGGCGAGAAATTCTTAAGCATTTTTAATACCAAGATTGGAAAACGGACACAGGAAAAATTAATGACAAGGTTCGACTTCATAGAAACCTATAATGCCTGCGAAGACGAAACCGCCAATGCACAAGCCAAAGCCCTTGCGGTAAAGCATAATCTCCCCGAAATGGGCGGAAGTGATTCGCATAAGCCGGACAGCGTCGGATTTGGTTACACGGTTTTACAGAAAAATGTCGCAAACGAATCGGAACTTATTCAATATATAAAAAGCGGCTCCCCTGTAATCTCCGGTGGAACCCGCTATTTCCATACCACCAAGCAGAAATTAGGCAAAGCCAATGATATACTCGTATACTCTTTCTGGTTCTATAATAAATTTATGGCGTTATTCAGAAGTAAGCCAAGAAAAAGGGAATTAACCAAAAGCATCCTGACAAGGCAGTCAAGATACCGCAGGGTAAAGTATATCACTTTATCATAATAATGGTTCAGCCCAGACGCATGCCCGCATATGATTCACTTTGCGGCACGCTCCCGCCTGAGCCTAATTGATGCCTTGCCGTCTGTTTTTGTCGGCATCATCAGACACTACGCTTTTTATATCGTCGAGGGTATCATTGAACGTCGTAGAAACCATGGAAGGATTGTTGCGAATCATATCACGTTCATAGAAGTCCAGCAATTCCTTATAGTTTCTACGCCCTTCCATATACAGGGTGTATCTTGCGCGGAGTTCGGCAATCTCTTCGCGCACGCTGTCCATATATGCTCCCGGCACATTTTGAATCGTCTCCTTAATGCTGCTAAGCCGCTGTCCGATGCCGTCTATCAATTCGTCAATTCTGGAACCATGCTCCAGCCGCCGCTGTTCTTTTTCATCATTATTGAATGCCGCAATGACATCCAGCCGTTTCTGCATTCTGAGAAGCTCTTCCTTTACTTTCTGCACCTTAGCAAGAATATTGCGCAAGTCTATCGCAGTTTTAAAAGAAAGCGCAAAGTCAGCCGCGATGTAAGCTGTAACCACGAAAGTCATATACCCCAGCGTTCTATGGGGTATCGATAATGCCAGCCGTTCTATCGGGCTATGCACCACCCTTGTCATCATGATTGTAAAAAATCCCCACACAACGGTAGACCTTAGGCATATCTGCCCTTGAAAATTAAACCTTCTGCCGGAGTAATCCCAATATCTGACCTGAAAAAGCGTTTCCATCAGAACCCCGGTCACATATTCCAAAGCGGTCGCGCCCACGCAGCCTGCAAAATATGTGAGGATTACGTTATCCCGAAACGGCATTGAAACCACCAGCATCATGGTAGCGCCGCTTCCGTATAGGGGCAGAAATGGCCCGCGCATGAAACCGCGGTTGATAAATTTTTTACTTTTTAAGGAAACCCACGCCGACTCAAAACACCAGCCCATGAATGAATAGAAATAAAAGAAAAAAAGCCACTGGGACATATTATAGTGAAACATAAACTGTTACCTCTTCTTAGTCGTATATTATACATTTACACTCGCAAATCCGCGCTTTCAGCGCTCTAAGTCCGATTTCATCGGACATTTGCTCGTTACTAGCGCATGAAAAACAAATGCCGCTTCGCGTCGCTTGTTTTTCCTTTGCGCTTAGTACATTCCTGCCGATATCCGTTCTCTGCCTTTTCGCGTCTCGCCTTCCTGCCCGTAAAATATGAACTTTCCATAGCCGCGCACAGTCACGGCGTCGTCCTTCTTTAACTGATAGCTGTTATTTTCAACCATGATTCCGTTGACGAAAATCCTGCCGGACTTAAAAAGTTCAAGGCTCACGCTCCTTGAAATATTATAAAGCTTAGAAACAATGCCGTCAATCCTTAAGGAGGATACGGCAACGGATACCGTCTTAGGCTGCGCCGCCTCAAGCCCTTCCGCATTTTCGCGGATTCGGCATTTTATATTGGTATGTTTCACTTTATTTAAGTTTTCTATTAAATACGGGGCAATACTCTGCTGACAGAAGAGGACACCTCCTTTTTCCCGGACAAAAATATCCCCTATTGTACTTCTTTCTATGCCAAGATTCATAATCGCCCCCAGGAAATCCCTATGGGTAAGCGCCTCGGCAAACTTAGGGACCGCAGGAAGCATTTCCAGACATACTATCGGATATGCTTCCTCATAGCCCAGATTTTCAGGGCTGCCGAAACGTATAATCTTTCTGTCGCAAACAGGCGAGCCGCCTTCCATTCCATAGCCCGCATATGCGACTTCCCTTGCCACGGAATGAAAGACCTGCTGTTCCGAAAGCCCCAAAAACGGAGTAAAAGTGTATATGCCCCTGCTGTACGACTTTTCCGCGAGTTCTAACAGCCTGTTTTTTAGTTGTAATAAGTCCTTATCAGTTGCTCCGGCCATGACTTTCCTTCCTGCCCCTCATTATTATATACCCTAATCCGGCAAGCGCAAGCCCTATTATAAGTAAAACCACAGCTTCAAGTATGCTGATCGTCTCTTTGTAGAATATCGGCAGTACCTTCTCAAGCTGCTCAGGATAACAGGATATCAGCACGCTCATGGCGTTATTGGCAAAGTGCATAATCATCGCCGGGTAAATACTTCCAGTTATGTAAACCACATAACACAGTACCAATCCGAGCAGCCCCGTAGGAATGAACTTAACAAGGCTCATGTGATATGCGCCAAATAACACAGCCACTATGCCTATTGCTGTCGTTATACGGTATCTGTCTTTCAGCGCATGGAATATCATTCCGCGGAAAAGCATCTCCTCGCAGACCGCCGGAGCTATGGCGATTACGAAAAATACTTCTAATATGTTATTGTCAAGCAGCATAGAAAACGTCGCATTTACTCCTTCCGCACTGCTTGGGAACAACTGCACCAGTACCGCCGATATCACTATATTCGTAAGGAATAAGCCGATTCCCATAATCAGCGCGCCCGGATAATTTTTAGCCTTTGTTTTATGAAAGCCGTATGTCAGGGATATGTCCTTTTTAGTATAAAGCACGATAACCAGCGGAACTCCAAGCAGTATAAGCTGCGTTCCCAAAACTCCGGCAAGCCCGAACTTTAACTGCAGCAGGCTGCCCGCATAAAGCACCAGCATAATCGTAAGCGCCACCACAAACCATGCGTCCGCCGTCGTGGGAACGCCGCCCTTCTTTAGGTTGCTGCGCCTTTCAAAAAGCTGTATACCGCCTTTGGCATCGCCAAACAGAACCGATTCGCTGTCGTAAATCTTACTTAAGAAAAGAATCGCAAGCACGGCATAAGCGACGTTACTAAGCAGCACAATCCCGATTGCCGCATAGTCAACTTTAAAAACCAACAGATTTTTAATCAAAAGACAGATATTCGCCACAGGAACCATCGCCATCGTCTGGTTAAGCTCTATGTTGGGGATAAAGCCTATATAGCCTATGAACATCACCACCAGCATAAGCGGAGTTATATAGTTGTTCGCTTCCTTATAGCTCTTGGCAAAAGCAGTCACGCACATGGTAATCGCGCTTATGAAAAGTGAGAATGCAAAAATTGCCAAAATACATACCAAAATTGCCGGTATAAACATCGCCAGGTCAAAAGCCTCGGTATCAGTCTGCATTGCCAATACCTTATACATATACGCCGCGATACCGCCCATCGAAAGGATGTTCAAAAGCGCCGATATGATGCCTATCACAGCAACCGTCAGGAATTTAGAGATAATTAGCTGTCTGTTGGTCACAGGCAGGGTAAGAATAGTTTCCAGAGTCCCCCGCTCGCGCTCTCCCGCCGTAGTGTCAATCGCCGGATACATAGTTCCCATTAACAGGCTTATCACCAGCATAAACGGAAGTATGGAGCCCATTATGCTGCCTAAGGACTGCTCGTTGCTCGCTATATCCTTATTCTCGTAAACGACCGGTTCTAAGATTTCATGTACGTCCAGCCCTGCCTCAATGATTTTCTCCTTCGTCAGCTCTTCCCTGTATTCGTCAAACGTATCCATAACTATATTCATCGCATAGCTTGAATTGGTGACTGATGAAAGATAATAAACGTCGTACTGCATCTTACCATTCTCAAGCTTGCCGATGATGTATGCGTCAAATACCTCATCATTAAGATACTGCTCATACGATATAGCGGAATCAAAGTAATGTATGTCGCTTATCTCAAGCAGATAACCGTCCTCGTCATTATCCGCGCTTTCTTTGCTTTTACCCATTAATTTCTGTAAAAAAGCTCCATCGTCTCCGTCCGTATTTACCGCTATATGATAAGTCTGCGCTTCCATGCCGGAAGAAATCATCGCCGCAATCTGCATCGCCCCGAGAAAAATCAACGGATAAAGGATTACCGGCACTACAAGCATCATAAGAACGGTCTTTTTATCACGAAAAACGTCCAAAACTTCTTTCTTAATCAACGCTTTAATAATCTTCGTATTCATAAATGTTATTCTCCTTTCCAGAGATTAGCGGTTCGCGCCATAGAGCGCAAATTCTTCATCGCCCTCTTTTACTATTAAATCCGTAAACACATCCCGCAAAGACTCTTTCCCCGTCTGCGCTTTTAAGGCTTCAGGCGTACCCTCGCTGATAATTTTCCCTTTATGAATCAGCAGAATCCTGTCGCAAAGAAACTCTGCCTCTTCCATATAGTGGGTGGAATAAAGTATCGTCTTCCCCCGCTCCCGCTCTTTTTTCATAAAATCAATTATTGCCGCACTGCTTATTATATCCAGTCCGAGCGTCGGCTCGTCAAATATATACACCTGGGGGTCATGTACAAGGCATCTGGAAATCGACGCGCGCTGCGTCTGTCCGGTCGAGAGTTTCTCGATTCTGTTATCTATAAAACTCTCCATTGAAAGCACTTCGCAGATTTGTGCGACCTTTTTCTTGATTTTTTCGTCAGCCATTCCATAGATTTCACCAAGCATCTGCAGCAGCTCTCTGGTGGAAAACCTTCCATACAGCTTAGTATTGTTGGACAGATAGCCTATATGCCTCTTCACCTCTATATCGTCGGTAACCTCCCTATTACCGATTCTTATTCCCACCTGTCCGCCGGTAGGCTTCATAAGCTTCGACATCATACGCAGCAGCGTAGTTTTACCCGCTCCGTTTGGTCCCAGTATTCCGACAATTTCACCTTTGCCTACCTTAAGGGAGATGCCGTCTACCGCGTTAATATCCACCTTCTTATTCTTCTTTTCATTCTTGGTAAATGTCTTTACCAGATTGTCCGCCATAATGCAAGTTTCGTCCATTTTATTTATCCTGCTCCTTTCTATTGATTTTGCGACGTTTTCTATTTCTTACATTCTTCCTTTCCGTCTTTTGAAAAGTTATCCTATCACTTCATTCCCGGTAAGCTTTCATTCGCCTTTATATTTCTTCTCATTCTTTCTCATTTGTTTCATTCTCCGGCTCTTCGGCGTTTTCTTCATGTTCAATCCGTTTGCGGTATTTGTGCGCACCGTAGCTGAGTCCGGCAAAACATGCCGTAAATACAGCTACAAGCATATATACTCCCGTCGCTATTGAACCTGCCAACCTGCCATATTTTTTATAAGACGTACTAAAATATACAATTCCCACAATCAATCCTGCAATTATGCTTGTATACAAATTGGACTTCGTTGTAGGTGAAAGCCATCTGTCCCAGATGCCTTTTTTAGCACAGCCAATGGCAAGATACAGCGCCATGCACATAAACACAAGCCACTCGCCTATAAGATATTTCCATTCGCCCTGTCCATATATAATAATCTGCACAAGCAGCGCGATAAAAAGCCCGAAGAAGCCAATCCAAAAGCCCGTACTCTCCATTCTCAACAGGTTTTGTTCCTGCATTTCGTCCAATTTATTCTTTATTTTCAGGTTTTCTTTAATTTTATTGCTGTTTTTCATTTCCGTCCTCTCCTTTCTGTTCTTCCTGTTCTTCCCAAAATAAGTCGTCCAGTGTCTTATCCAATGCGCGGCAAATGGCGCGGCACAGATTGATTGTCGGGTTATACTCCCCCTGCTCAATCGCATTTATCGTCTGCCTTGACACTCCAACCGCCTGCGCAAGCGCTTTCTGCGTCAT
>JAMPEU010000061.1 GCA_023664865.1 Butyrivibrio sp. | reverse complement strand
TAACACAACGGTGGCGTTAAATATGTATCGCACAGCCTCTAAGACGCTTACTTATAACATACAGTCATATGCCGTCACGGGGGAACAGAAATATTACGATGATTACATAAAGGAATTGAATGTGGACCAAAACAGAGAGCGCGCGCTTGAAATGCTGGAAAGCTGCGCCCTTAAGGAAGATGAATGGACAAGCTTAAATCAGATTGCGGCAATGTCTAACGAACTTGTTCCGTTAGAAGAGGAGGCAATCGCCTTTGTACAGGCGGGCGACTTGGAAGCGGCGCAGGCGTGTGTATTTAGCGATGAGTACGGGGATTCGGTAGACCAGATTACGAAGCAGACGGATGAAACGGTCCTTGCTATTTTAAACAGAAAGGATGCGCGGCAGACAGGGCTGAAAATAGTGCAGTATATCCTTGAACTTTTGTTCGCCGTATCTTTCATATACCTTGTGAAGGAATTTATCGGGACGATAAAGTTTTCCGAGAAAGAGCTGTTAGAGCCTATCTTAAAGGTATCGGATCAAATGACGGTGCTTGCGGGCGGAGAGTTCCATGTCGGGCTTGATATGGAGGCGGACGAGAGCGAAGTCGGTAAGATGGTTGCCGCAATCGCCTTTATGAAAAAGAATCTGCTTGGAATGATAAAAGAGATTACCCAGACGCTTGAACAGATGGGTAATGGAAATTATAAGATTAATATTGAACAGGATTATGTAGGCGAGTTCATATCGATTAAGGATTCTTTCATACAGATTGGTGAAAAAATGCAGGAAACGATTAGTACAATCCGTATTGTTTCAGGACAGATTGACAGTGGTTCGGAGCAGTTGGCGTATGCTGCGCAGGATTTGGCGGAGAACTGTACGCTGCAGGCGGCGCAGGTATCGGAGTTAATGACGGCGTTTGACGTTATGACCAAGAGCATGGAAGAAAATGCACGCGAGGCGGAAGCGTCTGCGCGCGTGGCGTCAACGGCGGGCGAGACCATGGAAAAAGGCAACGAAAAGCTTCAGGAATTAAAGGAATCAATTCAGGAAATCGGCAGCTGTTCAAAACAAATCGGTACTATTATAGAGACGATAGAAGACATAGCATCCCAGACGAACCTTTTGGCGCTTAATGCGGCGATTGAGGCGGCAAGAGCCGGAGAGGCAGGAAGGGGTTTTGCCGTTGTAGCGGAACAGGTGAAGAATCTGGCAAACGAATCGTCGAAAGCAGCCGGCAGGACGACAGAGTTAATTGAAACTACTGTTTCGGTAATGGATAAGAGCGTTATCATTGCGGAAGAAACGGAAGCCAATATGATTAACGTAATGACCGGCGCAAAAGAAGCCACAAAGATGATGGAACAGATAGAGCAGATATTGAAACGTGATACTAAACGTATGCAGGAGTTAAATGAGAATGTGATACAGGTTTCTTCCGCTGTCGATAATAACTCGGCAACCTCACAAGAAACGGCGGCTGTCAGCGCGGAGCAGAAGACGCAGGTGGAAACTATGGTGGATTTGATGGATAAGTTTGAGATATAAGCCTTTTTTGTATTTTTGAATTTGAATAAGGTATTACAAATAGGGGTGTCGGAGAAATCCGATACCCTTTTGCTATGCAAAATAAAACGGTCATATGTTGACACTATAATTGTTGTTTTATAATGCCAAAATGATATTGCATGAAGTTGATAATTATATGGAAGAGCAGCTTAAATTATTCAAACGGATACCGCAGATTTAACTGCGCACGACATTCGTCCATAATCTCCATTACGTCTGATGTGGCGTTAAGCGGCACAAATCTGCTCTGCTTAAGACCTTCCGTGATTTCAGCGGCGACAATATCAAATTCGTTCAAATAGTCGCTGTCGCCGGATACTTGCTCCATGCTTCCGTCGCTGCGGACAAGTTCCGCTTTTTCTATATAGTGGAAGTCCGGAATTTCCGTTCTTGCCTTAGTGCCTTCAATTATGAGTTTTTGACCGCCGTTTGTGTCTCGTATTGATATGGAGGTTGAGTAACATTCTCCGCTTGGAAATTGGAATTCAATATCCTCTTCCCAATCGATGCCGTCGGATACGACGCCGGTGCATTTAATCTTTTGCGGTTTGCCAAACAGGCGGTACAGATATGTAATGGGATATACGCCCATATCTAACAGCGCGCCGCCCGCAGCATTGGGATCTGTTACTCTGGGTGCATAGCCTTTTGAGTCTAGGCGACAGTTCACCACAACATTCTGTATCTGTCCAAATTCGCCGTTATCCAGCCAAAGCTTGACGCGGTTAGCTACGGGGGCAAACCAAGTCCACATAGCCTCCGCCAAGTACAGTTGTTTCTCTTTTGCAAGCGTAATTAATTCGCGTGCCTGAGCGGAGGTAACGGTAAATGGCTTTTCACATAGGACAGGCTTTCCTAAGTTTAGAGCTAACTTCGCATACGCATAATGGATGTCGTGGGTTGTAACGACATATACGCCCTGGATGCCTTCCATAGTAATCGCATCTTCCGCGCTGCGACATGCCGCCGCATTATACTGCATGGCAAATTGTTCAGTTCTTTCTGCATTGCGGGAATATACGGAAATAATTTTGTGCCTGCCGGATTCTGTAATTTGTTTCGCCACCTTTTTGGCAAGTGTCCCGCAGCCGATAAAGCACCAGCCGAATGTCTTATCCATAACTTACTTTCTCCTTTATGTTTATATTTGTGTTGAAAAATATATTTATTGTTCAGCATACGTGTACATTCGTTTCGGAGAATACATCTGCTAATTTATAATATATAATATACATTGTATGGGAAGGTTTTGCAACTAATGGTATTGTGGGAGAAAATGTGGTATGCTTAGTAAAAGCGTGATTAAAGGAGATGGCGAAAGATGTATGAATTAGTGCAGATTAGTGAGCAATGCTATTATATAAACTGTCCCGCAAAGATAGGCGTATATGTTCAGGACAACGACAATGTTTATTTAATCGACAGTGGGAATGATAAGGATGCGGGGAGAAAGGTAAGGCAGATTTTAGATAAGAACGGCTGGCATTTGCGGGCCATATTGAATACCCATTCCAATGCAGACCATATCGGCGGCAACCGTTATCTGCAGGGGCAGACTGGGTGCAAGGTCTATTCTGCCGGAATTGAAGCGGCTTTCACGAAATATCCTATATTGGAGCCGTCTTTTCTCTATGGCGGTTATCCGTGCAAGGATTTGCGGCATAAGTTTCTGTTAGCGCAGGAGAGTGATGTGACGGATTTCTCCGAGGCGGGATTTCCTAAAGAGATTGAGGTGATACCGCTTTCGGGGCATTTCTTTGACATGGTTGGATTCCGTATGCCGGATGGGGTGGTGTTTCTGGCAGACTGCATTAGTAGTAAAGAGACGCTTGAGAAGTATACTGTGTCGTTTATTTATGATGTGGGAGCCTATCTGGAAACGCTGGATATGGTAGAGGATATGAAAGCCGTCATGTTCGTTCCCGCCCATGCGGAAGCCTCTGCCGATATAAAAGAACTTGTTCAGTATAACAGGGATAAAGTACATGAGATAGCAGAGAGGATTTTAACCATCTGTGAGCAGCCTGTGAATTTTGAAAAAATTTTGCAGGAAGTTTTCAAAGCTTACGGGCTTGCTATGAATTTTGAACAATATGTGCTGGTGGGCAGCACTGTGCGTTCTTATCTTTCATGGCTGAAAGATAACGGAAAGCTGACGGCTGAATTTCAGGACAGTATGCTGTTGTGGCATAGAGGTTAGAAAATTAATAGACTTTATTATCTGATTATGATATAATAGCCACAAAGAAAAACAAGCGGCTGCGAAGCAGACATTTGTTTTTCAGTGGTTATTAACGAGCAAATGTCCGATGAAATCGGACAAAGAGTGCTGAAAGCACGAATTTGCGAGTTTAGATGTCATCTAAGTAACTTCTGTCAATTTTCAGGAGGTGATTAAATGCCAAGTAATGGTGAGATTATTGAAAGAAGTATCAACGAATTTCAAAAGGTTCAGGCGCATATGCTAATCGCAAGAGAAGAAAATGCAACTAGGACATATACAAGCCTAAAAAAAGATTATCGTTCTTTAAAAGCAGTTTTAACTTCGTTAGGTGTAAACCTGACAGATATTGATGAAATCAAGGAATAAAATTAAATAATAGTAAAATGAAAGGGTGCAAGGTCTATTAACCAGCACCCTTTTATATTGCATTAAACCGGTTTTATTCTCCAGCCGCCGCAAGAGCTTCCTCTTGCAGTTTATCAAATTCAGCCATACATTCGTCTACGGACGCGCCGTTTAGCAGTTCGCGGACAATCAGGCAGGTATTGCCCCATTGCTCCACGTCCATTCTCGCGTTGCTGGAAAGTACATAAGTTCCGCTGTTTACCAAATCATTAAGCGGCTTTAACGCAGGCGTACACTCCACTTCGACATTTTTAGAAGGAGATATTACATGATTTGTTTCTGCATAAGTAAGCAGCGCTTCATCGGAAGTCATCTCTTCAAGCACAGCCATAGCATCGTCTAAGTGTTTCGCATCAGCCAATACCGACAGACCTGTCATGGTCATTACCGGCATCTGCCCATAGTCGCTCGGAAAGCCGATGACCTGCATGTTAAAATCAGGATTGCCATAAGCCGTCTCAGCATTTGCCGCACCCCAATATGCCATGACAATTGGTGTTTTCTGCGCAAGGAAATCTGCGCCCTCACCCTCGATTGCTTCATATGTATAAGCAGTCTTGGCGTCAATGTAGCCGAGGTCAATCAGTTCTTGTAAAAAGGTAAAACCTTCGCGCATATAATCACTGTACTTACGCTCACCGCTATTTAACGCTGCAATTTCAGCATCAGTATTGCCGCCATTGTAAAGGTCGGCGTATGCCTGTGCAAAAACAAATGTTTCCAGCCACCACCTGTTCGCCCCTATAGGCGTTTCTATGCCATTTTCTTTAAACACCCTGCAACACTCCATAAATTCTTCCGGCGTATTCGGCAGCTCAAGTCCATATTGGTCGAACATGTCTTTATTCACAAACAGACCGTAGACAACTACTTCCTGTGGTATTCCTACCAATTTTCCGTCTATCGTATTCGCCGTTAGGACAACTTCGCGAAGGTTGTCTACGCAGTCAAGGTCTGATAAATCCGCCAGCTTTCCTTCTTCTCCCATTTTTTTGATAACGTCCGGATTCAGCATATAAAAATCGTCCATGCCGTTTTGTATCCGTTCAATCGCCACATCATCATAGGATTTTTCCTGATAGTCATTTGCCGTGTAAGTATTATATTCTACGGTTATATTCAATTTTTC
This sequence comes from Butyrivibrio sp., assembly GCA_023664865.1. Classification (GTDB taxonomy): domain Bacteria; phylum Bacillota; class Clostridia; order Lachnospirales; family Lachnospiraceae; genus UBA3282. The sequence goes on along the minus strand of JAMPEU010000061.1, from coordinate 2,695 downwards.
CTCTGCCATAATTATAGTCTTATCAAACGCCGTCTGTGCGGTGTTTTCAAGATCGGGCTGTGGACGCGCCATCGGGACAAATATGGAAATTGTTTTCCCAGTGTCCTCATCATCTTTTACAAGGTTCTCGCCTGTAGGGGCATTTTGCCCGCACGCTGTCACCATAAGCGCTGTTACCGCAGCAAGAAAAATTGCGGCTAATTTTTTGGTACTTCTTTTCATTACTTTCTCCTCCTACTATTTTAAATACTGCCCGATTGTCTTATTAAGTACAGCTATATCAATCGGTTTTGCAATATGCGCGTTCATGCCTGATTCTAGGGCGTCTCTTACGTCCTCTGTAAAGGCGTTCGCCGTCATAGCGATAATCGGTATTGCTCCTGCGTCCTCACGTTCTAAAGAGCGAATGGCACGTGTTGCGTCGTAACCATTCATAACAGGCATTTGGACGTCCATCAGGATTGCGTCAAATTTTCCCGCGGTAGATTGACTAAAGTATTCTAAAGCCAGCTTGCCGTTTTCCACAACTTCACAAGTTGCACCCTCGATATTTAGTATTTCGCATAAAATCTCAGAATTGATTTCATTGTCCTCTGCCACGAGGAAATGCTTTCCGTTAAGACAGTTCTCCGTGATATCGTCAGCAGGCTGATTGTCTGTGTCATCACTTTCATTTTTTTCCGTTTCAGGAATGCGAAGTTCAAGCTCTACCACAAAACGACTTCCTGAACCCATTTCGCTTGTAACTTCTATCGTTCCGCCCATCAGCTCGACAATATTTTTGGTAATAGCCATGCCAAGACCTGTACCCTGCACCTTATTTGTTGTGCTGTTTTCCGCCCTTGTAAATGCGTCAAAAATCGTTTCCAGATATTCCGGCGTCATTCCATATCCGTTATCCTCTACTTCTATCTGCATATGTTCATACTGGTCGGAACGCTGGGGGAGCCCTATAATGCGCAGCCAGATATTTCCCTCCTCCTGCGTATATTTTACCGCATTGGAAAGAAGATTAATCAAAATCTGGTTTAAACGTGTTTCATCACCAATCAGGTGTTTATGCTTGATATCCGTAACGGAGATGGTAAAGTCCTGATTTTTTGCCTTTGCCGCAGGGCGAATAATTGCGTCAACTGAGTTTAAAATATCCTGCAAGGAAAATTCCTCGATTGTGAGTACGACCTTTCCGCTTTCAATTTTGGATATATCCAGCACATCGTTAATCAGGCTTAAAAGGTGTTGTCCGGAAGCCTTGATTTTCCCTATGTAATTCCGCACACGCTCAGGGTTGTCGGCATCTCTTTCAAGCAGCGAGGCAAAGCCGAGTATGGCGTTCATCGGCGTGCGAATGTCGTGCGACATATTGGAGAGAAACATTGTCTTGGAAGTGCTGGCAATCTGCGCCGCCTGTAAAGCTTCTTGTAGCTGTTTGTTATGGAGTTCCCTTTCGGCTTCCCGCTCCTTACGGATTTTGTTATTCTGTCTGGCATATAAGAAATAGAACAGACAGCAGCTAAGGAATGCAGCCAGAGTAACAAATATCACGGTAAATATATTTTGGTTTACCGCGTCGCCTTCCCGTTGTATCGCCACAATCGGCACATATCCAATCAGGTACGCCGTGCCGCCGTTGACAGCCCACATATATACGAGAGATTCTTCATTCAGGATATCGTGGTAGAACATCACGTTTTTTCCTGCCTTCATATTCGTGGCAACATTGGCGTGAATATCCGGAGAAACAATTTTATTAGCAGTATAAAAATCGTCCAAAGTCATATGTCCGGCGTATTGTTCTTCGATTCCTTTTGGCGTCAATACAAGCCGCTTGCTTGCCGTATCAATAAGGTACAACCTTGCTTCATTATTGTAAAATCTGCCGGGAAGCACTTTGCCGAATGAATCATAGATGTATTCCGCATAAAGCGTTGCAATCTCGCTGCCATCTTTTATGACAGGACACTTTATCGTATACGCCCAAGTTCCCATGCTGTTTACATAAGATTCGGAGAGCGGGAGATTGTCAGCCAATTTGCCCGCAGAAAAATCCAAAGAATCCTCCGTAAACGGTTCGCCCGTATTGGAAATCCCTTCTTTCTCTCCGGCTAACAAAATTGACAGCTTTACTATTGTGTTATTCACGCCATAAGCGCGGACAATACTGTACGGATCTTTTTCGTCTGCAAGCTCTTCAGCAATCATTTTCTGAATATTTACCTGCTGGTTCACAAGGGTATCAATAGTATTGCTGATTAAATCAAGATTTTCACTTAGATTGCTGATTGCCGCTTCCGACATCTCAACCGATATTCGCCTTGCGGCTACTAAGACAACTGCGCCCAATATGCAGAAAACAATGATAAAAGGAGCAATCAGTATGAAATTTTTATGTATTTTAGTTCTTCTTTCCTTTTCCATGGTAAGTCTCCAAATAATATATCGCCTCAAAGACTCGTATTAATACAGCGATATTATACTCTTTTTAAATTACAAAGTCAAAAAAATTATGGGAATTATTTTTAAATTTTTTAAATCTTTATAAAATCTTCAAAATTAACTGTTATTATTGCCGTAATATCAAAAATGAAAGGAATGTTAAGACATGGATATGATTTTAAAAAATTGAGAAAATGGAATAGCGTAACTTGACAGGCATATAGAAATCAAATATAATTATCCTAGATACCAAGAAACC
>JAMPEU010000060.1 GCA_023664865.1 Butyrivibrio sp. | reverse complement strand
GGATGTGGTGGCAAAGTGAAACAGAAAACAATATTAAAAAGAATAATTGATGCGGTAATGCTTTTGCTATTCTGGGAATACATTGTAATAATCTGGCTTCGGATGCGAAAATGGGCGAGGCTTTATCTGTACATTATTCCGGCGGCAGCAGCATACCCGATGACGTGGCGGCGTGGCTTAAGACAAATGGAGTTATCGAATAGTAAGGGCTGTCCTGTTTATTGGGAGAGAAAGAAGCGGAAGGCGGAAAATTTTTTAGGTAATTAAATCATAATATTATAGATAGCGTCAAATGATTTGTGAAAAAACTGAGTCAAGAAAAAGGCTCAGATTAACGTTGAAAACTATAAATATTATAACAGGAGGAACGTAAAATGAGCAAAACATTAGTAGCGTATTTTAGTGCAAGCGGAGTAACAAAAAGCGCAGCCGAAAATCTGGCGCAGGCCCTCGGAGCAGATTTATACGAGATTAAGCCTGCCGTGCCTTATACTCGTGAGGATCTTGACTGGAATAATAAGCAGTCCCGAAGCAGTCTGGAAATGAGCGATAAGTCCAGTCGTCCGGCAATCGCGGACACGGACGCAGGAATCGAGAAGTATGACAATATTTTTCTTGGATTTCCGATTTGGTGGTATGTGGCACCGACCATTATTAACACATTTTTAGAAGCATATGATTTTTCGGGAAAAAAGATTGTATTGTTTGTAACTTCCGGCGGAAGCGGATTTGGAAAAACAGTTGAAGGCTTGAAACCATCTGTGTCTGCAGATACTGTAATTGTGGAAGGAAAACTTCTGAATGATGATAATTCTATACAGGATTTAAAAGCATGGGCTATTCATGCGGCGCAGATGGCATTTCCGATTGGTGCGCCAAATGATGGCTTTGCTAAGTATTTTATCGGTCAAAGTTATTTAGCTCCGCTTTCTACAACGCAGGTGGGGATTTTTAACGTGACGTTTGAGCCAGGTTGCCGTAACAACTGGCATATTCATCATGCTGATAAGGGCGGCGGACAGATATTAATCTGCATAGCGGGCAGAGGATATTATCAGGAGGAAGGTAAAGAAGCGCAGGAGCTGAGACCGGGAGATGTGGTTAATATTCCGGTGGGCGTAAAGCACTGGCACGGAGCGGCTAAGGACAGTTGGTTTTCTCATCTTGCCGTGGAAGTTCCGGGAGAGAATGGTTCTAATGAATGGCTTGAGCCGGTTACTGACGAGGTGTATTCTTTGTTGAAATAGAGTACGAAATTGCAATTCAAAAAAGAAACTGCTTGTGTCTAATGGCTCAGGCAGTTTTATTGTTTGCAGAAATTTTGAAAAATATAGTTGAAATTTAGAATGTTTTTGCATAAGAAAAACTTATAATATATCGCCAAATATCGAATTGATAGATAAGGATTGACGGATTAGAATGTAGATGTAGTAAAACAAAATATATTTGATTGGAGGAATATTTATGAGAGAACTTATCTTATATTTTTCAAGGGCAGATGAAAATTACTTTGGTGGAAGCCTGAAATATATTGATAAAGGCAACACTGAAGTTGTAGCAGAGAAGGCGGCTGCGCTTACAGGTGCTGATTTATTCAAGGTTGAACCTGTAAAGCCGTATTCAGCAGATTATAATACCTGTATTGAGCAGGCGAAAAAGGATTTACAAAGTAGTGCGCGTCCTGAAGTGGTGGCAATGCCGGAAGATATGTCGCAATATGACTTAGTGACGGTAATGTATCCGAATTATTGGGGAACAATGCCGATGCATATGTTTACAGTTCTTGAAAAAATTAACTTTGAGGGAAAAACGGTTCGTCCGGTATGTACTCATGAAGGCAGCGGAATGGGTAGAAGCGAAGCGGACTTAAAGAAATGCTGCCTAGGCGCAGTTATAAAGAAGGGATTGGCAATTCAGGGCAGCAGCGTAGGAAGATGTGATGATGTGTTGAAACAATGGCTGGAAGCGTAACAGGATAATGGAAGGACGTGGTATAATGAACAACAATTCAAAGAAATGCGAAGTTATGATTTTAACAGGTGCGGGGTAAATTGGCATGGCGATTGCAAGACGTATGGGATATGGAAAAAAGATTGTCATGGGCGATAAGAGTATTGAAAATGCGAAAGCGATTGCAGAAATTATGAATAATGCGGGATTCGATGTAGAACCTGTGGAAATGGATTTATCATCAAGGGAATCTATTTTGAAACTGATAGATAAGGCATTAAGTTACGGGGAAATAAAAATGCTTGTCAATGCAGCGGGAGTATCACCGAGTCAGGCGCCAATAGAAGCAATTCTCAAAGTGGACTTATATGGAACGGCGGTCTTATTGGAAGAAGTCGGTAAAGTGATTGCAGAGGGCGGCGTGGGAGTAACGATTTCAAGCCAGTCGGGGCATAGAATGAAACAGCTTACACCAAAGGAAGATGAGCAGCTTGCTATAACGCCGACGGAAGAACTGCTGGGACTTGAAATTTTACAGTCGGAAAACATTAAAGATACTCTTCACGCATACCAGATGGCAAAACGTTGTAATGAAAAGCGCGTTATGGCAGAGGCGGTAAAATGGGGAGAAAGAGGTGCAAGGATTAACTCAATTTCTCCGGGAATTATCGTAACGCCGCTTGCCCTTGATGAGTTTAACGGACCGCGCGGTGATTTTTATAAAAATATGTTTGCGAAATGTCCGGCAGGAGCTTTTATTACCGGAGCGGATTTCCTGATTGACGGTGGTGCAACGGCAAGTTATTTCTATGGTCCATTGAAACCGGAAGAATAATAAAGAATGGAAGGGAAGGTATGATATGGTGGAAGTAGATTTTGTAAAGAATAGTAAAAAATTTGGCTTTGGGTGTATGCGTCTGCCAATGCAGGGCGGAAATATTGATTTTGAAGAATGTAACCGCATGGTAGATGCTTTTATGGAAGCGGGATTTACTTATTTTGATACTGCAAAAGGATATCTTGGCGGTTTAAGTGAAGTTGCTGTCAGGGAATGTGTCGTAAAGCGTTATCCGAGGGAGAAATTTATTCTTACCGATAAGCTGACAATGAATTTTTTTAACAAAGAATCAGATATTAGGGAAGTGTTTGAACAGCAGCTTGAAACCTGCGGGGTAAGTTATTTTGATTATTATCTTATGCACGCACAAGGTAAAGTAAATTATGAAAAATATAAAAAGTGTCGTGCATATGAAGTAGCGCAGGAATTAAAAGCGGAGGGGAAAATCAGGCACGTCGGTCTGTCGTTCCATGATAATGCAGAGTATCTTGATATGATTCTGACAGAACATCCGGAGGTTGAATTGGTGCAGATACAGCTTAATTATGTGGATTATGATGATCCGGGTGTGCAGAGCAGGAAATGCCATGAAAGAGTTCAGACCGTTAAATGAAACGGAATATGCTGCCATAGAAAAGGTGTGCAAAATATTCAAGGGGCAGAATTTAATCCCATGTACCGCTTGTCGGTATTGTACGGACGGCTGTCCGAAGAAGATATTGATACCGGATTTGTTTGCGGATATGAATGCCAAGAAGCAATATCATGACTGGAACAGCGATTACTATTACAATCAGGTACATACCCAAGGGTATGGAAAAGCAAGCGATTGTATTAAATGTGGAAAATGTGAAAATGCTTGCCCGCAGCATTTAGAGATCAGAAGTCTTTTAGCTGATGTGGCAAAAGAATTTGAAAAATAAAGGTGGATGAGAATTTTATAAATCGAAGTCGAAAAATGCAAAAAAGTCAATAGTTTCAGACTTGCAAGTCGGAAACTATTGACATTTATAAAGTTGTAGGTATAATGGAAACAGAAAGGCAAGGTGGTGCTGCATGAATATGCTTATAAATCGTCCGTCATATTTGGAGCAACTGATTCAAAATAAAGATGTAGATTTAGTTAAGATAGTGACAGGCATCCGCAGATGTGGTAAATCCTCCATTCTTGATTTATTTCATCAGCATTTGCTTGATAGCGGTGTATGCGAAGATAACATTATCCATATGAATTTAGAATCATTGAAATATAGAGAGCTGGCTGATTATCTGTCATTTTATGATTATGTCAGTAGGCGTATCGTAAAGGAAGAAAGGACCTATCTGATATTTGACGAATTGCAAGCAGTGGAACATTGGGAAAAAGCTATAGAGTCTTTTCGCTTGGATTTCGATGTGGATATTTATATAACAGGTTCAAATGCTTATCTTCTTTCGACGGAGTTTTCGACAATTTTATCAGGAAGATATATTGAAATAAAGATACTGCCGCTTTCATTTAAGGAGTTTTTGGATTTTTATGAGTTTAATGCTGCTGTGACATTGGAAGAAAAATTTCAAAAGTATTTGCAGTTTGGCGGAATGCCGATACTGAGAGAATATCATTTTAATGAGGCGCGGAGCAATCAGGCATTGGAAGGTATATATTCTACGGTTGTGCTGCGTGATATTTTACAGCGTAATAATCAGGCAGACCAGAATATGCTGCAAAAGATAGTAATGTTTCTGTGTTCCAACATAGGCAGTGTAACATCTCCGAATAATATAGGAAATGTATTGGCTGATGAAGGAGATATTCATAAGGCAAAAGGTAAAAATGTAGCTGGAAAAACTGTAGATAAGTATATATCTATGTTAAGCAGTGCCTTTGTATTTTATCCGGTAGGTAGATATGATGTGAAAGGAAAGCAGTTGCTAAAAACCCTTGGGAAATATTACATTATTGATATGGGATTTCGCAATATGCTTCTTGGATATCGTGATGGCGATAGTGGGCATATTCTGGAAAATATTGTATTTTTGGAACTGCTTAGAAGGGATTACCGCGTATATATAGGCAAGGTGGGAGATGCGGAAGTTGACTTTGTAGCTGAGAAACCGAATGATAAAATTTATATACAGGTAACAGAAAGTATGCAGTCAGAAGAAACGAGAGAGAGAGAACTTCGTTCTCTTAGAATGATATCTGATAATTATGAAAAAATGGTTTTATCAATGGATAGGAATTATATAAAATCTTACGAAGGAATTAAATCATTATATTTGATTGATTGGCTACTGCAGTAGCAAAACATAGCATATACTGTTTAAATATTCTTCCTCATCCAAATGTGAGGGCAGCCCTCTTCGTATTCTATATTGCCAAATTCAGTAAAACCGGATTTTTTGTAAAAGTCAGCTGCGCGGCATTGAGAATGAAGAATTAAGTCTTTGCCGTTTTGTGACCGAACATATCGTTCAGCTTCTTTAAGCATCATGGAACCTATATTTTTACCGCGGTATTCCTTCACAACTGCAAGTCTTCCGAGGGTATATGCGTTCATAAGTGTATTCCAAAATATCCGGCATGTTGCAACGGGGACTTCATTATCGTCATATAATACGATGTGGACAGCCTCATTGTCTATTTCATCAAGTTCATTTTGAAATCCCTGTTCTCTTATAAAAACCTCTTCCCTAATCTCTTTTGCCTCTTCCGGAAAAATTTCATATACTGACGCTTTCATTAAAAATACGACCTCCAAAATGTGATTATTGATGTAATTATACATTACTTTGTGCTATCATACAATTAGTGGATGAAAATATCGATGCTTTAGTTGATGCTTTGGGAAGTAAAAGGATAAAAATGTTATGTATATTGGAAAATTTATGAATTGTGTTGTTGACTTCATCAAAAAAGAAACCGTGTTGTGTATAGCGCTGCTGTTAGCAGTGGTTTCGGCGTTTATTATTCCGCCGGATAGGGAATATATCGGCTACATAGATTTTCGGACGCTGGCAATTTTATTCTGCCTGATGAGCGTTATGGCAGGCATGCAGAAGCTAGGGGTATTTAAGTGGATTGCACACGGATTACTGCGGCATGTAAAGAACCCACGCAGTCTTGTTCAGGTGTTGATACTGATGTGCTTTTTCTTTGCTATGTTTATTACTAATGACGTAGCGTTGATTACATTCGTGCCGTTTACATTCACTGTGCTTGGGTTGATGGGAAAGGAGCAGCAAAATAAGCTGATTCTGCCATTAGTGGCGTTGCAGACTATAGCGGCAAATCTTGGGAGTATGCTTACGCCTATAGGAAATCCGCAGAATCTGTATCTGTATGGCAAGGCGGGAATGTCTATCGTAAATTTTATTATGTTAATGTTGCCTTATACTCTGTTTTCACTGGTTTTGCTGCTCATATTCGGAACGTTTCTCGGGAAACAATGCAAAGGTGAATGGAAACCTGAAATGGAAAATGTGAAGAACACGGAGCGCACAGAAGGTTGGGAGAGTGCTGACGCTCAAAAGAACGAGGATTTTCGCTCAAAAAAAGGTCTGATTACATTAGCGGTTTATCTTATACTGTTTTTGCTGTGCCTGCTTACCGTGGCGCATGTACTTCCGTGGCAAGCGGTATTTGTAATTGTATTCGCAGTTATTCTTGTTATGGACAGAAAAATATTGAAAAGTGTGGATTACTCATTACTGCTTACCTTTGTGGGATTTTTTGTCTTTATTGGAAATGTAGGAAGAATTGATGTTTTTCGCAGTTTCCTGCAAGGAGTGGTCGCGGGAAGAGAAGTGTATGCGTCCATTGCTGCAAGCCAGATTATCAGTAACGTGCCGGCGGCGCTGCTTTTGTCAGGCTTTACGCAGAATTATGAAGAACTGCTTATCGGCGTGAATCTTGGTGGGCTGGGAACGCTGATTGCTTCTATGGCGAGCCTTATATCCTATAAATATGTTGCCAAGCAGGAACCAAGCCGCAAGGGAGAGTACATAAGGTTTTTTACAATAAGCAATGTTTGTTTCCTTGCAATGCTGGTGTTTTTTTATATTATTATAAAATAATTGATTGGAAAATAATGTAGAGTCGGAAAAAGGGTAAAGGTGAGAAAATATGGCAGATTTTTTTCCGGATGTACTGGATAAATTTATATCATATTCCTTCCTGGAGGAAGTGCGCAAGAAGTTTCACTTTGAAGAAAAACAAGAGTATGAACTGAAAGCTGTAGCTGAGGCAATGCTGCCGTCAATGCGGGAAGAAGCCTTTTGGAAGAGTGACATATATTCCGGACAGGGCATAAATAAGCAGGAAACAGACAATAGGATGTGCGAGCAGGTCGTAATGTGTTTGGGTAAAGGGCTGGACTGCTTACAGGAAAGGTATAGTGAAGAAGGGCTTTTGTCGCAGAGTTATATGGTTGAAGTGTTGGCAAGTGAACTTTTGCTTAAAGGATATGCTGCTTATAATGATTATATTAGGGAAAATACAAATTGGCATGTCGCAAGGTACTATTTCTTCGGGAGTGAGGAAACGCTCCCTTTGGAGATGCTGCCGGGGCTGTTAAAAGAACTTACTCCGTTTGTTTCATGTAATTCCGCTTTCTGTATGACGCCTAAAAAGAGCGTAGTTTTCATCGCGGAACTGACTCAGGACGAAAAAGCTCAGTGCAGGGGAATCTGCGAGGGCTGTAATAATGTAAATTGCCCTAATAGAATGGCAGACGATATTATAACCAGGAAGAGGCTTTCGTTAATGACTGATATGCCGCTTACTTATGGATACAGTAGGATTTTTTCGCACTTGTATGAGCTGTAGAAAATAAAATGTCTACTTTACAAGATTACAACAACTATGTTATGATTAATAAAACGTATCTGGGAGTCTTAAATTCTGGAAAATCTTTTTTCACGTCATAGAATCTGAATCCCTTATATGATTAATAAAATAAGGGCAAGGAGGATAACTGATGGGGAGAAAAGATGATTATCAAGAGCATGATACTTTTAACGAATACCGCACTGGTTTAAGACAGGTGTTTGAAGCGGTCAGGTATTCAAATGACAAGGAGAAACTTAAAGAAGTCATGGAAGAGAACAAAGGAGCATACAGCCATATAGATAGCGAAACAAGAGACATGCTTGAAGTTGTAGCAAATGTAAGGATACCAGAGAAATTTAAAACCGAAGAAGATGGAGAGGAGAGATACGATATGTGCAAAGCATTTGAAGATATGAGGCTGGAAGGATATGAGGAAGGGATAGCAACTGGGATAGCAACCGAAATAGCGGCTGGTATAGAAAAGTTTATAAGGGGAGCTAAAATGCTTGGGGCTTCTAAGGTAGCGGCATGTGAGCAGCTTATTCAACAATATGCCTTGAAGGAGAAAGAAGCCAACGAAAAGATAGAATTGTATTGGACAGATTAAGAGGTAAAACATAAAGCATATAGGTGAAAGCACAGGTTATTTAACTTATGTTTTCACCTATATTTTTGTCTAAATTAATAAGGCATACTTACGCAAAATGTAAGTCACGGTTGACTTATAAAAACTGTTATGCTATACTCTACTTGCATAATCCGTAAGTTTATGCAGTATAAGAGAAAAATATTGAAATTATTATAAAAAGGGATTGACAGAACATGAGTAGCCAAGGCATAATTTTGACAGACAGACAGACAGACAGACAGACAGACAGACAGACAGACAGACAGACA
>JAMPEU010000005.1 GCA_023664865.1 Butyrivibrio sp. | reverse complement strand
CCGAAAATGCGCCCTCAGGCAGCGGCATAGGCGAGCCGCCGCAGGGAGACGATACGGAAGATAACGGCTTTGGAATATAGAATCGTAAGAATAACCTTAAGGAAATGGTAATAAATTATATTAATACCTTTTATGAGGTTTTCTTATACAATGAAAGAAGCGAGTTATTCCCATAAAACATTCCACAGGAATAAAACAGTTACCGTGATGTTTATCTGTCTTGCCTTATTTGCGGGGTTGATTGGCAGGCTGGTATATCTGATGGTATTTCAGTCTGAATATTATATGCAGAAAGCAAAGGAACTGCATGAAAGAGAGCGCAGCATAAAAGCGGCAAGAGGCAGGATTATCGATGCTAACGGAAATGTTCTGGCGGACAATAAGACCGTCTGCACCATATCGGTCATACATAACCAGATAGAGGATAAAGAACAGGTTATCGCGGTTTTATCGAAAGAACTGGAACTCTCGGAAGAATATGTGCGCAAGCGCGTTGAAAAGTATACGTCGATAGAGAAAATCAAGAGCAACGTGGATAAGTCCATTGGGGATATAATCCGCTCATACGAACTTGCAGGGGTAAAGGTGGACGAAGACTATAAAAGATATTATCCGTATGGAGAGCTTGCCTCTAAGGTGCTTGGCTTTACCGGCGGCGACAATCAGGGAATTATCGGGCTGGAAGTCATATATGAAGAATATCTTAAAGGCGAAGCGGGAACAATCCTGACAGTGACCGACGCTAAAGGCGTGGAAGTCTCGGAGGCGGGGGAAGAACGCATAGAGCCTGTAAACGGCAGAGACCTCTATATAAGTCTGGATATGAATATTCAAAGCTACGCCACCCAGCTTGCAATGCAGGCGATGGAAACCAAACAGGCGAAAAGCGTATCCATAATAGTCATGAATCCGCAAAACGGCGAAATTCTGGCGATGGTAAACGTGCCGGAGTTTGACCTTAATAATCCCTATACGCTGCCTGAGACGGCGGAAGGTACAAAGCTTAGTGAAAAAGAAGAGCAGGAGCTGTTAAACGCCATGTGGCGCAACGGCTGCATCAACGATACTTACGAGCCGGGTTCTATTTTTAAGACGGTAACGGCGGCTGCTGCGTTAGAAGAAGGCGTGGTTAAACTGGACGATTCGTTCAACTGTCCCGGCTTTGTAATGGTTGGGGACAGAAGGATAAGATGCCATAAGGTAGCCGGGCATGGAGCAGAAAATTTTGTACAGGGGATAATGAATTCCTGTAATCCCGTATTTGTAACCGTGGGGCTTAGGCTCGGCGTGGATAATTATTTTAAATATTTTAATCAGTTTGGTTTATTAAGCAAGACCGGAATAGACCTGCCGGGAGAGGCGGGGACGATAATGCACAAGAAGGAAAATATCGGACAGGTGGAGTTAGCGACGATTTCTTTCGGGCAGTCGTTTCAGATTACGCCCATACAGCTTGCTGCTACGGTTTCTTCTTTTGTCAACGGCGGCAGGCGCGTTACCCCGCATTTTGGCGTAAGCGTGGCGAATACGGACGGCACGGAAGGCAGCGCCTTTGCCTATAAGGTAAAAGACAATATTGTATCAAGTGAGACTTCCGAAACCATGCGCTACCTATTAGAGCAAGTGGTAGAGAATGGCGGCGGACAAAAGGCTTATATCGAAGGCTACCGCATCGGCGGCAAGACCGCCACCAGCGAGACTCTCCCCAGAGGGAGCGGTATATACATAGCGTCGTTTTTGGGCTTTGCCCCAGCGGATAATCCCACTGTGCTTGCCATGTGCCTTATCAATAACCCGCAGGGCGTATATTACGGCGGACAGATTGCCGCACCCGTGGTAAAGCAGCTTTTTGAAAATATCCTTCCTTATTTGGAGGAGAAGGACTATAATAGTATGAGGAGACATTTAGAGGAATGAATAAGACTATTTTAATGTCAGTGCTTATATCTTTTGCAATCAGCGTCGTTTTAGGGCCGGTAGTGATTCCGTTTCTGCGCAGGCTCAAAGTTGGGCAGACGGAGAGAACCGATGGACCGCAGGCGCATCTTAAGAAAAACGGTACGCCTACAATGGGCGGCATACTGATTTTAATCAGCGTTGTGGTTACTTCCATCTTGTATGTTAAGGATTATCCTAAGATAGCGCCTATAGTTTTTGCGACTTTGGGATTTGGGCTGATAGGGTTTCTTGATGATTATATCAAAGTAGTGTTAAGGCGCTCGATGGGGCTTAGGGCGTGGCAGAAGATGGCGCTGCAGTTTATCGTTACAGGCGTGTTTGCATATTATATTACGCAGTATACCGATGTGCCGCTTTCTATGAAAATTCCGTTTATGCCGGAGACGTATATAGATTTTGGCATATTGAATATACCGATTTTATTCTTTATCGTTATCGGTACGGTAAACGGAGTAAATCTGACAGACGGACTCGACGGTCTGGCAAGTTCCGTTACCGTGTTGGTTGCCACATTTTTTACCGTGGTCGCAATAGGGATGAAGAGCGGTATAGAGCCTGTGACTTGCGCGGTAGTGGGCGCGCTTTTAGGCTTTCTGCTGTTTAATGTATATCCTGCAAGCGTCTTTATGGGAGATACGGGTTCGCTTGCCCTTGGCGGATTTGTCGCCGCCACGGCGTATATGCTGCGTATGCCGATTTTCTTAGTAATTGTCGGGTTTATCTATGTGATAGAGGTGCTTTCCGATATCCTGCAGGTGTCTTACTTTAAATTAACCAAAGGCAAGCGGCTGTTTAAGATGGCGCCGATTCATCATCATTTTGAGTTGTGCGGCTGGTCGGAGACCAGGGTGGTCGCCGTATTTTCGATTGTGACTGCACTGCTTTGCCTTGTAGCTTTAATGGGGGTTTAAAATCATGACTGATTTGACTAATAAAAGAGTATTGATAATAGGCGCGGGAATCAGCGGAATAGGCGCGATGGAGATACTGAGCCGCGCAGGAGCCTCTCCTATCCTGTATGACGGCAATGAGAAACTCATAAAAGAGGAGGTAATCGCCAAACTGCCTGACTCATGCAGTAAGGAAGTGGTTATCGGCAAGATTCCTGAAGAAATAAAAGAGTCTGTGCAGTTAGTGGTATTAAGCCCCGGCGTTCCCATAGATTCAGAACTGGTAGAAGAATTTAAAAGAAACGGCGTGAAGATATGGGGAGAAATAGAGCTTGCTTACGAACTTGGAAAAGGAAAAGTTATTGCAATTACAGGAACTAACGGCAAAACCACCACGACTTCTTTAGTCGGTGAAATTATGAAGTCCCATTATGCGGACGTCTGCGTGGTAGGCAATATCGGCAATCCCTATACGGAAACGGCGTTTGACTCAAACGACGATACCGTGACCGTAGCGGAAATCAGCAGTTTCCAGTTGGAAACGATAGAGTCTTTCCACCCGGCAGTATCCGCGATTTTAAATATTACGCCCGACCATTTAAACAGGCACCATACAATGGAAAATTATGCGGCGGTTAAGATGAGCATTGCGAAAAACCAGACTAGGGACGATATATGCGTACTCAACTATGATAATGAATATACGAAGGGGTTCGGAGAACGCGCTAACGCAAAAGTGGTTTATTTCTCATCATCAAGAACCCTTGAAGACGGTCTTTACCTTCAGGGCGGGGATATATATGAGTCACATGGCGGCGTATCTGCGAAACTCATGAATATACATGAAATGAATCTGGTAGGCGTCTGCAATGTGGAAAATGTAATGGCGGCGATTGCAATAGCAGAGGCGATGAACGTTCCTATGGATAAGATTTTAGATGTTGTAAGGAACTTTAAGGCTGTGGAACATCGAATAGAATATGTCGCTACTAAAGGCGGCGTGGACTACTATAATGATTCTAAGGGGACTAATCCCGATGCGGCAATTCAGGGAATCAGAGCTATGAGCAAGCCCACAGTGCTGATTGGCGGCGGCTACGACAAGCAGAGCGAGTACGACGAATGGATAGAGGCGTTTGACGGCAAGGTAAAGTGTCTCGTTCTGATAGGGCAGACAAGGGAAAAGATTGCGGAATGTGCAAAACGGCATGGAGTACAGGACATTGTGCTGGCGGACAGCTTTAAGGAAGCTTTTGATATATGCGTGGAGAAATCAAAGCCGGGAGATGCGGTACTGCTTTCTCCGGCGTGTGCAAGCTGGGGAATGTTCCCTAATTATGAAGTGAGGGGCAGGATGTTCAAGGATTTTGTGAATGATTTAGATTAGACCGTACAGGAGATATGGAGGTAAAGATGCAGGCAAAGACCAAAACTGCAGCCCGCAGGAAGGCGGGCAGTGAAAGTTATATGGATTACAGTATGCTGTTCATCGTCATTTTCCTTTTGGGATTTGGTCTGGTTATGCTGTATTCCACCAGTTCATATAAAGCGAATCTTGACTATGGCGATTCGGCATGGTACTTTAAGAAACAGCTTTTCGCAACCATCTTAGGAGTGGCGCTGATGTTTTTTGTATCCAATATTCCTTACCATTTCTGGGAACGTTTTGCGGTTTTGGGCTACATAGTTTCCGTGGTGCTGATACTTCTTATCATTCCTTTCGGAGTTGAGGCAAACGGCGCGAAAAGATGGCTGCGTATCTTCGGCATTTCCTTACAGCCTGCCGAGGTGGCAAAGCTTTGTATGATTTTATTCCTTGCAAGCATGATATGTTCGATGGGCAAGCGGATTCGCGAGAGGAAAGGGTTCTACATGGTGCTGGCGGTTCCCGTGCCGATTGCGCTGATGTTGTGGCGGATTACGCAGAATTTAAGTTCTGCAATAATCGTTATGGGGATAGCAGTGCTTATGCTTTTTGTGGCATGTCCGGATTATAAGAGGTTTATCTTTTTAGGGATTTTGACGCTCGCAGGAGCGGCGTTAGCCGTGTTTGTCGTAGTGAAGATGGCGGAGAGCAATCCGGAAAGTCTGGAATTTAGAGGGGAGCGTATTCTGGCATGGTTAGATCCTGAGGCGTTTGCCAACGGCAAGGGTTTCCAGACCATACAGGGGCTGTACGCCATCGGTTCCGGCGGGATTTTGGGCAAAGGGCTTGGCGCAAGTATGCAGAAACTCGGATTTATTCCGGAGCCGCAGAATGATATGATTTTTTCCATTATATGTGAGGAACTCGGATTGTTCGGCGCAGTCGCGGTTATGCTGATGTTCATCATGCTCATATGGCGTTTTATGGTTGTTGCCAATAACGCGCCCGACCTTTTCGGCGCGCTTTTAGTGGTAGGCGTGCTTGGACATATTGCGATACAGGTAATCCTCAATATAGCGGTTGTTACCAATACGATTCCCAATACGGGCATTTCCCTGCCGTTTATCAGCTATGGAGGCACTTCCGTATTGTTCCTGCTGATAGAGATAGGGCTTGTCTTAAGCGTGGCTAAGGGAATCCGCCTAAAAGATTTATAAGTACAAGATAATTTTTTCTCATTTCCCCATATAGATAAAGTAGGTCATATTTTTTATCTGCTTTGAGGTATTGCTATGAATGCAATTCAGATATATGGTGGAAACCGCCTCAGAGGCGAGGCGAAAATACAGGGTTCGAAGAATGCTGTGCTGCCGCTCCTTGCGGCGGCGCTGTTAATAGACGGTATTTGTAAGATAGACAACTGTCCCATGATAAGCGATGTGGCGCATATGTTAAGGCTTTTAGAGAGTCTGGGCTGTAATATTGCACGAAACGGGCACGCCGTGGAGATTGACGCGTCGGACTTGCACCTTGGCGATATGCCTTCCGACTCCGTGGGAGTGATGCGTTCGTCGATAATGCTGCTTGGAGCGCTGCTTGCAAGGACGGGGCGCGTCAATATGCAGTACCCCGGCGGCTGCGTGATAGGACAAAGGCCTATCGACTTGCATCTTCGCTCGCTCAGGAAGATGGGGGTTGCCATTGAAGAACGTGAAGACGGCTTTTTTGCGGAAACTACAGGTCTTATGGGAGCGCATATCGCGTTGCCGTTTGTCAGCGTGGGAACGACGGAGAACATCGTGCTTGCCGCCGTGCTTGCTAAGGGCGATACGGTTATAGAAAATGCGGCAAGAGAGCCTGAAATTTATGCCCTGTGTGATTTCCTCAATAAAGCGGGGGCGTCGATTGAAGGAGCCGGAAGCGATAAGATTATAATTCATGGAGTTAAGAGCCTGCATGCGGCTTCCTACCGCGTACCGGCGGACAGGATTGTGGCGGGGACTTATCTGGCGGCGTGTCTTTGCTGCGGCGGGGACATTTTCTTAAGGGAGGCTCCGTGTGCGCATATGAAAGCCGTTACTGCGGCTGCATTAGATATGGGCGCGGAAATAGAAGAGGACGAAGACGGTATGCGGATTGCCTGTATGAAAAGAAGAAATATGCCGCATATGCTTAAGACGGATTCATACCCGGGATTTCCTACGGATTTGCAGTCAGCATTTCTTACGGCAATGACGCTTGCAGGCGGCAGCGGCGTTTTGGAAGAAACCATATTTGAAAACAGGTTCCGCATCGTGCCTGAACTTCGTAAGATGGGCGCTGAGATTATATGTAAGGGCAATACGCTTTTTATAGAAGGAAAAGAGACGCTTAAAGGAGCTGAACTTACGGCGCAGGAACTGCGGGGCGGGGCGGCGCTCATACTTGCCGGCAGCGCGGCGCTGGGCATGAGCATTGTAAAAAACACGCAGTATATAGAGAGAGGCTATGAAGACATCTGCCATGACCTGTCGGAACTTGGAGTCAGATGTGAAAAAATTAGCGGATAAAACGTGGAAAAATTATGAAAAGAGCAGGCAAGCAGCCTCCATATATGAGGCTTATCAAAAATGATACGGAAAAAAGTGAACAGAAGGAACAGAAAGTTCGTTTTGGCAGGGCAAAAAGAATTGCTGTTCTTTCTGTAATCTGCTCTTTGCTTTTGATAGCGGTTATTGCGGGATATATCTACATTATGAATAATTATACCATTACCACTGTGTACGTGGACGGCAACACCCACTATACCGATGCGGAAGTTATCGACATGGTCATGGACGGAAAGTATGACCACAATTCCATCCTGCTTTCACTTAAATACCGGGACAAAAGCGTAGAAAACATTCCGTTTATAGAGACGATGGACGTGGATATAGAGGCGAGAGATACCGTGAGGATTACTGTCTATGAGAAAGCGGTAGCGGGCTGCGTGGCATATCTGGGAAGGTATATTTATTTCGATAAAGACGGCATCGTAGTGGAGACGTCAGAGACTGCAACGCCCGGAATACCGCAGGTAACAGGCTTATCATTTGATTATGTGACACTGCATGATGCACTGCCGGTTGAAAATCAGGAGGTTTTTAAGGATATCCTGAATATTACGCAGCTGCTCGATAAGTATTCAATGGCAGTGGACAAGATATATTTTTCCTCCGATTATCAGGTGACTCTGATATTCGATGATGTGAAGGTCGCAATGGGAAACAGTAATGATATTGACGAAAAAATCATGAAACTGCAATATATGCTGCCGGATTTGGAAGGAAAAAGCGGAACCCTTAATATGAGAGAGTATACGGAGGACACTACAATGATAAGTTTTGAGCAAAATTAGTCTGGAAAATAATAGTAAATGGCAATTTCTAATGTCATTAACTATAGAAAAGTTAGAAATTCGTAAAAATGGGGTTGCTAAATTGAAAAAATAATTATATGATAATCTATATGAGTTTATTTTGTGATTGAAGGAGGTACTACCTTGCTTGAGATTAAGACGAACGATGCTGAATCTGCCGCTAAGATAATAGTAATTGGTGTCGGTGGGGCAGGTAATAATGCTGTTAATAGAATGATTGACGAGAGTATTGACGGGGTTGATTTCATAGGAATCAATACTGATAAGCAGGCTTTGCAGCTTTGTAAAGCTCCTAAGCTGCTGCAGATAGGCGAGAAGCTGACCAAAGGCCTGGGAGCCGGGGCTAAGCCTGAGATAGGTGAGAAAGCAGCAGAAGAAAGCTCGGAAGAGATTGCTGCTGCGCTTAAAGGTGCGGACATGGTCTTCGTCACCTGCGGAATGGGCGGCGGAACCGGAACGGGAGCTGCGCCGATAGTCGCGAAGTTGGCTAAAGATATGGGTATTCTGACTGTGGGAGTTGTTACCAAGCCCTTTAGATTTGAGGCTAAGGTGCGTATGGTAAACGCATTAAATGGAATCGAAAAGATAAAAGATAACGTGGACACGCTTATTGTAATACCAAACGACAAGCTGCTTGAAATTGTTGACAGGCGGACAACCATGCCGGACGCTTTAAAGAAAGCTGACGAAGTACTCCAGCAGTCGGTACAGGGAATTACAGACCTGATTAACCTTCCGGCAGTCATCAACCTTGACTTTGCGGACGTACAGACCGTTATGAAGGACAAGGGTGTTGCGCATATCGGCATCGGAAGCGGCAAAGGGGACGACAAGGCGAATCAGGCAGTTAAGATGGCGGTTGAGAGTCCGCTGCTTGAGACCACTATTTCGGGCGCGACCGATGTAATCATCAACGTATCGGGCGATATTTCCCTCTCGGACGCAGATGCGGCGGCAAATTATGTTAAAGAACTGACAGGAGACGATATCAACTGTATCTTCGGAGCTATGTATGACGAGAATATGACGGATACATGCAATGTTACCATTATTGCTACAGGTATCGAGGCTAAGGCAAACCAGATGAAGGGCATCGGCGGACTGAGTTTCAAATCTGCCTACATAACGCCTACATCATTGCAGGGTAAGGGTGTAGGAGCGGCAGGAGCCGGACATGGCGCTTATAATGCGGCGAACTTAAATACAAGACCGGCAGGAACAGGTGAGGCTGGCGCGCAGGCGGGTTCACCAAATGCAGCCGGAAAACCCCTTCCGGGCATCAACAGAACCGCAGATATAAGAAGCTCGGTAGAAGAGAAATCCCTAAAAATCCCGGATTTCTTACAGCGCAAATAATTCATACGTACACATAAGTCCTAAGACATTCACTAAGTGGCGTCTTGGGGCTTATTTTTTTGTCAGCGACAGTTCAGCGTGCAGACGGCATGGACGTATATGTTTTCCTGACGCAGTCCTTGAAAAACGCCGGCACTTGGTGAAAAAGCTGTTTTTTAGCTTTTGAACCTAGTACCGTTGCGTTTTTCACGGAGCGAGAGCGTGCTGCAAAGGAAACATATACGTCCATGCCGTCTGCACGCTGAACTGTCGCTTTTGTCGTAATGAGTAAAAAAATATTAATGAAACGCTCTCTGAATTTGACAAAATAATCAGGCTGATTTTCGTATAATTAAGCAGAAAACAGGAGGTGGACAGTGTATTACAAATTATATATTGACAGCGTATTTTTCATTCAGCTTGTGATGAATATGTATCTGTTATCAATAACGGGAAGGGTTCTGAAGTGTACTGCCACGCATGGAAGGATTTTCCTAAGCGCCTTATTGGGCGCCGGACTGATATGTATGATTATATTGATTCCGGCTGCAAATCTCAGAATAAGGCTGGTTATTGGCGTGATACCTGTCAGTATGGTAATGATTACCGCCGCTTTTAAACTGCGCTCGCTTAGGCTTGTTGTAAAAAGCAGTATGGTTATGGCAGTGTGCGCCTTATTCTTTGGAAGCGTGGTTTTATGGCTTTCAAGGCAGACCACATTGTCTGTACGGTTAAGGTACGGCATTAGGAGTTTTGCGTTTTTCGGTTTTTTCGCATACGGCTTTATACGCTTTCTTATAAGTAAGCTGCATGCCGATAAGTCAGAGTCGCTTAAAGCGGTACGGATTACTACCGGGGACGGAGACATCCGTATGACGGCGCTTCTTGATACAGGCAACCATTTATCCGAACCGATAAGCGGCGCGCCGGTGTGTATAGTAAGCGAGGGCGCAGCCAAGATGCTTGGCGGCTGCTTTCTCCCGCAGAAGTATCATGCCATTCCATATAGGAGCATCGGCAAAAAGGCGGGAGTCCTAAGCGCTTATGAGATTCCGGAACTTGTAATCGAGGATACATACAGGGAGATTCAGTGCAGACAGGTGATTATTGCGATTTGTAATACGGAAATATCAAAAGATAGTATATATCAGATGATATTGCACCCGAAACTAATGGAAAACTAGGAGGAAAAGAAATGGTATTTAAAGTGGCAATTCCCGGCAAGGTGCAGTTCAAAATGGTGCGTAAGGATACCAGATTCCTTATACATAAGCAGGGAGACATTCATTACATAGGAGGGGCGGAGGTCCTGCCGCCGCCGCTTGAGGTAGATAAAGAAAATGAGATTATAGGAGATTTGGGAACAGAATATGAAGACGAGGCGAAAGCGCTTTTAATTGAGCATAACTTACGACTTGTCGTATACATAGCCAAAAAGTTTGACAACACGGGAGTGGGAGTGGAAGATTTGATATCTATAGGCACTATCGGGTTGATAAAATCCATAAATACGTTTAATCCGGAGAAAAACATCAAATTGGCGACTTATGCCTCTCGCTGCATAGAGAACGAAATTTTGATGTATTTAAGGAGAAACAGCAAACATAAGATGGAAGTGTCCATTGACGAGCCGCTTAATGTGGACTGGGACGGAAACGAACTTCTTTTGTCGGATATACTTGGAACAGACGAAGACGTCATATATCAGGGCATTGAGAACGAAGTGGAGAGGAAACTTTTGATTAAGGCAATATCCAAGCTCTCCGAGCGGGAGCAGACGATTATCAGACTGAGGTTTGGTTTGGGAAACGCAGACGGCAAGGAGCTTACCCAGAAGGAAGTAGCGGAGCTGCTAGGCATATCGCAGTCCTATATTTCCAGACTGGAAAAGAAGATTATGCGCAGACTTAAAAAGGAAATATTGCGGGAAACTTAGGAAAATATGTTAAAAGCAGTCGGATATTGTAAGATATTCGATTGCTTTTTATTCCGATAAACCGTATAATAGTAAAAAGAGATTACTATGGGGTATTCAAATGAAGAAAACAATTTTAATCGTAGACGATGACAGGATTAACCTTGTCATGGCGCAGAACCTTCTGCAAAAAGAATATAAGGTAGTCAGTGTTAATTCGGGAAAGCAGGCTTTTAAATATTTGGAGAAATACATACCGGATTTGATACTGCTTGATATTTTCATGCCGGAAATCGGCGGATTTGAAGTTATAAAACATCTCCATGAAGACGACAGATGGAAGAAAATTCCCGTTATCTTCCTGACGGCGGACAGAAAATCAGAGACGGAGACAGAATGTTTCAGGCTGGGTGCATATGATTTTATCACGAAGCCTTTTGAACCCATGGTTATGCTTAACCGCGTGCGCCGTTCAATAGAGTTGGAAGGATACAGGCAGGATTTGCAGAAACGCCTTGATGAAAAGACTAGGGAAGTGGAGCTTGTAACCATCGAGGCGATTACGACAGTGGCAAATACGATTGACGCCAAGGACGACTATACAAGGGGACATTCCTTCAGAGTGGCGGCATACTCCGAAGAACTGGCAAGGAGCCTTGGCTGGTCGGAGGAAGATATATATAATATCCATTACGTGGCGCTGCTTCATGATATCGGCAAGATAGGAGTGCCGGATTCCGTGCTGAACAAGCCTTTCAAGCTGACGGACGTTGAGTTTGAGATGATTAAAAGCCATACGCTGATGGGTGCGGAGATATTGAAAGATATCAGGATGTTTCCAAATGTCAGCGTCGGCGCGAAATATCATCACGAGAGATACGACGGAAGAGGCTATCCCGAAGGGCTTAAGGGCGAAGAGATTCCGATTGTCGCAAGAATTATCGGCATTGCAGATTCCTATGACGCAATGACGAGCAACCGCGTATACAGGAAACGCCTGCAAGACCAAAAAGTAAGGGAAGAGCTTATACGGGGAAAAGGAACGCAGTTTGATCCGCATCTGGTGGATTTGTTCATGGAACTTATTGATAAAGGCACGCTGCAGCAGAACATATCGGAAAGAGATGCCGTACTTCCGCTGTTTGACAGTAATAAAATCTACGAAAGCGTTACTAAAGAAGAAGCCGGAATTGATACCAAGGTAGATTACCTTACAGGGCTCCTGGGCAGGGAACAGGGAGAAAAAGAGATTACCGAGAGCCTGCGCAACGGCAGCGGCTGCGTAATGATGATTGGCTTGAATAACTTTAGACATATAAATGAGACCTACGGACATCTTGCCGGAGACTATGTGATTAAAGTGACCGCAGATGTGTTAAAGGAAGTATGCAATAACGACATTATATGCAGGATGGACGGAAATGAATTTCTTTATTATGTCGAGGGCATTTCCGGGCAGAAGGAGGCGTCCGTAAAGGCGGAGCAGATATTAGATGCGTTCAGCCAGAGGAAAAAAGAAGACAATATCATGAGCGAGCTTTTCCTTTCCATCGGTATCAGCTTATTCGGCACGGACGGCGGCAATTTTACGGAACTGGTGCGGAAGGCTGATAAGGCTTTATACCATGTGAAACAGAACAATAACGATGAACACTATCTTTTCTATCAGGGAACGAGCATGACGAAGACCTTGGAGCAGTCTAAGGCTGACTTGGACAGACTGGTGAATATGGTGGAGAACAGACAGTCATATTCAGGCGCGTTTCAGGTGGATTACGACGAGTTCGTGCGGATTTATGATTTCGTGCAGCATTTTTCGCAGCGGAACAATCAGGAAGTGCAGCTTATACTGTTTACCCTGTTTTTTGCGGACGGAAGCGATATCAAGTTAGAAAAAATGGAACTTGCCATGCAGTGTATGGAACAGGCGATTATGAAATCCCTGCGCGGCGTGGACGTAGGAACCAGATACAGCAGTTTCCAGTTCCTTGTGGTGTTAGTTGGTACGGACAAAGAAAATATCCGCGTGGTGACGGAGAGGATTATTAAGAATTACTTTAAGTTGTATGGCAATAGGGATATAACGATATCCTATGATGTTGCGAATTTGAATCAGGATAAGTGATAGGGGTTCAGCCCATAGACAGCATGGACGCATATGTTTCCTTTGCAGCACGCTCTCGCTCCGTGAAAAACGCAGCGGTACTAAGTTCAAAAGCCGCTTTGCGTCTTTTTCACTAAGTACCGGCGATTTTCAAGGGCTGCGTCAGGAAAACATATGCGTCCATGCTGTCTGCGGGCTGAACCGTTGTTAGCGTCTGGTATGGTTAATCCGCCTTATATCCATTCTCAACAGCTGCGGATTGAACCGGCATCTAGTTGACGCTGACATATCCTTTGTATACATATCCGCGGACGCCGTCTTCAAGTAGGACTATGTACCAGTTGCCCTGGTCTGCAAGACCGATGTAGTCGTAGGTCTCGGAGGCTTTGGCAACCTTGATTACATTGCTGTTATCCGTGTCCGGATTATCGCGTATATTGACATCGCTGACAATAGTAAGCGAGCCTATGGTTATATCTTCCAAATTTGGCTCGTTTATTGCGCTCACAATTTCTTCGGGCGCGGCGTCAGGCTCATCGTCAGGGACGGTGATTTGCTCACTATCGGGAATCCCATCTTGTGCAATATTACTGTTTACGCTAGTATTTGCGGAATTATGCTTAATAACCAATACTATGGCAAGCGAGGCTGCCGCAGCTAAAA
Organism: Butyrivibrio sp.; assembly: GCA_023664865.1. Taxonomy (GTDB): domain Bacteria; phylum Bacillota; class Clostridia; order Lachnospirales; family Lachnospiraceae; genus UBA3282. Next base: position 123,948 of record JAMPEU010000005.1, on the reverse strand, counting down.
TCAAAAATGCCGCAGTAGTTGACATGATTGTCATAATATCGTATCCACATTTTTCTTTTTTTGCATCTGATTTATTTGAATCGCTATGGTTTTTACTTTTCCCATTCTCGCGCATTATGATATACCTCTTAGGTTTCTTAATTACCTATTTAATATAGCAAATATACGCCGGATTGTAAAATACTTTTTGCATGATGTAATACTATGCGGTCAGGTAATTACGCATGGTCTTTAAGGCGTTTTTCTCAAGGCGCGAGACCTGTGCCTGCGAAATGCCGATTTTTTCGGCAACTTCCATCTGCGTCTTTCCTTCAAAGAAACGGAGGGTTATTATTTCATGCTCCCGGTCGGAAAGCTTTTTCATGGCTTCGCTTAAAGAGATATGCTCTACCCAGACTTCCTCTTTGTTCTTCTTGTCGCTAATCTGGTCCATTACATACAGGGTGTCGCCGCCGTCCGTGTAGATAGGTTCATACAGGCTCATGGGGCTTTGGATGGCGTCGAGCGCATAAACGATGTCTTCCTGGGAAATGCCGATTTCCTGGGCGATTTCGTTCATTGTCGGCTCTTGGGCGTTTTTACGCGTCAGATTTTCCCTGGCGTAGATTGCCTTGTACGCCGTGTCTTTTAGGGAGCGGGATACGCGGATGCTGTTGGAATCCCTGAGATAGCGGCGGATTTCTCCGATGATCATCGGAACAGCATAGGTTGAGAATTTGACATTCAGACTACAATCGAAATTGTCTATCGCTTTAATCAGACCGATACAGCCGATTTGAAAAAGGTCGTCAACGTTTTCCGTACTGGAGTGAAAGCGTTTGATTACGCTCAAGACCAGCCGCAGATTTCCTTTGATGTACTCCTTTCTTGCATTTTCGTCGCCATCTCCGATTTTTCGAAATAATTCTTCTTTTTCCTCGTTCTTTAAAAGCGGAAGCTTAGCAGTATTAACGCCGCAGATTTCAACCTTTCCCTGAATCATAATGCCTTCCCCTCCTTTTAGAATACTTTGTCTTTTTAAAAGGATGTGCGAAAGCGGCTTATTTATTCAAAAATATGTCGGAAATGTTTTCCAGTTCAGGCAGCAGCGTAGACGGCAGGGACACATATGCTCACCTCAAAGGCACGCTCTCGCTCCGTGAAAAATCGCAGCGGTACTAAGTTCAAAAGCCGCTTTGCGTCTTTTTCGCTAAGTACCGGCGTTTTTCAAGGACCTTTTCGGTGAGCATATGTGTCCCTGCCGTCTGCGCTGCTGCCTGAATAAAAATTTCTTTGAAAATCTTGTCATATTTTTTATACTTAAAAGGTATTATATGTGAATGTACATTTTTTATTAAGAAGGCAGTACAGCCATAAACGCTTAATAAGCCGGAATGGGGAACCTAAGATGGATAATGACAGTATTGTAAAAGAACTGTTTGAGCGTTACTCCGACATGATATACAGGATTTCCATATCCTATGGGAAGAACGAGTATATAGCGGAAGAGGTAGTTCAGGAAGTATTTTTACGCTATTTAAAGAAAAAACCGCAGTTTGAAAGCCGCGAACACGAAAAGGCATGGTTCATACGCGTAGCTCTAAACTGCTGCAAAAGCATGCTGCAGACGGCGTGGTTTAGGAAAACGGAGCCGCTTAAGGAAGATTTGCAGGCGGCGGAATCGTGGAAGGAAGAAGAGAATGAACTGTTTGAAACGCTGATGGAACTTCCGCCCAAATACCGCATAGTATTGTATCTTCGCTATTACGAAGAATATCCGGTTAAGGAAATTGCAGGGCTGCTTGGAATTACGCCTAATCTGGCGTCCGCAAGACTCGCAAGGGCAAAGAAGCTCATGAAACAGAAAATGCTTAAAAGTATGGAGGAGTTAAGAAATGAGACAGGAAACATTTAAAAATATGTATAACAGGATTAGTCTGTCTAAGGAGCAGAAGGAGAGGATATATGAGGAGATTCAGACCACGCAGGAAGAGAAACATGCGGAAAAGGGAGTACGTTTAACAATGCGCACTGCGGCGTTTGCACTGGTATTCCTAATTTCCGGCATGACGGTGTTTGCTTTTGAGAAATTCTCACTCGCTGAAAGATTTGCCAAAGCTATGAACTATTTCAATTATGATTCACAGCTTTTGACTCAGGAGCAGAGAGATTTCTACGAGGAATACGGTCAGATATTGGGGATTGATATAGCCACAGCCTATGGCACGCTCAGGCTTGAGGCGCTTATGTATGATGATAACTACATTATAATACCATATACATATACAATGTATACGGGGGAAGATGATTTTAATGAAGATGCGGCAGGTATAAGTATAAGTAATATATGCTTTTTTACAGAATCAGACATGGAAAATATGAGCCTATGGACATCGGTAGATAGTAGGGAAAATGGTGTCAGAACCGGAAGCTTTGTTTTAAGTTTGGACACAATACTCAGTCCGGGTAAAACTCTTACGGTTGCAAGAGATAACCGTTTTTTAGATTATTCAGAGGAAATTATCCTTGCGGAAATTACACTTGGGAAAATGGTGGAGAAAGTAAATCTTGTCATAGACGAGGAATCGCAAAAGCTGCTTAGGGAGAAGGGATTGATTATTGATGAAATAGCGATGTCTCCGTTATCAATATCTCTTGTGGGCTTTAGTAGAGCCGGAATCTCTGAGGAGACTTCCGTAGTTTTGAAAAACGGAAGAGAAGTAGGATCAACACTAGGCATACATACCACTGATGATAATGGTCATGAACGAACGGAAGAGAGATATCCCAATGCGGTAACTTTTAGCCGCTTGTTTAATGAACCCGTGCAGCTTGACAATGTGGAAGGAATCCGCCTAAAGACATTCGGGGTGGAGATATGGATTCCGATGGAACAATCCGAGTAATGCTGCATTTAATAATATAAAGAACATAGCACAGGGGATTGTATGCTGTTTTCGGATTTTAAGAAAAAAGAAGTAATTAATTTGAAAAATTGCGAAAAACTTGGAAGGGTAACGGATTTTGAGTTCGACGAATGTACGGGGCAGATATTTAAGCTTATTATAGGCGGCGGAAATAAATTCTGCGGGCTGCTCGGCGGGGAGTCTGAATGTGTAATCTCTTATAAGGATATCAAACAGATAGGCCCGGATATTATTATTGTGGATATATGCAGAAAGTAAGTATGGGTATGAAGAGCGTGAATACGAAACTATGGCCGTGTTCCGTTTACAAAAATGTCAAAATCCCCGCGATGACTGAATATTCCAAAAATCTCCACAGTTGTTTATAATAATGGTAGCATGTAAATGGAAATTATTGGACAATATGTAATTTCTAAATCATAATGCCGGAAAATTGTAATAAAATGGAGGTTTTCTATGGAACAATTGAATTTAACTGTTACAAGAGACAATGAAAAAGTGCAGCAGATTCTTGACAACCTAATGAGTACAGATAAAGCATTCCAGATTATGATAACGGTGCCGTCTAAGATACAGGAGACCTCGGTCGGGGAAATAAAGGCGTCGGAAAATGTAAACGTCGTACATGACTTAGAAAGGGACGTCACTAACATGATACATGAAATCGGCGTGCCGGCACATATTAAAGGCTATCAATATCTGCGTGAGGCAATCATGATGTCCGTCGAGGACGTGGAGATGCTTGGCTCAATTACGAAAATCCTATATCCGACTATAGCCTCGAAATATCAGACGACGCCAAGCAGGGTGGAGCGTGCGATACGGCATGCAATCGAGGTAGCGTGGTCGAGGGGAAAGATGGAAACATTGGACGCATTGTTCGGTTATACTATTAATACCGGCAAAGGAAAACCTACAAATTCTGAGTTTATCGCGCTCATTGCCGATAAAATCCGTCTGCAGTATCGTAATTATCATAATTAATCTAAAATTATCCTTTTATTAACGGAAAATATGATGTATAATAACAGAAGTGGCTATACAGGAAGCCACTTCTGTAGAAATAGCGTCGCGGAAGCTGTTTCATGGAAAGTGATTCTAGTAAAGAATATTGGAGGGTTATTTCATGAAGAAGATTCTATTTGTTGCGTCAGAAGGCGTTCCGTTTATTAAGACGGGAGGTTTGGCGGATGTTGTAGGTTCTCTGCCTAAATGTATTGATAAAGAGTATTTTGATGTAAGAGTAATTCTTCCCAAATACACCTGTATGTCTCAGAAGATGAAGGATATGCTGCAATACAAGACACATTTTTATATGGATTTCCATTGGAAAAACGAGTATGTCGGCATACTCGAAGCTGAGGTTGACGGCGTTAAATATTACTTTATTGATAATGAATCATTTTTCAACGGATTCAAGCCGTATAGCGACAATGCCTTATTTGAAATAGAAAAATATGCTTACTTCTGTAAGGCGGCGTTGTCGATTTTGCCGGTAATTGATTTCAGGCCTGACCTTATCCATTGCCACGACTGGCAGACGGGACTTATCCCGGTCTATCTTAAGGAGAGGTTTCAGGGCGGTGAATTTTACCGCGGCATAAAGACGGTTATGACAATCCATAACCTGAAATTCCAGGGTAAATGGAGTGTTAAGGAAGTCAGGGAAATTACGGGGCTGCCGCAGTATTTCTTCTCGCCCGATAAACTGGAAGCCTATAAGGACGCCAATCTTTTAAAGGGCGGGCTGGTTTATGCGGACGCTATCACCACTGTGAGCGATACTTATGCGGAAGAAATCAAGACGGCGTTCTACGGAGAGGGTTTGAACGGTCTGCTTTGCGCAAGGGCGCATGACTTGCGCGGCATCGTCAACGGCATTGATTACGAGGAGTTTAATCCGGAGACGGATAAAAATATTGAATTTGCATATAATGCAGCCAATTTCCGTAAGGAGAAAATTAAGAATAAGCGTGCGCTGCAGGCTGAACTGGGACTGAACCAGGACGACAAGACGATGATGATAGGCATCGTTTCCAGACTGACCGGACAGAAAGGCTTTGATTTAATAGCATATGTTATGGATGAATTGTGTCAGGACAATGTGCAGATTGTCGTGCTGGGAACAGGCGAGGAACAGTATGAGAATATGTTCAGGCATTTTGACTGGAAATACCACGGCAAGGTGTCGGCAAACATCTATTACTCCGACGCGTTATCGCATAAAATCTACGCGGCAAGCGATGCGTTCCTGATGCCTTCGTTATTTGAGCCTTGCGGCTTAAGCCAGCTTATGTCGCTTAGATACGGCACAATACCGATTGTACGCGAGACTGGCGGACTTAAGGATACGGTAGAGCCTTATAACGAATATGAAAGCACGGGTACGGGATTCAGCTTTACAAATTACAATGCCCATGAAATGTTATCTTCCATACGTTATGCCGAGCGAATTTATTATGATAAGAAAAGAGAATGGAACAAGATGGTGGACAGGGCGATGTCGGCAGATTTCTCATGGCATGTGTCCGCTAAGAAATATCAGGAAATGTATGACTGGCTGATTGGCTGATACATTTTCCTAGAAGATGGAGAAATATATGGCACAACAGAAGAAGGACAGCTTTGTGCTTCAAGCAGGTATTCTGGCGGCGGCAGGCATAATTGTCAGAATTATAGGTCTGTTATACCGCAGCCCGCTGACCAGCATTATCGGTTTGGAAGGTAACGGTTATTACACTAACGCCATCAATATCTACACTATAATTTTATTGATTTCATCGTATAGCATACCCTCTGCCATTTCAAAAGTCATTGCGCAGCGATTGGCTTATAAGGAATATCGAAATGCCCAGAGGGTATTTCAGTGTGCCTTGATTTATGTGGTAGTAGTGGGCGGAGTTTGCTCGATTGTTACCTTTTTCGGCGCGTCGTTTCTGGTTAAAGTGGACGGGGCGGTTCCGGTGCTGCGCGTTTTTGCGCCGACGATTTTCTTCTCAGGCTTACTCGGCGTGTTCCGCGGATATTTTCAGGCGCACGGCTCCATGCTCCATACTTCGCTTTCGCAGATTTTGGAGCAGATTTTAAATGCGGTAGTCAGCATCCTTGCCGCTTATCTGTTAATAGGGACGGTTTCAGGTGAGAGCGAGACTACTCAGGCGGTATATGGAGCATCAGGAAGTGCAATCGGTACGGGCGCGGGAGTCCTAATCGCGCTTTTATTCATGTTTGGCATGTATAGATTGAACAGCGGCATTATCAAAAGAAGGATAAAGCGCGACCATACGCCGATACTTGAAAGTTATGGCGAGATTTTCAAAGTTATAATAACAACTGTTACGCCATTTATTTTAAGCACGTTTATCTATAATTGTTCTACTGTAGTGAATATGTATATCTATCAGTATGTCATGATAGATATGATGGGCGTGGATAAGCCTGCAACCGCGATTAGCTATGGGATTTTTTCTACGCAGGCGATTACCATTATAAATATCCCCATAGCGATTGCCTCAGCGATGTCTTCCGCGTCGATACCGGGGATTTCAGCGACTTATGCGACGCATAAGGAGAACGAGACAAGGGATAAGGTAAGACAGGCAATTCATATGACTATGCTGATTGCCATTCCCGCCGCAGTTGGTTTATTCGTGCTTGCAAGACCTGTTGTACAGTTTATCTATCCGCAGAAGGAGGCGCTTGACACCGCAGGGGCACTGGTGCGCGTGCTTGCCGTGACCGTTGTTTTATATGGACTTTCCACCCTTACTAACGCCGTACTGCAAGGAATCGGCAAAGTCAATATTCCGGTAATTCATTCGGCGGTATCTTTAGCCGTGCAGGTAGTCATTCTGGTTTTGATGCTTTTATATACAGACCTTGACCTGTATGCGCTGGCAGGTGCCAATATCGCCTATTCGCTGATGATGTGCATATTAAACCAGTTTTCCGTCATGAAATATCTAAGCTATAAGCAGGACGTTAAGAAAACCTACTTAAAGCCCATACTTGCTGCAATCATCATGGGAGCAGTAGCATATGGGGTTTATCAGGGTATTTTCTTTTTAATTAAAGAAAACAGGATTTCCGTTGTCGTATCCATCGCTTTTGCAGCAGCAGTCTATTTCATTCTTATTATCAAACTCGGCGTTGTAAATGAAGAAGAACTTAGGAGCTTCCCCAAAGGCGTCTTTTTAGTCCATCTCGCAAAAAAAATTCATTTAATAAAATAAAAAATATACTTTAAATTAATGGCTGCTATTCACAACTTTCAGCGACATGAACTCATATGCTTCCTTTTGAGGTCCTTGGAAAACGCCGGTAGTTAGCGAAAAAGCTGCTTTTTAGCTTTTGAGCTTAGTACCGCTGCGATTTTCCACGGAGCGAGAGCGTACCTCAAGAGGAAGCATATGAGTTCATGTCGTTCAACAACTATGAATAAATACCTTCTAAATACGGCATAATAAAACTGACAATTTTTAAATGTCGCAAATTCAATCAGGAGGTATACTATGGCTAACTTATCAGAACTTGAATTACAGAATCTTCGTCACCTTATGGGCGGATATGACGTGACACACTGCAAAATGAAGGAATATGCGGAATGCGCAACCGATACGCAGATAAAGCAGTTCTTTGAAAAAGGCGCAAAATCCGCGATGCAGAACAAAGAGCAGTTAATGCAGTTTTTAGGTTAAATCATAAGAAAGTGAATGGAGGTTATGTAATATGCAGATGCAGGAAAAAACAATGGTAGCAGACACACTTACGGGAATCAACGGCGAACTTGTGCGTTTCGGCGAAATGATACCTCAGACAGAAAATAAAGAGTTAAAGCAGACTTTGAAGCAGTTCAGGAACGCCTGTGAGCAGTCGCAGGAAGAACTCTATCAGCTCGCAAGAGAGAAGTCCTATTATGTTCCCGCGGCAAAGGCTACACAGGCGGAAATCGACCATGTGAAGTCCTTGTTTACCGAAAAAACCATTTAGTCATCAAGCTGCGTTAAGTGGGATATGTCGGAGTCGATTGCCATGGAAAAATTGGTATAGTATACGACAAATCCCGGCTTGGCGCCGTTTGGCTTTTTCACATTCTTTCTTTGCAGATAATCAATTTCTACTTTCTCCTGTTCCCTTCCTTTTGAATAATGTGCCGCCAATTTTGCCGCTTCTTCAAACGTGCGGTCGGGCAGTTCCTTGCCTTCCGCCTTTACGATGACGTGGGAGCCCGGAATCTTTTTAGCATGAAACCACCAGTCATTGCCGGTTGCCAGTTTAAAAGTAAGTTCGTCGTTCTGGTAATTATTCTTGCCTACATAGATATGGAAACCGTCGGAGCTTACATAGTGGAACGGACGGCTGGTGATTTTAACCTTTTTCCCGCCGCCTTTTCTGTGTATATATCCGCTTTCAATCAACTCTTCCTTGATTTGTACCAAGTCTTCTTCGTGCATGGCGATATCAAGGGCAGCCGAGATTGATTCAAGATGCTCAATTTCTTCTTTGACTTCCATAGTCAATTTGGAAAGCGCTTCATGCGTGCGCTTAAGCTTGCCGTATTTATCAAAGTATTTCTTAGCGTTTTCCGTGGCGGTAAGAGTATCGTCCAAAGGAATCGTTATCATTTCGTTTGTGTAGTAGTTAAGCGCCTCCATGGATTTCGCGCCGGGAGATACGTTATAGCCGTAAGTATTCAGCAGTTCCCCGTAAATGCGGTACTTATCGCGCTTTTCCGTGTCTTTTATTTGTTTTAGCTGTAAATCGTACTTTTTTACATTGCGTTCTAACGCAGTTTGTACGATTTTGCGCAGGTCTGTGGATTTTTGGCGGATTCTTGTAACAATATTTTTTTCTTCATAGTAACGCTCTAAGACTTCGCTTATCGTGCCGAAATGCCTGAATTCCTTATTGGCATAGAGCGTCAGCGGGATTGCGGCAAATTCAAGCGGAGATTTATTTTCATATATAATATTAGGCTCAAATGCGCCGTCGCGTATTTTATTTAATATCGAAGTTAGGTTTACATAAATCTTATCAAGTGCAGGCTCATCTAACGCATTTGCAGGAATGTCGCCGTCTATGTCCGCCCTATAACATATTTCCTGCGCGATGATTGGCGAAAGTCCGGTATAAGTGCAGTAGAGGGCTTTATGCACGGGCAGCGGCATGGCTGAAAGCTTGTCTATGAACTGCCTTTGGGTATCCGCATCGGCTATAAGCTCAAGCGGATTGAGTTTGTCCTGAGTCTTAGGAATAAAATATTCCCTGCCGGGAAGGACTTCCCTTACAGAGCTTACCATGCCGGAAATATGTTTGATGCTGTCGATTATAATATTCTGTTCGTTGCAGAAGATTATATTACTGTGTTTTCCCATGATTTCGATAATCAGCGTTTTCCGGCAGATATCGCCCATTTCATTAAGATGCTCCAGACGGATTCTTACACAGCGTTCAAGCTCAGGCTGTGTGATATCGAGAATCCTTGCGTTTTGCAGATGCTTTCTTAACAGCATACAGAAGCCCGGCGCAGTCATGGGAGCCTGCTTGTTTTTATCGGTCAGATAAATAAGCGGCAGTGAAGCGTCGGCGGAGAGCAAAAGCCTGTACTGTGCGCCGCCTGCTTTTACCGTTATAAGAAGTTCATCAGCCTCCGGCTGTGAGATTTTATAGATGCGCCCGCCTGTGAGAACGTCGTTTAATTCTTTAGTTATATTTGCAATGGTGATTCCGTCGAATGCCATGGTTTATACCTGCTTTCTTTGAACAGTTCAGCGCTTAGGTGGCATGAACTCATGTGTTTCCATGAGTGACGCGCTCCCGCTCCGTGGAAAATCGCAACGGTACTAAGTTCAAAAGCTAAAAAACAGCTTTTTCACTAAGTGCCGGCGTTTTCCAAGGGTCACTCACGAAAACATATGAGTTCATGCCATATAAGACTGTGAATAGTGCTTTGTCTATTATTGTATAACCAGATTATGAAAATGGCAAGCTTGACTAGAGCGGAGTATTATTTTATAATGTTATAGACTGGGTGCAAAAGAACGATATGGGGAAGAGGACGGCTTATGATAAAGAGTATGACGGGATTCGGCAGGTATGAAATTGCCGAAGCGGAACGTAAAATTACGGTAGAGGTTAAATCTGTCAACCACAGATATCTGGACGTATCTATTAAGATGCCCAAGAAACTGAATTTTTTTGAAGCGGCAATCAGGAATGAACTAAAGAATTATATACAAAGGGGCAAGGTGGATATTTTTATCACCTATGAAGATTTTACTGAGTCCAATATATGCGTAAAGTATAATAAGGAAGTGGCTGCCGAGTACATGAAGTATTTAGAGCAGATGCAGAAGGACTTCGAGTTGGATAACGATATAAGGGTATCCACGTTGTCAAGATATCCCGAAGTCTTAAGCATGGAAGAGCAGACTATCGATGAGGAAGAACTTTGGCTGCTGCTTGAGAAGTCGCTAAAAGGCGCTCTGGAAGGTTTCGTGGCGTCCAGAATTAAAGAAGGTGAAAACCTTAGAGACGATTTGATTGCCAAACTTGACGGAATGCTTGAGCATGTGGGATTTATTGAGGAGCGTTCGCCTGAAATAATCACGGAGTACAGGCAGAAGCTTGAAGACAAGGTTAAGGAACTTTTGGAGGATACGCAGATAGACGAAAGCAGACTTCTAATGGAAGTGACTCTTTTTGCAGATAAAGTCTGTGTGGATGAGGAACTTGTACGTTTAAGAAGCCATATCGAAATGACAAGGGATAATCTGGTGCAGGGAGGAAGTATCGGGCGTAAGCTGGATTTCATAGCGCAGGAAATGAACCGTGAAGCCAATACGATTCTTTCCAAGACTAATAATTTGGAAATATCCAATCATGCAATCGAACTAAAGACCGAGATAGAGAAGGTTCGCGAGCAGATTCAGAATATTGAGTAAGAAGGGCGGGAAGCAGCTGTTGGGAAGATTAATTCATATCGGTTTTGGCAATGTTGTAAATACAGGGAAAATCATAGCGATAGTCAGTCCCGATTCCGCTCCGATAAAACGTCTTGTGCAGAAGGCTAAAGAAACAGGTTTGGCGATTGATGCAACCCAGGGGAGAAAGACGAAGGCAGTATTGATCATGGAAAATAACCAGATTGTATTGTCGGCATTGCTTCCGGATACAATCGCGGGCAGGGCGCGGACGGATGATGCGCCGACATATGCGGATACGGAATAAAGTTATCATTTTGGTAATTTTCAATTAATTATAAAATAAATTTTTGTGCGAAGCAGGGGCTTACGCGAAAGGAGAAAAAATGTTACATCCATCATATGCAGATTTAATGAAGGTAGTAAACAAAGATGTTGAAGAGGGCAATGAGCCTGTGGTAAGCAGCCGTTATTCCATAGTAATGGCAACTTCTAAGAGAGCGAGACAGATTATTTCCGGCGACGATGTGCTGGTAGAGAACTATGACGGCAGAAAGCCTTTGTCCGCAGCGATTGAGGAGCTGAACCAGGGGAAGATAAGGATTTTAAACGGCGACGAGGACTTTGACGATTTAGAAGAAGATATAGAAGCGCAGGACTCTTTGGCGGCTTCTGATTTGGACGAAAATCCTGATGCAGCGGCGGAAACTGTGGCAGAAGCAGTTGATGACAAAGAAGAATAAAGTTAAGCAAATGGGCGATAAAATATTTTTTATTTCTTTAGGCTGTGATAAAAATCTGGTCGATTCCGAAATGATGCTCGGGCTTTTATCCGAAAAAGGCTATGAATTTACCGATGATGAGACAGAAGCCGACATTGTTGTCATAAATACCTGCTGTTTTATCAATGATGCGAAACAGGAGAGCATAGATACCATCCTTGAGATGGCGGAGCTTAGAAAAAGCGGCGGACTTAAAGCGCTTGTAGTAACAGGCTGCCTTGCACAGCGTTATAAAGAGGAAATTCAGAAAGAAATCCCCGAAGTGGACGCTATTATCGGAACTACGGCGATTGATGAAATAACGAATGTTATTGAAACGCTGCTTGCGAAAGATTGTGACAGCATAGACGGCAAAAGTCCGGATGCAAAGAGCAGCGGGAATGTTGGAGAATGGGATAAATATAACAGTCCGGACAGAACACCGCTGACGGATACTAAGCGTATAGTGACTACCGGCGGACATTTTGCCTATCTTAAGATAGCCGAAGGCTGCGACAAACACTGTACATATTGCATTATTCCGAAGGTGCGCGGGAAGTATAGAAGCGTTCCATTGGAAAGTCTTGTAAAAGAAGCAATGACTCTTGCAGACGGCGGCGTTAAAGAGCTTATTCTGGTGGCGCAGGAAACTACCATATACGGAATGGATTTATATGGAAAAAAGATGCTGTCTGAACTCCTTCGCAGACTATGCAGGATTGAAGGAATACAGTGGATTCGCCTTCTGTATTGTTATCCGGAAGAGATTGACGATGAGCTGACTAGCGTTATCGAAGCCGAACCGAAAATCTGTCATTATTTGGATATTCCCATACAGCATGGCTGTGATAATATTTTAAAGAGAATGGGACGCAGGACTAACAGGCGTGAAATAGAAGAGATAGTAGGGAAACTGCGAAGAAGGATACCGGATATTTGTATCAGAACCACTTTAATTACGGGATTTCCCGGAGAAACTGAGGAAGAGCATCAGGAACTGTTGGCGTTTGTGGAAGATATGAAGTTTGACCGTCTGGGCGTATTTACTTATTCGCAGGAAGAAGACACTCCGGCGGCGGATATGCCGAATCAGGTTGCGGAAGATGTTAAGGAAGAGCGTCAGGCACAGCTTATGGAGCTGCAGCAGGAGATTGCCTTTGATGCGGCAAAGACCATGACAGGCGTATGTGTAGACGCCATGATAGAGGGAAAGGTTGCGGATGATGACGTCTATGTGGCAAGGACATATAAGGACGCGCCAAACGTAGACGGACTCGTGTTTATTAATACCCAAAGGGAGTTTATGACCGGAGATTTTGTGAAAGTCAGGATTACCGGAGCTTATGAATATGATTTGATTGGAGAATTAGAAGATGAATCTGCCGAATAAATTGACGATGTTTCGAGTGATTTTAATTCCGTTTTTTGTGCTGTTTATGTTGGTTGACATAACTGCAGCCGATAAATGGATTGCGCTGGCGATTTTTATTATTGCCAGCCTCACAGACTTATTGGATGGCAAGATTGCCAGAAAGTACAATCTGGTCACTAACTTTGGGAAGTTTATGGATCCTTTGGCGGATAAACTTCTCGTCTGCGCGGCGCTTATATGTCTGGTGGAAATGTCTGTGCTGCCTGCCTGGATAGTTATCATCATTATTTCAAGAGAATTTATAATCAGCGGTTTCAGGCTGATTGCTTCTGATAACGGAGTAGTAATTGCTGCAAGCTATTTTGGAAAGTTCAAAACCACGTTTCAAATGATTATGATCTGCCTGATGATTGCAGACATAGAAGCGTTGCAGATTTTAACCGATATCGTTATGTGGGCGGCGCTTGCGCTTACGGTTATCTCACTGATTGATTATCTGGTTAAAAATAAGGATGTTATGAAAGAAACCAAATAGCAGGCACCGTGTTCTTGTGGAAAGGAATAAGACATAATATGGTAGTGGAAATTATTTCGGTAGGAACCGAAATCTTACTTGGCAACATTGTAAACACTAATGCGGCATATCTTGCGGAGAAATGCGCGGGACTCGGATTGTCGTGTTATTATCAGGATGTGGTGGGGGATAATGAGGAACGTCTGCTGGAAGTGATTAATACGGCGCTCTCAAGAGCTGATATACTTCTTTTATCAGGCGGACTCGGACCTACACAGGATGATTTGACTAAGGAGACAGCGGCTAAGGCGCTTGGAAAAAATCTTTATCTGCATGAACCCAGTAAAGAGGCTATTACGGATTTTTTCCAAAGCAGGGGCATTGAAATAACGGAGAACAACTGGAAACAGGCGATGGTGCCGGAAGGCAGTATAGTGATTGATAATCCGAATGGCACGGCGCCGGGAATCATCATGAATGAAAACAGTAAACGCGTTATTCTGCTGCCGGGACCGCCAAATGAACTTATACCTATGTTTGATAATTCCATCGTACCGTATTTGAGCGCATTAGAGCCGGGAATTATATATTCCCAGACTGTTAAAGTCTGCGGCGTGGGCGAGAGTAAAGCGGAATCAATGGTGGAAGATTTGATAAATGAGCAGAGCAACCCGACGATTGCAACATATGCGAAGACGGGAGAGGTGCATCTGAGGGTAACCGCAAGGGCGGAAGACGAAAAAGAAGCCAAAAAGCTGGTGAAACCGATAGTCAAGGAGCTTAAGGGGCGTTTCGGCAACAGTATTTATACGACGCAGGAAGACGTCACTTTGGAGAAAGCGGTAGTTGACTTATTAGTGGCAAACAACCTTACAATTACCACAGTGGAATCCTGTACGGGCGGAATGCTTGCGGCAAGGCTGATTAACGTGCCGGGAGTCTCTGAGGTGTTTAAGACCGGATATATCACATATTCCAATAAGTCTAAGCGCAAGGTGCTTGGAATTAAGAAGTCCATGCTTGAGAATTACGGAGCGGTCAGTTACGAAACCGCAAGGGAGATGGCAAAGAAGGCGGCTGTTTTTACAAAGACTGACGTAGCGGTAGGTATTACAGGGATTGCAGGTCCGGACGGCGGCACTGAGGAAAAGCCGGTAGGACTGGTATATATCGCATGTAACGTCTGCGGGCGCATAGAAGTGAAGGAATGTCATTTCAGCGGCAGCCGCATGAAAATCCGTGAAAATACTGTTTCGGCAGCGTTATCAATGTTACGCGAGTCGATTCTGGCATATTACAGCGAAGTGACTTTCGGAGAGAAATAATAGTATTGCAATTGTGTTGAATAACAAAACGGGAAAAAGGACTAAGGAAGGAGCATAGTTATTAGAATGGAAGAACAGAACAAAGATATTATACCGGAAGGACAGAATCAGGGGGATACACAGCAGGAAGACCAATCCGTAGTTGAAAATTCAATTTATACTACGCCGGACGTCTATCAGACACAGACGGCGCAGGACGTATATAAGGCTTCTGATACGGAAGAGGATTATCAGAGTATGCTTGGAGTGTTTTCGGGCGGACAGTTAGGAAATGCTGCAGAAGAAAATGCGCCGCAGGCTGATGCAAGCCAATATGGAGACAATCAGACCGTAAATCAGTATCAGTATGAGAATACTCAGGACGGGAATAATACATATGGAAATAATGCTGATGGAGCAAACCAGTATCAGTATGGAAACAATCAGTATGGAAACAATCAATATGTAAATAATCAGGCTGGAAACAATGCTGTTGGAGATAACCAGTATCAGTATGGAAGTAATCAATCTGTAAATAATCAGGCTGAAAACAATACTGGTGGAGAGAACCAGTATCAATACGGAAATAATCAGTATGGAAGTAGTGCTGGCGAAACGAACCAGTACCAGTATGGTAATAATCAGTATGGTAATAATACTGCCGGAACGAACCAGTACCAGTACGGAAATAATCAGTATGGAAACAATGCTGGCGGAGAGAACCGGTACCAGTACGGAAATAATCAGTATGGAAACAATGCTGGTGGAACGAACCAGTACCAGTATGGGAATAATCAGTATGGAAATAATGCCGGCGGCAATCAGTATCAGTACGGAAACAATCAGGCTGGCGGCAATCAGTACCAATATGGAAATAATCAAGCCGGTAATCAATATCAGTATGGTAATCAATATGGTTATAACCCGAACGGTTATAATCCGTATAGTCCGTATGCGACGCCGCCGAAGAAGAAAAGTAACGGCGTGATTATCGGTGTGGTAATTGCGATTGCTGTTATCTTTTTGATTGCACTTTTGGCGATAGTTTACAATGGCTTTAAATCAATTTATTCTGCTGCGTCAACTGCTAATGAGGACTATAGCCTGACGTCCGGCTTTATAGGCGGCGATGATAGCGACAGAAACAGTACGGGAGGCAGAGACAGCCACAGCCGCGATGATAACGATAATGACTATAAAGACGATGATGATTACCACAGCGACTATGACGATGATGAATATTATGAATTTCATGACGATATAAAGGATAATCTTTCATATTCCATTGAATGGGATTATTTTGAGTATGAGCTTGATGACAAAGATGTATCAATTTATGTGGATTATCCGGTTATCGTTGGGGACGACGTACCGAACCTTGATAAGCTGAATGCCCGTATCGAAAGAGAGGCGACGAGTTTTCAGGATTATTATGAAGATTCGTATTCAAAGTATATGGACGAGAACGAAAATTCTTATTTCTATGTAAATGCTACCGGATATGTTACATATATGAGTGAGAGCGTTTTGAGCATCGCGTTTCAGGAAGAGACTCAATCCAACTACTTTGGTGCGGTATATCTCTACAGTATCAATATTGATATGAATACCGGCGTAATTATGGAAAATACGGACATTATTGAGGTAGACGACGATTTTTCCGTGGATTTCAGGAAAAGAAGCGAAAAGCAGAACGGCGTCAGCGACTCATTGAACAGCATGAGTGACCAGGAGATTACGAAACTTCTTAAATCCGCGGATAATCTTATTATCTTCTACACGCCGCAGGGTATGGAAATCGGCGTAAATTACGGAGACGGATACGGCTGGATAACCGTTACATATTCCGACTATAAAAAGTATTTGAAGGTATTCTAAAATTCGGAATTGTTAAATAACTTAAAAAGTATAGTCCTTCGTCAAACGGCGGAGGACTTTTTTGGCTAAAATGTTCTTTTTAATTGCATCATAATTGTAAAATGATTAAATTGAGGTTGACAATGAGTAAATTATATCATTAAATGAGGATATTGAATAGAAAAAAGGATTGATTGGCGGCGGAATATACACAAAATATGTTTGGAACAGGGATAAGGAATAAAGGAGAACTATAATGACCGGAGAACTTGGAAATAAAATTGACAGCTTGTGGGAGATATTCTGGAATGGCGGGATTACCAATCCTCTCGATGTTGTAGAGCAAATGACATATTTAATGTTCATAAAAGATTTGAATGATACAGATAATCTGCGCGCTAAAGAAGCAGCAATGCTGGGGCTTCCGTATAAGAGCATCTTTGCCAATGAGGTTGAGATTGGAGAACGGAAGGTTGACGGAAATCAGCTTAAATGGTCAGTATTTCACGATTTTCCGGCACAGAAAATGTATTCCGTAGTGCAGGAATGGGTATTTCCATTTATTAAAAATCTACATGATGATAAGAACAGTGCATACAGCAAATATATGGATGATGCAATATTCAAGGTGAATACTCCGCTTATGCTTTCCAAGATTGTAGATGCAATGGATGAGATTTATTCCATGATGGAGGAACTGCATCAGACCGACATTCGCGGTGATGTATATGAGTATCTTCTTTCAAAGATTGCTCAGTCGGGTGTGAATGGGCAGTTCAGAACGCCGAGACATATAATCAGAATGATGGTTGAGATGATGGATCCAAAACCGACAGACTTTATCTGTGATCCGGCGTGCGGCACATCTGGATTTTTAGTTACAAGCGGCGACTATCTGAGAGAAAAATATAAAAAAGAAGTGCTGCTTGATAAACAGAATAGAAATCACTTTATGAACGACATGTTTCATGGTTATGATATGGATAGGACAATGTTACGTATCGGAGCTATGAATATGATGACTCATGGGGTTGAGAATCCTTTTATTGAGTATCGTGACAGTTTATCTGATCAGAATCCGGATAAAGATATGTATACGTTGATACTTGCCAATCCGCCGTTTAAGGGAAATCTTGATGCGGACATAGTATCAACTGACTTACAAAAAGTATGTAAAACCAAGAAAACAGAGCTGTTATTTCTGGCGCTGTTTGTGAGAATGCTTAAGATTGGCGGCAGGTGTGCATGTATTGTACCTGATGGCGTCCTCTTTGGCTCATCTAATGCGCACAAGGCTATCAGACAGGAAATTGTGGAAAATCAGAGACTTGAAGCGGTTATATCTATGCCGTCCGGCGTCTTCAAGCCTTATGCGGGAGTATCTACCGGAATACTTATCTTTACAAAGACCGGTCATGGCGGAACAGATGATATATGGTTCTATGATATGAGGGCCGATGGCTTTAGCCTCGATGATAAGAGGACGCCGATATCAGAAAATGATATACCGGATATTATAGAGCGTTTTAAAAATCTGGCTGCTGAAAAGGATAGAAAGCGCACGGATAAGTCGTTTATGGTATCTAAGCAGGAAATTGCAGACAATGACTACGACTTATCAATCAATAAATATAAACAGGTCGAATATGTTCCGGTAGAATATCCGCCGACATCTGAGATTATGGCGAATATCAGGGATATTGAAAAGCAGATAGCGGTTGAGCTGGATGAATTGGAGAAACTTTTAAATGTGAGATAATTGCTGTTCTTTATGTGGAGATAAATTATCAGGGTTGAAGAAAAGGTAAGTAAAAAGAAAGCGGCGGAGCTTTTTGAAAGCGGTTATTTGCATACATTGAAGGCGGGGACTCTTGAAAGTCTTTTAGAGATACATAGATATCTCTTTCAGGAGATTTATGATTTTGCAGGAAAAATAAGAGAGGTCAACATTGCAAAGGGAAACGGCAGGAGCATGAGAATTTGGCTGGATTTGATTTTAAGCAGGGAACTTCATGTAGTAGTGGATTGGAGTAAGGTTGATAAAGATGATTATTTACCCGCTATGGAAAGAAACCCAATCAAAGATGTAGAAATAAAGCGTTTGCTGGAAACAGCATTGACTGATAGAATAAATGACAGGGAAGTATATATGAAGGGGATAGATTACAGCTATTATTATGAAGGGTACGAGGCATATAAAGTGGATGAGATTTAGGAGAAAGAGATATGTTGAAATTTGCAATTAAAAATGCCTATTATGACGGGAAAACGGTCGGATATTTATATTATGATGAAAACAAACGGGTAATTCCGCCGGAACGACAGGATATAGAACAGATTTTAGATTTGTGGGGTATGATGGTATAAAAAAGGAGGAGAAAAGATGCCGGAAATATCAATGTTTTTTGGAATAAGAGTTACAATGTACTATGATGACCATAATCCACCGCATTTTCATGCGGAATATAATGGAAATAAGGCGTTAATTGAGATTGAAGAAGCGCGGGTTATAAAGGGAGCGCTGCCGTCAAGACAGTTAAAATTAATTTTAGCATGGTGTGTGTTGCATCAGGATGAACTCATGCAAAATTGGGAATTGGCTAAAGATGGTAAATTGCTCAATAAAATTTCACCATTGATGTAGGGGGTAATGAATGATGTTTCCTAAAATTGTTCAAGTTGTTCCCACAGAGGAACATACAGTGTATGTCTACTTTGAAGATGGCAAAATAGTATGTTATAATGTAAAGCCGTTATTAGAGAAAGATGTATTTGCGGTTTTGAGAGATATTAAATATTTTATGGCGACATGTACTATAATGAATGACACTTTAGCATGGGATGTTTCTGGAAACAGGGATAATACCACATGTATTGATATTGCTCCGGAAACATTGTATGGATTGAATGCAGTAAAAGAGGAGATTGCGTAGCTTTTGGATTTGATAGGGCTTGTGGGGGCTAATTATTAGAGGATAATAGCCATATTAATAGATATAATTTCGTTTGTTATGGATTTATACTATAATAGCAAATTGTCCGATAAAATTCATCTTGGAAAAAATGGAATACAGTATTTAGATTATAAAGTGTTGGTTCAAGTATTGCATGAAACGGAGAAAGAATTGCTGGATTAAAAATAATCGGAAAGAAGTTGAATGTATTAAAAGTTGAGAGTTGTGGGGCTGAAAGATGGAAATAAAAACTGTTGAAGAGTGTTTTTATCATATTCAAAATGGAGCAAATATAAAACAAGGTGTAGTGGAAGGCGGATATCCTGTTACTCGAATTGAGACAATTTCTAATGATAAGTTTAATCGAGATAAAATGGGATACGCAGGGATTGAGAATATAGACAAGTATATTTCATATGTTCTTGAAGATGGGGATTTGTTGATGTCACATATTAATAGTATACAGTATTTAGGAAGAACCGTCTTATATGAAAAGCAGGAAAATGAGATAATAATTCATGGAATGAATTTATTAAGGCTTAAAGCAGATTGCTCTTTAATAAATCAAAGATATGCAAGATATTATTTTTGTTCTCATACTTTTAGAGAACAAGTTATGAGAATTACAAAAAAATCAGTAAATCAGGCTAGCTTTGCCGTTTCTGATTTAAAAAGAATAAAAATTAGATTGCCGAAATTGATAGAGCAAGAAAAAATTGCAATTATATTAGATAAGACAAATAAACTGATTTCTTTATATAAAATGCAAATTCAAAAATTAGATGAATTAATCAAATCCAAATTTGTCGAGATGTTTGGAGATATGGCTAATCCCATGTGCCTCCACTTTAGATGTACGCTCGCGGAGTGCTGCCAGTCAGAAAATGATATAAAATGTGGTCCTTTCGGCACACAATTAAACAAAGGCGAGTATCAGGAAGAAGGAGTAGCTGTTTGGGAAATTCCACAAATCAACAGTGGATTTTCTGAAAAACCGGCTCATTATATAACAGTTGAAAAAGCGAATGAATTATCAGCATATTCGTTAATTCCAGGAGATATTGCTATGTCGAGAAAAGGGAATGTTGGAAGATGTGGGTTGTATCCAGAAGACTTTGAACCTGGGATTATTCATTCTGATGTTTTGCGGATACGTGTAGACAGAGAGATAGTCAATCCATGTTTTATGATGTATCAGCTTCATTTTAGTAGAGATATTCAACATCAAATAGAAACGGTAAGTTCTGGGGCTATTATGGCGGGGGTGAATGTTACAAAACTAAAGAACATTTATGTGTATGTTCCTAACTACACTGAACAACTGGTTTTTGAAGATTTTGTAAAACAGACCGACAAATTAAAAGCAACAGTACAAAAAGCCCTGGATGAAACTCAGTTATTGTTTGACAGTCTTATGCAGGAATATTTTGAATAATGTTTATTTTATTATATCAAGGAGAACGCTAATGGATATAAAACAGATTGTATTAGATTTATGTGCTATGAGTGATGAGCAGGAATGGTTCGAGTTTAAAGAAAATTGGTTTCAACCGGAAACATTAGGCGAGTATGTTTCCGCGTTATCAAATGCAGCAGCGTTCCATTATAGGAAATATGCTTATTTTATATGGGGAGTCGAAAATGAAAACCATAAAATAGTCGGGACGACATTTAATCAATATTGTGATTATCATAAAGAACCTTATCAGAACTATTTAGCGCGAAATCTTTTTCCCAGCCTGAATTTTTCTTTTGAGGAAATTGAGATTCAGGAAAAAAGAGTTGTTGTCTTGGTAATACCCGCAGCCTTTGAGATACCTACTGCATTTAAGGAAAAGAGGTATATAAGGATTGGCTCATCTAAATGTAATATTAAGGATTATCCGAAGAGAGAGATAGAACTTTTTAAGATACTTGATGGGAGAATGGAAACAATAGAAACGATTCCGGCAAAATATCAGGAACTTACTTTTCATAAATTGTTTGGATATTATGGATCAAAAGGAATTGTTTTAAGTGATAAAACTTTTATAAAAAATTTAGGTCTTCGTAATGAAGAAGGGCAATTCAATTTATTGGCGCAGTTGCTTTCAGATGATTCTCATTTTCCTCTTAGGGTGTCCATATTTGAAGGAAAAACGAAAGGCTCAAATCTTTTTTCAGTCAGGGAGTTTGGATATAATTGTCTTTTGTACAGTTTGGATGAGCTATTACGATATGGGGATGTATTAAATATTATACAAACAGATGAGACAGACAGGATTGTGGAAAGGAAAGAAGTTCCACTGTTTGATAACAAGGCATTTCGCGAGGCAATCATTAATGCGGTTCTGCACAACAAATGGACAGAAGGAAATGAACCTATGATTTCTGTTTTTTCCGACAGAATAGAAATTTTGTCAAGAGGTTCTCTGCCAACGGCACAGACAATGGAAGGATTTTATATGGGAGAATCTGTACCAGTGAATGAAAAACTATCAGAGATATTTTTACAACTGCATATCAGTGAGAAATCAGGGCGCGGGGTTCCTAAAATAACAGAAATTTATGGTAAAGATGCGTTTGTGTTCAGGGAAAATTCAATTGTTGTGACGATTCCGCTAAATAAAATCAGAAAAGTTGGGAATAAAGTTGGGAATAAAGTTGGGAATAAAGTTGGGAATAAAGAAACTTTAAATCCGAGAAGAAAGAAAATTTTGGCAGAAATGAGGGATAATCCAAATATAACAGCCGAGGAACTTCGTAAGATATTGGAAATTAGTAAAACAGCAGTAGATAACAACATTTCATTTTTGCGTGAACAAGGCTATATTGAAAGAGTTGGTTCAAATAGAAACGGGTATTGGAATGTGTTATAGAACTTATAAACAAGATAGAATAAGAAGTAAATCGGATGAACAAACAGAAAAAATGAGGATATGCCGATATGACCAATTTCGATTATTTAAAAAAAGAGCCCAAATTCAATACATTTTCAGATGTAGCAATCGCGGCTGAAAAAATATTATACATTGACGCTGCCGCTTGCATTATCAACTGCCGCAGGGCAATGGAATTTGCAATCAAATGGATATATTCCGTAGACAGCTTTCTTTCCATGCCGTATCAGGACAGCCTGATAAGCCTTATGAGCACAGAGGAGTTCAAGGATATTATTGATAAAGACCTTATGAAGCGTATGGACTTCATTCGCAAGATGGGAAATAATGCGGCTCATTCAGGCAAGCGGATTACACAAGACCAGGCGATTCTCTGTCTTGAAAATCTTCAGATATTTTTCGACTTTGTCTGCTACTGTTATGCGGACGAATACGAAGAGCATGCGTTTGATAAGAACTTGCTAACGCAAGATGAGTCATTACCTGAGCAGACGATTGTTCCGGATATTGATTTTGAAAAACTGATAGCGGAAAATAAGGCTCTGCGGGAAGAACTTACGGCAAGGAGAGCGGAGCAGGCTCTAAGCTATGTTCCGAAGCCTTTGGATCTTTCCGAATATAAAACCCGTAAGATTTACATTGATGCAATGCTTATGGATGCGGGCTGGAAGGAAGGCGCGGATTGGATTAATGAAGTAGAATTAGCGGGTATGCCGAATAAGTCAGGAGTTGGTTTCGCTGATTATGTTCTCTATGATAATGCGCACAAACCGCTTGCGGTAATTGAGGCAAAGCGCACCTGCGAGGACGTGTCAAAAGGTCGTAAACAGGCAGAATTATATGCGGATATCCTTGAAAAACAGTATCACAGAAGACCTTGTATATTCCTTACAAACGGATTTGAAACCCGTATTATAGATGGACAGTATCCGGAGAGGAAAGTTTCCGGTATTTATTCCAAGCCTGATCTTGAAAAGATGTTCAATTTAAGAAGAATGCGAACATCTCTTGCTCATATTAATGTCGATAAAAAGATTGCGGGAAGGTATTATCAGGAAGCGGCAATTAAAGCGGTATGTGACAGCTTTGATAAGAGAAACCGACGCAAAGCCCTTCTTGTCATGGCTACGGGCAGCGGCAAAACGAGAACGGTAATTGAACTGTGTCATGTGCTTCTTGATGCAGGCTGGATTAAAAACATCTTATTTCTTGCTGATAGAACGTCGCTTGTCACACAGGCGAAAAGGGCTTTTGTAAATAACTATCCGTCTCTTTCTGTGACTAATCTGTGTGAAGAGAAGGACAATTACAATGCTCACTGTGTATTTTCTACCTATCAAACAATGATGAATTGCATTGACGCACTTTTTACCTGCGGTCATTTTGATTTAGTGATTTGCGATGAAGCGCACAGGTCAATTTATAATAAATATAAGGATATCTTTACATATTTTGATGCTATTCTGGTAGGACTTACGGCTACTCCGAAAGATGATATTGATAAAAATACCTATGAAATATTTGATTTAGAGCAGGGAGTGCCTACTTATGGATATGAACTTGCACAGGCGGTAAAAGACGGCTATCTTGTAGATTTTCTCTCGGTAGAGACAAAATTAAAATTCATAGAGCAGGGAATTGTATATGCCGATCTTTCTGAAGAGGACAAGGCAATTTATGAAAGCACTTTTGAAATGGAAGATGGCAGTGTGCCGGAGGCTATAAGTTCATCAGCGCTCAATTCATGGATATTTAATGAAGATACCATAAGGCAGGTTCTCGATACAGTAATGACAGAAGGAATCAGGATAGATTATGGACAGAAGCTTGGTAAAACAATTATCTTTGCCAAGAATCATAATCATGCAGAAAAAATTCTGGAAATTTTTAATAAAGAATATCCGCATCTTAATGGATTTGCTCAGGTGATTGATAATAAAATCAATTATGCGCAAACGCTGATTGATGAATTTTCAGAAGCTGCTAAGCAGCCTCAGATTGCGATTTCTGTGGATATGATGGATACCGGTATTGATGTGTCGGAAGTTGTGAATCTGGTATTTTTCAAAAAAGTGATGAGCTACGCTAAGTTCTGGCAGATGATAGGGCGCGGGACAAGACTCTGTCCGGGGCTGATTGATGGTGAAGACAAGAGCAAGTTCTATATTTTTGATTTTTGCGGAAACTTTGAATTTTTCCGCATGAGTAAGGGCAGACCTACTGCCAATATGATTGCGCTGCAGGGGGCGATTTTTAATCTGCAGTTTGAGATGGCATACAAGCTTCAAGGTCTTGAATATCAGACCGATAGGCTTATTGCTTATCGAAATGCCCTGGTTAAGATGCTGACCGGAAAGGTACAGGAACTTCCGCGGGATAATTTTGCAGTGAAACAGCACCTTAAATATGTGGAACTTTATTCTGTGGAGACAAATTACCAAACGTTGACTTACGAAGATACATTGCTTGTAAGAGAAGAGCTTGCTCCGCTTATTTTGCCAAACGATGATGAGGCAAGCGCAGTGCGTTTTGATGCGCTTATGTATGGGATTGAGCTGGCTTGCCTTGCGGACAAGAAATATGGCAGGGCGCGCAGCGATCTTTATAAACGCGTAAGCGGTATTGTGAGTGTGGCAAATATTCCTGAAATTAAGGTTCAGGCGGAACTGATTAATAAGATTCTCCATACGGATTATATAGATAACTGCGGTATCAATGAATTTGAAGAAATCAGAGAAAAACTGCGTAATCTCATGAAGTACATTCCGCATAACGTATTGCGCTATGATACAAATTTTGAGGACGATATTCTTGATATCTCGTGGAACGAATCCGAGCTTGAAAATGATGACCTGAAAAACTATAAAGCAAAAGCAGAGTATTATATTCGTGAGCATCAGGATAATGAAACAATTAAGAAGCTTAAATCTAATATCCCGCTTTCAAAAGCCGACATAGAAGAACTGGAAAAGGTTCTCTGGTCGGAGCTTGGAACCAGAGAAGAGTATGAGCAGGAATATGGTTCTAAGCCTCTTGGCGAACTGGTACGTGAGATAGTAGGGCTGGATATGAATGTGGCAAAAGCGGCGTTTTCTGAATACCTTGAGAGTAATAACCTCGACAGCCGTCAGATATATTTTGTCAATCAGATAGTTGAGTATATCGTACATAACGGTCTAATGAAAGATTTGTCAGTATTGCAGGAATCTCCGCTTACAGACCAGGGAAGCGTTGCCGAGATATTTACGGACCTGAATGTGTGGATGGGAATCAGGAAGGTAATTGAAAGCATAAATGCAAATGCTATCGCGGCGTAACTATTAGGAAATATCTTTTTTATTATATCTAACAAACGCAGCCATAATTCCTGCCACGCTGATAATAATTCCTACCACAAGGTACTTTACCTCGATACTGCCATCAGCGATAATCTTTGCGCAGTCAGTATATCCGAATGGCGTAATATATTTAAGAAATGCCGCGTCTTCGCTTAAGTTGGAGATGATATTCATAAAATAGAATGTAGCGGCAAGACCGAGTCCAAGTCCTGCAGCAGAACCATTGTTGCCGATAAAGGCGGATATGCCGAAGCAGACAGCCGCAGTTTCAAGCTGCATGATGAAATATACCGCAAACATCATTGCCATCGGCTTTATCTCAGGGGATTCGCCGATAATAATTGTGGATATGGCGGTAATACATATTGATGCGGCATTTAAAATAAGAATCTGCACAAATACCGAAATAAGTTTCTGGCAGACAACGTTTGTACGGCTTATGGGGTGGGTTAGGAGAAACTCTGCGGTATGTTCTTTTTCTTCCTTTGCCAGCGCCATGATGCTTATAAGGGCGGCAAAAAACGCTCCGCCAAGCCCTAAGACATTGCCACATTCCACACCGAAAAAGCCTGTAAACTCACCAAAGTTAATCTTATCCATGCCAAACGCCGCCGAAAATCCGCCCATATTGGAAAAGGCAACGCCGATTTCGCCCATCTGTCCTGACATTTCAGGGTAGATAATGATACATATGCCAAGCATAAAGGCGATAACGCAGGTCCATATGGCAAGTGAAATTCTGTTCTGTGCTATTTCATGTTTAAGAATTGTCATCGTTTTTCTCCTTATAATAGTGCATAATGATTTCTTCCAAATCCGGCTCGCTGATATTTACGTCTGTTAAGGGCATCTGCGTCAATGCACGCATTAAAATATTAGGTTCGCCGCTGTATATGAAGCTTACGGTATCGCCGTCGATTTTTACATTGCGGATATTGTTTAAATCAGGCGGGGTTGATACTCCCGAAATTGTAACATTTTTGGCGTTAGTGTGCGTCAGGTTTTCAATCCGCTCGCAAAGCAGCAGCTTTCCTGCCCTGATAATGGCGGCGTGCCTGCAGTATTTCTGTATTTCCGAGAGGATATGCGAGGATAAGAAAATCGTCGCACCCTGATTATTTATCTCAGTTAATATTGCAAAAAATTCCCGTTGTATAATGGGATCAAGCCCGCTTGTCGGCTCATCGAGAATGCAGAGCTTCGGCTCATGCTGCAATGCGCAGACGATGGAGACTTTTTTACGGTTGCCGAGTGAAAGCTCGGATATTTTTTTATTTGTATCAAGCTCCAAT
This sequence comes from Butyrivibrio sp., assembly GCA_023664865.1. Lineage (GTDB taxonomy): Bacteria > Bacillota > Clostridia > Lachnospirales > Lachnospiraceae > UBA3282. Next base: position 96,849 of record JAMPEU010000005.1, on the reverse strand, counting down.
CTGTCGCAGAGGGCGGCGGCTTTAGCCGCACAGTCGCGTTTTCTTAATTCGGCTGAATACTTTATTATGTCGCGGACTTTCATATTGGTATAAAAATCTGCTTCCGAGGGCATGTAGCCGATATCGGTAAGCTGTTCTTTATGGTTCTTGCGGATATCTTTACCAAATATGAGGGCGTTTCCGTCAGTCGGCGCAATCAGCCCAAGCAGGGTGCGTATAGTCGTGCTTTTACCGGCGCCGTTAGGTCCGATAAAGCCGAAGAAGTCGCCTTCTTGAATGTTTAAGCTTAAGTCCGTAATACCCCTTGATTTGCCGTAAAATTTGGTGAGGTGGTTTATTTCAACAGCGTTCATTAATAACTTTGCTCCTTTCATAGCCGTGTAGCGGTCCAATCTGTCTAAGCCTATCTACATGTTCACTAATAACTTTGTTCATTTCTAAGCCTGCGGATTTATCAGATATATTTTCTTCCAGAACTTCAACATTTCTTCAAAATCCTGTTCCAGTTTCCCAGCGTCAAGTTCGCTGCCGCGCTGGTATATCTCCCACAGATAGCCTTCCGAGGCAAGATACATTTCCTTATACATATACCCTAAATCAAGTCCCGGCACAAAGGCGGCGGTATCGACTTTGGCAAGGGCGTCATATGCTTTTATATGGAAATAGTTCTGGTAGCTTTCCTGTATCTCGCGGTTGACTTCGGCGTCTTTTTCATAAAATGCCTTGATGACAAACGCCGTCATATCGGGCTGGTTTTTCATCAGATAAATTTTTGCCCGCATTCCGCGCTCCATCATTTCAAAAAGGTCGTCCGGCTCGTAACAGCCGTACTTTGTAAGGTATTCCATAGTAATCTTACAAGCCCTGTCCCACAGAAAAAGGTACAGTTCTTTTTTATTGTGAAAATAGTGGAATAACAGCGACTTGCTTATGCCTGCGCAGGAAGCTATTTCATTCATCGGACTCTTTTTATAGGAATTTTGCGAAAAGACTCTGTATCCCGCATTTATAATTTTCTGCTGTTTCTCTTTCGGCAGAGAATAGAATTTTTCGTTCATTACTTCTCCTTTGTTGGTCAATTTATCTTATTATAAATCCGTTGACCGTTTTTGAGAAGGGGGTTGCAGCGGAATTGTAACAGTTAAGTCCACAGCCGCATGGACGCATATGTTTCCCTTTGCGGCACACTTCCGTTCCGTGAAAAAGCGCAGCGGTACTAAGTTCAAAAGCCGCTTTGCGTCTTTTTCACTAAGGACCGGCGTTTTTCAAGGACCGCGGCAGGGAAACATATGCGTCCATGCGGCTGTGGACTTAACTGTTAAGAGAGATTTTCGGATTTTCGCGCAGGCAAAAATATGCTTGTTATTAAAAAAGGTATATGTTAGATTTATTATAAAGTTATGAATACACGTTTTATGATATTTTATTGTTGGAGAAATTTATGAAAAACCTGACGATAGGAAAACCTTTGAAGGTTATTATACTTTTTGCGCTCCCACTCTATATCGGGCAGATGTTCCAGCTTGCTTACAGCCTGATTGATACCCGTATTATAGGAAGCGCGCTCGGTGAAAATTCTCTTGCCGCAGTAGGAGCGACCACGACGCTAAGCGATATGCTGATAGAGTTTATCAATGGGATTATCGCCGGTTTCGGCATTATTATTTCGACTTTTTACGGAGCCGATGATGAAGGCAAGCTGAAAAAAACAATTGGGGGCACGGTAATTCTCGGAGTAGCGGCAGCAGTTATCATAAGTATAGCGTCGCTTCTTTTTCTGCCGCAGATTTTAGGGGTGCTGAATGTTTCCGATGCGCTGATGGCGGAAGCGTCAGCCTATATCCGCATCATACTTGCCGGAATGGTCGCGGCTGCGCTGTATAATATCTGCGCGGCAATTCTCAGGGCTATCGGGGATTCGTTTACTCCGCTTGTATTTTTGGTGATTTCCAACATTTTAAATGTGGCGCTTGATTATCTGTGTATCCTGTATTTTGACATGGGCGTTGCCGGGGCAGCCGCAGCTACCGTATTTTCGCAGGCGCTCTCGGCGTTTCTCTGCTTTCTTTATATGCGGAAGAAATATCGTAACATTATGCCCGCTATGGAAGGCATGAAGCCGGATAGGGAAATTTACGGAAGACTTCTTCCGACGGGAATCTCTATGGGATTTATGATTTCATTTGTAACGCTTGGCTCGCTTGCTTTACAGACCAGCATCAATACTTTCGGGACAAATATAATTGTCGCGCATACTGCGGCAAGAAAAGCGACTTCCTTATTTCTTACGCCCTTTTTCGTGATGGGGACGGCGCTTGCCACATACTGCGGTCAGAATCTCGGCGCGAAGGAATACGGAAGGATTAAAAAAGGAATTAAGGACACTGTGCTGCTTGCCTTTGGCTGGTGCGCCATAGTGCTGGCGGTAATATTTCTGCTGTCTCCGCAGATTATCGGGCTGATTACCGCAAGCAGCGAAAGGGAGATTATCGATACCGCCGCGCTTTATCTTAGGATAAACGGCGTATTTTACTTCCTTCCCGCGTTAATCTGCATTTTCCGCAACAGTATGCAGGGCTTCGGAGATAAAAAGACGCCGCTTTTTTCCAGCCTTATTGAACTTATCGGAAAAGTTGTTATTGCTTTTTTGCTTGCACCTGTGATAGGATATATGGGAGTAATAATATCGGAGCCGGTCGTGTGGGTGGCGATGGTGCTGCCTCTGCTTGTGAATATGCTGAAAAATCCCATTTTCAGGCAGACACGTGAGTAGGTTTACATAATTCATTCTGCTTTGCATATCCGGCGTTTCGCCAACAATTCAAAGCAAAAATTAAAATTATGTGGGAAAGGAGGCATAAAGGGTTGTTTATCGGACTTTAAAAGATGTAAAATAATAAAAAAGTAAATGTTGACAAAATCGAACATTTGTTTTATCCTATATAAGTAAGAACAAATGTTCTATCACAAAAGGAGATTGAATGATGGAAAAAGAAGAAAAATTAAAAGCATTGGACGCTGCCATAGGGCAGATAGAGAGACAGTTTGGCAAGGGCGCAATTATGAAGCTGGGCGATCCTTCGGTACAGATGAATGTCGAGACGATTCCTACAGGTTCATTGAGTCTGGATATCGCGCTGGGTTTGGGAGGAATCCCGAAAGGAAGGATTGTAGAGATATACGGTCCGGAATCCAGCGGTAAGACTACCGTAACTTTACATATGATCGCGGAAGTGCAAAAGAGAGGCGGAATTGCAGGTTTCATTGATGCTGAACATGCGCTGGATCCTGTTTATGCCAAGAATATAGGCGTTGACGTAGATAACTTATATATTTCGCAGCCGGATAACGGCGAGCAGGCATTAGAGATTACAGAGACGATGGTGCGTTCAGGAGCGATAGATATAGTAGTAGTGGACTCTGTAGCAGCTCTTGTGCCTAAAGCGGAAATAGACGGAGATATGGGAGATGCACATGTAGGTCTTCAGGCAAGGCTGATGTCACAGGCGCTTCGTAAGCTGACAGGCGTAATCAGTAAGTCCAACTGCACCGTTGTATTTATTAACCAGCTTCGTGAAAAAGTGGGTATTATGTTTGGTAATCCCGAAACTACTACAGGCGGGCGTGCGCTTAAGTTCTATTCGTCTGTCAGACTGGACGTAAGAAGAATCGAGTCCATTAAGCAGGGCGGAGAAGTAATAGGCAACAGGACGAGGGTAAAAGTAGTTAAGAATAAGATAGCGCCGCCGTTTAAGGAAGCGGAGTTTGATATCATGTTCGGCGAGGGTATTTCCACGATAGGAGATATTCTGGATTTGTCTGCCGATAACGGAATTATTAATAAGAGCGGCGCATGGTATGCCTATGAAGGTAATAAAATCGGACAGGGCAGAGAGAATGCGAAGCAATATCTTAAAGATAATCCCGCAGTCTGCAGTGAAGTAGAACAGAAGGTAAGGGAATTGTTCAATCTCGACGTTGCTATTCAGGATAATGGCGATAAGGCATCGGGTGATAAGACATCTAAAGAGAAACCGTCTAAAGAAAAGGCAGCGGAAGAAAACAGCTAAAGAAAATAAGTATGCCGGGAGAAAACACGCCGGAATATAACATTTAACGGAGAAATGCTCAGAGTATGACAGTAACTGATATAACGCCTATTACGAAATCAAGATATAAAGTTGTTTTAGACGAAGGACCTGCTTTTGTATTATATAAGGGTGAACTGAACCGTTTTCATATACGGAAGGATGAGGAGATTTCGCAAGATGCTTATGTAAGTATATTTAATGAAATTCTTCCTAAGCGGGCTAAGTTAAGAAGCATGAATCTGCTTCAGTCGAAAGACTATACACGCAGACAGCTTGAAGATAAGCTTAAACAGGGCGGATATCCGGAGAAAATCGTCGCAGAAGCGGTTGCTTATGTGGAATCATATGGTTATATCGATGATGAAAGGTACGCCAGGGATTTTATTGAATATAATATGAGCAGAAAAAGCAGAATACGTATAGAGAACGACCTTTTAAGAAAGGGAATAGGCAGAGAGCTTACGGCAAAAATATTTGACGAGTTAAAAGAAGACGGGGAAGAAATTGACGAGATTGGCATGATACATAAGCTTCTTATTAAAAAAAATTATCGTGCACAGTCAGCTACTATTGAAGAAAAACGTAAAATGTACGCCTTTTTGCTGCGCAGGGGATTTTGTGCTGATGTAATCGGCAAAGCACTTCTGCTTGACATAACATAATTTTAGTTGTAGAATTAGTATGTTGTATTTTTGATTACTAATTCCACTGGAATTATTGATATGTACAATGAAAACTAAATAAGGAGGTGCTCCTGTAAATGCAATGGGTATGGATAGTAGCAGCAATAGTCATTACGCTGGTTGTATCGATTCCGGTTACTGCAGTTATAGCGACGAACTATCATAAGAAGATAGTTGAAGCTAAATTGGGGAATGCGGACGAGAAAGCAAGAAAGATTATTGATGAAGCTCTTAAAACCGCCGAGACCAAGAAGCACGAAGCGTTGCTTGAAGCAAAGGAAGAGACTATTCGCTCTAAGAGTGAATTGGACAAGGAAATCAAGGAACGTCGTGCGGAAGCTCAAAGATATGAGCGCAGGGTTCAGCAGAAGGAAGAGAACATTGATAAAAAAGCTGATGCTATTGAGAGAAAAGAAGCGAGCTTGATTGCAAAAGAAGAATCTCTTGCAAAGCAGCGCGAAGAAATCTCAAAACTTAATGAGCAAAGATTACAGGAACTGGAACGAATCTCAGGTCTTACCTCCGAACAGGCAAAAGATTATTTATTGAAAATTGTTGAAGATGAAGTAAAACATGAAACTGCTGTAATGATTAAAGAAATGGAGAGCAGGGCAAAGGAAGAAGCAGATAAGAAGGCAAAGGAATATGTAGTGACGGCGATTCAGAAATGCGCCGCAGACCATGTTTCCGAGACGACAATATCTGTTGTTCAGCTCCCCAATGACGAAATGAAGGGAAGGATTATCGGTAGAGAGGGACGTAACATCAGAACTCTCGAAACCATGACCGGCGTTGATTTAATTATCGACGATACTCCCGAAGCTGTTATTTTATCAGGCTTTGATCCTATTCGTCGCGAAGTGGCAAGAATTGCGCTTGAGAAACTGATTGTAGACGGACGTATACATCCGGCGAGAATCGAAGAAATGGTTGAAAAGGCGCAAAAGGAAGTTGAAGTAATGATAAAAGAAGAAGGTGAAGCTGCAACACTGGAGGTAGGTGTGCATGGTATTCACCCGGAGCTTATCAGATTACTTGGAAAGATGAAGTTCAGAACCAGCTATGGTCAGAACGCATTAAAACATTCAATTGAGGTGGCACAGTTATCAGGTCTGCTTGCGGCAGAGCTTGGCTTAGATGTGAGAATGGCGAAGCGTGCCGGTTTGCTGCATGATATAGGTAAAGCTGTGGATCATGAAATGGAAGGTTCACATATTCAGTTGGGCGTTGACCTTTGTAGGAAGTACAAAGAGTCACCTGTGGTTATTAATGCGGTCGAGTCTCACCATGGGGACGTTGAACCTCAGACTTTGATTGCATGTCTGGTGCAGGCAGCGGATACTATTTCTGCAGCAAGACCGGGTGCAAGAAGAGAAACTTTAGAAACATATACAAGCAGGCTTAAACAATTAGAAGATATTACAAACAATTTCAAGGGTGTTGATAAATCTTTTGCTATTCAGGCTGGTAGAGAGATTCGTGTTATGGTAGTTCCGGAACAGATTACAGATTCCGACATGGTATTGCTTGCCAGAGATATTTCCAAGCAGATTGAAGCTGAATTGGAATATCCCGGTCAGATAAAAGTCAATGTAATCCGTGAGAGCCGAGTTATCGACTACGCTAAATAGTATTTAAAACTCTGTGGAGAAATTCACAGAGTTTTTTAATGCTTTTTTTTCTTTTTACTTGTCTTTGTAATTATTATGTAGTAGAATAGTTGGCAGTGTATGATTGTATACAATTATGCAGTGCGGCATGGAGAGATAATAAATCCGCAAGTCAGGAAGGAGCAACTACTTATGAAACCTTATAAGGAAATGAGCAAAGAAGAGCTTATATCGTTGAAGAATGAACTTGAGAAGGAATTTGAAAAAGCAAAGAGCAAAGGGCTTAAGCTGGATATGTCCAGAGGAAAGCAGTCTACGGCGCAGCTTGATATGACAATGGGAATTGCTGATGTTTTTGACGCAGATTCTGACATTAAAACGGAAGATGGAGTAGACTGTAGGAATTATGGGCTTATGGATGGTATTCCGGAGGCAAAGAAACTGCTTGGGGATATGATAGGAGTTCCGGCGCAGAATGTGATTGTATTCGGAAATTCAAGCCTAAGCATTATGTATGATGCAATATCGCATGCCATGACGCATGGCATTATGGGAAGCACCCCGTGGTGTAAACTGGATAAGCTGAAATTTTTATGTCCGGCGCCGGGATATGACAGGCATTTTAAGATTACGGAATATTTCGGTATTGAGATGATTACTATACCTATGACTCCGGAAGGTCCGGATATGGATTTGGTAGAAAAATATGTAAGTGAGGACGAAACTGTAAAAGGAATATGGTGCGTGCCTAAATATTCTAATCCGAGCGGTATATCATATTCTGATGAAACAGTGAGAAGGTTTGCGAATTTAAAGCCGGCGGCGAAGGATTTCAGAATAATCTGGGACAACGCTTATGCGGTTCATCATCTGTATCCTGATAAGCAGGATGAAATACTTGAGATTTTAAGCGAGTGTGAAAAAGCAGGTAATCCGGATATGGTATTCGAGTTCTGCTCTACTTCAAAGGTAAGTTTTGCAGGCGGCGGAATTGCAGGGCTGGCTGCATCAAAAGCAAATATTGAGTATATAAGAGAGTCCATGACTGTGCGCACCATAGGCTATGATAAGGTTAATCAGCTCCGCCATGTAAAATATTTCAAGGATATAGACGGACTCATGGCGCATATGCAGAAACATGCTGATATAATCAGACCTAAATTCGAGGCGGTATTGAGCGTTCTGGACAAAGAGCTTAATGGTCTTGAAATAGGTGAATGGACCAGACCTGTCGGCGGATACTTTATTTCATTTGATGCGCTTGAAGGCTGCGCTAAAGCAATAGTGGCAAAATGTAAAGAGGCGGGTGTGACGCTTACCGGAGCAGGAGCGACTTATCCTTACGGAAAAGATCCGAAAGACAGCAATATCCGTATTGCGCCTACCTTCCCTACTCCTGAGGAAATGGCGGCAGCTACCGATTTGTTCGTGCTTTGCGTTAAATTGGTAAGCGTGGAGAAACTATTAGGCTAATGGAGAGTTCAGGAAACATGCTCAAAAACGGGGCTCCATGCCTGAAAAGAGGTAAGTCGCCCCTTATTTTGAGCATGTTTCCTGAACTCATGGTAGTAGTTTAACTGTGTAAGCAGTAAGAAAGGAGCAATATATGGAAAAATTTGAACGTCTGGAAAGGACGCTTGTACATAAGGGTGCGATTATAGACTATTATCAGGATACGGTTAAGGTGCCTAACGGTAATGTCGTAAAATGGGACTTTATCGCGCATAAGGGCGCGGCGGCTGTCGTGGCGGTAAATGAAGAGGGGAAGCTCCTTATGGTAAGGCAGTATCGAAACGCTCTTGACAGGGAAACCCTTGAGATACCCGCGGGCGGTCTTAACAGTGTCGATGAGCCGACCGACATAGCGGCTGCAAGAGAACTGGAAGAAGAGACCGGATATAAAGCGGGCAGGCTTGAGCCGCTTATTACGATTCGCACTACCGTTGCTTTTTGTAATGAGAAGATAGACGTATATGTTGCCACGGATCTAAAGCCAAGCGTACAAAATCTGGACGAAGACGAGTTCATTGGAATAGAGACATATTCGATTGATGAGCTGGCGCAGATGGTTTATGAGGGCAAGATTGAAGACGGTAAGACGATAGCGTCATTAATGGCATATAAAAATAAATATTGCTGATACTGTGATGCAAAAGGCGCATTTCTGCATGGGAGTGTGCCTTTTTTGTGTATACGCAGATAAACCTCAACATATATTGTATATTAGGAAGGAACTGAACAGTTGCAGGAAGGCGTATACATGATATCGGGACAACAAGGAAAGAGCAGCTATTATCTGCTGTATTTGTTTATGGCAGGGCTGTTCTTGGGAATTTTATTTGTAAATATAAGGCATGATGTCTGGATTAATGACGACGGACTGTTAAATGCCATGATGATGAAGAGGCTGCAAAACAGTGAGCTGGACGGCAGTTATCTATTTGGTTATATTGTGAAACATAGGATTTTTGTCATATTGACGGTAGGTCTGCTTGCATCTACGGTTATCGGACTTCCTGTTATATACGGGTATGTTTGTTATCTGGGAGTCAGCGCCGGCTGTATTCTGTCCATAGCGGTTATTAGGTATGGAATAAGAGGCCTTTTTTTTATGGCGGCGAGCATTTTTCCGCAGGGGCTTGTATTGATACCCGGCTACATATTTCTGTTTATCTGGAGCATTGACTGTAATAAGCGATTGTATGGAAAATACAGTGTTCCGGGAGAGCGTTACTTCGCAGGGAAGCAATTTGTGCTGAAAAAGGGGATAAAACTTTTGGGAATCCTTCTTATAATATTTTTGGGCTGTGTAATTGAAAGTTATGTAAACCCTAAAATACTTCATCTGATAATAAAAATTTTTTAAAAAATTTTCAATATATAGTAGACATAAAATTATGCCATGACGAGATATTGTGCTTTTGCAAAAATGTGGTGAAAATGCCCGAAAAATAAGGAAAAATCCATTTGCTTTTCTTAAAAAATCTTATTATAATATTAGTAATACGCTGGTTTAATTAACATAAAACCATTTTAGGAAAGGCTTCTTTCATCTATGGAAAAAGAAATTAACTCATTTATATCTTATTTACATAATATAAAGAAAACTTCAAACAATACAGAGTTATCTTATAAGCGGGATTTAGAGAAATTGCAGCATTTTATGTATGAAAAGGGTATAAAAGATATAAAGGACGTGACGGAGCAGGACATGGCTTCCTATATGCAGTATTTAGAGGAAGGTAATTTTGCAAATGCTACGATTTCCAGAAATATAGCATCGCTAAAAGCATTTTACCATTATCTGCTTGAGGAAGGAATTGTCGATGAAGATGTGGCTGAGAAACTGAAAGCTCCAAAGATAGAGAAGAAGATGCCTGAAATTATGTCTCCCGACGAGGTAGTCAGGCTTTTGGAACAGCCGAGCGGAAATTCGGAGAAGGAAATCCGCGACAAAGCGATGCTGGAGCTTTTATATGCGACGGGAATCCGCGTGACGGAGCTTATAACGCTCAGGGTGTCCGATGTAAATATGCAGCTTGATTTCGTTATATGCAGGGATGCTAATAAAGAGAGGGTGATTCCGTTTGGACAAGCGGCAAAGACCGCGCTTGGAAGGTATCTTGACGGCACCAGGGAGTCGATGATAGAGGATAAGAAGTCGAATATTTTGTTTGCAAACTGTTCGGGACAACCCATGAGCAGGCAGGGTTTCTGGAAACTGATTAAATATTATGCGAAGAAAGCGGATATTAAGGCTGATATAACTCCGCATACGCTGCGTCATTCATTTGCGGCGCATCTTGTCGAGAACGGCGCAGATTTAAAAAGCGTTCAGGAGATGTTAGGACACTCGGATATTTCCACAACGCAGGTTTATGCCAATCTGAATCATAATCATTTAAGAGAAGTATATGCAAAAGCTCACCCTCGCGGATGAGCTTTAATTTTATTCATATTCTGCAATATCATAAATTAACTTTTCCGAATCTTCCCAGCCAAGGCATGGATCCGTGATGGACTTGCCGTAGACTCCTTCGCCTATCTTCTGTGCGCCTTCTTCAAGATAGCTTTCCACCATTACGCCTTTTACCAGCTTGTAAATATCGGGACTCAGCTTTCTGCTGTGCATGACTTCCTTTACTATTCTAATCTGCTGCTTGTATTCTTTATTTGAGTTATTGTGATTGGCGTCGATTATGCAGGCGGGATTGACAAGGTCGCGCTCATTGTATAAAGAGAGCAGGCGCATTAAATCTTCATAGTGATAATTCGGGAGGCTCTGCCCGTGTTTATTCATCGCGCCGCGCAGTACCGTGTGCGCCAGAGGATTGCCTGTGGTCTGGACCTCATATCCCCTGTAGGTGAAAGAGTGGGGGTGCTGCGCCGCATAAACGGAGTTCAGCATAACGGACAGCGTGCCGCTTGTTGGGTTTTTCATGCCGCTGGCAACGTCGAAGCCGCTTACCGTCATACGGTGCTGCTGGTCTTCAACGGAACGTGCGCCGATTGCCACATAGGAGAGTATATCTTCAATATATCCCCAGTTATCAGGATAGAGCATTTCGTCCGCTGCCGTAAGTTCCGATTCTTCCATTGCATGTATGTGCATTTTGCGCATTGCAATAAGCCCCGCGGTCAGGTCGGGCTTTTTTTCAGGATCAGGCTGGCTTGCTATTCCCTTATAGCCTTCGCCCGTGGTCCTGGGCTTATTGGTGTATATTCTCGGAATCAAAATCAACTTGTCCTTTACCTTTTCATTGACTTTGGCAAGGCGGCTGATATAATCGCATACGGCGTCTTCGTTGTCCGCCGAGCAGGGACCAATAATGACCAGAAATTTATTGCTCTTGCCTGTGATAACGTCGCTGATTTCCTTGTCGCGTTTCTTTTTTAATTCAGCAAGATGCGCCGGAACCGGAAACTGCTCCCGTATCTCGGCAGGTGTTGGTAATTGGTTGACATAAATGAAAGACATTTTATCTCTACTCCTTTGTCCGCGTAAATTATTCTACCTGATATGCCTTAAAATAAAGACACATTTGTTATTATAGTACATTGCTTTAATATTCGCAAGCATTTCCGTCCAGCCCGCAGGCAGCGCAGCATGAAGGCATATGTTTCCATGCAGAGACCCTTGGAAAACGCCGGTAGTTAGTGAAAAAGGCGCAACGCGGCTTTTGAACTTAGTACCGCTGCGATTTTCCACGGAGCGAGAGCGTGTCTCAAATGGAAACATATGCCTTCATGCTGCGCTGCCTGCGGGCTGGACTGTTACCGCATTTTTGCGGAAATCCGCAGGGCGGAGACAGTGCAAAGAAGCGTCTGAACCATCTGGCTTGCCAACATTCCCCATAGATATCCTTTTATGCCCCATATGGGTATGGCAAAGAATACGAACGCCAGCCGTACAAGCAGGCTCACCACGCTGTATATGAAGGTGAGATGCGTTTTCCCCAGTCCGTTTAAGATGCTGTTTAAGGTGCTTGCCACATACATGAAGGGACATATAAAGCTGAGTGTCAGGATAAAGCTGCCGGCAAGACGGCTGTTGTACAGCAGCATGCCCGCCATGCGCCCGAACAGCAAAAAGAGCGTGGTGCAGCCAAAACCAAGGAGCATACAGTATTTTATGGATTTTAGGATTGCTTTGGTTATGGTATGTTTGTTGCCGCTTGCCTCCGCCTCGGATACTATGGGCAGCAGAAGGACGGAAATGGAGTTGGTGATGGCGGAGGGAAACAGAATGAGCGGAAGACTCATTCCGTTAAGCACTCCGTAGACTCCAAGGGCGTCGGAATTGCTTAAGCCGTAGGCAATCAGCCTGTTGGGAATAAAAACCGCTTCGATACTCTGCAGGATATTGATGATAATCCTGTTAGCGGACAGCGGTATAGCAAGTTTAAGCAGATTTTCGGAGATTTTTTTATACGACGCAGTTATTGAACTAAGTGGAGTCTGCAAAGCTTTCGTATGCGCATGAGGTCCGAAAAGCTTGAAGGAACGGCATATAATGGCGATGGCGGAGACAAGCATCGAAGCGCTTTCACCGATTACAAGCCCTACAACTGCGAAACTTATCGTAGGAGTGATATTTTTGCGGCAGCAGATATAATAGATTATGTACACGGAGCCAACCCGTACAACCTGCTCGGATAATTGCGAAAGGGCTGGGATAGAGGTTTTCTTTATGCCGTAAAAGTATCCGTTGATGCAGGAATGGACCGTAGCCATCGGAATTGAAAGCGATATAATGCGCAGCAGAGGCGCAGTGCGTTCTTCCATAAGGAAGGCGGTGGCTATCCACTCGGAGTATCTGTATATAAATGCCATGCAGGCAAAAGAAATGCTCATGGCAATGACAAAGCCTGCCCATAAAGTGCGGAATGATGATTTATAATCATGGGTAGAAGTTTCGCTTGCGACATATTTGGAAATGGCGGTCTGCATGCCGGCGGCGGTAAGCGAGAATGAAAGCGCCAGCACGGGCGAGGTGAGCTGATATATGCCCATGCCTTCCGCACCGAATACTTTTGAGAGGAAAATACGGTAAAAAAAGCCTATGAAACGGCTTAAAAGCCCTGTGACTGTCAGGATAACGGTTCCGATTAATAGAGGATTTTTGCGCTTCATATAATACCAGATGAGTCCTTAATTATTTCATAGTATGCGCAAAAGCTTAAAAGAAGAACTAAAGCAGCAGTTCATACGGCTAAAAGCGGAATTGCTGCATGAAGCGGAATATTATACTTTTTAATATTGAGATGATTTGTTATAATAAACTCAGGCTCAAACGGCGGCGAAAGGATAAGATTATGAAGAAAAAAGTAGTAGTGGGAATGTCCGGCGGGGTAGATTCCTCCGTGGCGGCATATCTGTTGATTGAACAAGGCTACGATGTAATCGGAGTCACCATGCAGATATGGCAGGATGAAGAGATAGATGCGCAGTCGCAAAATGGCGGATGCTGCGGACTATCGGCGGTTGACGATGCTAAGGCTGTGGCAGGGCAACTGAATATCCCCCATTATGTCATGAATTTCAAAAGAGAGTTTAAAGAGAATGTGGTTGATTATTTCGTGGAATCATATCTGAAGGGGCAGACGCCTAATCCCTGCATTGCCTGCAACCGTTATGTGAAATGGGAATCGCTGCTGCAAAGAAGCTTAGAAATTGGAGCCGACTACATTGCGACAGGCCACTATGCAAGAATTTCTAAGCTTTCGAACGGGAGATTTGCCATAAGAAATTCCGTAACGGCGCTTAAGGACCAGACTTACGCCTTATATAACCTTACGCAGTATCAGCTTGCACACACTTTAATGCCTGTGGGCGAGTATACCAAAGAGGAGATAAGGAAGACTGCGGAACAGGCGGGGCTTCCGGTTGCGCATAAACCGGACAGTCAGGAGATATGCTTTATTCCTGATAATGATTATGCCTCATATATAGATAAAGCGGCAGCAGGCAGAGTGCCGGATAGGGGCAGATTTGTTTCAAAAGACGGCGATGTTTTAGGAGAGCATCTAGGCATTACGCATTATACGATAGGACAGAGGAAGGGGTTAGGCATTGCTATGGGGCGTCCTGTGTTTGTCACTGAAATCCGTCCTGAAAGCAATGAGGTTGTCATTGGCGAGGCACAAGACGTATATGGAGACACTTTGTTCTGCAACCGCTTAAATTTCATGGGAATAGCGGATTTACAAGAGCCGAGGGAGGCTGTGGTTAAGATACGCTACGCGCATAAAGGGGAAAAGTGCATAATTGAAAAAGTCGGCGAAGATATGGTGAAGTGCAGTTTCAGTGCGCCTGTCAGGGCGATTACGCCGGGACAGGCAGCAGTATTTTATGAAGACGGTTATGTGCTTGGCGGCGGCACTATTACAGCTTGTGGAAATCAGGAGTTCTGTCTTTGAAAGTACAATAATAGTCGAACCCACATTCTTTTAAAATATCGGCAGCCCGCTCGAAGTGTGCGGCTATGCCATTCGGAGCATGGGCGTCGGAACCCACTGTGATAATCTCGCCGCCCAGTTCTTTATAACGGCGTATGATATCGTTACACGGATTAGCCTCGCGGAGTCCGCAGGAGAGTCCTTTCGTGTTTATTTCAATTCCCTTGCCGAGGGATATTATTCTTTTTAAAATCGCATCTATAACGTCGCGGTACTGCGCATAAGAATATCCTTCGTCTTTGCCCGGACCATAGCGGACGACATAATCCAGATGCCCGTATACGTCAAAATTGCTGTAAGCCTTAAGATTATCAAGGATTGATTGAAAATATTCAAGATAGCCTTTTTGCTGACCTTTTCCCTCATAAAATTCAGGAAAGGCAGGATCTTTGCCATTGCACAGATGGGATGAGGCTATAACGAAATCATAATCGTGGGCTTTGACAAAGGCAGCGTTTATTTTGGAAAGGTGCGGCTGCATGCCAAGTTCAACGCCGAGACAGAGTTCTATCTGCTGCGCGTATTTTTCTTTGTATTTCAGGAAATCATATATATACGAGTCCGGATTTAATTCAAAGAACCCTTCGGGAAACTCTGGTGTGGCAGGATAGTCGAAATCGTTATGCTCCGTAAAGCACATCTTAGTTAAGCCAAGCTCTATCCCCTTTAAAATCATTTCTTCCATAGGGGCTTCGGAATCTCCGGAGAAAGACGAATGAAGATGATAATCGGCGTTAATCGGCATAATAATGTCTCCTTTCTTGCTTTGGAAATCTATTTTTCACACTAGTATAGTGCATTTTATAAAAATAAGCAAATATTTACGATTTACATCTTGAATTTTTTGGACAGATTATGTACAATATCTTTACTGACAAAATTTTGTCATTCTGTAATATTCTGGAATATGCAGTCTGGCAAAAATATATAAAATCAATTCATTAATAGTAGGAGGAAACAAAAATGGCAGTAAAAGTAGCAATTAATGGTTTTGGCCGTATCGGTCGTCTTGCATTCAGACAGATGTTTGGCGCAGAAGGATACGAAGTAGTAGCAATCAACGACTTAACAAGTCCTAAGATGTTAGCGCATCTGTTGAAGTATGATTCTTCACAGGGCAGATATGAGAAGGCAGAGACAGTTTCTGCCGGTGAAGATTCCATCACTGTTGACGGAAAGACTCTTAAGATTTACAAAGAGCCCGATGCAAATAATTGCCCTTGGGGTGAGCTTGGAGTAGACGTTGTTTTAGAGTGTTCAGGTTTCTACACATCTAAGGATAAAGCACAGGCTCATATCAATGCGGGCGCAAAGAAAGTTGTTATTTCCGCTCCGGCAGGAAATGACCTTCCTACAATTGTTTACAATGTAAACCATACAACCCTGACAAAGGACGATACAATTATTTCAGCAGCTTCATGTACGACAAACTGCCTGGCGCCTATGGCAAAAGCCCTTAATGACCTTGCAACAATCAAGTCAGGTATCATGAGCACAATTCATGCTTACACAGGCGATCAGATGATTCTTGACGGTCCTCAGAGAAAAGGCGATTTAAGAAGATCACGTGCAGGCGCTGTCAACATCGTTCCTAACAGCACAGGCGCAGCTAAGGCAATCGGCCTGGTTATTCCTGAACTGAACGGCAAGCTTATCGGTTCCGCTCAGCGTGTTCCTACCCCGACAGGTTCTACAACTATTCTGGTAGCTACAGTTGAGAAGTCAGTAACCAAGGATGAAATCAATGCAGCTATGAAAGCGGCAGCTAACGAGTCCTTCGGATACAATGATGAAGAAATCGTATCTTCTGACGTTATCGGTATGAGATATGGCTCACTCTTCGATGCAACACAGACAATGGTTGGCGCAGATAATCTTGTACAGGTTGTTTCATGGTATGACAATGAGAACAGCTACACAAGCCAGATGGTAAGAACAATCAAATACTTTGCTGAATTAGGTTAATCCGTTCAGATATTAAAAGCATTGGAGTTTTGAATTATAAGGTCCGGCCTTTGGGCCGGACTTTATTTCTATTAATAGAAAAGGAGGAAATTAAAATGGGGTTGAATAAGAAATCCGTAGATGACATTAACGTAAAAGGAAAACGCGTTCTTGTAAGATGTGACTTTAACGTTCCGCTCAAGAATGGAGAGATTACAGACGAAACCCGTATAGTTGCGGCGCTTCCTACAATTAAAAAATTGATTAACGACGGTGGCAAGGTTATACTTTGCTCCCACTTAGGAAAAGTAAAGAATGGTCCTAACGAGGGCGAATCTTTAGCTCCTGTAGCAAAGAGACTGTCAGAGAAACTTGGCAAAGAAGTAAACTTCGTGGCAGATTACAGCGTAACAGGCGAGGCGGCTACGGTAGCTGTTGCCGCTATGAATGAAGGAGATGTGGTACTGCTTCAGAATACCCGTTTCCGCGGCGCAGAAGAGACCAAGAACGGTGAGGAATTCAGCAAAGAGCTTGCTGACCTTGCAGACGTGTACGTATGCGATGCTTTTGGCTCTTCACATAGGGCTCATGCGTCTGTAGAAGGCGTTACTAAGTTTATCACGGCAAAGGGCGGCGAGAATGTAGTCGGCTACCTTATGCAGAAAGAAATTGATTTCTTAGGCAATGCGGTTGAGAATCCTGTCAGACCTTTCGTAGCAATCTTAGGCGGCGCAAAAGTTGCCGATAAGCTGAATGTAATCAATAACCTTCTGGAGAAATGCGATACGCTCATTATTGGCGGCGGTATGGCGTTTACATTCTTAAAAGCAAAAGGAATGGAAGTCGGCAATTCACTTGTAGATAATGAAAAGCTTGACTATTGTAAGGAAATGATGGAGAAAGCGGAAAAGTTAGGCAAGAAGCTGCTCCTTCCCGTGGATACCACGATTGCAGACCATTTCCCTGATCCGATTGACGGACCTATCGACGTTCAGGTTGTAAGCGTTGATAAGATTCCTGCTGATAAAGAGGGACTGGATATCGGTACAGAAACCGCTAAATTATATGCTGATGCGGTAAAATCCGCTAAGACTGTTGTTTGGAACGGACCTATGGGCGTATTTGAGAATCCTACTCTCGCCGCAGGTACGATTGCAGTGGCAAAATCACTGGCGGAAACCGATGCAACCACCATTATCGGCGGCGGCGACAGTGCGGCGGCTGTTAATCAGCTTGGTTTTGCAGATAAAATGAGCCATATCTCCACAGGCGGCGGCGCATCGCTGGAATTCCTTGAGGGCAAGGTGCTTCCGGGCGTAGCTGCAGCGGATGATAAGCAGGCGTAAAGAACGGCTCTTATTGAGCCATTCTTCCAAGATAGAATAGTAATTAGGAAACGGAGAATGGGAAAATGGCAAGAAAGAAAATTGTAGCCGGCAACTGGAAGATGAATATGACTCCGAGTCAGGCAGTTGCTTTGTGCGATGAATTAAAAGATTTGGTAAAATCCGATGATGTGGACGTAGTATACTGCGTGCCGGCAATTGATATCGTTCCGGTCGTAGAGGCGGTAAAAGGCACAAATGTGGAAGTTGGAGCCGAAAATATGTACTTTGAAGAAAAAGGAGCATATACGGGCGAGATTTCTGCCGCAATGCTTAAAGATGCGGGCGTTAAGTATGTTATCATCGGACATTCCGAGAGACGCGACTACTTCAAAGAGGACGACGCGCTCTTAAATAAAAAAGTAAAGAAAGCGTTTGAGGCAGGGCTTACCCCTATACTCTGCTGCGGAGAGTCTTTGGAGCAAAGAGAGATGGGCGTAACAATGGATTGGATTAGATTACAGATTAAATCTGATTTACAGGGCGTGAGCGCATCTCAGGCAGCGGGCATGGTAATCGCTTATGAGCCTATCTGGGCTATCGGCACGGGCAAGACTGCTACCACAGAGCAGGCGGAAGAGGTATGTAAGGGAATCCGTGACTGCATCGCAGAGATTTATGATGCAGCGACAGCAGAAGCGGTACGCATCCAGTACGGCGGTTCAGTGAATGCCGGAAATGCAAACGAGTTGTTCTCACAGCCTGACATTGATGGCGGACTTGTCGGCGGCGCATCACTCAAGGCGGACTTTGGCAAGATTGTGTGTTATAAATAAACAGCAATATGTATAAAATTAAGAACACCGGGGACAATAAGGGATTTATTGCACTCGGTGTTTTTGATTTTCATATTAAGCCAAGTTAATGAATTAAGAAAAGATGCCGATAAATATGATGGAATAGAGACTTGCATAATTTATGAAGATGAACCTTAATTATTTTAGAAAGAATTGAATTTTATGGTAAAGTATGATAGGATTTTAGCATAACCATCAAGAGTGGAGGTGCAGTATGCGTAAACGAATAAGAAACAGAAAATCATTTCTTATAAAAAATATAGCAGTATCAATCGTGTTGTGCATGTTGGCTGCCAACATTTCGATATCCGTATTTGCGGAAGAAAATGATAGCGGTTTACATAACGTATCGGAAAGTGAAAATACGGATGATAAGAGTGTGGATACAAATAGCGGAAAAGACTCTGAAGATGTGGTGGGGATTGAAAACGATACTGATGCCGAAAAGAGCGATAATGAAGAAAACAGTAATGTAGAAGATGATGAAAAAGCAGATGAGAAGATAAATAATGAAGCAGATACGGTTTCGGGCAATGACGTTTCAGCAAGCGTTTCAGGTAATGATGTAGGAGCTGAGCTTGGTGAAGTTACAAAAATAGGCGAAGGACAGGACATACCTGAGATAATTAATGTTGTGGTGCCGACGGCATATACTTTAGCATTGAATCCGTATGGGCTGTCAATCAAAGTAGGAAACAACACCATATCGACGGAACAGGTTATATCTGGCACATATGGCATTGTAAATAAGAGTTCTACGGATCAGATAGTGAAAGTTTCGCTGACTGTAGAAGATCGTAATGAAGGAAAATTAGTATTTGTTGATTCGGCGGAGGAAGCTGCCGATGCAGAAGAGGATGTTTATGCAATATATCTTGAGGTTGTTCCTGCGGATGAAGAGCAGATATTAATAGACGGTGAACCTGCTGATAGTGAGGTTACAGGAGAAGATTTACGGAAGGTGGAAATGACCGCGGCAAAAGAGCAGTCAGTACCGCTGCATGAAGGGCTTAACAGTATTGCGTTCAAACTTGCCGGAGCTGTTTATAATGAGGATAATGAGATAGTAGAGCTTTCACCGGACGGAAAAGGAGTAAGCGCGTATACATTCAGTGGAGCTATGAATCCGAACGCAGAGTGGGAGAGATTGTCAGGAGGGGTTAAACTTTCTGTAGTTTACACATATCAAACGGCGGAAGGGGACGAAGACATTATTGAAGGAACAGGAGCAATGATTAGGGCGGACTGAATGTCCGGCATATAAAGCATAGCACTTATTTATACTTGAAGAATAACTGAAAGTAAAGCGGCATTTACTCTTATGGAAAAGAGCAGATGCTGCTTTTGTTTATTAAAATGTAGAAAATATTACGTTTGACCGCCAAGAAATCAAGGTAAACGTTCTGATAAATGTAGCAAAAAATGTTGAATAAACAGGAAAAATTGCAGTAAACTACCGAGAAACACGATAGATTTTTAATGTAAAATTTAATATAATTTAACCGGTTATTGTGTATTAATTAATACATGACCTAAAATATATTTTGAAAGGAGAGAGGTTAATTATGCAGAAAGAGTATGATGTATTAGACGGAAAAGTTTTCGTTGTAGAGCTTTTATCAAACTTAGGTTCTACAAATTATGGCTGGTGCATTTCAAAGCTCCCCTCGCAAATTATTGTTATGGGAGCTGAAAACATTCCTGTTGGTGGCGGATATGTTTCCACATCGCTGCAGAGATTTTATTTCGGAGCGTTATCTACGGCTGAGAAAGAAACAGAGGTAGATATTCTATTTACACTTAATAAATGGTCAGACGTGAATGAGGTGGGCGGAGATACTTTTACGGCGAATGTAAAGATTATTAAGAGCGACTCTGAAGAATTTGCTTCATATAGTGAGAATGCGGTGAATTCCTGTCAGGACTATGGTTTGCCGTATGACCCATCCCTTTTTAACCCGTTGCTTGTAGCATATGGAGTTACATTGAATGATCCCTTAAAAAATTTCGTAAATGTTAAATATGGCTATCCATGCAATACACAGGTTAAGTATGGCTATCCATGTGGGGTCAATGATGCGGCGTTTAAATACGGCTATCCATGTGGAGCCAATGATGCGGCGTTTAAGTATGGCTATCCATGCGGAGTCAATGATGCGACGCTTAAGTATGGCTATCCATGTGGAGCCAATGATGCGGCGTTTAAGTATGGTTATCCATGCGGAGCCAATGATGTAGCGTTTAAGTATGGTTATCCGTGCATGGACAGTGCAAATGGGATGCGCATGTATGCAGCTCCGTTTTAAAGGTGTTTAAAAGGAGGAAACTTATGAGATATCAGCCGATTACTTGTGTATGGGAAGTAACTATGGGCTGTAATATGAGGTGCGGACACTGTGGTTCTTCCTGCGCAGAACCCTTGGAGGGTGAACTGACTACGGAAGAAGCATTGGATTTATGCGACCAGATTGCAGGATTAGGGCTTAGATGGATTACATTATCCGGAGGCGAACCGCTTACCAGAAAAGATATTACTAAGCTTGTAAAAAGGCTGTCCACGCAAGGCGTTGCCGTGAACATGATTACCAATGGGCTGCTGCTTGACAGGACTATGGCAGAAAGGTTAAAAGAAAGCGGGATTGCAACACTTGCAGTCAGCATTGACGGAACAAAGGAAATCCACGATGAGATTCGCAGAAAAGGAGCCTTTGACAATGCAAAGAAGTGCTTTCAATATATGGATGAGCTTGGCATTAAAAGCGGAGCCGTTACAACCATCACAAATAAGAACATAGATATTCTTGGCGAGCTAAAGGAAGAACTAATCGGCATGGGTGTAAAGACCTGGCAGGTGCAGATAGGCCTTCCGATGGGGAATCTGAAGGAAAAGCCGGACTGGCTCCTTGCACCTGAAAGGATTACGGATATTATAGATTTCTGCTATGAGACGGCGAAAGAGGGCAGGATAAAGATATATCCGGCGGATTGCATAGGTTATTATACCCAAAAGGAATTGGAAATCAAAAGAATATCTTATGAAACGGATATGATATCTTTGTGGGATGGCTGCAATGCAGGAATCAGGGGCTTTGGAATCTTGCATGACGGTAGAATCCTCGGCTGCACATCTATCCGTGAGGACGAATTTATTGAAAAGAAGTCCATACGGGAGAGTTCGCTTAAGGATATTTGGGAAAATGACGATGCTTTTGCATGGCGCAGGAACTTCAAAAAAGAGGACTTGGGCGGGGATTGCAAGAACTGCGTCTATGGCAGCAAATGCCTGGGCGGATGCCCCAATACACGGCTTACCATGAATGGCAGCATAAACTCCGAAAATCAATACTGCGCATACAACCTGAAATTGAAAAAGATGAAGAAAAAGCAGCAGGAAATAGCAGATGCCGAAGGACTGCTTGAAAAGGCTGAAGGTCTTATTAGGCTGGGAATTTATCAAGAAGCTGCAATAATTTTAAACCGCGTCACAGAGCTTGAGCCGGATAATGAAAAAGCGTATGTTGTTAAAGCCTATGCGGAATATATGTGCGGTAACTATGAATGCTGTAGGGCAGACAATGAGAAAGCATTGGAACTGAACGAAGGCAATGCGGATGCTTTGAGCGGATATGCGATTGCGCTTTACAAACTGGGAGATAAACAGGGCGGAATTGATAAGATGAAAAAGGCGGTTGCGCTTTCAGGCGGCAGACGTGATTTGCGGGAAGATTTGGCAGGAATGATGTCCGCGGTAAACTGAATAATGTAATTAAATAGCGAATGGCAGCCAAGTCGATATATATGCTCATGTTAAAAGCAAATATGGGCATTCTGAAAATATAGGACAACCTATTGACTAATAAGACTTCCAATAGTAAAATATTAAGGGAATCTGCATATAATATACAGCAGGTATCTAGGAACTGCTTTATTAAAATTAATTAAAGGCAGCTTGCTTATATGTCAATAGGGAGAATCGGAGGGGTTTAATGATAATGGCACAGGCAGAGCGGCAACATCGTGTCGCAATATCGAAGGCTGGCAAGAGCAGAAGCCTTCACTCGCCCGAAGAGGGATTGAGGGAGTCCTCGAACAGGCGACACTACAAGGACACTACACACAATTATGCTAATTTTTTTGAGTGTAGGAAAAGAGGATAAAGAGAAGGCATTCAGCATTATTATTAATGTTTGAATGCCTTCTACTAATTTTAAAAACATTAAGCAAAAGGAAAATCACAATGGACAAAAATTTTCAAGGCATATTATTTACACTAAAGAAGAGAATGCAGTCGATTAACATAGACGACACTCAAGACTATCAATATCAAATGCTTGGTTATTATGATGGCTTAGATATTAATGTCGTGGATAAGTGGTACGACTTTAGGCCACGTGGATTACATAATAGAAATCTTCAGATTAGTTTGAATCTCCCATTTATCGACCAATATACAATACGGGCAATAATGCCTCCTAATCGAGATGAACTTAGTAAAGAAGGATTTAATTATTCTTTTTGGGAAAAAGCGGGAAAATTGCCGCAAGATGATTTTGACAAATGTGAATTGGAAACAAGAAAGCGGTTTCATTATATTACGATGTCTGTTGTAAACCTTTCTGAAAAATATGTAAGAGAAAATAAGGACTTAATATCTCTTCAGAAGGGCATCATGGATGCGATTAAAGAAAAAATGGGAACAAAAGCCAATTTACAGGAATTGCATTGCGCTGTTTTCCCATCTATTGGATATTCTGATTTTGTAATTCTGTGCATGACTGATAGTTTAAAGAAAGCCTCTAATGTCATAGAGGCGCTAAGAGGCGTAAGTTCTAAGCAAGGGAATAATATTGTCTCTAATTGCTATTCCATTTGTGGATTAGATAAAGTTTATTTTTCTGATTTCATAGATGGCTGTTTTGACGAGGACGTAAAAGTAACAATTCGAATCAATTTAAGAGAAGGCATAGCTCCAAACTATTTTTTTCATGCCTTAAAAGAAAATTTGAAAAAGGAGATCCAAGAAGAAAGTGCTGCGCAGCATGCAAATGAGTTAAAAAACTTTTTGGAAGAAATAGAAGAACGCTTTTATGTAACATTTGGCAATTCTGATTGCTTGGTGCTTTCGGGGAGTCATCTTCAATCATATTTACTACTACATGCGGGCGGGCATATTTTGAACCCCGGAACTGAATTTTTTAAACACTATATAGCAAGCGTCAGGACATCTGTTCGCGTAAAAGGATGTGCATATGACGCTCCATTGCAAATCAGCGAAGAAAGAAGAGATTTAGAATCATATGAAGGCGACTTTGAGAAATTTATTGAATCATATGATAATTTTATAATGCAAAATTGTATGCCGATACGTAGTTCTAAAGCCATGCAGCAGATTATGAAAAATTTTTTAAATATTGCCCATGCCGGACATAGTTTTGATGTAGTACATGTTTTGGGCAATGCGTTTATATGTTTGTTTAAGAGTATGGATTTTTATATTCAGGATGAAACATCTGATCCTTATTATGCAAAGCGCCAAAAGCAGGAAGCTGTAGATGCGTTGAATATATTTAAGGATAATATTGGCATCCTTATTGCAGACCTGCTGCGTTCAGACCGCCCTTTTATTGAAGGCAATACATTGACGCACCCTTCAATAGGTTCTGCGACGAAACTAATATTTGCTTATACAGCCATTTTAGAAAAGATAACAATGAAATTTAAAGTGTCAGACAGTTTTACATTTATTGTAACAAGCGGAGGATGTGATAAAACTAAATCAATAGATTTATTCTCTTTTGGGAATCCCACGGATTCGATAAATAAGCTTATATTTATTGAAATACCGGAAATGAGTTTGTACGATATACAAGGTACATTATTCAGGCTGCTTCATGAATGCATGCATTTTATAGGCGAACGCCGAAGAAGAGAACGCTACTCCCATTTGATTGCAGCCCTGTCTTATGCAATAGCATGGGATATTGTCGAAACAGAATTTAGCGATGAGAGAAAGGAAGAGTTGGAAAAAGTAATTCAAATTCTTTCTAAGGATGAACAAATAGCTTTTTCAGAATATTTGTCAGATGAATTTAATAAGCTGAAGGAGAAAGCGGTTGAAGAAATTGCAGAAGCTATAGCAACGCATGATGAATTTTTAAAATATGCCCAATCTAAAGACAGCGAGGTTTTTTATTCTGAGATAATACAGCAAGGCATACTTAGCGCAAATAGTATGATTGGGATTTTAAGAATGTTCCCAAATACAGATGAGTGTCTGCAGCGACAAATTTATAAGATCTTATATGACTTGGATAAAGAAGTGATTAATGCAATTTGCAAATATTTTGAAAAACGATATAAAGAATTGTCTGTAGATGTCCATGACTTTGAAAAGGCAGAAAAACTTAAATTTGCGTCTAGATCATATATAACGTTTAAACAAAATTATGTGTTTTTGGATTCCAACCCGGACATGCATGATACGAAATTAGAAAAATTTATTGAGTGTTATTTAGATTCCATGTTTAACGATATATCACTCCACCAAGATGATGAAGAATACATATGCGAGTATCCTTTCAATGAAATAAGAGATTCTATTATTAATTCTATGATAGAAAGCTTTGCAGATTGTGGAGCTATTTCATGCATAGATATGAAACTTGAAGATTTTTTATTGGCATTTATATATGAAATGTGGGATATAGACCGTGCATTGCCGTTGACAATCGCGAATATTTTAAGGTTAGGGGCGGATTTAAATGTAATGTTTAAAATAGAAGGGAAAATTACTCCTGAGATAGCAGAGAAGGTAAAAGCGAAGGCAGAATTGAGAAAAGAACAAGGTTTCGAGTATAAAAACGTTGACGGAATGATAAATCAGGTAAATGAGATTCTGAAATTATATTCGGCACCCAGATATGCCTCAATATGCAATGAAATTGAGAAGTATTTAAATCTGTGCTTTGATAACGATGATTGGACTATACAGCCGTTAAAAAATTTATATAGTTCTTGTGAATTAGATTCATCTGGTAAAATCTATGATGTAATAGATGAAGTATTTAAGCAATGGAAAAGTCTTTGCGAGGAGTGAATATTATGAAAACAGAAGATATATTATTGCCGAATATGTACACTACTAATCAACAAGCATTAAAAGGGTTAAGGGCAGCCTTAAGCCATGAAGAATGGATGATGTGTCTGGGGGCGGGGGTTAGTATTTCCGCAGGCTTGCCGGATTGGTATGCGCTTATTGCCCAGATTACTGCACGGCTTCTATCGATAGAAATGGCTCAAAAGCATCAAAACAATAATGCGTCCGTTACCCCTGCGGCCATTGATGGCAGCAGCACCATCAATTCTTTTGGTGATAGCTACTATGATGATATTAGCAAGATTTATGGCACGGGTTCTTTTGACAGTGAGTTTTTTACCAAGATTCAACAGTCAATAAATGGCGACTATAGGAAAGTATTTGAAAAAATTAATGTGCTTGAAACGGCGGAATACTTAAGAAATTTTATAAAAAATATGATAAGTGGCTTGGGTGAAAGTATTGATGAGGACAGGCTGGAAAAACAAGTCAGTTGGTATATGAATTATTTTATTCAAGACGTTCTTAAGTCAAAAGTTACAGCAATAAACAGTAAAGAAGTGAGAAATAGCACTTTAGGCGCTGTTGCAAGGTTAATGAAGAAAGGAAGAACATCTATAATCCGTAATGTAATAACCTATAATTATGACAATTTGCTTGAAGAATATTTAAGAAAGAACTGCAAATGCCCCGAATCCAAACTCCATTCTATTGTTAAAAGTGATGAATTGCGTGATTTGAGCTTGCCAAAAGAGTGGAATATATATCATGTCCATGGGCGGATTCCTGTATTTGAACATCCTGATGAACCTATGAGTGAAACTGTAATTTTAACAGAAACTGACTATTATAAAGAGGAAAGGATAAATTATAGCTGGACAAACATAGTGCAGTCTTATGCCATTGCACGGGCAAACTTGATTTTTATAGGCTTTTCAGGAACCGATTATAATTTTAGAAGGATAATAAAATATGTAAATCAGGAGAATCTGAAAGCCCAGCAAAGATATATCTTTTTCCTGGTGGATGATATTGTTGCATCAATATTCCGTAAGGAGACAGATAAGGGGATGGAATTGTCAGCTTGTATTGCGGAAATGGTAGATAATACGAATAATTGCTATACATTTGAAAAAATTTTTATTAACTATTTAATCAACGCACAGACATTATATTGGAAAAATCATGGCTTAAAAGTCATATGGTCTTCTATAGCTGAATTACCCACAGATTTAGAAAGCTTGCACTAATGCGTTTAATAATAGTCAAGCTTGGATATATGTCCAAGCTTGGCTATTTATTTTTTTTATGATATAATAAGCTCAGCTAAAAAAGTATGGTTTTGCGTTTGAGGGGAAAAGAGTGCTGATTGGGTAAATCCTGATAGTAAATTGTACATAAATAATAGAAAGAGGCAAATAAGTTATGCGTAACTTTCAGAAACAACAGATATTAGACATTATTACAAGTATTCGCATTCTCCATCAGGAAATCAGGGACAAACTAGAGCGAAAAGACTACCTGACAGTACAGGCCGGGCTTGTCGATTGTCAGGAGGCTGCAATTCAGATGGGAGAGGCCATTGAGAAGTTGATAGAAGTTGAAATCGGGGCAGAAGCGGTCGGTTATCTGGAGCAGTATTGTGAGAAGATTTATCAAATTAATGAGGAGTTAGAGAGTATTTCAGCGAAGAAAGCATATAAGATTGTCGAGGGAATCTTAATCAAGGCGGAAAACGCAATCCATCATATGCCTGTGCGGAAAGAGGTTGTTTTTCTTCCATATAAGGCAAGCATGTGGGACAGCTTAGAAAGCGTATGGAAGGCAGCGGATGAAGATCCTGCCTGTACTGCATATGTCATACCGATTCCGTATTTAGACAAAAACCCTGACGGTAGTATACGGGAAGTCCATTATGAGGGGGATTTGTATCCGCCTTATGTTCCTATCACGAAATATGATGAATTTGACTTCGGGGAGCATCGACCGGATGTGATATTTATCCATAATCCATATGATGCAAGTAACTTTGTCACAAGTGTGCATCCGTTTTTTTATTCGGACAATTTAAAACAGTATACGGATAAACTGGTGTATATACCATATTTTGTTTTAGCGGAGATAGAGCCGGATAATAAGGAAGCAGTGGAAGGCATTAAGCATTTCTGTACTGTGCCGGGCGTATTCAATGCTGATAAAGTCATCGTTCAATCTGAAAAGATGCGCCAAATATATATCAACGTACTGGCGCAAGAAATCGGAGAAAATACCAGAAGCATATGGGAAGAGAAAATATTAGGTCTTGGCTCGCCTAAATATGATAAAGTGGCAAGTGCCGGAAAAGAAGATTTTGAGATACCGGCGGAATGGCGGAAAATCATCGAAAAGCTGGATGGAAGCCGGAAGAAGGTAATCTTTTATAATACAAGCATTAATGCTCTGCTCCATCATAATGAAGATATGCTAAAAAAAATGCAGTATGTATTTGGCATTTTTAAAGAGCATCAGGATGAAGTGGCACTGTTATGGAGGCCGCATCCGCTAATTCAGGCGACAGTATCTTCGATGCGTCCTATGCTTTGGGCGGAGTATGAGAAACTTTTAATACAATATAAGGAAGAAGGCTGGGGCATCTACGACGATACTGCAGACTTAAACAGGGCTATCGAGATAAGTGATGCCTATTATGGGGATGCAAGCAGCGTAGTACAGCTGTATCAGAAGACAGGGAAGCCGGTGATGATGCAGAATGTGGAGATTTTGGAGTAGATATTTTGGTATTTTGTGAAAAAGAAATAAATCTGACGCAAAACTCGACTATTGCAATTAGAAAATGTCTATGCTACTATATAATTATAGAAGCAAGTGTGATTTTATAGTTAATTTTTACTAGATAAAAATGTGCAAAATAAGTTATCAAAAATAGAAATATAGGGAAACATAGTGATGAAAACTGAATTGATTTACAGAGGTTATCTGTGATATAATCAGGTAAAATACCAAGGGTGATTAGATGGATAAAAACGTGGAAAACCTATATAAATCAAATAAGTCAGGGCAGGTATCCGACAAATCACAAAATAATGTGGAGGATGCTTCTTTTGTATGCATAAAGGAAGAACGTGAAAAGCGTATGCTCAGGTTTGAGCAGTTAATGAGCGGAGAAGAGTTTATTAAGTTTAAAGAAGCTTTAACGCTGTTTGACGATGAACAGGATGTAATGGGAAAATCATTTGAAGACCATCTGGAACAATACTTTGACACATTAATTGGATTTATGGAAATAGCTTTCGACAGGCAGAATAGGAATACCGAGAAAGGTTTGCTTTATAGTCAGGTTGTTGAAGAACTTTATCTAATAAATTGTGAAAAAATAAGAAAAGATAACAGTTATAATATATATAGCAACCATCCAATATTGCTTATAGATAAACGCTTGAGTAATGAGATGGACAATATGGTGACTGATAAGAAGAGACGAATCAGAACTCAGGGAAACGAAGAGACGCAGGAAAGCGTAGATTGTGAAATTATCAAGTCTGTTTTTGATGCTAAGAAGAAAAACCGTCGCAGAATGAGACTTTATAGTCGCAATATGGTATATGAGGTTAAAGGTGAGACGGCAGATGTAGAAAAAGGATTTGTCAATGCCAGAATTTTCAATCAGTCAGATGAGTGTACAGAAGTTCCCATAATCAGGATATGGGAGAAGGTGAGAAACTACAAAGAACTTTATCAGGTAAACCCTAAATTAATAAATATTGCTGTATTTGGAAGTTTAAAGGAGTATTCTGATGATGAAAAAGAAGTGGTGGAAGAATTAACCGGCACTAAATTAAATTGCATTTCTTTCCAGCATGAACCTATGATGGGCGAATACTTTTTTAGAAGCAATACAGGCACTGAAGTATACGATCTTATGGACATGAATGATCTGCAGATGCTTACGGAAAATTATCAGATTGTTTTATTGTTGGATCTAAACTGTTTTTATAGGCAGGCGCAGTCTAAGAAAGAGGTGGAAGAAAAAAGTCCGGATACGACATGCAGATGGAATTTTAAGAGAAGTCAGAGGTGTGAACGATTTATAGATAAGGCTGCTATTTATCGGACTATATATAATCGTATCGGTAAATGGATTAATATGCCTGATAGTGATATGTCTGCATATTTTGAATTTGATGAGAGATTATATAGGAATTTCGTCGTGCTTCCAGAGAAAAAGGCTGATATATATCTTTATTTAAGATATGGAGCGAATATAGGCGAATGTAATTTGGACAATAATGGGATATGTAATGATGAGTATTATGATGGCCTGCCTTTGACTGTATGTAGAATTTCTAAGATGGATAAAGAGCAATTCAACGAAGACTATGGAAAGTTTATTAACAATGACAATAATGCGGAGAAGGAACCATATGTTTCAATCAGATTCTGGAAACTATTGAAAAGCATAAGTAATGAATATTGTGATGCTATATTAAGGAAGTTTGGAGAAGGAGATACTAGAAAAACCAAAGATATCGTATATTTCCTTAATGAATCGTACCTTGTGTTATATTATACAATACATTCTGTTGAGGAAAAAGTAAGTATTCGATATAACTTGGAATCATCAGGAAATATCAGTCTGGATAAATTTCCCGCTTTGCAAAAGGCAATGCTGTATATTGCAAAAGATATTTTGAGGTATGCATTTGGTGAGGAAGAGATGTATTGCATGAACAATTACTTTGAGAGGCTCTTGATTCATTCGGTGATTTCTAATTCGGATGATATGGGAGATTTGGTTTTTGCTTACTGGATAGCATCGCACTGGTATACTGTGGAAGGACAAATTAAGGAAGAACAGGATGAAACACAGATTATTAATAAGAATAATGCTTTCTTAAATAGCAGGAATAGATTTAAAGTAAGAAAAACAATATATTCGATGCTAAGGCAGCTGGCAGATATGAGAATGCGGGG
Source organism: Butyrivibrio sp. (assembly GCA_023664865.1). Taxonomy (GTDB): domain Bacteria; phylum Bacillota; class Clostridia; order Lachnospirales; family Lachnospiraceae; genus UBA3282. Next base: position 66,314 of record JAMPEU010000005.1, on the reverse strand, counting down.
TACATCTGATATGAGAAGCCATTTTTCAGCGTCGTTTCACGGTGAAGTATGTCCTGAAGTGACCGAAGATAACTTGGATAGGACATATCAGAGTATCTGTACTTATTGTATAGGGCTTAATTATACCGACGGATATTTGTATATGAACAGTAGATTGCTAATGGATAAATAGAGGAGGTTTGTAGTGGCAGATAACAAAAAGGAAGTAAATGTACACATTATACATTCAATGAAGGGCGGATGCGGTAAAAGCACATGCGCCCTTTTTAAAGCGATTCAGATAGCGTTCAATGAAGGGATAGATGACAAGAGAGCGAAGGTTTTGTTTATTGATGCTGATTTTAAAGGTTCGGCTATGAAAAAGTTATTGTTTGAAAGGGATAGTGCAGAAGAAACTGGCAATAGTAAAAATGAAAGAATGCCTAAGATTGGTGAAATAGAAAAGGACGTGCAGGATTATTCACGAAGAGCAAAAGTAGAAGAGGGTGTTGGGCAATATCATAGTCTTGCAATTCCCAATGATTTTGAAAATCACATAACACTTAGCGATTATCTTAGAGACAGCTCAAAATACTCTATTCAGGATGTCATATGTCATTCTTGTTCTTACACAACAATAGGAAAAGCAGAGGAAGGTTCACCGAAAGAGTCAGATGAAGATTCTGGTCAAAGAAAGCTTAACAGTAAGTTAGGTCTGAAACAACCATATTATATTAACGGATATATAGATTTTATGCTTTCTTCGACATCCGCGGAGAGCAAAGATTGGTTTCGCTATAAGGAAGGAAAGATTCCGGCAGGCGTATATAGATGGAGAATGGATACGATAATCCGTAATATTTTGAAAATTGGTTCTGTAAATGATGAAGCGGCAGGCACATATACTGATATAGTAGTAGATATGCCGCCTGGATATGACGAATACTCTGATATTTTGCTGGAACTTTTGCGAAAAAATGCCCAAAAAGAGGATAAGCTGAAGCTTCATTATTATGCAGTGACTACTGAAGATATAGGACATACGACACTGACAAAGAATAATATTAAAAAATTGATAGCTGATAATGCTAAATATAAATCATTTGCGTCGATTAATATTATATTAAATGCAGTTTCAATAGAAGAATTTAAAGCTCTGGAGGATAATCAAAAGAAAGACTATCGAAACTGGTTGAAATTAGACAATGCATTAAAGGGAAGCTTATATTTGAATGAAAATTCCGCATCATACCATAAATTTTGTCGTACACGCAAGGAAGAAGGATTTGAGCAAGATATAAGTAAGGTTATTAAAGAAATCTAAAGAATGTAATTAGAGATAACTTCAAATAGAAACGAAAGAATGGATTGTAATAATGAAAATTAATCATAAAAATACAGTGGAAATTAGTGACGAAAATATGCGTACATATTTTAATGATTTCGATAGCTTCATCCACAAATATTTCAAAAATAGTGAAACAGGAATAGATCCGGCTGTAGCAGAATATGTCATGAGACTTTTTGGCGACGGAGGTCACTATGGGGTTAATTTACAAGAAGTATCTGAAATCTTTCAGACAATGGATAAAGTGTATCATTATGGAAACGATAAAAGTTTTGAAGAAATAAATCTGCTGGAGCAGGCAACGGACAAATTCTTGGTTCAATACGTGGATATAGATGGGATGCAAGAACTGTTTCGTCCGGCATTTTTCAATTTTGAATGGATGATGCATTTGGAATATGTTCAGGATAAACATGATTACAGTTATTATAGGGATCATTACATGCATCAGATGCGCAACATGTATGAAATGTTTAAGTTGCTTGATGACAAGGGAATGTGGCGGGACTGCATGGAAATATATAAGCAGAGAAAAAATGCTGTTGCAAACCGTATGACAGAAAGTGTGGCAGAACAGCAGAAGGTATTACCTTACAGATGTAGAAAAGTATTGAAGGAGTCCTTTTCAGATATAGAAGAATGGTGTTATCATTATATAATTTTTTCTACGGCTATAGTATCATCTTTAGTCCATGATATAGGATATACTGTTGCCTATATGAAGCGTAAACTGAAAACTATGCAGGATTTTCTGCCACAGTCAAGTATGTTCATGGGAATGTTGGATGGAATCCCAAAGATAAAGAGTCTGTTAAGCCGCAGCCTGTTGTTTGAGACTGTAGATAACAGTGAGATTATCCGGCGATTGAATGTAGAGGATCATGGTACATATTCTGCGATTATATTATTATGCTATTATTATGATAATGGGAAAATATTCAGTATGGAGCCGGCGAAACGCATGATAATTGAATTGTCGGCTTTGGTAATATACAATCATACACTGAAACATCATTTTCAGGATGAGAAGAATTATGATCGTTATCAGAGTGTTTTTACGGATAACCCGATTTCGTATTTGTTTAGACTGTGCGATGATGCTCAGGAATGGGGGCGTGTTTATTTTGAGATAACGGGTAAAGGCAACTTCTTTATTTGTGATAAATGCAAAATGCCAATGTTCCGTCGTAAAAATATTGAACATCATCATAAAAATGATGAGTCAGGTGAATATGGCTATGAATATGAGTGTTATAATTGTAAAACAAAAGCAATAAACACTGTGATGTTTCCATATAGACGTATGATGAACGTGTTTCCTTTTAAGGCGCTAGTTCTGGAAGAATATGGAATGGATGAAAAAAATGTAAGACCGCGCGAGGAACAGAGATGGGTTCTTGAACTTAAGTGCGATAAAGGGGAATTATTACAGTTGGCAAGATATAATCCTAATTTTGCGATACAGAGGGCAAAGGGAGTGCGGGAACTTCGGGGACTGGTATCAGGACAGACTAAATTTCCATATATCTTTGTCAAAGCATTTGTGACAAATAATCCAATAGCTATTAAGGCAGAGATACTTAGGGATTTTATACAAAAGAATAGAATGCTTCAAGTTAATATGATAAGAAAACGCAAACACAGTAGTTTGAGCTGTAATACAAGTCAAGATTATTTTGTATCTATTGACAGTATAATATTGCATTATGGGATTGTATTAAATAATAACAAAATGGGTAGTCATAAGACAAGTAAACGTATTGAAGCGTTGTTTTTAATTGATTATCTGGATATGATAAATAAAATCAAGAAGGGAATTGCAGTTTCTTGCCTATTTGAGACAATATATGATACTTTTTATAAGAAATGCAATTCTTTTTATAAGAAGAGAGATTTTCTGTGGAAATTGACTAAAACAAATGAGAAAAAAATAAAGGATATGCTAATGCCTTCAATTAATTTTTACCTGTTTATGCTTATTTTTTGCAATATTGTATGCAGAATTGAATTTATAAGTGAAGATGAGGAAAATATTGATGACGGTAAGGATAAGAAAAAACGGGATAATTATGAATTGAAACTTAATGAAAAGTTTACAGAATATGCAGCCGGGATTGCAAAGGTCTGGGGAATATCTGATGAGGAAACGATTGTTTTGATAGCAGATTGCATTATTTGTATGTATGGCAATATATCAGAAGAATATTTCTTTAATGAAAGACGTACTTTTAGGCATAATTTGCGCATTCCATTAAGGGCTGATATAAGTGAAATTCTTAAAAAATATACCAGAGAACCGGATGATACAATGAAGAAGGAGCAAATATTTGATTTTTGGCCGAACTACTACTTCTTTCATATGATGGATTATATAAATTCAGAAGATGCAAGAAAATAAAAAATTAAAGAAGCTGGAGAGGACGGAAACTAGTATGGAAATGTCACTGATGGATTTATCTTCATTGGGAGAATTTGTCTTTTTGTCGATAGCTAAGTTATGGGTAGCACTTTTTAAAGTTGAGATTGTCAGTAAAGACAATGTGATGTATTTATCGATATAGCAGAAATATTGGCTAACTTCCAGATTGTTTTTGTAATAGGTTTTGAGTTTTCAGTGTCATCTGATAAATGAGTTCCGTATAGTCCGTCATTTTGGAAAACCAAAGAAATCCTTGAGTTCCCAGTATAACTTGAAGAAAAAATATGGGAGGGAATCGGATGGACTGAATTCCTGCATGCAAAAATGCCCATTAAGGAGCCGGAATAGATAAGGTGCGTTATCAACCAATATGTCTATCCAGCTTGAAAAAGCATCTTTTAAGGAAATCCGCAGTATTTATATTTAACAGGTATAAATTTTCACCTCTGTTTGTGTGGAAATATGCTTGCTTGATACTTCTATTTTATCACAAGTGGAGAGAAAATTTATTATAAATCATCAACGAAATTTAATAAAATCAATGGGTTTAGGCATTTAATAAATGCCTAATAAATTTTAGGAGATAATATTGAAAAAATAATACTTGAAAAGAAAAATAACCCTAAAGTATTGTAAAAATATACCGATAAATATAATAAGATTTTAGAATAGTTAGGATAAGATTGCATGGAGGCAGAAATATTGTGTGATATTCAGAGTCGTTGCCGAGTGCAGGGACTTTTTGTATATTGAGAAATCAATGAACTAAAAGATGCTTATAATGCTGTTACATAGAGAGGAGTTTAGCTTATGTCTAAACAGAAAGAAAATACGGAAAAGAAAAACAAAAATGTGATTATAATAATTGCTGCTCTTGTCGTATTAATAGCGGCACTGATTGTTTGCATAGTTATCCTTTTAACCAAGCAGAAGGAAGAACCGGTACAGAATTCAGGAAATACTTCTAATTCCGGCATCTTAGACAGAGGGTTTGTAGATAATGATAATGTAGAAGATATTATGGACGAGATGACCGAGAAGGTCAGCGAAGGAATGTTTGAATGTAAAATGACAACAGCATGGACATTTGACGACGGTAAATCAACGGCGCCGAATGCTTATATAGCCAATGTAGAAAGCAATTTATATACACTATATTTTGATGTGTATGAAGAAACTACTAATGAGCTGTTGTATTCATCACCGATGCTTCCGGTAGGAACGGAGATACAAAATTTTAAGCTTGATAAGGAGCTTCCCGCCGGTGAGTATGATGCAGTAGTAATGTATACGATGGTGGATGAGAATTTAGAGGAGGTGAGCAGCGTAGGATTTAAAGTAACGATATCTGTATCAAAATAGTTATTAATGAGATTTTTATGCAAGGAGGCAAAAAAAATGAGAAATTTAAAGAAATTCTTAGCGCTTGCGTTAAGCGCATCAATGGCATTGGGAATGTCAATGACAAGCATGGCGGCTGAAACTGGTGGAACTGTAGATGCACCGATTTACGCATATGACATTACTAATGTAGTAGTTCCTACTACTTATGTGGTAGCGTTTAACCCGAATGGTTTGGATGTAGAAAAAGCAGCTTCGGATATTGTTCAGGATCAGATTATATCCAAAAACTACGGTATTATTAACAAGAGTACAAAGAATAAGGTTATCACTGTTACTCTTGAGGTTGAAGACTTAAATGAAGATAAGATTAATTTTGTTGATTCAGCAGCTGCTGTAACAAGTGCATCAGCAGATGACTATGCTGTTAATCTGACTCTTGTTCCGGCAGATACAACAGAAATAAAGATTGGCGGAAATTCAGCAGATGAAACTACCGGTCCGGCGGCTTTGGCTGACGTGACGATGGCTGCGGCAACAGGTAAAGAAATATCGTTGATAGCAGGGGAAAATGATGTTGATTTTCTGCTTGAGAAGGCTGTTTATAGCGGTAAAATAGATTTAAACTCAACAACAACTAATAATGTAGCAGATAAATTTAACTTAACTGGTCTTGCAACAGGCGGCAAAGGAATCACGGCTTTCACTCTTGGTGGAACCATGAATGCAAAGGCAGACTGGACTAAGCTTACAAAAGGCATCAGAATTACCGCCATCTATGATAGCGCTAATGCACCTGATGGTGCAGTAGCAGAAACAGGTACAGGCGCATTATATAAAAATCCTAACCCTGTATTTAAGACTGGTTCTGCTATTGGTACAATTAAATATAAAGCTGGTACCGGTAATGATGCGGTTGCTTCTATAACGAGTATTACTATGGTATATCGTGGAGCTGGCTCTGATGGATATAATCTTTTAAGAGGGGCATGGGATGCAGCGACTGATAGCAACGGACTGATAACCTTTGATAATGCATATATAAATTATTATATTGCAGATTATCCAGATGATGAGGTTAGAGAAGCTACTGTTACTTATGTAACAGCTAATGGTGAAACAAAAACAACAACAGTTGATGTAAGATTAAAGGAAGTTGTTAAAACACCTTCGTTCTCAACTGGTAATGCAGTTGGAACCATTAATTATGTAAAAGCTGTTGGCGATGACGCAATAGCATCTATCACGAGTATAACAATGGATTATCAAGGAAGTGCAAGTGATGGATATAATGCATCAGGAAACTTATGGGGAAGTGCAACTGATACTGATGGGCTTATAACTTTTGATAATGCCTATATGCAGTATTATATTGACGAATATCCGACAGATACAGTTAGAACAGCTACGGTTACATATGAAACTGTTGGTGGCGCTACAAAGACAGCTACAGTTGATGTTAAATTAAGATAAGGCAAGATTTAATATAGAAGTGAACTTTACCATTAGCTCCCCTTGAAATATAGGGGAGTTAATGGCATTATTATATAAAGAAAAAATGTTGAAAAATTGGCAGATGCACTATTCTTATTGGAATTTTGATGGAAAATGCAGGGAATAGGAAACGAGGGCAAATCTATGAACATATTGCTTACATCGGCAGGAAGACGAGGATATCTTGTTGAATTTTTTAAGCGTGCGCTTGGTGGAAATGGTCTTGTACACACAGGAAACAGCTCAGCGTTATCATCGGCATTTTATTATGCAGATAGGCATGTAGTGACACCGCTTATATATGATAATAATTATATTCCATTTTTGAAGGAATACTGCTTGGCAAATGAGATAAAAGTGATTGTGCCATTGTTTGATGTTGATTTGAAGGTGCTTGCAGAACATAAGGAAGAGTTCACCGAAATTGGGGTTACAGTTATTGTATCTGAACCAGAAGTAATAGATATATGCAATGATAAATGGAAAACATATGAATTTTGTATAAATAATGGGTTTAATGCCCCACAAACCTATAAATCCCTTGCAGATGCAAAAATGGCAATAAAAGATGGAAAGTTGTTATATCCGATTATGATTAAGCCAAGATGGGGAATGGGTTCCATAGCTGTATTTCAGGCTAACAATGAACAAGAACTTGAAGTGCTTGCAGCTAAAGTTAAAAAAGAGATTTTTGAGTCATATCTTAAGTATTTATCAGAAGAAGATGCAGAGGTTTGCGTATTGTTTCAAGAAAAATTAAATGGTCAGGAGTATGGGCTTGATGTAATAAATGATTTAAAAGGGGTACATAGGCTGACAGTGGTGCGTAAAAAGCTCGCGATGCGTTCTGGTGAGACTGACTGTGCTATGGTAGTTAGGGCAAATTTAATAGAAGAGGTTGGAACGAGACTTGGAATGACATTAGGGCATATTGGAAATTTAGATATGGATGTTTTTGTTGTGGACAATACCCCATATGTGCTTGAGCTTAACGCAAGATTTGGTGGAGGCTATCCATTTAGTCATTTTGCAGGAGTGAATCTGCCCAAGGCAATTATTAAATGGATATGCCAAGAAGATGGCACAGACGAACTTGTTATAAGGGAGTATGATAAGATTATACAAAAGGATATACGTTTGATAGATATAACAGGGGAACAAATATGATAACGCCATGCTATACCATACATCTTAATACATTTGAAAAAAACTGCTTTGATATAATGAATGCCTTTGAGACGAAGTGGCAGGGAAATGTCAAATATGGATATTCCGTTAAGACAAATCACGATGCTGGACTTATGAGATATGCCTATGAAAAACTTGACTGGTATATTGAAACGGTTTCACCTGATGAATACAAATATGGCAGGGAAATGGGATTTGATGCGCAACGTACTATTTTCAATGGACCATGCAAAAAAGATATGTTAAAAAAGGCTTTGGAAGAGGGAGCATATATAAATCTTGACAATCTTTCGGAAGTTGCAGAACTGTGCGACATATGTATGAAGAGCGCAAATCTTATAAAGAGGGAAGTTTTAGAATCAAGAATAGGGATTCGTGTCAATTTTAATCTTGAGGCGGAGTGTCCGGGTGAGACAACGGCACAAGAGGAAGTAAGTCGTTTTGGGATATGCTGTGAAAATGGAGATTTTGCACGTGCTGTTAGTATGTTGAGAACTTCTGGAATAGAGCTTTCCGGACTTCATATGCATACAAGTACCAAAACAAGAAGTGTTGGGGTGTTTAGGGCTTTAGCGGCACAGGTATCAAAACTCGTAAAACAGCATAACCTTAAGCTTAAATATGTTGATATTGGTGGAGGATATTTTGGCGGGCAGGTCATTCATGGAAAACCCACAATGGAGCAGTATGCAGATGCTATAACGTCAGAGCTTAAAAAATCGATTTCTCCCCAAAATACAATTTTGATTCTTGAACCGGGTGCTGCGGTAATTGCATCATGTGTGACATATGAAACCTCGGTACTTTCCGTAAGGGATATACGAGGTGTTAAGGTAATAACGCTCGACGGAACGTTTCTTCATGTTAATCCGTTTATGGTGAATAGAAACCAGCCATATGTTTTGCAAAATATTAGCGAAGAAGAACTTGAAAGCAGAGACAGAATAGAAAAGCAGATTCTGGGTGGGTGTACCTGTATGGAAAATGATAGATTTGCACGGCTTGATAATGCATCGGAAATTAGACTGGGAGACATTCTTTCGTTTAAATATGCGGGGGCTTATACTATGGCGTTTAACAGTGATTTTATTATTAAACCAGCCCAAGTGAGATATGTTCGGGATTAATACATGGATTTTATATAAAAATATTACAAGAATTGATATAGTATCTGAAAAAGATGAGGCGCAAATAAAGCATGGAAGTCGTTATAGTTCAAGATAGAATGGAAAAAAGAAAAATAATAGAAGTATGTAATACTGCATTTTCTGTTGGGATGTTGAGACTAAGCAATATAGAAGATGTTTTTAATAAAATAGATAAAAATGCCGTTTTTATTGCGGCTTATGATAAAAATATGCCGGTCGGATATGTAGCTATATATGCTAATGATTATGTGAGCAAAATTGCATATATTTCTATGATAGCAGTTCTTGAGAATATGCAAAGAAAACATATTGGAAGTGAATTGATGAATAGATGTATAGTGGAAGCAACTAAAAACAATATGGAATATATTCGTTTGGAAGTTCATAAGTCAAATCAAAAAGCTATTTCTTTTTATGAGCATTATGGATTTGAATTTGAAACAGAGTGTTCTGATAAAAGCAATTATTTAATTAAGAAAATCATATGATTTGGTTACTTTTCAGGGCAAATCATGGATTTGGGGACGGTGGGGTGTTATGGTTTTACTACGAGTGAGGAAACGAAAAATCTTGGGTAACAGGTAAAATACCTTCAATGCCATGTGTATTCGGACATCCTAAATCGTTTCGTAATGGTTCAAATGCTTTAAAATACTACATTTTGGTACGAGTAGTGCTGTAAATAAACAGATCTGACGAGATCGTTACGCGATAAGATATAATGTTGAAGGTTTTTTATGGAAATGAATTGAGTTTTTTTTAGGTTTATGTTATCATATATACTGTGATGTATTGATTTTTTGTAGCAACTAATACGGAGGATTGCATATTCTGTTATAGGAAGGATATTTGCAGAAAGGGTAAGCAGATGGATTTAGTAGGTGGTGTTACCACAGAACAAACGTATGGTCTGGTAGAGAAGGAGCTAATCGGAAATCCTAATGACAATTTATTAATACATGGAGAAAATCTAAAAGTATTAACGAAACTTCATGAGTCATATAAGAACTCTATCAAATGTATCTATATTGATCCACCATATAATACTTGCAATGAATTTGAATATTTTGAGGATTCATTATCTCATGATGATTGGTTGACAATGATGAAACCGCGTTTGGAGTTATTATGGGAATTTTTATGTGATGAAGGAACTATCTGGATATCAATAGACGATGAAGAATGTCACTATTTAAAGGTACTTTGTGACAACTTGTGGGGAAGAGATAAATTTATAGCAATGATTGTAAGACAGAAAAATGATGCACCACGAAATTATAAAAGGCGAAAAGTGGTTCATATGCAAGATTATGTTTTGATTTATAGTAAAAATCTTGATAAATGTTGTATCAATGAAGTTTCAATAGGGTATCTAAAAAATTATTTTGTAAAAGATGAAGATCAGGAATGGATTCCCGATAGCATGTTAAAGCAACATTCAGAAAAAGATGGAACTAGGTTTCAATATAAAATTACTACTCCATCAGGAAAAGAACTTTATCCTCCATATGGTAGACAGTGGTCAGTAGATGCAGATGAATATAGACAATTATTTCTAAATAATCAGCTTTGGTTTGGTAAGTTAGGAGATGAATATCCATGTAGAAAACGTTTTGCTAGTGAAAATAGTATTTTACCACCAACGTCATTATGGACAAGCGATATGGTTGGAAGCAATCAGGAGGCTAGATTAGAGGTATGTGCTTTTAATCATCAAGAGTTTTTTTATGTTCCTAAACCTGAAAAGTTTATACAATTGATTTTGACGATAGCAACTAACGAGGAAGATATTGTGTTGGATGCTTTTTTGGGTTCGGGTACTACAGCGGCTGTTGCAATGAAAATGAAGAGACGTTGGATTGGTATTGAAAAAGGAATACAATGTGAAGAGTTTTGTTTACCACGTTTAAAAGGTGTTGTAGCTGGTGAGTCTGGAGGAATAAGTCAAAGTGTCGATTGGAAAGGTGGCAGCGGATTTAAATATTTGATAGATATTGATGATAAATAGGGAGAAAGAAAATGGGGAAAAATACAAAAGGAACCAAGGTTGAAAATGAAATATCAGCTATTGTACTAAAGTTTAAGGATAAGGGAACAGATGCTACAATTGAAGCTCATTTAGATATTTTAAAAGAAAAAAAGACAGTATGGTGGGGATGGTGGTCAAAGGATTATGAAAATCTTCCACAGAAACAGTTGGAAAAAGTTAAGCAAGAATTGACTAATAATAAAGAAGCAGTAAAAATTTATTTGTTTCATTCTAAGAAAGAAATTTTTTATCGGGCAGTATGTGAAGAAATTTTCTTTAGAGAAAATGGATTGCAATTACAGTGTCCTGATGAGAATTTCCCTGAATATTATAAAAATTATCCTGTTAGAGCATGGTTTAGGTTTTCGGATATTCATTTAACGAATAAGGATGATTTTTGTAAGAAATATACATATTTGGCAGATGATTTAATAGATGAAGAACATAAAAAGAAATTTTCGTTGTCATCCTTTGCAGGTTCAAGAGCTTCTGATCCAGATTTATTTGTGATTCAAAAACGAACAATGTGGTTTTTACGCAATATGCGTAATGCAGATACCAATGTTGATATGAATCTGTTTAGCACAATGATGGAAAATATATCTAAAAGTTATTTCAAAACATTAGGTAATAGAATCCTAATTTTATCAGATTTACATTTTACTGAAATTGCTCAAAAACATGCGTTTGGATTAGGCGATAATCCAGATAAAATTAAGTTAATAGATTGTTTAAAAAAAGCATTGAAGAAAGATGAAAAACCAATTAGCGGAGTGATAATATCTGGTGACTTTACGTGGTGTGCAGATGAGAAGGAATTTTCCTACGCTGAACAGTTTATAATGGAGTTAATGGAAAGTTATGACATAAAGAGAAATCAAATATTGATTGTACCAGGAAATCACGATATTGCATTTGAAAAAGATAGAAGTGGAGAATTTGTAGAAAATAAAAAGGTAGAAGTTGCTTCAAAGCAAGCGCAAGCAAACTATATAAATTTTTATAATAGTATTTTTGAAATACGTCCTAAAGAAGAATTTTTATGTGCATCAAGACGAATATTGCTTCGAAATAACTTGCCAATAGAAATAATTGGATTAGATAGTAATGTGTTACAACAGGAAGATAAAGCTTTTGTGGGACAGGGTTTTGTAGGATATAAACAATTAAATTATTTATCAACGCAAATGGAATTGAAAGATAACGAAGAAGTGTATTCATATAGGATATTGGTGTTGCATCACCATATTATGCCTGCTTGGTATCAAGAAGAAGTAGAAAAGAATCATTCATATAGTGTATTACTTGACAGCGGAAGAGTACAGGAATTTATAAAAAAATATCGTATTAAATTAGTGATACATGGTCATAATCATGAAAATCAATTTACTAAAATTACAATTCCATCGGTAGAAGATTCTGAGGAGCAAGACTATGTATATTACATTATTGGCATAGGTAGTGCGGGAGCTTGTGGCAATTCTAATGTTATAGGGGTGGTTGATTTCGATAAAATAGGAAAGGTTAAGTATACTAATTTAGGTATTAATTCAAAGGGGCAAGATGATTTAGCGCAGAAAAAATATGAATTTCCTTTAAATGCATTGTAATCATTAAGAGTGATATATGAAATATAGAGAAAGGAGTACCATAAAGCAACTAGTATCTAGCATCTTGTGTTGTTGATGCTTAACATATCTATTACTTCTTTTAACGAAACGATAGATGAAGTTGCAAGGTAAAGGAGATATAAGTTTTTTCTGAGTATCCACAGTTTGAAAAGACCGTTGTATTTGGATGAGTCATGGTTGCGTTCCGTTTTTATGTAGCCTGCGCTCCAGTAAAGTTATATCATTGCCTTGGTATAAATTTACTGGAGCGCAGGTTAATAAGTACAAGAAAAAATATTAAGTAGATATTTGTCCCATGAAAATTTATGAGGTTGTTAAAAAGGTATATTTGTGAAGGTTTCATTTATGATATGAAGGAATTGAAAAGATTAAGGTGTGGCGAAGCTATATGTTATAAAAATATTAATGAATATATGATTAAAAATATAAAAAGTATAAGGGAAAGGTTCTATCCTATGACTGATACTAAGGTAGTAGTATTTGATTTTGACGGAACACTCACAAAAACAGAAAATAACTATACATCATGGCAATTAATCTGGTTATATTTAGGATATAGCCTAGATGATTGTGGAAGGTTTTATAAGAAATATGTAAATCAGGAGCTTTCGCATCAAGAATGGTGTGACATAACGGCTGGATATTTTATTGAGAAGGGATTAACTGTTTCTGATGTCGAAAAAATTTCTCGACAGATTACATTAATTGATGGAACAATTAGTGTTATAAAGAAAATGAAGGAAAGAGGAGTTAAAGTTTATATATGTTCAGGATCAATTGATACTATTATAGAAAATGTTTTTGGAGATGAGAAGAGTTTATTTGATGGTATATCTTGTAATCATTTTTTATACGATAGAAATCAAAAATTGAATTTGATAAAGGGAACAAAATTTGATTTTGAGGGTAAAGCTAAATATATAAAAAGGATTGTTGATGAAAATAGAATTTCTCCAACAGAGTGTCTATTTGTCGGTAATTCTGATAATGATGTTTGGGCATATGAGAGCGGAGTTAAAACATTGGTAGTAAATCCACATAAAATAATGGGAATGGATAGAAAAGTTTGGCGGTATTATATGGAAAAAATGGTAGATTTACATGAAATTTTGCCATATATTTTTCCGTTAGTAGAAATATAATATGTAATAAATTAAATATAAATGTGAGTGAGATTGTTTAAGAGTTTCACGACGAGTCTCCTTATATCGTAAAGTGGTAGAGGGTTTTTACTAAAAGATGTTACTTCACTACTCATTAAAAGTTGGAACTAATAGTTTTGGCACCTAAAAGTGTCTCAGATTTCGGCGTATAAAGTTGCGGAAAACTAATAAAGCCCGAAAATACGGAATTCTCGGCACTACGCAGGTCTGAAAGATACATTATTTTCTTATGCTTTTATGGCAGTTTTTACATTCAAGAGTGGGTACACTTCTGTTCTGAGGTTCTTTTGCAAAAAGTATAAACCTTTTAGTGAAAGCCGGTAGTTTCGCCAAATAGTGTATGAGAGAATTGATAAAAAGATAATGGGAAAATAATATGGAGCTGCAGCGGAGGATTCTTTTTTGTCTTTCATTCCTGGAAAATAGTCATTTGATGTAATTTTAAAAAACGGAATTTTTTAATGGTAAATTCAGTGGCGCTTTTGTTTTAGCAGGAACGCTATTCTGCCGAAGTAATAAGAGATAGTGTGGTGGTTCTTTCGCCCAAGGAACATCGCCTTGCAGTCTGAGAAACCGAGCAAGTAGGCGAGCGTTCCATACCGGGAATCAAGAGCGTTCTATTCGCTGACATAACGGTCGATCAGTAGCCGGGCTTCCTCCGGCAGCACCATCTGCTCTAGCCTGCCGGAATGCCCGTCCGACTTCCGGATGATCTTATGATATTCCCTGTCGCTGTTCGTGATACCATTCATGATGCCGTTTATGCGGACTTTTATGAGCTGGTACAGTGCAGATTCCTTTGCATGCAATCCCTCCTTCCGTGGCGTCGTATCTTACCTCTGAATCGGAAGATTGGCAAGTGGAAAAAAGTGGTTATAAAAAGGTCATAAAAATTTTGTTGCATTAACTGCTATCAGATAATAAAATGTAGATAGGAAAGTATGAATTTTTGGAGATGAGCCATGCTATAATCTGCAGGCAGATTATAGCATTACTAACTAAAGGAGGTGTTTTTTATGGCAACTTCAAGTATCACGAAAAATTTTGTCATTTCCGGCAAGGAGCAGGTGGAGATGTTTGTTAATGCGATTGAAGAATCTGCCAAGAACCGTCCTGTTCATATGCCAGTGGCTGCAAGAGAGATAACAGGCGAAGCGGAACTGGTAGAATTTATGAGAATGAGGAAAAGCTGATGGATTTCTATAAAGCAAACCGTTTCTCGCAGTTTGATACCAGACAGACCGCATCGGACACAGATGAACCGCATGAGCTGGTACAGCTTTTAAGGCTGCTCTGACATGGCAAAAGTGTAATTTGCCGTCTTCTTTCCTTATATTACCGATAGCATATCTAATATTTTATGCCAAAATGCCGATATATAAATAGACATATATTTTATTGATGTATGTTTAAAAGCAAGGATTGCAATAATGGTGCATGGATGCAGGAATATTATTTAACCACGACCTATTATTGCAAACTATAATAGGTTTTTTATATATATTATAAAAGGGGACAAGCATGTTGGATGATAAAGTATTAGTGACGCGCTCATCTATGCCGCCATATGAGGAGTACATAGAAGCGATTAAGCCGCTATGGGATACGCATTGGATTACAAATATGGGAGTTTACCATCAGCAATTGGAGAAAGAATTGAAGGAATATCTTGATGTTCCGGAATTATCGCTTATGGTGAATGGGCATATGGCTTTGGAGTTGGCGATTCAGGCATTTGACTTCCCGGATGGGGCAGAGATTATAACCACGCCTTTTACTTTTATCTCTACTACGCATGCAATTGTAAGAAACCGTTTGAAACCTATATTTTGTGATGTGAAATTAAATGACGGGACAATTGATGAAACAAAGATTGAAGATTTAATAACGGAAGCCACTGTGGCAATTTTACCAGTGCATGTATATGGCAATGTCTGCAATATAGAGAAAATACAGGAGATTGCAGATAAATATGGCTTAAAAGTTATTTATGATGCGGCGCATGCCTTTGGTGAGAAGTATAAAGGGAAAGGAATCGGCAGCTATGGCGATGTTTCAATTTTTAGTTTTCATGCAACAAAGGCTTTTAATACTATAGAAGGAGGTGCAGCTGCTTTCTCGGAACATAAAATATATGAAAAACTTTATAACTTAAAGAACTTTGGCATACGCGGCGAGGAGCTTGTAACAGGGATTGGAGCAAATGCAAAGATGAATGAATTTGCGGCGATTATGGGCTTATGCAATTTGAAGCATGTAGAAGACAATTTTACAAGCAGGAAAGAAAGATATGAATATTACAGACATGAATTTTCAGAAATTAAAGGAGTGCGTTTATTTAATATAAATAGTAATGCGACACAAAATTATACATACTTCCCAATTCTAGTAGAAGAAGAGTATGGTAGAAGCAGAGATGAAGTGTATGAGCTATTAAAGAAAGATAATATATATGCCAGAAAGTATTTTTATCCTACGACGGCAGATCAAGTGTGCTTCAGAAATAAATACAGGGATGTGGATATTAGAAATGCACGGGAATTGGCGAAACGGGTTTTGACTATTCCGCTGTATGACAGTCTTGAATGGGAAAATGCAGAACGTATTGTTGCCGTAATTAAAGATGCGGTTATGGCATAATAGTAAAGTTTAACGATATGAGGGAATCTATATGATATATTATGAGGGAGAAGAAATTTTATTTTCAACTGCATGCGGCGTTATTGTGAATGATGAATATATTTTGTGGTCTTCATGGCAGGATAGAAGCTTATATAAATTATATTTAGGAGATAAACATATAGAATATGTCAGAAGTGTGTCAGAAATAGACTTTATTGGGCAAAGAATTGCTAATATGCTGAAATATAAAGATAAAGTATATCTTATTTCATATGGGGATGGCTATGAAATTATAGAGTATGATCTTGAAAGCGATGAACTCAGACAAGTATATAGCAAAGCTCAAAAGGAAATTTATTCAGTTAAGGCATTTCTTATAGATGAAAAAATATATATCTTCCCTTTTCAGATGGATAGCTCAATATGTGTATATTCAATAAGGGAAAATAAGGCAGATTATATAAAATGGGAAACCCTTCTGCCAGGAATACAGTTTGATTTAAAAAACGATGGAGTTATTTCGATGTGCCATATGGGAGATATTATATATGGCGTGGTTTATAACACTCCTTACATATTTGAGATAAAAATAAAACCTCAAATTGAATGTCGTGTGAACAGAATGAATGACGGGTATAAACTTGCTACCATTGATATATATGATGGAATTAAATATGTTACATTGGCAGAGAAGGAAATTTTGCTTTGTATAAAACCTAATGGAAAGATAGAGGAGTTGGAACTGATATCTAAAAGGGGTAAAAAAAATGGAATACTATACTGGTTTTGGGGGGCAATAGCACATGGGAATAAAGTCTTTTTGCTTCCGAATGATGATAATGATGATATTCAAGTTGTAGATACATTGACAGGGGAAAGTGAACTATTGGAATTTCCAGATAAATTTAGCAGGAGAAACAGATATCGTCTTTTTTGGGGATATTGTCTGCTTGGCGATAAGGCATATTTATTGCCGCTTACAGCCAATGGACTGGTTGTGTTGGATATGTGTGACTGTAAGATGGAGTACTTTTCAGGCTGGAAGTTTGGAATAAGGGATTTTTTAAAAGTGGGATTTTGTGAAGAAACTGCAAAAGAAAAGATAACAGATACTGTGGGAGAAACTATATATAATATTGTGGAGAGAGAGGCAGAGAGATTATGAAAGTATGTAAAATGGGTTTGGAAAGTATATGGATTAACTATATGGGGGGGGGAAGTTAGGGTATGTGGATGGACGGGATATAATTTAGGCAATTTGCAGGATTCTTCCATTGAAGAGTTGTGGCATGGAGAAAAGGCGGAAGCGTTTCGTCAGTCTATGCTGGATGGAAGCTATCGCTTTTGTGACTGTCAGCAATGCCCATTTCTTGCCAACAATAATTTGGATACAATGTTAGTGGAATATAGTGTGCCGGAATATCCCAAGTTTTGCAGCCTGTCATACGAGGAACAATGCAATTATGTGTGCAAGTTCTGTAGGAAAGAGCCTTATAGGATAAAAGATAGCGAAAAGGAATGCATTGATAAAATTGAATATGAGCTTAATAAATTTATTGACCAGTTGGACACTGTTTCGACAAATGGAGTAGGTGAAATATTCTGCAGTACAAGGACGATGAGATTATTAAGCACAATTAATACGGATAGGAAGTTGTCTATTGAGTTGGAAAGCAATGGTTCTTTATTTAATAGGAAGAATTGGGAGAAAATCAGTAACCTTGAAAAGTATGATCTTACAGTATATATTACTGTACACAGTTTTAACGAGGCTACATACCAGTTTCTGTCAGGAACTGATATGCCGATGAGCAATGTTATTGAAAATCTGCATTTTATACAGGAACTTAGGGATAAAGATATAGTAAACCATTTTGAGATAGCAACGGTTGTCTGTGAGAGCAATTTTAGAGAAATGCCGGCGTATGTTGAGAGATGTTTAAAAGAATTTAATCCTGATAAAATCAGGCTGAGATTTTTTACCCCGTATAAGGTGCAGGATGGGGTCATAGAGTGGTTTTATGACATCAGAAATCCATATCATCCTTTTTATGAAGAATTTGTCAAGGTTATGCGTAATCCTATCTTCAATAATCCTAAAGTATGGAAGTGGCAGGGTGACTATCTGTCGAGGCTTAAAGAATTTCCTTATGATGTATTGCAGAGTAAAAAAATGAGTCTTGTCGAAAGGATTTTGAATAAAGATAATCTGGGATTGTTGATGAGAACTTGGATGGAAAGCAACGGTATTAACTGTTTGTCATTATATGGTTTTAGTAATGCCTGTAAGTGTATGTTAAGTGTATTAAAAAATACTAATGTAAATATAGAAAAGGTTTATGACGTTAAATTTACAGAAGAAAAAAGCTATATGGGATATTGCATTGTTTCACCGGATTCATTAGAAATAAAAGAGGATGCAATAATTATTACATCTGTTTGCTATGATGAGATCGTGGAAAAGCTGAAGGATTTGGATTATCAAGGGAAGATTTTTTATATTGATGACATATTGAATGAGCTTGAACAGATGGTTCTAATTGTGAAGTAATCCAATTTATGCTATAATATATGCGATGGTAATGAGCAGTGCAATGTGGGCTTGGTGTCATGAATCAAACTCAAAACAGGGAGAAGCATATGGCAAGAACCGTAGGAATTGGAATTCAGGATTTTGGCAAGATTATTGAAAGCAAAAACTTTTATGTGGATAAGACAAGTTTTTTATCAGAATGGTGGGAAAACCAGGATGAAGTGACCTTGATTACAAGACCCCGGCGATTTGGGAAAACTTTGACTATGAGCATGGTGGAACATTTCTTTTCAGTGGAGTATGAAGGGCGGGGGGATTTGTTTGAGGCTCTCTCTATCTGGCAGAATGAGAAATACCGTGCTTTGCAGGGCGCTTATCCGCTCATAAGCCTTTCTTTTGCAGGGGTGAAAGAGAGAAACTATGCCCAGGCAAAGCAGCGGATATGCCAGATGCTTACAGATTTGTATATTAAGAATTATTTTCTTTTGGATAGTGGTTTGCTGACAGAAGAAGATAAAAAGTTTTTCAAGAGTGTTTCTATGGATATGCCGGAAGTGGTGGCAACATTTTCAATTTACAAATTGTCAGATTTTCTTGCCAGATATTATAAAAAGAAAGTAATAATTCTTCTGGACGAATACGATACGCCGATGCAGGAAGCGTATGTGGGTGGATACTGGGAAGAAATAACGGCATTTTTCAGAAGTCTTTTTACTTCGACATTTAAGACGAATCCGTGGCTTGAACGCGCCATTATGACAGGAATAACAAGAGTTAGCAAAGAATCTATTTTTTCGGATTTGAATAACCTGAAAGTGGTAACAACAACTTCCGATGAATACGGAGCATCCTTTGGCTTTACGGAGGAAGAGGTATTTGCCGTGCTAGATGAATACGGCATGGGTGATAGAAAGCAGGATGTGAAGAACTGGTATGATGGTTTTACTTTTGGCAGCATAAAAGATATTTATAATCCATGGTCAATATTGAATTTTCTGGATACAGGGAAACTGTCAGCATATTGGGCAAACACAAGTTCCAATAGTCTTGTGGATAATCTAATCCGAGAGGGAAATAAGAATATAAAATTAGGATTTGAGGCATTAATGCGTGGGGAAACAATCTCAACTGTAATCGACGAACAGATTGTATATAACCAGCTATCCGGGAAAAAAGGCGCAGTCTGGAGTTTCTTGCTTGCCGGCGGATACCTGAAAGTTGCTGATACAGAATTTGTAGAGAGGACGGGGGAATATCATTACTGGCTGGCATTAACGAATAAAGAGGTGCGGATTATGTTTTCCGATATGATTCGTGACTGGTTTGAAAGTAATGAAAATGATTATTACAACGACTTTGTAAAAGCGCTGCTTATAGGTGATTTAGATGCTATGAACGAATATATGAACCGTGTCGCATGTGAGACATTTAGCAGCTTTGATACCGGAAAGCGTCCTTCAGAGAAAGCAGAGCCTGAACGCTTTTACCATGGTTTCGTGCTGGGGTTGATGGTAGAGCTTGAGAATAAGTATATTATTACTTCCAACCGTGAAAGTGGGTTTGGAAGGTATGATATCATGCTGGAACCTAGAGAGGAAGACATGGATGCATTTATCATAGAATTTAAAGTATATAATCCACGAAAGGACTCATCCCTTGAGGATACCGTACAAGCGGCGCTTAACCAGATAGAAGAGAAACGCTATGAGGAGACCTTGCTAAGCAAAGGGATTGCGACTGGGCGGATAAGGAAGTATGGTTTTGCGTTTGAAGGGAAAAGAGTGCTGATTGGCTGAAAAAGGATAAGGCACGTTGAGGAATATGCCGCAATGTGTTATATTTTATATAGAACTTATATCTTAAAAAATAAGGGGAGCATATGGCAAGGACAGTAGGGATTGGGATTCAGGATTTCAGTAAAGTGATTGAGAGGGAATGTTTCTATATAGATAAGACCGATTTCTTGAAAGAATGGTGGGAAAGCGGGGATGATGTGACTCTGATAACCAGACCGAGACGGTTTGGCAAGACGCTTAATATGAGCATGGCGGAGCAGTTTTTTTCCATAAGGTATGCGGGGCGGGGGGATTTGTTTGAAGGATTGTCCATCTGGCAGGAAGAGAAGTACCGTGCGCTGCAGGGGACATATCCTGTCATAAGCCTGTCATTTGCCAATTTGAAAGAAGCCGACTATTATGTTACGCGCAGGAAAATATGTCAGTTAATTGCCAGTGAGTATTCCAGATGTGCATTCCTGCTTCAAGGGGACTGTCTGACGGAACAGGAAAAAGATTCTTTTTGCAGGAAGACTATCGATATGGAAGACACGGACGCGACACTGGCGTTAAATCAGTTGTCAGAATATCTGTGCCGTTATTACGGCAAGAAGGTCATAATCCTGCTGGACGAATACGACACGCCGATGCAGGAAGCATATGTGGGCGGATACTGGAAGGAAATAACGGCGTTTTTCAGGAGTATGTTTAATTCGACATTTAAGACGAATCCGTGGCTGGAACGCGCCATTATGACAGGGATTACGAGGGTGAGCAAGGAGTCGATTTTTTCTGATTTGAATAATCTGAAAGTAGTAACGACGACTTCCAGCGAATACGGCACATCTTTCGGTTTTACGGAAGGGGAAGTGTTTGCTGCACTGGATGAGTACGGAATGGGTGATAGAAAGCAGGATGTGAAGAACTGGTATGATGGTTTTACTTTTGGCAGCATAAAAGATATTTATAATCCATGGTCAATATTGAATTTTCTGGATACAGGGAAACTGTCGGCATATTGGGCAAACACAAGTGCCAACAGCCTTGTGGGAAACTTAATCCGGGAAGGGGATAGAAATATAAAACTGGAATTCGAGGCCTTGATGCGCGGGGAGACCATTTCCGCCATAATCGATGAACAGATTGTATATAACCAGCTTGACGATAATGAAAATGCCATCTGGAGTCTGCTTCTGGCAAGCGGATATCTTAAGGTGTTAAGTCATGGGGAATATGGTTCTGGATATCCTGTTACGGATCCGGAATATGAACTGATGCTGACTAACCGCGAGGTAAACATTATGTTCAGAAGCATAATCCGCGGTTGGTTTTCCAGAAATATTTCAGATTATAACGATTTCATAAAAGCGCTGCTTATAGGTGATTTAGATGCTATGAACGAATATATGAACCGCGTTGCATGTGAGACATTTAGCAGCTTTGATACTGGAAAGCGTCCTTCAGAGAAAGCAGAGCCTGAACGCTTTTATCATGGTTTCGTGCTGGGGTTGATGGTGGAGCTTGAGAATAAGTATATTATTACTTCCAACCGTGAAAGCGGGTTTGGAAGGTATGATATCATGCTGGAGCCGAGAGAGGAAGACATGGATGCATTTATCATAGAATTTAAAGTATATAATCCACGAAAGGACTCATCCCTTGAGGACACTGTACAAGCGGCGCTTAACCAGATAGAAGAGAAACGCTATGAGGAGACCCTGTTAAGCAAAGGGATTGCGGCTGGGCGGATAAGGAAATATGGTTTTGCGTTTGAGGGGAAAAGAGTGCTGATTGGATGAAGTGCTACTATTGAATGAGCTTGAACAGATGGAGATAGGGGAGAAGAAAAATGGATGACGTGCTGGTTTCTGTTGTATGCATTACGTATAATCATGAAAGTTATATTAGGGATACACTAGAAGGTATCATTCATCAGAATGTTGAATTCAAATATGAAGCAATAGTGCATGATGACGCGTCCACGGATAATACTCCGCAAATTATTCAAGAATATGAAAAAAAATATCCTGATTTGTTTCGAGTAATTTATGAATCAGAAAATCAGTGCAAAAAGAGAGGCCTTTCATCAATAACTATGGATATTTTGAAAAAATGTCGGGGAAGGTATATTGCGATATGCGAGGGAGATGATTTTTGGATTGATAATAATAAGTTAAGGATTCAGATAGACTGGATGGAAAGGCATCCTGATTATTTTATGACAGCACATAATGCATTGTTAATGGATTATAAGAAGGATGCTTTAGAGGCTATGAATCCATACTTGTCAGAGAAGGAAATCAGTCCTGAAGAATTGATTATGCAATATAATGGTAATATACCATCGGCAAGTATTATAATGCGGGCTGATATTAAGAATATGGAACACTTTTTTATGGAATGCGGCGTTGGCGATATTCCTATGCAATTATACAGCATAGCCAAAGGAAAGGTCTATTATTTCGATAGAATCATGTCGGTATATAGGCATAATCATAAGGGTTCATGGTGTGTTGACACATTGAATAGCGATATTGAAAAGGTAATTCTACATTATGCTAAAATGATAAGGTTCATACATGAATATGATGAATATACTAAAAAGATATTTAGCAAAATCATGAATGATAAAGTATTGTATTACCTGTTTATTGCGTTTCGTTACAGTGATAACTTGCAGGTAACTGAATTTATGAAGAAAGCGCAAAAACTTATTGAAGAAAGCGATGAGTCTTTGAAAAAATACATTGAGGATATATTTGAGGCATATAAGCAGTTTTACAGTGAGAATTATTTATCAGCAGGGTTAAGGAATTTCATAAGAAATTATCAGCATGTATATATATGGGGGACTGGATATTATGGAAAATCACTTGCTGAAAAATTTCGTGTTAATGGGATTGAATATGATGGATTTATTGTATCAGATGAGATTGATACAGATAATGAATTTATGGGGAAACCAGTATATAAGATATCAGAGGCATGCCGGAAACAGAAAAATGCCGGAATAATAGGCGCAGTGAATTCTGAACTGTGGAAATCAATAAAAAGTACGTTGGAAGACAATAAAGTAACAGAATATTGCTATATGCTTTGTATTTAGTGCGGAAAGGTGGGAGTGTAGGCATGGATAATGTGAAAAAGGATTTAATTAGTGTGATTGTACCGATATATAACTCAGAATTATATTTGCTAAGATGTATTGACTCTATTATTAACCAAACCTATCAGAATTTGGAGATTATTTTGGTAGATGATGGCTCTACCGATAGAAGTGGTGAAATATGTGATAATTACGCAAAAAAAGATAATAGGGTAAAAGTAATACATAAAATAAATGGCGGTTTGGGTTCAGCCAGAAATGCAGGATTAGAAATTGCAAAAGGTAAATTTATAGGTTTTTGCGACAGTGATGATGCTATTTTAGCTGATATGTATGAAACTTTACTTTTGCATATGGAAGATGATGTTGATATAGTGGCATGCGGTCGTTATATTTATAAAGAGGACAGTTGTAGTTTAAGAAGAAAAGAATATTGTGCTGATAAATTAACAAAATATGATAATTCCCAAGCGGTGCGTGAATTATTAAAAGGACTATTTGCATATGGAGTTAATGAAAAAATATATCGGGCGGAGCTATTTAAAAATATAAGGTTTCCATATGGAATATCGGAAGATGTACTGGTAACATATGATTTATTTAAGAAAAGCAGAAATGTAATTAATACAGGAGAAGCGAAATATTGTAATTATGTGAGAAAAAATAGTCTTAGCAATACAGGTAATTATTTTTTGCTAATGAGATATCTTTATTATATTGGCGATATACTTAAGGATATAAAAAGAGAGTATCCACAACATATAAAGGTTGCTGAAGCGAAATATTTAAGAAGCGCGTGTTGGACGTTTCAAACAATTACTCATTGTGAAAATAGGCAGCAATACTATAAGATGGAAAAACGATTGAATTTATTCTTTAGAAGAATGGTATTCAGGATAATAATTAACAATGAATTGAGCATCGGTGAGAAGAAAACTATGTTAAAATGCATATAATAATCATAGTAGCTAATGTTTGAGGTAATATATTATGGATTTTATACCGGTAAATGAACCATTGCTAAATGGCAATGAAAAAAAATATCTATGCGAATGTATTGACACAGGCTGGATATCATCAGAGGGTCCTTTCGTCAAGGAATTTGAACAGAAAATGAGTGCAACTGTAGACCGTAAATATGGCATAACAGTATCGAATGGAACAGCAGCACTGGAAGTAGCGGCTCAGGCATTAGGAATTGGCGAAGGCGATGAAGTCATTATGCCGACATTTACAATTATTTCCTGCGCGATGGCAATTACGAAATTGGGGGCGGTTCCTGTACTTGTTGATAGCGATTTATATACATGGAATATGAATGTGGATGAAATCGAAGCTAAAATAACATCAAGAACAAAAGCTATCATGATTGTTCACTTATATGGTCTGCCGGTTGAAGTAGATAAGGTTCTTGGACTTGCCCGTAAATATAATTTAAAAGTAATTGAGGATGCTGCGGAGATGCACGGTCAGACATATAATGGGAAACCATGCGGAAGTTTTGGGGATATCAGCACATTCAGTTTCTATCCAAATAAGCATATCACAACAGGTGAGGGTGGTATGGTTGTGACTGATGATGAAGGACTGGCAGAGAGATGCCGGATTATTAGGAATTTATGCTTTAGAAAAGATATCCGATATGTTCATGATGAAATCAGTGATAATTACCGGTTTACCAATTTGCAGGCAGCAGTCGGGCTTGCACAGTTAGAGAGATTAGGCGAATTTGTTGAGCGAAAGCGTGAGATGGGAAGATATTATACAGAACGGTTGAAAGAAATAGATGGTATTATGCTTCCGATTGAAAAAACAGATTATGCGGAAAATATATACTGGGTATATGGAATAGTGTTGAAAAAAGACATTAAAGCCGATAATAAAACTATACAGAAGCTTCTTGCAGAAGAGGGTATTGGCTCAAGAACATTTTTCTGGTGTATGCACGAGCAGCCGGTATATCAGGACAAAAGGCTGTTTGTTGATGAGAATTATCCAAATGCAGAGTACCTCGCGAGGAAGGGATTTTATATTCCAAGCGGGCTTGCCTTGACTAAGGAGCAGATGGATAAGGTAGTAGACGGAGTTAAAAAGGTGATGGCTCAAATTTCAAACAGTTAAATCTGAGGGATAATGCAATGGGATAAATTGAAGAGGTGAGAAAAATGAATTACAAAAAAGGGTTGGTATCGATTATTATGCCGACATATAATCGGAAACACATCATTGGCGATGCAATTGATTCCTGTTTATCTCAAACGTATCGAAATATTGAAATTATTGTCTGTGATGACCATTCTACGGATGGCACTAAAGAATATATTGCAGAGAGAATGAAAGAAGATGTAAGAATTAGATATTGTATGAATCCTGAAGGGAAAAAAGGAGCAAATGCAGCCAGAAATACCGCCATTAAAATAGCACAAGGGGAATATCTGACTTTTTTAGATACAGATGATTATCTGCTGGTGGATGCTATTGCCTGTAGGGTTGAAGTATTTCATAATAACCCCGGAGTGGCGATGGTATATGGAAATCATTACACTGAAGTAGGAAGGAAAAAATATAAAAATATCTATACTGATATAAGAAAGGAAAATCTAAGTCAGAAAAGATATCTGATGCAGGAGCTTGCCTTATGTTTACAAAGTACAATTATGTTGCGAACTTCTGTTTTTCAGAAAATTGGTTTATTGGACGAAGAGCAAAAGGGCTGGACGGATGACGGGCTTGTGGTTGCGGTTGGGATGCGTTACCCCATTATGCATAGTGGGGAATATATTGCAGTTATGCGAAAAAGCGAAGTCAGCATGACAAGCAATAAATGGAATATGTATTATGGATGTAAGATAATGGTAGAGAGATATAAAAAGCAAATCCTGCAGTATGCTTCGGTAGGGAGATATCTGTTGTGGAAAATGCGACTTTTTTCTCTGTTTTGTTATGCAAAGGAAATGGATGCGGCTAAAGCCAGAAATGAGTGGAAGAGGGATTTCTGGAAAGCGCTGCATATTTCTACTAAAAAAGTAGTGTTCCCATTTTTTAGGCTTTATTGTGAGTAAATAAAAAAGAATAAATAATCGGTATGTGGTAGGAGGAGAGATGGGACAAGTTGAGGAAGTAAAGAAAAAGAATAAGTTATTGGCAATGATCATTCGCAATAACTATGAGTGCGATGGAGTAGATTTTATTACACCAAATGAATACTCGCAGCAGGTAGCATATATGCATCATCCTACAGGGAAGGTGATAGATGCCCATGTGCATAACATGGTTCATAGAAATGTGGTATTGACGCAGGAAGTGCTTTTTATTAAAAAAGGTATTCTGCGTGTTGATTTTTATGATGATTATGAAGATTATCTGGAAAGCAAAGAGTTGCATGCCGGAGATATTATTTTGCTGATTTCAGGCGGACATGGGTTTCGTGTGATAGAAGAGGTAGAAATGATAGAAGTAAAGCAAGGACCGTATGCAGGAGATAATGATAAAAAAAGATTTGAGGGAGTACAGGAAGATCAGATAATCAGAAAGGAAAATGAATGATTGAGCTAATTAGATTTGAAGAAGACTTTTTGGAATTATATAAAAGAGAACCCAAAAAAATAGTTGCATATGGTATGGGACAGTGTTTTAAGGACAACTGCGATAAGTTGCCGCAGATTACGTATGTGTGTGATAGAAATGCGGATTTGACGGGCAGAGTGCTTAATGGAATAAAAGTCTGCAGACCAGAGGAACTTTTAAAATGTCGTGAAGAAATATATATTGTAGTTTTCACATATGATTCGGAGATATTTTGGGAGATATTTGAGCAGATAAAGGGATATGATATCAAAGCCAAAGTATTGTGCATACAAAACAATATTGCTTTTACTCCTAATACATATGATGCAACGACAAAATCTTATAAAAGGGTAAATTTTGAAGATACTTATACGGTTAATCTGGTTTGTGGTGATGGAGGCTGGATTTTAAGAAAATTTGCGGAACGCATGAAACAATATTTGGATGAGAGTGGAATTCGGGCTTACATTTCAAATAACAGCAGACCGGATGTTGAGATTAACCATCATATTCAAGGGGGATATTATAAACCTTATGCGCATGATACGCTGATGATTACACATCTTGATGATTATAAAAAACTTTCTATTTTAAAAAAGCAGTTAGAAACGGCAGGCATGGGGATATGTATGTCAAGGGAAACCATGGAAATGCTGAAAACATATGGAATACCGGCAAATAAGCTGTGTTATATTAACCCGGCCCATGATGGGGTAATCAGACCTAAAAAATATAAAATCGGCATAACGCATAGGTGCTATGACACATATGATGTAAGAAAGCGGGAAACTGCGATTTTAGATATTGTAGATGGTGTCAATTGTGATTATTTCAAATTTATCATCATGGGGAGTGGCTGGGAACGGATTGTGGATGAACTGCGAAATAAAGGATTTGAGGTACAGTATCATGATTCCTTTGATTATGATACGTATAATCAGCTTATGCAGGACATAGATTATTTTCTTTATATGGGTTTTGACGAAGGAAACATGGGATATCTGGATGCGCTGGCAGCAGGGGTAGGAACGATTGTTACACCGCAGGGATTTCATCTGGATGTTGACTGCGATATTGATTATCCCTGCAGAAATGTTACACAGTTTCACAATGCCTTTATTGATTTGCAGCGCAAACGCTTGGAAAAGACAGAAGCAGTGCGGGATTGGTCATGGAAAAATTATGTTAATAAACATATGCAGATATGGGATTATCTATTGATGCGGAAGGATTTGGGTGAATTATTTCAAGAACAATTGAAATATGAAGATGGAATCTACTCTACGCTTATCAATCACAATAAGTTATGATATGGTTGGCATCTATGATGCAGTAAATGAATTTGCAGTTCATTATGGATATGAATTTATTTATCTGACGATGGAAAGCCATGGGTTACAGAGTTATTGTCTTAAGAAAATAGAAAAGGGGACATAATTGATAATGATGCATATACCGGTAGTGATGGCAACTGATAATCGTTATATTCCATTGATTGTTTCTATCACTTCTATGATAGAAAATGCAGGAAAAGATACATTCTATGATATCTATATTTTAATAGATGATTCATTTACACAAGAATCAGAGCTTGCTGTGAAGAACTGTTTATGTGGTTTTGGTGAAAGGTGTTCACTGTCATTTCAAAATGTCGGGCATGTTTTCAATAATGCATTTATTACTATATCGCATATAACACGCCCAACATACTATCGATTGATGATTCCTGATTTGCTAAGCGAAGATAAATGTATTTATTTAGATACAGATACGATTATTCTGTCGGACTTGCAAGAACTCTTCAATACACCTCTGGATGCAAGTTATATAGCAGGGGTATGGCATCCGGGAGTTATATTATATGAATGGGAAGATGCAATTTGCAAAAATGCTAATATTCCAAGCGCTGATCAGTATATTAATGCAGGAGTTCTGGTAATGAACCTTAAGGAATTGCGTCAAGATGGAATGGTAGGGAAGTTTTTGGAGTTGATGCAACTGAATATGCCGTCGCAGGATCAAGATGTTATTAATAATGCCTGCTATGGGAAAATAGCATTGCTGCCGTTCAAATATAATGTTATGACAAAGCTTGCAGATATGCGCATTGAGGATTATAAAGGCGGTTATAGTGAAGAAGAATTAAAGGAAGCATGGAATAAGCCGTGTATCATACATTATGCAGATTTGTATAAGCCATGGAATAGTAGCGAATGTGTATTTATGGATTATTGGTGGAAATTTTTTAGAAAAAGCCTTATATATGAATATGATAGTATTATGAATGAATTTTGGAGTGAATTTGTTCAAAATATTATATACAATCCGAAGAATAGTTTGCTATTTACTAAAAGAACACCTCAAATCTTCGATTTGGCATTTAAAAGAAATTATGTAATTTATGGAGCCGGAAAAAGGGCTCGGGAAGTTATTTCATACATGAAGCGGTTAAATATTATTCCAGAACTTATCATTGTATCGAATGTCAATGAGAATCCTTTAGATATCGAAGGAATTGAAGTGAAAGGAATTATGGATGTGTGCCAGATATTGTATGATAAGACGATTGTTATTAGTGTTCAGGAAAGTCAGCAAAAGGATATAATAAAGAATCTGCAGCAATATGATTATTTAGAATTGCTGCCAATATCGGATAAATTTTTAATGTAAAGTTTTTTGAACTTATTTGTGTAGGGAATGGGGAAAAACAGGCATAATGGATACTATAACTGGTGATAAAAAGAATATAATGTATATTTTTAATGATGCTATATTTGGCGGAGCGGGGCAGTCTCTTTTGGATTCACTAAAAGAATTGAAAAAAGAGGTAAATCCGATTGTTATCATACGACAGGGGATAAAAATCAAAGACAGTTTTAAGGCATTAGGTTTACATTGTTATGAAATCCGATTTTCAACGGATTATGTAGAGATTGGCAGTATAACGGAAGAAAAGAAAGCGAGTGATTTTAAACAAAGTTATGAAGCAGCGTGTCAGCTAGTTAGCATTATTAAGAAAGAGAAAATCCAAGTAATACATATTAATTCCAGTAGTACTTATTTTGCTGCAATAGCGGCGTTAATGACAAATGTACCTTTTGTTTGTCATATTAGGGAACTAATGGAGGAACAATTTGGATGCGAATTTCTCAATGCTGAATTAAGAATGTCATTATATATACGTGCAGATAAACTGATTTCGATATCAGATTATGTAAGACAGACATATTATGAGAAATATAATCTTGATACGCAAAGGATATATAACGGTCTGGATGTTGGAAAATTTAAATTAGATATAAAAGAGAATAAAGGATATAATAATGTATTTTTGGCAGCGGCAATGATAATGCCTGAAAAGGGACAATGGGATGCAATATGCGCTGTAGAAAAATTAGTTAAGCAAGGCTATTCTGATGTCAAGTTAATTATAGCAGGCACAGGCGCTGACGAGTATATATGGATATTGAAGAAATATGTCATTAAGAAAAAGCTTGATAAAAATATTGCTATTTTACCATTTCAAAAGGACTTGTCAGAGCTGCGCAGGAAAGCGGATTATGCGATAACCTGTTCGCAAAATGAAGCGCTTGGCAGAGTGACAATAGAGTCAATGTTTGCCGGTAATGTATTGATAGGCGCCAAAAGCGGCGGCACCATAGAAATCATTGGTGAGAATGAAGAAAGAGGATTTTTATATGAATTACACAACAGTGATGATCTTGCCAGTACTATGCTGCGAGCAATGCAGTGTCCAAGTGAAGCAAAAGACCGTCTGCTCAAGGAAGCACAAAAATATGTGGAAAGCACTTTTGACCCAAAAAAATATTGTAGGAAGATATTAGATGTGTATGATGAAGTGATAGCTTCACATGAATCTAAGAATCATGATAAATTTTTAAGTGAATTAGAGCAAAAGTATGAATTAATGAAAAATACGGAGATATGCGAATCCCATAGCATTAATAATAGACAAATAAAAGCTGAAACCGCTTTATGGTTGGCAATAAAATGGCTTGAACTCAAGCAGGAGGGGAAGAATTTAGCGGAATATTTCATACGGAACCATATGCAAAGTGTGGCGATTTATGGAATGGCAGCATTGGGACGCAGATTATATGACGAGTTGGAAAATAGCGGGGTTGAGATAAAATACCTTTTAGACAGAAATCCAAATGGAATGGAAAAAATACTTCAATTTACATCATTAGATAAAGAAAGGCTGGAAGTAGACGTAATAGTCGTTACGGTTGCGGCAGCAGAAAGGGAAATAGTTAAAGAAATACAGGACATGGGATATGAAAAGGTGATTGGATTAAGCGATATTTTGGATGATTATATCTAAACTAAGAAAGGTACAGAGAAAATTTCATGGATAATTTAAAGAGATTGTTTATTAAGAAAAACACTGAGGAAACAGATATATTTAAGTTGAAATATAAACATTATGGTGTTCTCAACAGGGATAAAATTTTATATTATATTGAAGAGAATAATAAGGATTTAGGCTTTTTTGCTATGTATCGTTATTGGCTGGAATATCTCTATTTTGCAGATATTTGCGGATATTTACCAGTGGTTTCTGCAGGTAAGGATTTTGCCTATAAAGAAGAAGGGGCAGTTAATGAGACAACAAATCCTTTTGAATATTATTTTCTTCAGCCTTCTGCGATAAGTGTTCAGGAAACAAGGCATAGTAAGCAGGTGATTTTATCGGATATAGTGCATAGAAAAATGGTGGAATTAATATTTACCGGAAAAGCAGGTAATTATAAATATAATAAGAGATATCTGTCTATGATGTCATACATAGTTAAGAAATATGTACATTTCAATAAATACACAGAAGAATATATAAATGAAAGTATTAAAAAATTGAACTTTGGACAAGAAAAAATGCTCGGAATTCATATTCGCGGAACTGACTTTAGGGCAAAATATAACAACCACCCTGTATATGTATCTGAGGAGGATTGCTTTGAAGAAGTAGAGAAAATGTTAAAGAAAAATTCATATAGCAAAATTTTTGTTGCAACGGATGATAAAAGGATTTTATCAGCTTTTATTAAAAAATATGGAGGGTACATTTGTTTTTATGGAGATGTAGAAAGAAGCAGTAATAATAAATCGGTTGCATTTAGTGACAATAGTAGAGACAATCACAAATATTTATTAGGTTTAGAAGTGATACGAGATATGTATACGTTGTCTATGTGCAATGGTCTGATTGCTGGAATTTCACAAGTCGCAATTTGTGCACAAATTAATAAATTAGCGAGAAATGAGCATTACGAAGATATAAAGATAATTGACAAAGGGTTATATAAGAATAGTCATTATTTTGCCAGATAAGATTAGTGTATAAGTTGTTGATGGGAAGATTAGATGATAGTAAAATCACCTAAATAGAGAACTAATTATTGTAGGAGAAATAAGTTTATGAAAAAATTATTAATCTGGGGAACTGGTAATCTTGCTCAGAAATTTATTCATAATGGATACAGCGGGGAAATCATAGGCTTTATAGAAACTCATAAATCGAGAGATAAATTTATGGATAAGCCTGTGTATGATAGCAGTGAGATACCAAATGAATATGATTATATTATTGTAGCAAATTCTTATGTAAATGAAATATATGCTCTATGTACTAAATTGTACATTGATGAGTCGAAGCTTATTTTCTTATATGGCGTTAAGAAGAGGGTAGGCTGTGCAGATGAGAAAATTCTTCAGGAATTATTACAAGAGAAGAACTATACGAATTATTGTGCAGAATTTGGAATTGTTGATAATGTATTTTTTAAAAAGGATATTGAAGAATACAGAAAAACAAATAAACGTTCTAATTTTGATATTCAGGATAAATATATGTGGCCTATCATGGCAGATAAATACGCATATGCAGGAACGATAGGAAATTACTTCTTGCAGGATTTGTGGGCTGCAAGATTGATTTGTAAGTTAGGGGTAAAGAAACATTTTGACATTGGCTCTAGATTGGATGGTTTCATTGCTCATCTGCTGGCGGCGGATATAGATGTTACAATGATTGATGTACGTGAATTTCCGGGAGAAGTAGAAGGCTTGCATACAATAGTGGATGACGCTACCAGTTTGCATCAGATACCTAATGAAAGTATAGAGAGTATGTCGGCTTTGTGTTCGCTGGAACATTTCGGCTTAGGAAGATATGGGGATTCAATTGACCCGGAAGCCTGTTTTAAATGTTTTGATAATATCCAGAAGAAACTTAAAATGGGCGGAAAATTATATATTTCACTTCCTATTGGCAAAGAGAGAGTAGAATTTAATGCTCACAGAGTATTTTATGCTTCTACAGTAAAGGAGTGTTTTTCTGATTTAAAATTAGAAGAATTTTCGTGTACAGCGGAAGGAAAGATAGAATATAATGTAGATATTCATAAGTATGATAACGATCCACATAATGGAGAGTATAGATATGGTTTGTTTCTATTTACTAAGTGATTCAATTGATTAGTTATTAACATAATATAAGGAGGAAATTTCAATGAAGAAAGGAATTATTTCAGTATTATCAGCATTAACAGGAGCAGCAGTCGGAGCAGGCGTAATCGGAAAGACGATGGGAGAAAGAGAACAGAAAGCTCAATCATATTCAAATAAGCATCTGGCACTTTTCCTTATGATGAATCAATGGGTAAAGGTAAAGCAAGAGGGAAAGAATCTGGCCTCCTATTTTGAAAGGAATGAATATAAGAAAATTGCCATTTATGGTATGAGTTATGTTGGAGAAACTTTAATTGACGAATTGAAGGATACAGACATAAAGGTTGCTTATGGCATTGATAAAAATGCAGGTGCAATCTATGCAGATGTGGACATTGTATCTATAGAAGACGATTTGGAAGATGTAGATGCAGTTGTAGTGACTGCTATAACATTTTTTGACGAGATAGAGGAGAAACTTTCCGTGAAAATGGATTGTCCAATTATTTCACTGGAAGATATTCTGTATGAGGTTTAGATGGCAGTTAATGGACATGTTAAAACCTTGGGTTTAAGAAAGCGGTGGTGCGCAAATGATAGTTGTAAGAATATGGGAAGGTCTTGGCAATCAGCTTTTTCAGTACGCATATGCGCGTTCGCTGCAAGAGAGGCTTGATGTTCCTGTTTATTTGGATGTACGTCATAACAACAGGGGAGATTTGCCTTTTGAACGGAAAGATATTGTGCAGAGAAAACTGGGCTTGCAGCATTTTAATATTTCCATGAAAATGATAAAAACAAATAAAATTGCTGATTTGCGTTGTTTGGACGGAACAGGGGTAATGGATAAAACAAGGTATTTGCTTTTAAAGAAGCATATAGGTAAGTGGAGCATAGTAGATGATGAGGCGGGAAAATGCAGCATAAATGCTGATGTTCTATCTCCTGAGGATTATACATATATTAGCGCACATTGCGTAAATAAGGGATATTTTAAAAGCTATAGTGACATTTTATTGAAGGAATTACAGTTGAAGAAAGGGTTAAGATTGTCGGATGATTTAAAGAAGATAATTGAAGAAAAGAATACAGTTTCTGTTCATATCCGGTTAACCGATTATTTAATAAATCCTCTTGTTGATCCATCGGCCATTTTAAAACAGTCTTATTATGATAAAGCAATACAATATATTAAAGACAAGGTGGATAATCCATATTTTATGATCTTTACGGATGATCCCATTATGGCGAAGAATAGATTTCAATTTGGGGACAATGTTTATTGGATAAGCAAAGATGGATATACAGATTATGAAGAATTGATACTAATGTCAAAATGTAAACACAATATTATTGCGTTTAGTACCTTTAGTTATTGGGGTGCATGGCTGAATCAGAATCATGGGAAATTGATTGTAGCTCCAAAAAATTTATTTGAAGGACGGTTACATGAAAAAGAATGGAAAATGATTTGAGGTGAAGATATGAAGATTATTATTTACGGTGTTGGAAATATGTTTCAGAAATTGTTTTTGGATAGCGATTTTGGAAAAAGAGTTTATGAGAAAGGGATAGAAGTGGTTGGTTTGACTGACAGTAATAAAGATTTGTATGGTCAGGAAATCTTCATAAACGGAAAATCTCTTACGGTTTGTGACGTAAACAAGTTTATAGATGTGGAATTTGACCAGATGGTTGTTTCTTCAAAGCAATTTTATGATGAGATAAAGCGTCACCTGCTGAACTTAGGATTTCCGGAAAACAAAATTGTTTTGGTTGATATAATTCTACATGATTATTATAAAGAGATATTTGGAGTAAATTGGCTGACAGGGAAAAAGGGGGTGGAAATTGGAGGTCCTTCTAATATTTTTTCAGAAATATATGAAGTGGCAGGTTCGTGCGACGGTGTAAATTTTTCTGATAAAACCATATGGTGGAAAAATGAGGAAGAAGTATATAGCTATCAGAAAAAAGCATTGGGAAAAGTAATTATTGATGATGCAACACAATTGCGGAAATTAGAAAATGATAAATATGATTTTCTGTTATCCTCTAATAATTTAGAACATATTGCTAATCCGATGAAGGCATTAAGTGAATTTAGAAGAGTGTTAAAGGAAGATGGACTAATTATCATTGTTGTTCCCAGAAAGGATAAAACATTTGATCATAACAGGGAATATACGACTTTTCAACATATTTTGGAAGATTACGAGAATGATATAGATGAGACGGATTTGTCACATTTGCCGGAGATTATAGAAAAACATGATTATGATATGGATTTGCCATGTGGCGGAAAAGAAAACTTTATTATACGTTCCCATAAGAACTATGAGAACAGATGTCTGCACCACCATGTATTTTCACAGGAATGTCTTGCAGAGATGTTTCGGTATTTAAATCTGGAAATTGTTAATCAAATAAGGGATGCGGATGACTGGATTATAATTGGAAAGAAACATTAGTATTTTTTCTGATAAAGGGGCAGAAAGTGAGTGAAACGATTAGGCATATTTGTATTTTATGATAGAGAAGGGATTGCGGATGATTATATATTTTACCTTCTGGATGGTATAAAGCCTGTGGTAGATAAATTGGTTATTGTAGTAAACGGAAATATCGATAATGTTTATTTAGAGCGTCTTTATAAATACACCGATACTATTATATCCAGAGAAAATCTTGGTTTTGATGCAGGCGCTTATAAAGATGCACTATGCAAATACATAGGCTGGGATAATGTATGTAAGTTTGATGAATTGCTGCTTGTTAATGATACATTTTATGGTCCCTTGTATCCGTTTGAGGACTGTTTTAATAAAATGGAAAAAATGGACGTTGATTATTGGGGGATGACAAAGTCGCCAAAGGGCGTGCAGGAAGATGGGTATGCTTATGATGCCCATATACAGAGTTATTTTCTTGTGTTGCGTAAAAGTGTTTTTAGCGATAATAGATTTAAGGAATTTTGGGAGAAAATGCCATATCCGAAATCATTTTTGCAGGCAGTTCGTAGCTTTGAGTTGGAATGTAATAAGCTATTAAGTGAATGTGGGTGGAGAGGAGTGGCATTATCGGATTTATATGGATTCAGTTTTTCTGAAAAGGTGAACTGCAACCCATATATGTCATATTCATATGAATTGATACATGATGCAAAGATTCCTGTTTTAAAATGCAAGAGCTTAGATATGCGGTTTTCAGGATTTAGTAACGCATTTAAGGCATTTAAATATATGGAAGATCAGGAAATTTATGATGTTGGACTTATAAAAAAGCGTTTAATGAGAATTGGACAGCCGTTGCATGAACGAGCGAAATTGGATTTTTCTAAATTGAGCGAATTCTATTATGCTCATGCTAAAATATATTTATATGGTGCGGGAACCTGTGGAAAGAATTTGGCTGAATATTTCGATTATAAGGGCTGGTCATTTGAAGGATTTTTAGTGTCAGATATTGGAAATCAGGGGGAGAAACGCCTTTTTTTTGATGATGCTGATATATCAGATAATGATGGAATTATTATAGCGGTTGGAACGGAACAAGCATATATAGAGATAAGAAGCATAATAGAAAAGCGATGCAATAGGGAGCAGATATATCCATGATTTATATATAAGAGTTGAAATTATGAGACGGGTTGTTATTAGTGAAGTCTTTACAATGAAAGGAAATGACATATGAAGATTGTTAGCATCATTACGCCGCTCTATCATGGGGAACAGTATATACCGCGCTTAATACAGATGGCGGAAGCATGTCAAAAAGTATTGGGGGATTCCATAAGCTTAGAACTGGTTTTATCTAATGATGATCCGGAAGGCAGTATTGAGGAAGATACTTATTCGGATACCATCAGTGTAATTTTGTTGGACACAAAAATAAACAGAGGTATTCAAGGAGCCAGAGTACAAGGGCTTAAGAGGAGCAGCGGTGAATATATTGTTTTTCTGGATCAGGATGATATCATGTACCCGGATTATGTAAAGAGCCAATTATCTTGTATAGGGGATGCGGATGCCGTAGTATGTAGGTGTATTCATGAAAACAAGCAGTTTTATAATGTAGATAGGAAATTTGAAGATGTCGTATCAGAAGAACACATGCTGACTAAGGGAAATCCTATTATTTCAGCAGGACAGGTCTTGTTACGGCGAGAATCAATACCGGAGCTATGGATAGATAATATTATGGAGACAAATTGTGCCGACGA
This sequence comes from Butyrivibrio sp., assembly GCA_023664865.1. GTDB lineage: Bacteria > Bacillota > Clostridia > Lachnospirales > Lachnospiraceae > UBA3282. Next base: position 28,278 of record JAMPEU010000005.1, on the reverse strand, counting down.
TTATCTGCTATGGTTATGTATGCTTGCAGGAAAGGCTGAATTTGCATTGAACCAGAATATTCTGTTTGAACATACTGTCAATGGCAGCAATCTGTCACTTGATTATAAACGAATGATATTGTCTCTGGATGAAATGTATGATATTCTATCAGAAAATAAAGCGTTTGATGATGAAAAATTGCGGAAGATATCAAACATGCGACGGAATGCAATGTTTGATTGGATAGCGCTTTTGGAAAAATTTAGAGATATGTTTATGACGCTTAACATGATTGCCATATGTCGTGAAAAAGGTTGTCCGTTTGGAAAGCGCCTGAAAGATAAGGGGGTACAACGTGTTGCCATATATGGGGCTGGTTATCTTGGCAAAAGGTTAGTGGGAGAATTGGCTGAATATAATATTGAAACGATATTTTTTATTGACAGAAATGCAGACTATCTGAAAGAAGAAGTACCGGTATACAAACTGGAAGATGCGCCAGACAATATAGATATGGTAATCATTTCACTGGTACGAAATTATAATCCTGTAAAAAGTCTTCTTAGAGAAAAATACAATGTTGGAATTTATACGATTAGAGAAATTATAGAACGGAGTTTGGGAGATGAATGAACAGAAACAATTTATTATATATGGAATGGGAAAACAGGGGAAGAATTATTATAACTTTTTTAAGGAAAAAGGTCTGGATGGGTGCGTAAAGGGCTTTTGCGACAGGCGGTATTCAGAACTGGGAGAATATGACGGCAAAAAATGTTATGGGTATGATGAGGTAAAACTTGCAGGAGTTCCTTTTCTGATTTCCACATATGATCAGAAGGTCTTTTCAGAGATAGAGGAGCAAATCAGGAAAGACGGCGGAATAAGCTATGAAATGAATAGCATAGCAGATTATCTGGGGCAGAACAGGGTAGAGTTTAATAGAGACTATTTAGCGTTTTTCCATATTGATAATATGGATGATTATTTCGAGCAAGCGGAAGACGATAATCCTATGGGCATCTTCTGGAATGAAAAGTCAGAAATATATTCATTGTTTTGCCGGCTGGATTTAACCAACGTGATAGAATTGGCATGTGGCAGGGGCAGGCATGTAGAGAAATACATTAATAAAGCTGGAGATGTTACGTTGGTTGATATATTGGATAAAAATATCAATTTTTGCAAAAACAGATTCCAAGCATATGATAATATCCACTATTATTGTAATAATGGATTTAATCTGGAGCAATTACCATCCGGCCAATACACGGCGCTTTTTTCGTATGATGCGGTGGTTCATTTTGAAATGATGGATATTAATGAATATTTAAAAGATATACATCGGGTATTGGTGAAGGGTGGAAGAGTTCTGGTTCACCATTCTAATTATGATAAGGACTATACGGCATCGTTTATCAATAGCCTGCATGGGCGAAGTTATATGAATGCGGGTATATTCGCTTATCTGTCATTCCGTAATGGTTTTCGGGTTCTTGAACAGAGAGTAATAAACTGGGCAGGAGTAGAAGGGCTGGACTGTGTTACGCTTTTGGAAAAATAAGATGGTTTCAGTTTTAGGTTATATAATTGTGGAGGTCGTATGAAACTAAGTGTTGTTGTACCAATATATAATACAGAAAAGTATTTGAAGGCATGTGTGCAAAGTATTATAGACCAGACCTGCCCCGATATGGAGATACTTCTTATAGATGATGGTTCTACGGATGGCTGTGCTGCAATCTGTAAGGAGTTTGCAGGCAGTGACTCACGAGTAGTGTATATTAGGCAGGAGAATAAGGGACTGATTGGCGCAAGGCGCACAGGGGCTGAGCATGCTTCGGGGGAGTTTCTTATGTATGTGGATTCTGATGATTGGATTGACCAAGGTATGGCGGAGTTTCTGGTTCAGCAAATCAAAGATGCAGACATGGCAACAACGGGAGTTCATTATGAGACCGGTCCGGGTATGGTTGTGGAGTATTTTGATCAGTACCCGGAAGGAGAGTATGGGGGAATTGATAAAGAGTTCTTACTAAAAACAATGTTGTATGATACGGATTCAGATACTTTACAACGCCTGACGCCTTGGATTTGGAATAAATTGTATAGAACAGAGATTGTCAGACAGGTGTATAGGAACTTGGATGCAGACAATAATTTTGCCGAGGATGGTGCATTTTTATATAATTATCTTATAATCAGTGGTGCAGTCAGAATATGCCATAAATGCTTTTATCATTATCGTTATCGCACGGATTCCATGTTTCACGGCGGAAATCCGCATATGCTGTCAGATATTAATAAGGCGTATCTTGCACTAATTCGTGGTTTTGAAAAACATCCGTTAAGAGAAAATTTAGTGTCACAGCTTCAGCATTGGGTATCGGTTACGGCGATAATGGCGGTAAATGGGGGAATGGGGTTTGCATCAGAAATCCATATTCCGGAATTTCAGCTTGACACAGATGGATTAAGTGACAAAAGAATAGTTCTTTATGGCGCAGGCAAAGCAGGAAGGGACTATTTCAGACAGCTTACCAAGATGAAGTATAATGTAGTTTTATGGGTTGACAGTAACAGCTCGGAAATAGAAAATGTAAGAAAACCGAGTGATATTCTGAATACGGAATATGATGTGATTTTATTGGCTGTAAGCCGTCCGGAATATGCTGATAGTATCAAGCAGTCGCTTAAGGATATAGGTATTGGAGAAGAAAAATTGATGTGGAAAAAACCAATCAGGACTGTATAAGGAGAAACGCATGAAATACCTGATTTTTGGCACGGGAGATTATTATAATCGCTACAAAAAATGGTTTGCCAGAGAAAACATAGTTGCTTTAATTGACAATTCACCGGGCAAGCAGAATACATATTTAGATGGAATACAGATTCTCTCACCGGAACAGGGAGTGAAGCTTGCATATGATGTTGTGGTGATTTTAAGTTTCTATGTCAAGTCGATGAAACAGCAGCTTCTTGAATTGGGTGTTTCAAAAGAGAATATTTATCATTTCTATGATCTTCATAAATTATTCTGTCGGGGAGAAAGTAAGCTGCCGGCAGATTATAAGAAACCCATACAATATTACAATGGTGCAGAAAACGTGGATAGGTCGTGTTATACGCTGTTTTTATCGAATGATTTGACGCTGGGCGGTCCCGCAATTGCCCTATATCATATGGCACAGGTACTTAGGGCGAGAGGGGATAATGTAGTGTTTGCATCGATGCTGGATGGACCGTTAAGGGATACCTTAGTTTCTGAGGGGATTCCAGTGGTGGTTGACGTTAATCTGCAGATAGAGACTATGCGAGAGGCAGAGTGGACGGTTGGTTTTTCGCGCGTTGTGTGCAATACGATAAATTTCTATGTTTTTTTATCAGATCGGGATACAGGGATACCTGTAGTATGGTGGCTGCACGATTCATTGTTTTTTTATGATGGTGTAGATAAGGAAACGTTGTGCGGGCTGAATCGGGAAAATATGCGGATTTATGCCGTGGGACCGGTGGCAAGAGGAGCGATATCCGGATTCATAAAGAATATGGAAATTGGCGATTTGATTTATGGAGTGGCTGACGAGGCGGAAGGCTGCACGAAGCGGAATAATGGCAGCAATGGAAAAATCTGCTTTGTAACCATTGGCTATATTGAGACCAGAAAAGGACAGGATATTCTGGTTAGGGCGATTCAGAAGATTCCTGAAAATGTTCTTAGAAAAGCGGAATTTTATCTGGTGGGACAAAAGACATCACAGATGGCGAAGCAGATTGAAGAAATAATATGGGATATTCCGGAAATTATCATGACTGGAACTATGAATAGAGATGAAATCCATGAAATTCTTGACCGGGCGGATGTAATGATTTGTCCGTCAAGAGAAGATCCTATGCCTACTGTGGCGGCTGAAGCGATGATGCACTGTGTACCTTGTATTGTATCAGATGCAACGGGTACAGCCGGATACATATGCAGCGAAACAGATGGAATTGTGTTTTGCAGTGAGGACGAGCAGGAATTGGCGGACAGAATTATATGGTGTATAGAGCATTATGACCAATTATCTAATATGGGAATCCGTGCAAGGGAAATATATGACAAGAACTTTTCTATGACGGCATTTGAGAAAAAAATAATGGAAATTATAAAGATGTAGCCGTAAGCATAATTAATAGAATTATACAAGGGCAGGTGAACAAAATGACAGAGTTATCAAAAATCCTTGAGCAGTATAAAAACGAAAAGATTGCCATATACGGACTCGGAACGGAAACAGAACGAGCGCTTAATGAGATTGGACAGGATTTTCAAATTATCGGACTTTTAGATGGATATAAAGAAGAGGGAGTATTATATGATAAACCAATTATTCCATTAAAATATGCCATTGAATGTCAGGTGAAACTGATTATTGTTGTTGCAAGGCCCGGTTCATGCAGAGCCATTTTTAAACGAATTGGCACGGTCTGTACGGAGAATAAGATTGCCGTAATTGATGTGCGAGGCAGAAATTTGTGTGATTTGAAAAAGGTCAGCTATTATTTTAAAAGTGCGGACGGAATCTCACGAGAATGTCTTATGAAACAGGTTGATGAAAATGATGTGATGAGCATAGATTTGTTTGATACTGTGATTATGCGCCAGACATTATTTGCCACAGATATATTTGATATAATTGAATGTAGGTTAAAAGAGAAGGGTATTGTAATCGAGGATTTTAGCGGCAGACGTATGGCGAGCGAAAAACATCTTGCCCAATCTATGACGCCTACGCTTGTTGAAATATACTCCTACATGAAAAGCGAATATTCGATTCCGGGAATTTCGCCTGAGGAACTGGCAGAATTGGAATGGAGCATTGATTATGAACTGGTGATTCCACGGCAGGAAATGTGTGATTTTTGTGATGAGATGCATAAAAAGGGAAAAGATATTTATATTGTGTCAGATACCTTTTATACAAAGGAGCAGCTTATAAAATTACTTGAGAAATGTAATATAAAATTTTATACGGATATTTTTGCGTCATGTGAATATAAGACTGCGAAGACAGAAGACCTTTTTGAAAGGTTAAAAGGCAGGATTTCCGAAAAGAAATGTATCCATATAGGAGATGACCTGGTCGCAGATATAGAAAGCGCCAGAAAGCATGGGTTTTCCGCATGCCGGGTTTACAGCGGGATAGATTTGCTGGAAATGGTGGGTTATCTGGGATTGTGGGATAATATGGAAGGATTATCAAATCGAATTAAAATAGGAATGTTTGTATCAAAAATATTTAATAGTCCTTTTCAGTTTGAAAATGAAGAGCAGAAGATTTCTGTTAAAAGTGCATATGATATTGGATATCTGCTTTTTGCGCCGATTATAATTGATTTTGTTATATGGTTTGAGGAACAGGTGCAGAATTATGGTATTTCAAATGTATGGCTTTGTGCAAGAGACGGATATTTGATTAAGAAAATGTATGACGAATTACATGGAGACAAGAGTTCTGTGTATTTTCTGACCTCACGTACAGCTGCTATTCGTGCAGGGGTAGAGAATGAAGAGGATATTAAATATGTGGGAGAGATGAAGTTTGGAGGAACAGTGGAAGAAGAGCTGCAGGAGCGTTTCGGTATTTCCGTACAGACAGTAACGGCACTGGGCAGCATGAAGGCAGGTTCATTAGCAGATTATTCTCATATAATTCTGAATAAGGCCGTTGAAAATAGGCGAAATTATCACAAGTATATGCAAGGTTTACATATAAAAGAAGGTGACGTTGCTTTCTTTGATTTTGTGGCAAAAGGAACAAGTCAGATGTATATTCAAAAATTGGTGGATAATCATTTGAAAGGCTTATATTTCCTGCAATTGGAAAAGGAGTATATGCAGGATAAGGGATTGGATATTCTATCGTTTTATGATAAGGAAGAAACCGAGAACAGTGAAATTTATGAGAATTATTATATTTTGGAAACAATGTTGACATCACCTATGCCGTCAATCCAAGAATTTAATGAGTGGGGCGAGCCATGTTATGCGCATGAAACAAGAAAAAAGGAAGATATCATATGTATGCAGGAAGCGCAGGAGGGGATTCTTGATTATTTTATGACATACATGAAAATATGTCCTAAATCAGAAACAAAAATAAATAAAGGAATTGATGAAATTTTCTTAGCTTTAATACATAGTGTTGATGTTTTAGATAGAAATTTTATAGAACTGAAAGTGGAAGATCCGTTTTTTAATAGAATGACAGATATTGCAGATTTGATATAATCATGATATTCTTTATGTGCATAAGTTATTCGGTATTGGGTAAAGTTTACGCATTGAAAGGAGTATAATTAATATAATGGAATTTGAATTAACAGCATCAATGATGTGTGCAAACTATGGGAATCTTGAAAAAGAAGTCCGGGATTTGGAAGAGGGCGGTATAGATTCATTTCATATAGATATTATGGATGGTCGTTATGTGCCGAATTTTGCGATGTCGTTAAATGATATGCGATACATAGCGAGTGCGACGAAGAAACCGCTGGATGTCCATCTTATGTTAGAGCATCCAAACAATAATGTCCAATTATTTTTGGACAATCTTAGAAAAGGTGATACCGTATACATTCATCCGGAGGCGGAATACCATCCGTCAACGACGTTGCAGAAGATTATTAATGCGGGAATGATACCCGGTATTGCAATCAATCCGGGAACAAGTGTCGAGACTGTACATGAGATGCTTCGCATTGTTAAAAAGGTTTTAATCATGACTGTGAATCCCGGCAACGCAGGTCAGATGTACATGCCGTATGTCGGGAAGAAAATAGACCATCTTTTGACTTTGCGGGAGGAAATGAAATTTAGGGCGTATTGGGACGGAGCGTGCAGTAAAGACAAAATTATTCAGTTTGCGCCAAAAGGAATGGATGGCTTTGTGCTTGGCACGACGCTTCTTTTTGGCAAGGATAAGCCCTACAAAGAGACAATAAATGAAATCCGCCATTATTGCGACGATAGCGGCAATATTGATAAATAAAGCAGCAGGTCAGATGAAAAGGTGATAAATAAGACTGATTAGTTAGGCATATAGTGACAAATAAAGTGGATAGTGACGGCTGGAGGGGAGACAGTTATAAGTGGGAATCGCATTGATATTGTCAGGCGGCAGCGGGGTGCGCCTTGGAACGGATATACCTAAGCAGTACATAGAAGTATGTGACAGACCTGTCATTTCGTATTGTATTGAAAGGTTGGCGTCTCATCCGCAGATTGATGGGATACAGATTGTGGCAGCGCCGCAGTGGCATGATACAATTACACATAGTTTGGAACAACTGACAAGTTTAGGACTTGCGCCGGAGGCATTATCAAAATTTAAGGGATTCTCAATGCCGGGCGAGAACAGGCAGTTATCGATTTATAATGGTTTGACGGATATAATGGAATATGCGGGTAATGATGAAATTATATTAATCCATGATGCCGCAAGACCGATGTTGTCTGCTCAAATGATAACAGACTGCTTTAGCGCCGCTGCCGGGCATGACGGAGTGATTCCTGTGCTTCCTATGAAGGATACGGTGTATTTAAGCGAGGACGGCAAGACGATTACTTCACTTTTGAACCGCAGTCAGGTTTTTGCAGGTCAGGCGCCGGAGGCTTTTCGATTAGGGAAATATTACGAAGCGAATATGCGCCTTATACCTGAGAAAATCATGAAAATTAACGGTTCGACGGAACCGGCGGTTATGGCAGGAATGGATATTGCCATGATACCGGGAGATGAAGGCAACTTTAAGATTACCACAAAGGCGGACTTGAATAAGTTTGAAAGAATGATGGAAATAAATAATAAGTAATTGCGAAAACATAGGGGGATTTTCAATGAAAGCATGGGTATTACATTATATTGATGATTTACGCATGGAAGATGTGGAAAAACCTGTTATAGAAAAGAATGAGGTGCTGGTTAAGGTCAAAGCGGCAGGCATTTGCGGCTCTGATATTCCCAGAATATACAAAACAGGCGCGCATGTACATCCGCTTATACCGGGGCATGAGTTTTCAGGCATAGTGGAAGAAATAGGGGAGGAAACTGACAGTGAATGGCTGGGGCGGCGTGTCGGCATATTTCCGCTTATTCCATGCGGAAACTGTATTTCTTGCCGGAACAAGCAGTATGAATTGTGTAGGAATTATAGTTATTTAGGCTCTCGCACTAATGGCGGCTTTGCGGAATATGTGGCTGTTCCGGAGTGGAATCTTATCAGCCTGCCTGATAGTGTGACATATGAAGCTGCTGCAATGCTTGAGCCTATGGCGGTAGCGGTTCATGCCATGAGGCGAGCCGAGATATCTTCTTTCGGAACAACGGCAATATGCGGGCTTGGTACAATAGGGCTTTTATTGCTGATGTTCCTTATGAAGGAAACGCGTAATACAGACAAAGATGTTGTGGCTTTGTCTGCTTCAAAAAGGATATTGGTAATCGGTAATAAAGATTTTCAGCGTCGGACTGTGATAGAGATGGGGCTTACAGCAGAATGTTATTTTGACAGCAGAAGCGGAAATGCAGGGAACTGGCTGATGGAGCAGACAAACCAAAGGGGCGTAGATGTATTTTTTGAATGTATCGGAAAAAATGAGACTTTTGTACAGGCAGTAGATAATATGGCTCCCTCAGGGAAATTAGTATTAGTAGGAAATCCATATTCTGATATGTGTATGGAAAAATCCACATACTGGAAGATTTTGCGGAATCAACTTACGCTTACCGGCACATGGAATTCATCGTTTACACATGACAATGAAGATGATTGGCATTATGTGATTGACATGCTTTCTCGAAAGATGATTGCTCCTGAGTCGCTTATTACTCATAGGCTGCCTCTTGAGAGTCTGGAGTCTGGTTTACGTATTATGCGTGATAAAACGGAAGATTATGTTAAGATAATGGTTAATTTATAAAGCCGGGCTTACAAGTCCGGCTTTACAAAAGTCTGAATTATAAGCCTTACTCATGCAGCGTGCTGTCCATGCGTCCTGTTTCCAGCGCGGCGTTGCATGACTCATTTAACATTTTGGCACATTCCTCTGGCGTGACGTTTTTTGACAGCAGTTCATGGATATTAGGCCAGAACACGCTGCGGACGGAAGTATCGTTGCCCTGCCAGTTGGGGCTGTTGTTCATGAAATCCACTACATTGACGGAATTTTCGGTAAATTCATCCAGCATTGTAATCTGGTCTTGATATTTTTGCGACACTTTTCTGCTTACGGGAATGTTACCGGCGGACATGTCCAGCCATTTATCATTTTCATAAATATATTTGATGAAGTCTTTTGCTGCCTGCATCCTTAATTCGTCTCCGTTGTCAAATACCTCAAAACCTGTGACGAAGGAGGTTGCGACGTTGCCGGGGAAGTTTACATAACCATAGTTTTCCATGTTGTCATAGAGGACAAAATTAGCATTATTAAATATGTGGATTGCGAGCTGTCCGTTGCTGAATAATTCATTAGAGTCTGAAATTTCCAGATTTTCGGGGTGGGGCGGATACCAGCCTTTATCTACGCCGGATTGCAGCCATTCTAACGCCTCGATTGCCTCATCGCTTTCAAAATCGAAATTTCCATCCGCATCAAAAATCGTACTGCCGAAAGCGCGAATATAGGACATAATGTGGGTATCGCCCTGGTTATTCTTGCCGTACATCATCATCGGATATGACTGTGAGGGGAGATTGGCGGCAAGCGTATCCAGAATTTCCGTCCATTCGTCCAATGTCCAGTTCTGTATCGTAACCTCGTCGGTAGTATATTTTTCAAGACCGCAGCTATTGAAAAGTTCCTTATTGTAAATAAGAATGTTCTGCATGCTTAAGAAGGGCATCATATATGTTTTGCCGTTTACCATGCTCATCGCCCATGATGAAGCGTCAATATCGTTTCTGAGTTCGTCTGAAATGATATCGTCTAAGGGGACTACCTTGCCTGTGTGCAGATAGGACGCCATGTTGAAGTATCCTTCATAGAGGATGTCCGGAGAAGTCTCCGTGCCAAAGCTGCCTGTGATTGCAGCCACTTCGTCCACATAATCAAATGATTCAACCCTGAATGTAACATTCGCATTTTCATATTGCGCGGCAAACTCATTGCCCGCATGTTGTAAAAAATCGCCCGAATCAATGATATCCGGATTGCTAACGGAATTCATTGCCAGATTGGGCACTTTGACAATTAGGGTTATTTCCTGTTTGGTTTCTTTGCCGCAGCCGCTCAAAGCGCCAGCGCATAGCACTAGAGCAAGTGCTACAGCGAGTATCTTTCTTTTCATAATGTAGTCCTCCAAGTATTTTATTATATCTAAATATTTTTCAATTCAATCATATTCTAGGCTTATGTACAACCAGAGTTCAATCAAAATGAACAAAATAAGGGGCGACTTACCGCTTTTCAGGCATGGAGCCTCGTTTTTGTTCATTTTGATTGAACTCGTCCTAGCAAATTCAACTACTCATCCTCAATTTCTTAAGCAGTACATTAACATCAATCGGCTTGGTTAAAAAGTCGTCCATGCCACTGCTAAGCGCCTGTTCCCGGTCTTCTTGGAACATGTTGGCTGTGCAGGCGTAAATTACAATCGACTTAGCGTCCGCCCTGTCAAGTTTGCGGATTTCTCTTGCCGCCGTACATCCGTCCATCACGGGCATCTGCATATCCATCAGGATGATGTCGTATTCGCCGATTGCTGACTGGTTAAACATATCAAGAGCCTCTTGTCCGTTTTGCGCAAGGGCAGTCTCAAAGCCTTCCATCTTAAGGATTTCTAAAAGGATTTCAGCGTTGAGTTCCACATCCTCGGCAACGAGTATCTTAATCGGCGAGCCGTCCGCCTTGCGCGGCAGTTTAGCAGTATCAGGCGTTTCTGCCAAGATGCTCTGGCTCTCAAGTTCTGCCGGAACATCTTTTACTATTTTAGACGGAATCGTTACCGTAAAGGTGCTTCCGACATTGAGCCTGCTTTCCACTGTGATATCTCCACCCATTGCGTTGGCAAGCAGTTTGCTGATTGCCATGCCGAGTCCTGTGCCTTTGATGCCGTTGTCATTCCGGTTTCTCTCCTGGCTGAAGGAGTCGAAGATTTTGGTTGTGTATTCCTTGGTCATTCCGATGCCGGAATCTTCGCAGCGGTATGTCGTAATTACATGCGCATCGTCTTTTTTCTCCTGTGTGACGGATAGGCGTATCCATTTGCCTTTCGGCGTAAACTTAGCGGCGTTGCCGACGATATTCATGAGAATCTGTTTGGTTCTGGTTATGTCGCCTTCTATACATGGCTCGATGATATCTTTTTCCACGCTGAACTCCACGCCGCGGTTTTTGATATTGTCCGCCTGCATTGCCGCGATTTCATCAATCATTGAAGGGATAAGCATCGGTTCTTCCACGATATCCACTTTTCCTGCCTGCAGCTTGGACATATCTAAGATGTCATTGACTAAGGACAGCAGATAGTTTGCCGTGCTGTGGGTTTTAATAAGCCATTCTTTAATCTGCGCTTTCTGGCTTTCATCGTCTATATTTGCCATAATCAGATGGTTCATGCCAATCAGACCGTTTAGGGGGGTGCGTATTTCATGGCTCATGTTGGAGAGAAATTCTTTCTGGGACTTTGCCGCCGCTGTAGAGCGTGCGGTTTTCACCCTGAGCCTCATGATAATAAGCAGCATGGCGATAACGGCGGACATGGCGATTATCACTACCGTTACGCTGAGGGATACAAATGTATTCCGCTGTTCGATAAAGACTTCTTCGTTTACGGACATGACGAAATACAGCTTGAAACTGTCCTCAAGCGGTATGAAATAGTAGAGTTCCTTGCCTTTTTCCCCATAATGCGAATGGTAGAAGCCGAAGGTCTCACCGTTTAAGAGTTTTTCATGTACTTCTTCGTTTGTCAGCTCCGAGGTTTCGGAGCTCGAAAGATGGTCATACAGATTGTCATGCGTGTTTAAATAAATCTCTTTATTGACATTGACGATATAGTTTCCGTTCATCTCTATCAAGGCGCTGTGACCGCGGCTTTTTCCGTCTTTAATGAAACTGTCGATTACCAGGTTGTCCTGAATTGAAGAGATGTCGCTGATGCCGATAAGCGCAAACATCTTTACGCCGCCAATGCTGTAATCGTTTAATCTGATTCCGTATAGAATGTTTTCCTTCGACAGCCAGCCGCCTTCGACTTTATCATCAAAGCGGACGACGATTTTTTCTTCGCCGTCGTCAAAATAAGAAAGGAAATCCAAATTTCTGTTTATGATGTCAACGCCGGGAGTGTAGATTACGTACTTATCTGTGTAGACGGTTCCGTCTTCAGCGACCATATAAATATGGGTGAAACCGCTCGATGCACACTCCAGATTCAGCCTTGTCTCTGCGTCTTCAATGGTCTTACATTCAAAACTTTTGAGGCGTTCCTCAATCTCATAAAGATCCTTCCAGCAGATTTCAATATATGTCTGAATCGCTTCCTTATCATGCTCTGCGATTTCACTTATAGAATTAATGATGTTTCTTGAGATTATCTTATCCATCCGCCTGACATAGATAAACGCCGCCAGACAGACTATCATTGCTGCAGAAACAATGATTAAAATATAAAATAATCGATGTTTCCCTTTCACTTGCCGTACCTCTTACTAATTACTACTACAGTTATTACTTTGTTCCATCGTATATAATAAATCCTTTTAACAAAAAAGTCTACTTTCTTTTGGAAATTTTTTGTTTTTTTAGAAAAATTCCTTTTTTTGTCTGTTTACTGATATTCATATCTTTATCCAAACAAGCATAAAGTATAGAGAAAGAAGAGTGACAAGCTGTCGAAAGGGGCAAGGTTTGAATATGTATGAAATGAAAACTGCGGCGGAAACAGTCAGATTGCTTAAGTCTGACAGGGTAAAAGGATTGGACAGGCATGAGGTTATGGAGCGGAGCGCAGGGCAGGGCGCCAACCGCTTAAAGGAGCAGGAGAAAAAAAGCGTATGGCAGATGATATTGGAGCAGCTTAACGATCCGCTGATTTTAATCCTGATTGCAGCTATGGCGATTTCGATTCTGTTAGGCGAGGTCGGCGACGCCGCTATAATAATTACCGTGGTGGTGTTAAACGCGACAATAGGAGTCATTCAGGAAGGAAAAGCCGGAAAGGCGGTAGAAGCGTTAAAGAAGATTTCCGCTCCGCAGGCGTTGGTCATAAGAGAGGGAAAAACAGCCAGAATATCAGCGGAAGAGCTGGTAATCGGCGATATTGTGCTATTAGAAGCGGGAAGTATGGTGCCGGCGGATTTGCGTCTTATTGAAACGCAAGGGGTTCAGATAGAAGAGTCTGCCCTTACAGGAGAGTCTGTTCCTGTGGAGAAACAGGCGGACTACATAGAAACATCGCAGGGCGACAACAGCCATGAAAATATGGCTTATATGTCCACGTTTGTGACAAGGGGCAGGGGAAAAGGCATCGTAACGGCAATCGGCATGGACACGAGGATAGGCAATATCGCAGATATGCTTCACAAGACGAAAGAAAAGCTGACGCCTTTGCAGGTAAAGCTGGGCGAGCTTGGCAAGGCGCTCAGTATTCTTGCCGTGGCAATCTGTGCGATGCTTTTCGTGATAGCCGTATTGCAGAAACGCAATATCGGTGAGATGCTTATCACTTCCGTATCGCTGACTGTAGCCGCAGTGCCGGAGGGACTTCCGGCAATCGTTACCATCGTGCTTGCCTTAAGCGTGTCGCGGATGGTGCGCGCAAAGACTATCGTGCGCAGGCTTTCGTCCGTAGAAACGCTGGGAGCGGTAGAGGTAGTATGTTCGGACAAGACCGGCACACTGACTCAGAATAAGATGACCGTTACCGAATGTTATATAGATGGCAGAATGATAGAAAAAGAGCAATTCGCAAAGGTCTTTGATGATGAGCTGTGGCAGGATGAAGAACGGATAGAAAGCAGCATGGGACAATTTATGCTGGGCTGTATCCTATGCAATGACGGAGACTATTCTATAGAGGGAGAGTTTGGCGAGCCTACCGAAATGGCGCTTATTCATATGGCGTCGGACTGTAATGTTCCGGTAAGGACGCTTAGGGGGCAGTTTGCCAGAGAAGACGAAAAGGGATTTGATTCAGACAGAAAAATGATGACTACCTGCCATAGAACGAGCAGGAGGGGCGGCGGAAGAGTCGCCTATTCTAAGGGGGCGGCGGAGAAAATCCTGGATTGCTGCTCTTATATCTGCCAAAGCGGGCGCAAATGTGTGCTTGGTGAAAGCGATAAGGCATCAATCAATCGTGTATTGGAACGCCTGATGAGCGATGGCAGGAGGGTGCTGGCAATCGCCATGGAGCCTGATGGAAGGATGCAGGAGAAGGATATGGTCTTTTTAGGCTTGGTGAGTATGCAGGATCCGGTAAGGGCGGAGGCGGTTGATGCAGTAGAGGAATTTAAGAAAGCCGGAGTGGAAACCGTGATGATTACCGGCGACCATAAGAATACTGCGCTTTCGATTGCCAAGCAGTTAAATATAGCCTCGTCGGCAAAAGAGTGCATTACAGGCAGGGAATTGGACGGAATGGGCGAAGAAGAGTTCCTCAAAAAACTGCCGGAGCTTAAAGTGTTTGCCAGGGTGACGCCGGAACATAAAGTAAGGATTGTCAATGGATTTAAGACGCTTGATAAGACCGTGGCAATGACCGGAGACGGCGTAAACGACGCGCCGTCCTTACAGGCGGCGGATATCGGTATAGCCATGGGACAGAACGGTACGGATGTCGCCAGAAACGCTGCGGATTTTGTGCTTATGGACGATAATTTTGCTACGATAAAGCTTGCTATTAAGGAAGGCAGGGGGATATATGAAAATATCAGAAAATCCGTGCTTTTTCTCCTTTCCTCCAATCTGGGAGAGATTATGACTATGCTGGTGACGATTGTAACAGGGCTGCCAAGTCCGTTAAAGGCAAGCTTCATACTTTGGATTAACCTGATTACCGACTCGCTGCCTGCGCTGGCGCTGGGGGTGGACGATAATGAGTCGGAGCTTCTTATGAAAGAACCGCCCAGAAGGAAGGGAGAATCGCTTTTTGCCAAGGGCGGACTTGTATGCGTCATCTGTTATGGTCTTATAATCGGGGGCGTAAGCCTGGCGGCGTTTCTTAAAGTGCCTTACGACAGGCTGATTGCGGAAAACCTTCCGGCTAGTTTACATAATATGCTGGAAAGCTATCAGATTGCAAGCGTTTTGGCAAAGGCGCAGACACATGCGTTTATGGTGCTTGCCATGAGCCAGCTTTTCCATGCGGTCGGAATGAGGGATGTCAACCGCTCGATTTTTAAAATGAACCATAAGAAAAATCCCTTCATGCTCTTGGCTTTGGCGTTCGGTCTGTTTCTGCAATTTATAGTGACAGAGATAAATCCACTCGTGGAATTGTTCGGTACGGTTAAGCCTACTGGCATGGAATGGCTGCAGCTGCTTGCCTTGTCGCTTACTCCGGTAATCGTGCATGAGCTTTTAGTGGCGGTATCGCACAAAAGGCTAGAGCAGAGTCAGTATTGCCAGCAGCAAAAGGAAGAGGCCGCTTAACCATGAAAGGTCGATGGAAAATTTCTTCGACATAAACATTCCCAGAAGATAGCCCGCCATGAAGAGCAGAAAATGGAAAAGTACGGCTAAGAGGAAGAATATCGGCATGGAAGAAACCTGAAATGAAAACGCCATACTGGCAAGGATGCTGTCAAGCGATAGCGCGAGACTTAAGAAGAGGGCTTCTTTGGCGCTTAAGATTTGCGTGTCCTGCTTATTGGCGTCTTCCGGGGAAAAGTAGATGGTGAAAATAATATTCATCTGCTTTATCCTGCATGCCCAGTTGCCTATAGTGTCTGCATATTTCCCCGAAAGATGGCGGATAAGGCTCTCGAAAAGTTTGGTTAAGCCAAGTGCGCACAAAATGAGGAAAGAAAGGACGGAGAGGAACGTGGTGGGAATCAGTGAGAAGATTAGTGAGCCTGCCTTCGTCATAAGCGTGATACATATGGACGGAATAAAAACAAGGAATAGTAAGGAGAGGGGCTTTATATTAACTTTAGAAGCGCCATAGGCAAATCCCGCGCTTAATGAGTCGATGGAGACAGCCAGCATAAAAAGCATCACAGGCATAATTGTGATAAACATAATAACCTCCATTTTTATTTAGCCTGCATTTAGTTATATAATATGTAAATATTTGTAAAATGACTACTGTACGCATTACTTAAAAAATGGTAATATATAAGGTAGGAATAAAATATTAAGGAGAATGCGTATGGAACTTATGTTTATCGGGGCGGATCACGAGGTAACGGGGAGCTGCCATTATCTTAGGGTGAATGAGACAAATATTTTGGTGGATTACGGAATGGAGCAGGGGACTCAGCGGTTTGAGAAATCTGAGCTGCCTGTAGAGCCTGCGCTGATAGATTATATTTTCCTTACGCATGCGCATATCGACCATTCAGGAATGTTGCCGTTTTTGTATGCAAGGGGTTTCCGCGGAAATGTATATACTACGGACGCTACCGCGGATTTGTGCAGCATTATGTTAAGAGACAGCGCGCATATCCAGATGCAGGAAGCCGAGTGGAAGAACCGCAAGGCGAAAAGAACCTCGGATAATGCAGAGACTCCGCCGCTTTATACGATGGAGGACGCCGACGGCGTTATTAAGAGGCTGGTGCCGTGTTCATATAATAAAATGGTAAACGTGTGCGAAGGCGTAGAGATACGTTTTACGGATATCGGACATCTTTTGGGTTCTGCCAGCATCGAGGTATGGGCTACGGAATACGGCGTTACTAAGAAACTTGTGTTTTCAGGGGATATCGGAAACATCAATCAGCCGCTTATAAAGAATCCGCAGTACACACCGGAAGCCGACTACGTCATTATGGAATCTACATACGGAGACAAGTACCATGGCGACGGAAACCCCGACTACATACCTGAGTTGGTAAAGATTTTAAAGAGGACATTCGATCAGGGCGGCAATATGGTGATTCCATCGTTTGCGGTAGGCAGGACGCAGGAAATGCTGTATTTCTTACGCCATATAAAAGAAGAACGGCTTGTAACAGGGCATGAAGACTTTCCGGTCTATGTGGACAGTCCGCTTGCCGTAGAGGCGACGGGGATTTTCCAGAATAACAGTATGGACTGCTTTGATGAGGAAGCGCTTGACCTGATAAGGCGGGGCATCAACCCGATTATGTTCCCGGGGCTGCATCTGGCGATTACCAGCGATGAGTCAAAGGCAATCAACTTTGAGAATGAGCCGAAGGTTATCATCTCCGCGTCCGGCATGTGCGAGGCGGGACGTATCAGGCACCATCTGAAACATAATTTGTGGAGGCCTGAGTGTACAATACTTTTCGTAGGATATCAGGCTGTCGGCACGCTGGGGCGCGCCATTGTGGAAGGCGTAAAAGAGGTCAAGCTTTTCGGCGAGACGATTGAGGTCAGGGCTAAAATAGAGAAACTGGTAGGTATGAGCGGACATGCCGATAAGGCGGGACTGATTAGGTTTATAAACGGTTTTGAGAAGAAACCGCAAAAGGTATTTGTCGTACATGGGGAAGACGGTATATGTAAGATTTTTACGGAGTGCTTAAGGAATGAGTACAAACTTGACGCTTACGCGCCATACAGCGGAACAAGATATGATTTGATTGAAGGCAGGTTCATTTATGAAGCTGAACCGATTGCGCTTAAGAAGAAAATCCACGGCATGTCGGATGTATTTGCAAGGCTTGTGGCAGCAGGACAGAGGCTTGTGGCAGTCATTAAGAAGAACGAAGGCAGCGCAAATAAGGATTTGGCGAGATTTGCAGACCAGATTAACGCGATTTGCGATAAGTATGACAGGTAGTAGAGGGGAGAAACAAATGAGTCTGGCGGATACAGTGTTTATAAATATGTGCAAGGACATTCTGGAGAACGGTACAAGCACAGAAGGGGAAAAAGTAAGGCCCCATTGGGAAGACGGAACTCCGGCGTATACTGTGAAGAAATTCGGCGTAGTGAACAGATATGATTTGTCAAAAGAATTTCCCATTATCACGCTTAGAAAGACCGCGCTTAAGAGCGCAACCGACGAGATGTTGTGGATATGGCAGAAAAAGTCTAACAATATCCACGATTTGCACAGCCATATATGGGATGAATGGGCGGACGAAGAAGGTTCTATCGGCAAGGCATACGGCTATCAGATGTCCGTAAAGCACAGGTATAAAGAAGGGATGATGGACCAGGTTGACAGAGTAATCTATGACCTTAAGAACAATCCTTTCAGCAGGCGCATAATGACGAATATTTATGTGCATCAGGATTTGCATGAGATGCGGCTTTATCCGTGCGCGTACAGCATGACCTTCAACGTCACGCAGAAAAAAGGCGAAGAGAAACTTACGCTTAACGCGATTCTCAATCAGCGTTCTCAGGACGTGCTTGCGGCAAATAACTGGAACGTGGTGCAGTATGCCGTGCTTGTGCATATGCTTGCGCAGGTCTGTGATATGCAGGTCGGCGAGCTTGTCCATGTGATAGCGGACGCGCATATCTATGACAGGCATATTCCGATTATTAAAGAGCTGATAGAGCGGAGGCCGTATGACGCGCCGAAGTTTGCGCTGAATCCGGAGATAAAGGATTTCTATCAGTTTACCAGAAATGATGTGAGCCTGGAAAACTATGTGACGGGACCGCAGATAGAGAATATCCCGATAGCGATATGATTTTTATATAAACTATACCATTATAGGAGGGTATATCCGTACAGACATCGCAGAGGATTTGGATACACAAATCGCAGCAAGGAAGGGGCAGGATATTATAATGAACATGATAGTTGCAGTGGACGAAAATTGGGCAATCGGCAATAAGGGAAGTCTGCTTGTCAGCATACCGAACGACCATAAGATGTTTAGGAAAGAGACCATGGGGAAGGTGGTGGTCTTAGGAAGAAAGACGCTGGAAACTTTCCCGCAGGGAATGCCGCTTGAAGGCAGGACTAATATTATTCTTTCCGCCAATCCCGATTATAAGGTGAAGGGTGCGGACATCGTGCATAATATTGACGAACTGCTTGAAGAATTAAAGCAGTATAAAACGGAGGACGTCTATATCATCGGGGGCGAGAGCGTTTACCGCATGATGCTCCCATACTGCGACATTGTGCATGTAACAAAAATAGAACATAACTACGAGGCGGACGCATACTTCCCCAACCTCGATGAGCTTGACGAGTGGGAGATTACCGCCGACGGCGAAGAACAGACCTATTTCGATATCGCATATAGCTTTGTGAAATATGAGAGAAAAACCAGAGTTTAGCCTATATGAACAGAATAAGGAGCGACTTACCGCTTTTCAGGCATGGAGCCCCGTTTTTGTTCATTTCAACTGAACTCGTAGCATTAAATTATAGGAGAGTAAGCATGAGCGAACACAAAACAAAATTTACCACCAAACTTGAAAGCCAGGCAGTTTCCATTTTGCTTGCAAAAGACGAACTGGAAAAGAAGAACGAAGAACTTAAGCATGCCATAGACGACGCGGAGAAGGCGGGGCGCGCCAGAGATATATTCCTCGCCAATATGTCGCACGAAATCAGGACGCCGATTAACACCATGCTTGGCCTTAACGAACTGATCATCAGGGAGAGCCAGGACGAGACAATCAGGGGATATGCGCTTGACATAAAGCATGCGGGGGATATTCTTCTCTCGCTTATCAGCGATATTCTGGACTTTTCCAGAATTCAGTCGGGAAAAATGGAGCTGCTTGACGGAATTTATGATATCAGTTCGCTTATGAATGATTTAATAAACAGCATATCAATACCTTTAAGGAGAAAAAAGCTGCGCCTTATATTGGATATCGCCGCGGACGTGCCGTATAAGCTTTCGGGCGATGAGATTCATCTGCGGCAGATTGTAGGCAATCTTTTATCTAACGCCGTAAAATATACCAAGACAGGCAGCGTTACCCTGCATCTTTCATGGAAACAGCACGGTAAAGACGAGATTATGCTGGAAATTGCGGTTGAAGATACGGGCGTTGGAATAAAAGAGGAAGATATAGAGAAAATCTTCGGCACTTTTACCAGACTCGACATGGAGGCAGGACGCAGCGAAGAAGGAACCGGACTCGGGCTGGCAGTCACGACCAAGCTTGTAGAACTGATGGGCGGAAAGATAGATGTAAAGAGCAAGTACGGTAAAGGCTCGACGTTCTCATTTGCTATTCCGCAGAAAGTTATAGACGCTTCGCCGCTGGGAGATTTCCAGAAACAGTATAACAGAAGCGTCAGCACGTCTAAAGGCTATCGGGAGAAATTCATAGCCCCGCTTGCAAGGATACTCATAGTGGACGATAACGCGATGAACCTTGCCGTAGCGCAGGATTTGCTGCGTAAGACAAGGCTGCAGATTGATGTGGCGTCAAGCGGGGAAGAATGTCTGGAAATGCTTAAGCATAAAGAGTACCATCTTATCTGCATGGATCATATGATGCCGGTTATGGACGGCGTACAGACCATGCACGCGATAAGGGGGCTTGAGGGCAATCCGTCAAGAGACATTCCGATTATCGCGCTGACGGCAAATGCCGTAGTGGGCGCAAGGGAATTTTATTTAAAAGAGGGTTTTGAAGATTATCTTACTAAGCCTATAGAGTCCGAAAAGCTGGAAGACATGCTGATAAAATATCTTCCAAACGAGCTTGTCTATCTTTCCGGCAATACGGAATTGTCCGATGATGGCGAAGTGGAAGAAGAAGCTATCAGCATGGACGAAGAGACGCTTATTGACATGGGGATAAACTTTTCACATGGGCTTAAATACATGGGCGGCAGCCGCGCTTTATATAAAAAGGTACTGCGTGATTTCCGCGCCATGCTGCCGGAGAAAGAGTCCCAGCTTAAAGCAATGCTCGATAAGGAAGACATATACGGATATGCCATCATAGCGCACGCACTTAAGGGAAATGCGCGCAACGTAGGAGCGGACGAACTTGCGGAAGAGGCTTTTGAACTGGAGAAAAAGAGCAAGGGCGGCAGGCTTGAAGAAGTGGAAGTGCAGACGCCGATTCTTTTCAGCATGATGCGGACGCTGGGAGAAAATCTGGATAAATATTTTACTCAGGATACGCCGGATGTAAAAGAAGAAGTTGTGGAGACTCCAAAAGAAAAAATTCCGATTTCGGATGATGAATGGAGAAAGGCGTTAGAAAATCTTAATAAGCAGCTTGACGATTTTGACGGAGACGGCGCGGTTCAAAGCCTAAAGCGGTTGAAACAGTACAAGATTCCCGAAAAAGATAAAAAAGCGATGCGCATGTGCGAAAAAGCGGTCAATGATTTTGCATATGACGTGGCGATGGATATTTTGGCGTCTATATTAAAGGGTTGACTTTTAAAAAGAAAAGTATAATACTTATTAATAACATATTTTTAACAATATACATTGAGGAAGAAGGACGATTATCATGGAAAAGAAAAATTTGGACTGGGCAAATCTCGGATTCGGTTATTGTGAAACAGATAAGAGATATGTATCAAATTATAAAAACGGGGCATGGGACGATGGAGCGCTTATATCCGATGCGTCTATCACCATCAATGAGTGTGCGGGGGTGCTGCAGTATGCGCAGACATGCTTTGAAGGAATGAAAGCGTACACCACGGAAGACGGACACATCGTTACCTTCCGCCCTGATTTGAACGCACAGCGTATGGAAGATTCATGTAAAAGGCTGGAAATGCCGGTATTCCCTAAAGAGCGTTTCGTTCAGGCGGTAACGCAGACCGTAGCCGCTAATGAAGCTTACGTTCCGCCTTACGGCTCAGGGGCGACATTGTATATTCGTCCTTATATGTTCGGAAGTTCGCCGGTAATCGGAGTAAAGCCGGCGGATGAATATCAGTTCAGGGTATTCACCACTCCGGTAGGCCCTTACTTTAAAGGCGGCGCTAAACCGCTGACAATCAGGGTGAGCGATTACGACAGGGCAGCGCCGAACGGTACCGGACATATTAAAGCGGGGCTTAATTATGCGATGAGTCTGTATGCCATCGTTACAGCGCATGAAGACGGTTTTGACGAAAATATGTATCTTGATGCGGCGACCAGAACCTATGTTGAGGAGACAGGAGGCGCGAACTTCCTTTTCGTAACCAAGGATAACAAAGTCGTAACTCCGAAATCTAACAGCATCCTGCCTTCAATCACACGCCGCTCGCTTATGACCGTGGCTAAGGAATATCTTGGTCTGGAAGTTGAAGAGAGGCCGGTTTTGCTTGAAGAGGTGAAGGAATTTGCAGAGTGCGGCTTATGCGGCACGGCTGCGGTTATTTCCCCTGTAGGAAAGATTGTGGATCACGGCAAAGAGATACTGCTTCCAAGCGGCATGAATGAAATGGGACCTGTCACAAGAAAGCTCTATGATACATTGACAGGCATCCAGATGGGGCGCATAGAGGCTCCCGAGGGCTGGATTCATGTGATAAAATAAAACATTATTGTTGGAGATATAGATAAATGTACGAAGAAATAAAAACCCGATATCCGTATTTGTATGAAACGCATCTTCACACGTCGGAGGCAAGCGCATGCGCGCACTCCGGCGGAGGGGAAATGGCAAGGGCGTGTAAAGAATACGGATACACGGGTATTTTTGTGACAGACCATAACTGGGGCGGGAATACTGCGATAGACAAAAGCTTGTCCTGGGAAGAGTGGGTAAACGATTTCTGTAAAGGATATGAGAACGCCAAAGACGAAGGAGATAAAATCGGCTTAGACGTTTTTTTCGGATATGAGGCGGGATTTTCAGGCACGGAATTTCTTATATACGGCATTGATAAAGAGTGGATGCTAGGTAATCCGGATATTCTAAACGCTGATATAGAGGGGCAGTACAGACTCATACATCAAAGCGGCGGCATGGTTATACATGCGCATCCCTGCCGTGAGGCGGGGTATATCTCGCAGATTCGCCTGTTCCCTGAACTGGTTGACGGCGTAGAGGGGATAAACGGCGCACATTCCAGCCCGCGCAGCATGGGGCATAATAATCCGGATTATGATAAAAGGGCGATTGCGTATGCGACGAAACATAAGCTTCCGATGACGGCGGGTTCAGATATACATAGTACGGAATTGTTTGGCGCCGGCGTTGCTTTTAAGAGAAGGCTTGAGTCGGCAAAGGATTATATCAATGCGGTTTTGTCGGGGGAGGATTATGTGCTGACGGATGGGGAGCGTTGGTATGATAAAGAGGGGAAGATTATAAGGTAGTGGCTGGCGGGGGCGGCATGGACACATATGCTTCTCTTTGATGCACGCTCTCGCTCCGTAAAAAACGCAGCGGTACTAAGTTCAAAAGCCGCTTTGCGTCTTTTTCACTAACTACCGGCGTTTTTTAAGGGCATCTGCAGAGAAGCATATGTGTCCATGCCGCTTGTAGACTTGAACCATTATGATTTATATTAGGTAAAGTTCTTTTCGGAATTGCGTATCTGCTAAAAATAGGATATAGTGATATCGGAAAATTGGGATTTGGAGGAAGATAGTGATGACTGATTTCGGCATTAATGAAATGTTAGATATGCAAAAAAGGCTTCAGGATCAATACAAAGATAAATGGAAATGGGAAGAGATTTCTCCCGAAGCCGGCAAACACAAACTACTTTGGATGATAGGCGAAATTGGCGAAGTGATTGATATTGTCAAAAAACACGGAGACAGAAAGGCGTCTGATGATATTGAATTAAGAAAAGACCTTGTGGAAGAAATGGCTGATGTTCTTATGTATTATAACGAGGTTATGTTGTGTTATGGAATATCTGCTGATGAATTAAAGCAAGCGTATACTACCAAGTTTGAAAAGAATATGACTCGATGGTAAATTCGGGTTTGTGGGGGATTAGAATTGTGATTATCAGTGAAAGGATACTGGTTGTATGAATAGAGATACGTTTTCATTTGTTGTATATATGATACATGCGTGTGCGGAGCGGTGGGAGCAGAAACCGTCTGAAGTATATAAAAATATGAAAAGTATAAATTGCATTATGGGATTTTTAGTGCCTAATTATGAAATTCTCCACACACAAAGCACGCAGTATATTGTTGAGGACATTAAGGAGTATTTTAATATCAGGGGGATAATGGTATGATTGTATATCATGGCTCAAATGTGATTGTAGATAGCCCGGATATAGAACATTCCTTTCGGACGCTGGATTTTGGGAAAGGTTTCTATGTGACAACGGTTAAAGAACAGGCTGAGAGATGGGCGAGAAGAAAGGCGGATATTTGCGATACAGAAAAAGCAATTGTTACTGTTTATGATATGGCAGAAAATTATATGGGATTAAATTGTAAATGTTTTGAGAAAGATTTGACAGAGTGGATTGATTTTGTATGCCGGTGTCGTGATGGAGAAAAGGATTATTTGAAATATGATCTGATTAAAGGAAAAGTGGCAAATGATAAGGTATTCAAAGTTGTAGATATGTATCATTCTGGTATCTGGGATAAGGAAAGAGCCTTGAAAGAAATAAAAGCGTATCCGGATTATGACCAGATTGCATTTATCAGTCCAAAGGCAATCAAACAGCTATTAAATTATAAATCATTTTACGGGGTATTGATATGAATGAAAAAGCATTGGAAAATATATATCAAGAAAATCTCGAAGAACGGATTATTGCATATCTGGCGGAAACGTGCAGTTTTTCCTATGAAAGAGCGATGGATTTATACTATAACAGCAAATTGTCCGATAAGATTCATCTTGGCAGAAATGGAATACAGTATTTAGATTATAAAGTGTTGGTTCAAATCTTGCTTGAAACGGAGAAATTATGACGAAAAAACGAATAAAAATAGGCGTGATTATTTTGTGCGTTTGCGCAGCGCTCTCCCAACTCTCAGCCTGCGGCACGAAAAGCAAGAACGGAGTAAACGTGGTTCTGACTACGGGATTTGAGAAAGACGAGATATTCCGCATCGGTTCTGTTTCCTGCACACAGCCTGAGATAATGGTGTATCTTACCAATATCCAGAATCAGTACGAGAGAATTTACGGAGCCGAAATCTGGAATGTAAATCTGGGCGGCATTACTTTGGAAGAGAATGTCAAGGACATAGCCTTAGCGCAGATTGCACAGATAAAAACCATGAAACTTATGGCGCAGCAGTATGAAGTGGAACTTTCCGAAGAAGAGGAGCAGCAGGCGGGAAACGCCGCCGATGTTTACTTTGGTTCACTAAATGAGACGGAAATAGAGACAATGGGAATAGACCGGGATACTATCGAGGAGCTTTATAAAGAGTACGCGCTGGCGGATAAGGTCTATAAATATATTATCAAGGACATAAATCCTGAAATAAGCGACGACGAGGCGCGGACTATTACCGTGCAGCATATTTTGTTTAAGACTTATGCCACGGACGGAACCGGCAAAAAAATAGAATATACGCAAAAGGCTAAAGATGAAGCTTATGATTTGGCATGTAAGGTATGGGATATGGCGGCGGCAGGAGAAGACTTTGACGAGCTTGTAGTGAAATATAATGAAGATAGTAAAAGCACATATTCATTCGGCAAAGGAGAGATGAATCCGGCGCTTGAAGAGGCGGCGTTCAATTTAGGAACCGGAGAAATCAGCGAAGTAGTGGAGACTGAAGCCGGATATCAGATTATAAAATGTATCAGCGCGTTTGATAAGGAGGAGACTGACAGTAACAAGGTGAAAATCGTTGAACAGCGTAGGGCGGAGGTTTTCGGGCAGGAATACAGTGTGTTTGTCAATAATCTGACAAAGAAGCTGAACGAGGAGCTGTGGGAAAGCGTTCATTTTATCCATGATGAAAATGTCACGACATTGAGTTTTTTTGATGTATATAATCTTTATTTTACATAACCTATGTTTAGAAAAAATTTATAAATCCGCAAAACCGCTAAAATAAAAGGTTTCAAAGACATTGTTAGCACTCAAGATAAATGAGTGCTAATTTTTTCTTGACATTTCTCATGTGTCGCATTAAACTGATTTTTAGATATTGAAACAACAGAAAGGAACGTGATTATATGGCAGCAAAACATGGCAATTTATCTATTAACAGCGACAATATTTTTCCTATTATCAAGAAGTGGTTGTATTCGGATCATGATATTTTCTTCCGTGAATTGATTTCCAACGGCTGTGATGCAGTCACAAAGTTGAAAAAGCTGGATATGATGGGCGAGTATACCCTGCCCGATGATTATAAGGCGAAGATTCAGGTCATTGTAAATCCGGAAGAGAAGACTCTTAAATTCATCGATAACGGACTCGGCATGACTGCGGACGAGGTTGAGGAATATATTAATCAGATTGCATTTTCGGGTGCGTCGGATTTTATTGAAAAATATAAGGACAAGACAAACGACGACCAGATTATCGGTCATTTCGGCTTGGGATTTTATTCTGCTTTCATGGTGGCAGACGAGGTGCATATTGACTCTCTTTCCTATAAGGAAGGTGCGCAGGCTGTCCATTGGGAGTGCGACGGCGGTACGGAATTTGATATGAAAGAGGGCGACAGAAGCGAAGTAGGCACGGAGATTACTCTTTTTATCAATGAAGACTGTCTGGAGTTCTGCAACGAGTACAAGGCAAGGGAAGTTATTAAGAAGTATTGCTCCTTTATGCCTATAGAAATCTATCTTTCCAAGGCAAATTCAACGGATACGCAGACCATTACGGAAGCTGAGAAGCTTGATACCGACGAGGTGGTTGAAGAAATCAAGAAAGAAAAAGAAGAGGACGAGCAGAAGTTAAAGATTAAGAAACGTCCCGAACTTTTGAACGAGACTAAGCCGCTCTGGGCTAAGCACCCGAATGAATGTACGAAGGAAGAGTATCTGGAATTTTACCGCAAGGTATTTCAGGATTACAAAGAGCCTTTGTTCTGGATTCATCTGAATATGGATTATCCGTTTAACTTAAAGGGCATATTGTATTTCCCGAAGATTAACATGGAATATGAATCCATCGAAGGCACTATTAAACTCTACAACAGCCAGGTGTTTATTGCGGATAACATTAAGGAAGTCATTCCCGAATTTTTGATGCTGCTTAAGGGCGTTATCGACTGTCCTGATTTGCCGCTCAATGTGTCAAGAAGTGCATTGCAGAACGACGGATTTGTTAATAAAATCAGCGAATATATTACGAAAAAAGTCGCAGACAAGCTTTCCGGCATGTGTAAGACCGAGAAAGAAGAGTATGAGAAATACTGGGATGATATAAGTCCGTTCATTAAATTCGGCTGCTTAAAGGACGATAAGTTCTGTGAGAAAATGACAGATTACATCTTGTTTAAGAATCTGGACGACCAGTATCTCACCCTGCCCGAATGTCTGGAAGTGAATAAAATTGATCCGGACGAGGCGGAAGCTTCTGCAACAGATGAAAACGGAGAAAAGGTTGAAGCTGAGGTAGTAGACGAAAACGGAGAGAAAGTTGAAGCTGAAGTCGTAGACGGGAATGAGGACGAATCTGACGATAACGCGCAGGAGTCGGAAGAAGAGAAGAAAGAAAAGGTAATCTACTATGTAACCGACGAAAAGCAGCAGAGCCAGTATATAAATATGTTTAAGGCGGCGAAGATGGATGCGGTCATACTTACCCATAACATCGACCAGCCATTCGTATCGCAGCTTGAGGCGAAGAACGAAGGAATTAAGTTCCAGAGGATAGACGCTGATTTGACGGATACTTTCAAGTCCAAGACAAGTAAGAAGGCTGAAAAAGAGTTAGAAGAGCAGACGGAAGAAATCTCCAAGATTATGAAGAAGGCGCTTAAGAAGGACGGCATAACCGTTAAAGTGGAGAAGCTTAAGAACAGGAAGATATCTTCCATGATAACCCTGTCCGAAGAGACCAGGAGAATGCAGGATATGATGAAAATGTATGCAGTTCAGGGCATGGATATGGGAATGTTTGGAAACAAGGAAGGCGAAACCCTGATTCTGAACGCCAATCACCCGCTTGTACAGTATGTGCTTGAGCATAAGGACGGAGATAATGTCAAAATGATTTGCGAGCAGCTCTACGACCTTGCACTCTTACAGCAGGCTCCGCTTGAACCGGATGCGATGACGAAATTCGTCGCAAGAAGCAATGATATTATGATGCTGCTGACAAAATAGA
>JAMPEU010000059.1 GCA_023664865.1 Butyrivibrio sp. | reverse complement strand
CTGTTGTAACGTCATATACTCCCGAAACAGATGTTTTTACTTCTGTGCCGGCTACATCGATATTGTCATTTGTTCCTTTAGTAGCATTTTCAACCCGTATCTGAACAGGCGTTTTAACAGGCTCAGTATTGGTATTTGATACAACACTGGTACTGCTTTCCACCGTATTCCCCGATTCTGCCGACCCATTATTACCTGATGCAGTATCAGAGCCTGCCGCACATACCATTAACGTGGCGGACATAAGCATTGTTGCTGCAGCGACTGCTGCCATAATTCTTTTCATTCTTTTAAGTTTCATCACGTTTCTCCTCCTAAACTAATTATTATAATTTTAATGGTAAAAGTATTTTACTAAATGCGCATACGCATTGCAAGTATTTTTTTATATGCATTGCGCATTGTAAGTTTTGCTTTGCTTTTGTGATAAAGATTAAAACAATAATTGCTAAAACTGCTGCAACCCGAGTGGTAAGAAGATTGACAGTCAATAGCTTATTTTATAAAATGGTATGGTATTAATGGAAAACTAGTTAAGTGAGGATTATAGATTTATGAAAGAAAGGGAAAAATGGATTAATGTTTCAAAATGTATGGCAATTTTGGCTGTGATGGCAAATCATACCTATAATATGTTGTATACAAATATAAAGTGGGCATATTGCTCATTTTATTCAGTTTCATTATTTGTTTTGATAATGGGTATTACTTGGTATTGGTCATATAAACACAGCATAGATAAATTGAAAAATAAAGTTATGCGCCGAATAAGAACTATTATGATACCCTATGGAATTGCTGTGATTATATACCATGTAACTTTATATGAGTCCTTCGATTTTATAACTGTATTAAATAGTTTTATTCATTTTAATATATCAGGACCACATTATTATGTATTTTTGTACTTGCAATTATTACTAGTAAGTCCCATGATTTATAGGTTTGTGGCATGGACAAACGGGGGGGGCAATAAGCGCATTGTATTGCAGCTCATAGGCGGAATTGGCATTGTGGGAATTGCAACATGGACAACAAATAATTCAAACATATTAGATATACCGCTAGGTGGCGGAAAACTTTTGGGTGGAACTTATCTGATTTTATTATATATAGGCATGCTTACAGCAGATTGGTATGACAAAATCAATTTAACAAGCCGAATACTTAACGGAATATGTATAATTATTTTTGGGGGGCTTGTATTTTTAACAGGAAGATTTATCTATGTTGATTGTTTTAATTTGGATACAAAGTTCCCATTTGGACCCGGAACTAACCCACCGGGAATCAGCTTAATGATATATTCATTAGCAATAATGTTTTTAATATTTTATATCGTAAAATTTATGGAGCAGTTTCCTTTTAAATTTGTAAATGGCGTTATATCAATATTTGATTATATAGGCAGGCATACTTTATACATATTTCTGTATCATATGTATTTTTTAGACTATTATTTGACAAAAGCAGATTTTGGTTCTAACAAAGTGATAAGTGCAGTAATTTACTTTACAGTAATGATTGGCGGTTCTATATTATTCGAACATATAATAGGTTTAGCTTGTGCATTTATTAATAAAAGCTATAACGATTGACAGTCAACTGCTTATCATATAAAATGATATATTGTTATAGGAGGAAGACAAGATGTCAAAACATATCGGAGCATCCATGATTGAGTTTCCCCAGAGGGGCGATGAAAGAGGGCATTTGGTTATTGTAGAGGGAATGAAAGACATTCCTTTTGAAATAAAACGCATATTTTATATTTACGGTTCTGATGCGTCCGTGGTAAGGGGGCAGCACGCCAACATAAAAAGCGAATTTGTGTTAATAAATGTATCGGGGCAGTGCAAGGTAAAAACCAAGGATGGCAAAGGCAATGAGGCGGTTTTTCTGCTTAACAGGCCGCATACCGGTATATATCTGCCGCAGCTTATATGGAAGGATATGTATGATTTCAGCGAGGATTCCGTTCTTTTATGCCTTGCATCGGAGCATTACGACCCTGATGAATATATAAGGGATTATGATGCATTTGTAAAATATATAAATGAAACCAGGGATTATTGATAGGGAAGTATTTAAAAATATAGAGAAATCGCGGTGGATAGACAGAATGAAGATATCGCTTGTTATACCTGTTTATTATAATCAGGATAATCTTAGACCTTTATATAAGGACATACAGGACAAGCTCTACACCCATACGGAATATGAATGGGAACTTGTGATGGTGAATGACGGTTCTTTGGATGACAGTTATAAAGTCATGCAGGAACTTGCTGCTTATGATGAAAGAATCAGGATATACAGCCTCTCCAGGAATTTTGGCTCACATGCCGCCATATTATGCGGATTGTCCAAATGCAGCGGCGACTGCGCAATTGTGAAGGCGGCGGATTTGCAGGAACCTACAGAAATGGTGCTTGAGATGATAGAAAGTTGGACAAGGGGAAATAACGTAGTCCTTGCAGTAAGGAAAGACCGTGAAGAAGGCGCCGGACAGACATTTTTTGCAAATACGTATTATTGGATGGTAAGAAAAGCTGCTCTTTCGTCAATGCCTAAAGGCGGATTTGACGTATACCTTTTAGACCGCAAAGTAATAAATGTGCTTATGTCTTTAGATGAAAAAAACAGCGCGTTGACAGGACAGATATTGTGGAGCGGTTTTAGGACAGACAAAGTATATTACACACGTTTGCAAAGGGAGATAGGAAAGAGCCGCTGGACGTTAAGAAAAAAGATACGGCTGGTGGCAGATACATTGTTCAGTTTTTCTACGCTGCCCATTACGCTTGTATCAGTCATAGGCACGTTGTCATGTGTCGGAGCCGTGGTTTGGGCTGTATTGGTACTTATCTTCAAACTTATGGGATTAATAAATGTAAGCGGCTGGACGACTCTTTTCATGTTCAACCTGTTCAGTTTTGGGGTTATTATGCTGACTTTGGGGATATTAGGCGGCTATCTGTGGAGAACTTTTGATGCCTCAAGAAACAGGCCGCCTTATATTATTGAAGAGGATAACGAGAAATGAGTATAAGACTGAGAATTCTTGAGAGTAAAGACTGCGATGGAATGATGGAATGGATGCACGATAAAGAAGCCATTCATTCTTTCCAAAAGAATATGGAAGACAAAACCCGGGCAGATGTTTTAAACTTTATTGCATCGGCTAAACCGATTCCTTTAGATGGAGAAGATATGCATTATGCGGTAGTCGATGAAACCGATGAATATTTAGGCACTATCAGCCTGAAATCAATTAATTTAAAAGATGGTAATGCGGAGTATGCGATAAGTACGAGAAAAAAGGTATGGGGAAAGGGCGTTGCACAAGAGGCAACAAAAGAACTTTTAAACATAGCGTTTAAAGAGTTGCATTTGGAAAAAGTATATCTGAATGTGCTGGCAGACAATGTCAGGGCGATACGTTTATACGAAAAATGTGGTTTTCATCTGGAAGGTGAATTTAGAAATCATTTGTATTTAGAAGGACAATATAAGAATTTAAAGTGGTATGCTATATTACGTAAAGAGTATATGAAGAATAATTAGTAAGCTATATATAGAAAAATTATGGGAATCCGGAGAAAATATTAAGGTGAAAAATTTTAAAGGTAAAATTTTAAATAAAGATAATGCCGAACGGTATATTATTATATTTGTTTTGACTCTTCTGCCTATAATGGCATGTTATATTATTAATGGCTCCATATCTAAAGTTTATCTGCCAAATTCTCCATGGAATGATGAAATTTTTTATTACAAGATGATAGGGGCTTTTGCTGATTATAATGAGCCTTTAGGATATTTTGGATATAATGAAAGCCATGCGGCAATAGGGAATTTGGGACCATGGAGTCCGTTCCTGTTATTGCCCTATGTTCTGTACGCAAAACTCATAGGTTGGTCGTTAATGTCACCAATATATTGCAATTTACTTATGATGACGGCGGCTATGTTTGTTTTTGTATTTTTGGTGCGTCCTGACAGAAAACAAGCCTTTTTTATATGTGTGGTATATTGTCTGAATTATTATTATACCAGATATATTTTTTCCGTCATGGTGGAAACATATATAAATGCGCTGTTTTTGTTATTTTTTAGTATCTCGTTTGGCATGTTTAAGGAACTTGGAAAAGGGCATACGAAGGGGCGGAAATTTATAGTCGTAACCAATATTCTTGCCGTTCTTATGACATTGGCAAGACCGTATTATGTATTATTATTTGTTGTTCCGGGATACTGTTGGTATAAAACATCTTCAAAAAAATTGGGCATTATTCTACAAACAATAATTGCGGGTGTCTGTATTTTACTTTACTTTGTGTGTTCAAAATATTTTTGTGCGGCTTATTTTACGGATATTGTGGAAACCGAATGGTTAAAAATGATATTTACTGATACATTTATGGGAATCCGTAATGCCCTTAAGATATTGATATCTTCTACATACCAGATGCTGCGTTATATTGGTAATGGAATTGTATCTGGTGATATGGTTGGAAGCTCATGGGCAGTAATGCTTGCGGTATGCGTGTGGATATATTATAGATGGCATGAAGACAATAAAAACATGAAATTCTTTTGGGCATATTGTCTGGTATATCTATTGCTTATGATATTGGCGGTATATTATATGTATAGCATATATACAGGTTCAAGACATATTGCAACTTTTACTTTTATAGCAATATTCATGGTAGCGGTTTTTGAAAAGTCAAATAAGCTGAAAGCATATATTGCAGTATTGTTTATATGGTGCTTCTGCATAAGGGCGACAGATACCTATTATTATGAGATTCCTACATATACTGACGAAAAAGCTGCTGTCATCCAATCGGGCGTCAGTGAATTATCAGGTTATAATATGATAGATGAATACAGTGATAATCCATGGGATAATACTATAATCTGGATGCTAAGCGATTCCCAGACATTGGATTTTACATGTCTGTATGCAGTTCCCGACGGAATGGGAATAAATTTATGTACGCAGGAATATGTTCAGAATCACTTTGACAGCTTAGAGGCAAAATATATTATGACTTATAACGGGGGGGGCATTGATTCCATATGTTCCACACTTGGCAAAGAGCTTTTGGCTGAATATAGCGACGTACATATATGGCGTCTTCGTGGAGGAGAATAGAATGCAGAAAAATGAAGCAAACAGATTAGAGTCGGCTAAATTTTTGCGGAATGCACTTATAGGCTTTTGTGTAATTTTTTTAATGACATATAAAGCAATAGTGAACAGATATGACAATGATTATTTTTTTCATACTACCTGGGCGCTTGAACTGTCACGATATAATATTGTAGATTGGTTTATAAATACAATACCATATCCCCTGTGGCATTTAGGGGTAAAAATCTGCGTAGATATTCTGGAAATAAGTGCGGAAAAAGCGACAGCCTTAGTTACTGCCTTGTATCAGGGGGCTGCATTTTTATCAATATTGGCAATATGGTCCTTGATTAAAAGTATAAATATTGAAAGAAGCAAGCAGGTGTTCTGGGCTGTATGTCTGCTGATTGTAAATCCATTATATGCACCGTGGTTTAACCAGAATTATTACTTGGGGCAGATTCCTCCCAATGCCCTACATAATCCAACAGTTATAGCTGCCAAGTGCTTTACTATTTTAAGTTTTGGTCTAATAGTGGCATTACTTCAGAACAGGGAAGATAAAAGCGATTCAGAAAAAAGCAATAATATGTATTTATATATTGCCTTAAGCGTGGCTTTACTCCTGTCAGCACTGGCTAAACCGTCCTTTTTGCAGGGCTTTATTCCGGGGGTTGGCTTATTCATCATTGTCCGATTGATATTAGAAAGAAAAAACTTTAATTTAAAATTTTATCTTAAGCTGTGTATAGCATTTGTTCCAGCAGCTACTATACTACTTTTTCAATATTTGATAACTTTCTTTAATGCCGACTCCATGAGGGAAGGTATTTATATTAAGATTGCATGGGGGAATTTTTTTCATAAATATACGGATAATTTATTTATTTCATTTCTGCTGTCATTTGCTTTCCCGCTTTTTGTGCTTTGTATGAATTTGAAGAAACTATTACGAAGCGAAAAAGTCCAGTTGATGATATCTTATGAGGTTGTTGCATATCTGGAGTCAGTGCTGCTTTGCGAAGCGGGAGTTGCCGGTGATGCAGGTGATTTTACATGGGGTGGAATGCTTTCGGCACTAATAGTGTGGATAATGATGCTTGAATGTTATATACAGGAACTCTATGATGTGCATGAAGAGGGTACTTTACGAAGGAGATTTTTGATATACGGAGGACTTATACTGTTTGCGGCGCATCTAGTGTTTGGTATAGTATATTGGTATAACTTTATCTATCATAAGGGAATAATGTGATATTTAAATTTAAAGAGGAGGCAATTATTTCAATGGAAATATCACCTAACAGATTGGACAGAGGTTTTCAAAAATATCAGGACGAATTTGAAAGGAAAGCAATTGAAGTCCTTCGTTCCGGCTGGTATGTCCTGGGGAAAGAAGTTCAGGGCTTTGAACAGGAATTTGCGGCTTACACAGGGGCAAAGTATTGCGTCGGTTTAGCAAGCGGCCTGGATGCGCTGTGGATTGCGTTCCGTGTGCTTGGAATAGGTGCAGGGGATGAGGTTATTGTACAGGCGAATACTTATATAGCGAGTGTGATGGGGATTACCATAAACGGCGCTACCCCTGTATTTGTAGAACCAGATGGATACTATAATGTGGACGCTTCTTTGATTGAAGAAAAGATTACTGACAGGACTAAAGCAATATTAGTGGTTCATTTATACGGACAGGCCTCCAACATGAAACCGATTATGGAGCTTGCCGGTAAATACAATCTGCGTGTTGTAGAGGACTGCGCCCAATCCCATGGCGCATGTTTTAACGGTCAAATGACGGGGACATTTGGTGATATCGGTTGTTTCTCTTTTTATCCATCAAAGAATCTGGGGGCGTTTGGCGATGCCGGCGCTATTGTCACAGACAGTGCGGATTTGGCGGATAAAGTGCGTATTTTTAGGAACTACGGCAGTGAAAAAAGATATTATAATAAGGTGGTTGGAGCTAATTCCAGATTGGATGAAATACAGGCAGGACTGCTGAGGGTCAGACTATCCCATATACATGAACTGGAAGAGGAAAAAAGAAAAATCTGTCTCCGCTATCTGAAAGAAATAGACAATAAAGATATTATACTTCCTGCAATCCGTGAAGGAGCGACACATATCTGGCATCAGTTTGTAATCCGCACATATAGGAGAGAAGAACTGATAAACTATCTTGATGCAAAAGGCATCGGAACCATTATCCACTATCCGATACCGCCGCATTTATCGGAAGCGTACCAATATCTTAATATACCTAAGGGCAGCCTGCCTATTACGGAAGAATATGCGGAAACGGTATTATCCATACCGCTTTATAATGGAATGACGGATGAGGAACAGGATTATGTCATTGCCGCGATTAATGGGTTTTAATCCTATAATCGAAAAATATGATTATCAGGGCAGCTTATTTCTTATTTTTTACTTAATTTAAAATAAAACTGTTTCAAATTTTAAAAAATAGGTGTAAAATAATTGTTGTAGCCATTACTTATTATATTATTTATGAAAAGGAAACCATTATGCTTCGTATAATTACAGATTCTGCAACAGATTTACCAAAGAGTTACATTGAAGAACACAAGCTTCACGTAATCCCTACGCCTGTCGTTATAGATGATGTGGATTATTTTGACGGTGCAACAATTCAGACTGGTGAGTTTTATACGATTTTAGACGACATTAAGCGCGATGTTAAGACATATCATATCAATCCCGATATGTTTACCAAAGCTTTTACGCCATATGCACAGGCGGGCGACAGTGTTATTTACCTTTGCTTTTCGACCGGAATCGCGGGAACATATAACGCCGCCAATATTGCCAAGGATAATGTGCTGGATGACTATCCCGATTTTGATTTGACTATCATTGATTCTAAATCTGCATCCATAGGGTTCGGGTTATTGGTATCCAAGCTGATTACCATGCTGGAAAAGGGAGCTTCTAAAGAAGAAATCATAGAAGCCGCCGACTATTTTATTTCCCATATCAGGCATGTGTTCACCGTACAGACTCTCGCATACCTGATTAAGGGCGGACGCCTCACCAAGTTTAAGGGGGCAATTGCGGAAACGCTTGATATGAAGCCCATACTGGAAGTGGATAAGAACGGCGCATTATCGGTTGTCAAAACAGTGCGCGGACGTAAGAAATCCATCCGCAGCCTGATAGATTATGCTAAAGAATACGGATATCATTTGGAAAACCAGGAAATAGCGGTCTGCCACGGTGAAGACCCGGATTCCCTTGCCATGATGCAGTCGCTTATCGAAGAAGAATTTCATCCAAAATCCATTCTCGTTGCAATTGTGGGCTGTGCAATCGGCGCACACACGGGACGCGGAATAGTAGGTTTCTGCTTCTTTGACGCCGATGACGGCAAGTATGCCCATTATTTTTCTTAATTTATAATCAAACGCCAAAATTCCAAGACAGTTATGATATGTCTTGGAATT
>JAMPEU010000058.1 GCA_023664865.1 Butyrivibrio sp. | reverse complement strand
ATAATAAGGCAATAGGATAAATTGCATTACCTGCAGAAGGAGAGATTGAAATGTCTAAAAAATCATCCGTGAACAAATCCAAAAAATCAGGGAGAAGATTGAAAAGGAGCGTAAGGAGAAGCCTTG
Organism: Butyrivibrio sp.; assembly: GCA_023664865.1. Classification (GTDB taxonomy): domain Bacteria; phylum Bacillota; class Clostridia; order Lachnospirales; family Lachnospiraceae; genus UBA3282. The sequence goes on along the minus strand of JAMPEU010000058.1, from coordinate 8,672 downwards.
CGGCTGTTTTGATGATAACGGCAATCGGGGTGGCGGCAATACCGGTGCCTGAAAACTTTGCTGATGATGGCACATCGACGGTTAGTGGCCAAAATCCGGGGACAACGACCACGGAGAGTGTTGGCGATGTCCATGCTGAAGAAATGGAGAAGGGAAATAAAGACGGAGTCAAGTTCGGGTATGATGGGGCAGTAAAAGATTCAAATGATAAGCTGGTAAATGATATTATAGTAAAACCCGGAACATATTTCTATTTGGATTTGTATAAAGGCGCAACGACAGATACATTGCTTGCCAAATTAAAAGATAGTGACAAAGGTGACAACGGACAACTTGCGGCAAATTCTAAGCCTGATGTATATGCTTCATATACAATCAGGAATATCAGCGGTTCGCCTACTTTAATATGGGAATTTTTATATTATTTAGGAATAGACGGAGGAACAATCAGGGGTGTAGTATGTAAATATAATGAAGGATTTGCTACTGATGTGGTGGATTTGGAATCGCATCCGATTACGTCATACTATACGCTGACGACGGATAAATTCGATTCTTTGTATGACAGCACACATGCCAACCATACTGCGACGGTTGCAGAACATAAGATAGACCCAACCCAGACTATAACATTTACATATAATGATTATAAAAATACAGGCATGAATACAAAACCCAGCGGCAGCGTCAGTGGGAATTCTAATTATATATCAGATGAACAGTGGGATTTTCTCACTAAGAGCGATTACTGTAAAGCGGATTTTCAGGCTAAATGCGATGCATATGAAGCGTATTACAGGTGGGAGAATACGCCCGATCACACCGCCGAACCACCGGCAAATGCAAGCAATAGCGATTTTGTAGTTATACCTACACGTGATTATATTAATACGGATGCGCTTAGGCGGCAATTTTACTGTGAAAACGATAAGACTTTCCCCGGAACGGGATTTACCCTGGTGCCTGTCTATGATGAAAGACCGGCAAGAGGGACTTCAACAGGTGGTACAACAGCCAGCGGAGCGGGCAGAGTCTATGTGGCACAGGGAAATGCAAATTCTACGCCGGATTCAATGTACAGAATGGATAAAAATTATTATTTAGTTTTATCCGAAAGCGATTATTCGATGGGAGCTATTGGGGCGAGGGCTTTTGCCGGAGTTCAGAACGTAATTAACATGACGATTCCGACCATGATTAATTATATCGGCGACGAGGCGTTTATGGAAGCCGGTCTGATTGAAAGCATCGATATTGCGAATGTAAAGCAGATAGGAAACAGGGCGTTTAAGAACTGCTACCATTTATCGAAAGTTACTATGGGAGAAGGCGTTAATACCATTGGACAGGAATGTTTCTATAATACTGCGATATCCACAATATCGCTGCCAAGTTCCATTGGTGAGATAGGGTACGGTGCATTTGCAAACTGTAGTTCCATGACAAATGTGGATTTTAGTAAAATCAGCGGCTGTGAAATTGATGATTATGCTTTTTATAACTGTACTGCGTTAAGCGAGGTGGATATGACAAACGCAGGCATTACCAAGATTGGCAACGGTGCATTTGCCGCAGATTCGGGAGTGCTTGAGAAATTTATCTTCCCTCAGAACGATAATTTGATGAATCTTTCCAATGACGGTATAGGCGACTATATGTTTGCGGGACGTTCCAGTTTAAAGACCGTGGTATTTCCGAAGAGTTACGGAAGTAATGCGCGAATAAAGACCACGCTGCCTAACAATATGTTCCACGGCTGCATCAATCTGGAATATGTAGAATTTCCTGCTAATTATGCCAATGCGCCATATGCTTGTGCATTTGTGAATTATGATCCTGAGAAACTGTTCAGGGATGTACGTGGTGAGAAACTGTATGTCAGGGGACCAGCGCAGCATAACTCTGCCTCGGGCGCTGATACGACGGCGTATCCACGCAAATGCACATGGGATGCCATTACAGCCGATAACGGTTATAAGGTACCGTATTTATATACTGATTCAAGCGGGAAGGAATATTATGAAGTCAGCGACGGCAAATATCTGCTCTGTATCCAGAAGAATGCGGACGGACAGACCGGAACGCTTGTTTCGTGTAAATTTAAGCCAAACAGCGCTGAAACTAATATCCATCTGACGATACCGGCTATGGTCGGGGATACAAAGGTAACGGCTATTGCGTCGGATTGTTTTGGGGATGCGACGCTTAACCGAGAGGTAGTATCGCTGACGATTGAGGACGAATCCGTTTCTACAATCGCTGACAGCGTATTTAAAGGCTGGCCTAAGCTTGCCAAAGTATATATAGGAAACTCGGTTACGTCTATAGGCAGGGAGGCGTTTGCAGACTGCGGCAACTTGGTGGATGTTACGTTCAATTCACCGCTTAATGGAAACCATGCCGGCTTTACGATAGGTGCAGATGCCTTTAAGACCGGCAGTCCCAGACTGACGTTCCACGGCGATATAGTAGAAGGTTATGCGCCGTTTGAATGGGCGATGGACCCTAACAATATTATTAAACAGCCTGAAGGCATCCGCGTATGCTATAAGAGCCTTACGCCCACATACCTTACCGTAATGTATAATCCCAATACCGAACTGGTTACGTTATTGGATTATCCTAAATATAACCAGGTAAGCGATGTGCTTAATGAAGTGCATGAGAATGAGTTCTATGATTCCGACGGAAAGCGGATATATGATTCATATGAAGATATGATGGAGAAACGCTCATATGTCGATTACAGCGACTCATATTATGACGGTAACAGAACGGCTTTTGCGAATGCATGGAATAGTGCGGTTACGTCTGCAGACAGAGAGGCTCTTTATGAGTCTGATGATTACGGGCCGTGGATAAATCCTGATTTCTGTAATCCTAAGAGTGATTTATATTGGGAGAAAAAATGGGTTACTTCATCGCCTACGGTTTCAGGAAATACTACCGCTTTAAACAAACTTGCCGACTGGCTGTTTGAGCCTATTGTCGCTTATGCGGCGGATATAGACCCATTGCCGTATTATTCTCGTTCCGGTAATGAGTATGATGTAGTAAAATATTCAGAAATGACAAACAGAAAGCCGTGGCAGACCACTACATCTGAAGCTGATGCATTGATTAATGCAACCAAAACGATAGTTGTGCCTGCAGGAGTGGATTCTATTGACGTATACGGATATTACAACAATCTGGATGCAAATGGCAACGAACTTGATGTAAAAGCAGCGGATAATCGCGAGAATGCAAAACAGTATCTTACAGGCGTATATGGCTGCTGGGATACAGATACCATCAAGATGTATACGCTTGAAGGCGTAAAGGACGAGGACAATATTAACAGCGTCCCGGGACTTTTCAGCGGAACTTATGACGATAATGCAGGGGAAGGCAAGGAAGAGCGCAAAAGAGGAAACGACAGAATCATAAGCGTGACCCTGAACAGCGTAAAATATCTTCCGGATTACGCGTTTGACAGCTGCGAGCAGTTGACTTCGGTTATTCTCGGGCCTGATTGCGCCGATATCGGCACAGCGCCGTTCCGTGGCTGCCATTCATTAAAGGTGGTAGGAGATAACGACTATTATAAGACCAATAACGGTATAGTTTATTCCGTAAATTCAGACGGAAGCTATACGATTGAAGAATGTCTGTGGGCAAGAGGTCTTGCAGGCGGAGTTGGCGAAGCACAGGTAAGCCTTTCCACAGATGAAAATCTGGGTATGGTAAGCACGATTAAAGACGGTGCGTTTGAAGACTGCGACAATATAACGCTTGTTGATTTGACTAATACGGCGGGACTGGTTGATATACCTGACAGATGCTTCAAGAACTGCGATAATCTTAACAGAATATGGCTGCCAGGCACTGTAAACAGTATTGGTGAAGAGGCGTTTGTGGGAGCTAACCAGTTAAGCGAATTACAGATTCCGGGTAAAGAGGTATTTATTTCAGGCAATGCGTTTGATACTAATAAACTGGCGACTACAAGCGTATATACATCGGAAGATTCATCGGCAAAAAGGTATGTTGATACATACGGAAAGCAATATAAGCTTGAATGGCATAAGAAGGATAACTGGCGTGTTATTTTCTTAGATGCTGATTTACAGCAGATAGGTAAGGAGCAGATTGTTGACGATGGCGGGTATGCAGATGTGCCGGCAGACCCTGTAAAAGAAGACTGGGTATTTGATAAGTGGCTTGGAACCAATAACGCAGACCCTAAGAATCCGATTCATGCGGATACTACATTTGTAGCCATGGGTTATTCTACAAGCTCTATGGTAGATGGAAAGTATACGGTTGACTTCATGGATCAGGTTGACGGTACTATATTCAGCACCCAGCTTGTAGAACCGGGCAAAGATGCGATTATACCGCAGGCTCCGGCACATGCAGGATATACTTTTGTTAAGTATGGAGGAGATCCGCTTACTAATATTCAGAAGAACTCGGTAGCGCTTGCAATGTATAGCGGCGGTACGGGTACAGGCGTTAATGGCGAAGGCACGACGAGCGGTTCGTCTTCGTCTACGCAGAATAGTTCCACTTCGGGCAGTTCTTCTTCAACGTCGAATGGAGCGGCAAATGTCGGCAAGTATACTGTAACCGTCATTAACGGAAGCGGAAGCGGTACGTATGATGCGGGAACTACCGTAATAATAGCGGCTAATACTCCGGCAACAGGTAAAGTGTTCAAAAACTGGACTACGGAATCGCCGGGAGTAACTTTGGCAAGCGTAAGCCTTTCAGCGACTACGTTTGTGATGCCGAATAACAATGTAACTGTGACGGCTAATTATGTAAATGGTTCCGGCAATACATTGACAGGCACTTCAACTAACGGAAATACCGGCAATGGCAATAACGGCAATACAAGAGTGGATATTACCAAGCCGGGTATCAGCAATAAGGATTTGGCTACTGCTAAGGTCAACGGTTCGACGGATAATTTTGTCGTAAAGATTTCTGAGACGGCTGAGGCGACGCAGGCGGTAATGAATGCGCTGACTAATAAATATGGCAACCTTGACAGTGTTCTGTATTATGCTATGGATATCAGCCTCTATGATTCTACAGGCACGGTAAAGATTTCCGATACCACAGGGCTGACGGTCGATATTACGATTCCGATTCCTGACGCGTTGACTGTCTTTGGCGGTAATAACATGGCGGGTGCGGTAGTAGCAAATGACCAGCTGGAAGAATTGAGCGAGAGGTTCTCGACGATTAACGGAGTACCCTGCATAAGCTTTACGGCGACGCACTTCTCACCGTATACGGTTTATGTCAATACGCAGCAGCTTTCAGACGGTGCGCTGGATATAACGCCGAAGACCGGAGATCCGATTCATCCGAAGTGGTTCTTGTCACTTGGGCTTGCATGTATGTCCATAATATTGTTTATGAAGAAGGACAAAAAGCCTGTAAAAGTTAGAGCGAAATAGCATAAGATACATAGGGGGCGCCTATGGGAAAAAAGATTAGGAAGGCATTAGGAGCTGTTTTGATGGCGATAGCGATTGCCGTTACACAGATACCTGTTCCGGATGTAGAAGCGGTGGATACCGCTTCTGCATCTGAATTTCAAATGTTGGGGACAACACTGGTTAAATACAACGGCACGGCTGCGAACGTGTCTATTTCTGATTATGTGGAAAAGATAGAGTCGCATGCGTTTGCAGGTAATGCATATGTGCAGAATATTGTGATTGGCAGCAATGTGGAAAGTATCGGCACGGCTGCATTTGAAGACTGCAGCGCGCTTACGTCGGTGTCTGTACCGGATTCTGTCCTGTCCATAGGAAATGCGGCGTTTGCCGACTGTCCCAATCTTAAGGAAGTAAACATAGGGAAAGGGCTTGAAACCTTAGGCAACGGCGTATTTGCGGGGGATATCAGGTTAAAGAGCGTCAATATAAGCAGTGAAAATCCATATTATACATGTTATGACGGCGCAATCTATAGCAAGGCGGATGGGGCGATTTTGTACGATGTGCTTTCAGGAAGGCAGGAAATAAGCTATACGATGCCGTCCAGCGTCAATAAGATAATGCCATATGCGTTCTGGGGGGACAGATTCCTTGAGAATGTCGTAATAAGCGGCAATGTTTCGGAAATATCCGCCTATGCTTTTTCCAACTGTTCCAACCTTAAAAGTGTGGATATTCCCTATTCGGTAAGGACTATAGGCATGAAGGCGTTTGAGAACTGCATCAGACTGCGCAATATTACGATGCCTATTTCCGTAGGCACTATCCACAGTACGGCGTTTGACGGCTGTACGAAGCTTACGATTGACGCAGTGCCGGGAAGTACCGCTAAGGCGTTTGCGGACAGTCTTGTACTTGAAGACATAGATGTATCCGAATATGAGGATACGGACTTGGATACCATAAACGATAACGGCGATGATATACCGGGTTCAGATGCGGATAATGCAGGAGACGGCGTGCCTCTGGATTATTACCATGAGGTGACCCATATTAATTCCATGGAAGACGAAGAGGAGGCCTCTGTCAAAGGCAAATCTAAAATAGTCGGAAGCCAGGTGTTTGTTTTTGTTGATAATACTGCGGCAACGGTTAATTCGGGCGCACCGGATTTAAGCAATGTGGAAGGCGTTGTTTTCGGTGAGACCGGAGAGACTATAAGCGATATTGACAATAGTGTGGTAAAAGGAAGTTCTTTCCCGAAATACGAGATTATAGATGATAAAATTATTGCCAATCAGGCATATTACAATAATAAGAGTGAAAATATCGAGATACCGGATACAATTACGGAAATAGGCGAGTTTGCTTTTGCAAGGTCGAAGATTACTTCCGCTAATCTTCCGGAAGGGCTTACGAAAATAGGATATGCCGCTTTTTACCACTGCGATGAATTGACTGATATAGTCATTCCTGATACAGTGACGGAAATAGGCCCTTCGGCGTTTGATAAGACGCCGTGGCTTCAGAACTGGGAACAGAACGGCACAGAAGACTTTCTGATAGTTGGAGATGGGATATTACTTAAATACCATGGCAGTAACGCTGACGTAACGATACCCGACGGAGTAAAAACGATAGGCGCGGGGGCGTTTTCAGACAATCCGGGCATTAAGAAAGTTACATTCCCGGACAGCGTGGAAACCATAGGCGAAGGGGCGTTCTCCGGCTGCAGCAGTTTATCGGACATAGATGGCGGCAACTCGTTGAGGAAAATCAGCGACAGGGCATTTGCGAGCTGCCCGCTGCAGACGATAAAGATTCCGGAGTCTGTGGAAGAGATAGGACTCATGGCTTTTGCAGTAGCGGATTCCGTCAGAAAGGCAAAGACAGGGACAGTTATATTTGAAGGTTCTGATTTACCGGTTCTTACGTATGAAGATTCTTCCTGCAAGTTGTATAATGATTCATATATGGGGCTTGCATTCGAGGGCGTAAATACTGCTATTGTACCTGGCGGCATTGATTCTTTGGATGGCACGGTTTTAGATAAAAGGGTGTATGGCTTCAGGGGGATAATTAACAGCGCCGATGCCGGCTTTTCAATGGACACCTCTACTGCCTCGGATGATTTAGAAGCGGAGTTAGAGGCAATAGGACAGGGTGTTACGGTAAGCGTAAGCGGCAACTCGATTGGCAGTGCGGAGGATGCAAGTGCATTATTGGATGGCGCAGAGTCCACATATTTACTGAATATAATGGAAAGTGAAGAGGCAAAAGATACTATCCTGGAGGCATACGGTAAGCTGTATGGGGATAATGCGCCCTCGAATTTGTCGGCGTATGACATAACCTTATATGATATGAAAACGGCGGTTCCGGTTATAGGGCTTGGCAGGCAGAAGATTGAGATTACCATTCCCTTGCCGGAGGGAATTATGGAAGAGAATCTGCATGTTATCTGCATGGACGCCAATGGACAGTTGGAAGAGGTCGGAAGCAGCGTTTTCTCAACAAACGGAGTTGAATATCTGACTTTTTCGACGAATCATTTTTCGCCGTATGCCATATATAATTATGCGTCGGGTGAGTCGGTTTCCATAGTTGATGGTAAGGCAGTCTTTTCTTCCTCGGGAAATAAAGACGCTTCGCCCAATACCGGCGATAACAGTATCCATCCAAAGTGGATTCTCTGCATAGGCTTTCTCTTCACAGGCCTTGCCCTGTTCTTCTACCGTGGGAAAAGGCGGAAGGCGTAAGTAAAAATTGGTATAGCAAAAAAGTTGATGCAGATAAGAATTAATACAGCGAACATAAATAAAACTTTCGGCATAAAATATGAAAAAAGTCGGGAGTTTTTTATGTATCGCGTTAGAAAACAGATAGGCTGCAGCGATGAGTTGCAGCAATCGTGCAGGGGCAATCCGGTGACGGTTGCAATCCTGGACACAGGCATTTATATGCATCCCGATTTGTCGGGACGGATAGTGGAGTTTAAGGATTTTGTCAACTATAAGAGCAGGATTTATGATGACAGCGGGCATGGAACCCATATTGCCGGCTGCATCGGGGGAAACGGCGCCGCGTCCGCCGGACGGTATAAGGGCATAGCCCCGGACTGCTTTTTCTGTATAGGGAAGGTATTGGACAGCAACGGCGACGGAACAATTGAAAGTATGCACCACGGAATGATGTGGGTATTGCAGAATCGTGTCAATTATAATATCAGAGTCTTAA
>JAMPEU010000057.1 GCA_023664865.1 Butyrivibrio sp. | reverse complement strand
TATTGAACGACTTCTCGCCAAAGCCTTCCATCTGCGTTATTTCATTTTCATAAGCCGAGAGTTTGAAAATATCCGCATATTCATGTATAAAGCCTTTGCCGATGAACTTCTCCAGCGTGGCCTCCGAAAGACCTTCTATGTTCATGGCGTCCCTGCTCACAAACAGAGTAAACGACTTAAGTTTCTTCGCGTCGCAGTCAGGATTTACGCAGTAAAGGGACTGCACTTCGTTTATTTGTCTGATTTCCGTCTTTTGCCCGCATACCGGGCAGGTATCGGGGATTTCCACGGAATCGCTGCCAGTTAAGTTTTCTGCAATCTGTGGAATAATCATATTCGCCTTATATACGGTGATACGGTCGCCGATACCGAGTTTTAAGCCCCGCATTATGCTTATATTGTGTACGGATGCCCTGCTTACCGTCGTGCCTTCAAGCTCTACCGGCTCAAAGACGGCTATCGGGTTGATGAGTCCCGTGCGGCTTGCGCTCCATTCTATCTCCTTAAGCGTGGTTTCCCTAAGTTCGTCGCTCCACTTAAAGGCGATTGAATCCCGCGGGAATTTCGCCGTCGTTCCCAGCGACAATCCATAAGCAATATCATCATAAGTAAGCACCAGCCCGTCAGAAGGTATATCATAATGCTCTATCTTTTTTTCAAAATATTCTATTTCCTCAAGTATATTCTCTGCAGTCACCTTCTTATACTCTACTACATCAAATCCCTGTGTATTAAGAAACCTAAACTGTTCTTCCCTGGAATTATTAAAATCCACTCCGTCCGCCTTCACCAGGCTAAAGGCATAAAACATCACATTCCTCTGCGCTGTCACTTCATTATTAAGCTGGCGCACGGAACCGCTGCATAAGTTTCTCGGGTTTTTATACTTTGCGTCCACGTCTTCTATCCTGTCGTTTATTTTCTCAAAATCAGAGTAGGAAATAACAGCTTCTCCCCTTAGAATAAGTTCGTCCTGAAACGGAATCGAAAGGGGAACATTCTTAAAAACGCGGGCGTTATTCGTAATAACCTCACCGACTTCACCGTTTCCCCGTGTAACTGCCTTTGCAAGTTTTCCTGCAAAAAATGTCAAAACAATGGTAAGCCCGTCAAGTTTCCACGAAAGCAGTGCTTCTTTTCCGTTCAGCCAGTCGCGCAGTTCTTCTCGGTTTTTCGTCTTTCCAAGAGACAACATCGGTTTTTCATGGCGTTCTTTAGGCAGTTCGTCAATCGCTTCATACCCTACATGTTGTGTCGGACTATTCGACAGGATAACGCCTGTTTCTTCTTCCAGCGCTGTCAGTTCGTCATAAAGTTTATCATACTCATAATTGCTCATTATTTCTATATCTTGGGCATAATATGCTTTTGATGCCATATTTAGTTGGGAAATCAATTCTTTCATGCGGTTCATTTTTTCACTCTGCATTTTATAACATCCGTTACCTTTCTACTGTTATTATTAGTTTTTAGCGGCATGAACTCATATGGTGGCACTTGAGGTCCTTGTAAAACGCCGGTACTTAGCGAAAAAGACGCAAAGCGGCTTTTGAACTTAGTACCGCTGCGATTTTACACGGAGCGAGAGCGTGCCTCAAGTGGCAGCATATGAGTTCATGTCGCCCTCCGGCTACCACAATATCTAGTTTTTTAATATTTCATGACTTAAGCGAACATTCTTTATAAAGCTTTTCCTTCTCTTCTTCAGTCAGTTCGCGGTATTCGCCCGGTTTCAGTGATGCAAGATTAACCGTCATAACGCGCGTTCTCTTTATTTTCCTTATATGATATCCCACTGCACGGCACATCCTGCGTATCTGCCTGTTAAGCCCCTGCGTCAGAACAATCTGCATCGTCTCTGCCCCCAGGCGCGTAATCTCGCAAGCCCTTGTAGTTATATCAAGTTCTTCTAAATAAATGCCTTTTCTCATACGTTCAATTGCCTCATCCGTCAGGGGCTTGTTTACTTTTACCAGATATTCCTTCTCATGCCTGTTCTCTCCACGCATCATCGCCTCAATCAGGTCGCCGTCATTTGTCATGATGAGCAGGCCCTCCGAATCCTTATCCAGCCTGCCCGCATAGGTAAGCCGTATTGGGTATTTTAAATTGTCCTGAATTTTCACCTTGGCATGCCTGTCGCGCTGTGTGCAGACTACCCCTACCGGCTTATAGTATGCCAGAACCACTTTTTGTTCATTCGGCGTTACTGTTTTTCCATTCACGCTTACCTTATCTTTATCCATCACCTTCATGCCGGGCAGCGCTATATTTCCGTTTATCATTACAGCGCCGCGCTCTATCAGGACATCAGCGTCCCTCCTTGAACATACGCCGCACTGCGCAAGGTATTTGTTTATTCTGACCGCCGTATTATCATTCGCCATCTCTCACTACCCCATGCTCCATCAGAAATTCTTTCCATACGGAATAACTCTTTGCATAAAGATGCACTCCGTCAAAAGTCAACTCCGCTTTAAGGAAACCTCCCTCGTCCACGAACAGCGGATTACAGTCTATATAAAAAACATTTAATCCGTCCGCCAAATTTGCAATCGCCGCATTTTTATCGTTTACGTTAATATTATTAAACTCCGTGTCATAATTATTCTTCTCTTGGCTCACATGCAGGTTAGCCATCACAAAAATTACAGCCTGAGGCTGCCACTCCCTTATCTGGGCGACCACTTCACTGTATTTCTCATAGAATTTTCCGGTATTGCCATAACCTAGTTCATTTAGCCCGAGCATTATATATATTTTGCCGTACTCTTTATTTTGTAAAACTTCGTTTAAATTTACCTTCTCGCCGGTTTTGGGATTTTTTACACCCTTTTCATCAAAAAGCTTATATATAGTCATGCCGCTCTCGCAATAAAAGTCGGCGTCAATCCCGGAGTAGTCCGCAATCCCCAGCGTCCGTGAGTCGCCGATAAATGCTGCATCGGAAAAATATTCATCATCAACCTTCGTATAATCATACTCTGTGGTCAGGGCATATTGTCCGGCGTCTGAATAGTAAACGGAGTTGGTCTCTACAGGGGTGTATGGCACAAATACTGTCCGCCCCGCCTTAACCTCTGCCATTTCTTCTCCGCTATCATCAGAGGCAGCCGTTTCTTCGCCTGCAGCCTGCTCTTCATCCGTACCTTCAATATCTGTGCCATCAGCATTATTAGCAATGCCTTCTTTAATGTATTCCTCTGCTTTTTGTTTCATGGCTGGAAACAGTTTGTCGGCATTAGTTTTTTCAGGCATGGCGCCAGGCAAAGGATGAGTACCCGCCTGTGCGCTTTCAGTCATGCCGTGCATCTCTTCTTCCATAATAATTGCAAAGAAAGGACTGGACAGGAATTTACTTTTCTCCGGTCCTCCATAATCTCTATATATCATAAGCCCGATGCTGCCTGCCGTCATAAAAATCCATGTGATAAGCAGCGCGGATATATATGGACAATTCTGTAAAATCTTTTTCCACTTTTTCATTAAAAAACTTCACTCCCGAATTATGTCAAAGACGGTATCCATAACCGCCATTAAAATCCAAAATACAAAAACGGATTGTTATTCCCTTTCATAATCTCATACACCGAGAACCAGAATACCGCCACGATTGCCAAAATTCCATACCATTTGTCTTTGTGCTTGCGGCAAAAAGACATCGTGCCGGGAATCGAAAATATGATGCAGACGATAAAAAGCAGACCATATTCTTTAAGATACCGCATCACCTGTTCACTACCCACAATTACTCCCTCAGTATGTATCCCTGCCATATTTTGCAAGTATAGAACCAGTTTATTCATATCGCTGATTGCAAAAATCATCCATGTAATCGGAATAAGGATTATGACATATATATGCCCTAATACTTTTCTTTGCTCAAGCCACTTGCCTATACCGCATTTTTCTATAGATAGCAGCAGGAAAAATGTCAAGCCCCACAACGCAAAATTATAATTCGCGCCATGCCATATCCCCGTCAGAGTCCAGACAATGAGAAGGTTAAAAATCGTTCTGACAAAGCCTTTACGATTGCCTCCTAATGGAATATATAAGTATTCTTTAAACCATCTTCCTAAAGTTATATGCCATCTTCGCCAAAATGCCGAAAGCGATTTGGACGCATAAGGATTATCAAAATTATCGGGCAGATTGAAACCAAGCATCTCTCCTAACCCTTTTGCCATTAGCGAATAGCCCCAGAAATCAAAATATATCTCGAAAGAGTAAGCAAAAGCCCCCATCCATGCGGCAGGCAAGGATAAGCTCCCCGCTCCCGCCGTCATAAGCGTGGTCCACAACGTACCTATCTGGTTCGCCAAAAGCACCTTGAATCCAAGTCCTATGCTGAAAAGTTTCAAGCCGTCTTCTATATTTTTATATGTACTCTTACGCCACTTTAGCTCGCCTTCGACCTCTTCATATTTTATAATCGGTCCCATGACTAACTGCGGAAACATACTTACATATGTCGAAAATTCCACAATTGACGTACTTCCCTTGATTTTACCCCTGTAACAGTCAAATAAAAAAGACGCCATCTGAAAAGTGTAAAAACTGATGCCGAGCGGCAGCCCGATTGACAATACGGGCATAATATCCGCCGTGGACAATTTGTTTATATTTTCAGCTATAAAATCCCAATATTTATAAACAAAAAGAATGCCAAAATCAAACAGTAAAGCAAGGCTAAGGACATATTTTGAATACCACTTATATTCCTCAGCGGTTTTCAAACTGACACTCTTGTCATTTTTAGGGTTCTTTGCTTTTTTCAGACTCTTTCTGCTTTTTCTGTTATTAGACAAAATCAACAGACCTGCCGCATAATTAACAATAATAGAAAAAATAAGCAGAAGAACATAATAGGGTTCTCCTACTCCATAAAAGACTAAGCTACCCGAAAGCAACACTATATTACGGTATTTTTCGGGAACCAACAGGTATATCAACATAAAAACCGGAAGAAACCGGAAAATAAATTCTATACTGGAAAATAACATATCTATAAGCTCCCTGCACAAACAACTCTAGATATAGTATATTCCAGACCGAATTAATTTACAAGCAGAACCAACATTATTTTCGCTTATTCTTGTTTATTTTTATAACAGTTCAGTCAACGAGCGGCAGGGACGCATATGTTCTCTGACGCGGTCCTTGAAAAACGCCGGCACTTAGTGAAAAAGCTGCTTTTTAGCTTTTGAACTTAGTACCGCTGCGTAACAATAAGAATGTCCGCGCAGCGTGGCATTTGTTTGTTTATTCACTGGAACGAAAGTGTGCCGCAAAGAGAACATATGCGTCCCTGCCGCTTGTTGACTGAACTGCTACCTTATCTTCTAAGCCCCTTCGGATAATGGTTTTTCATCTGCCCGTTTCCCGCTTTGCCAAATCCGATGGAATAACCGCCTATGGTAAGGAGCATCCAGCCTTTTAACTTGGCATCGCAGCTAAATACGTCTCCATGCAGATAACTCTCCGCCTCTTTCTCACTCATTTCGTAACTTTTAATAACTTCGTCCTTTGATAAATACAAAGCAAGCGCATGGGCGGGTTCAAACCTGTCCTTCTTAACCGTGCCAAGATGCAATCCCGGTCGCAATACCTTAATGCCCCTTAGGGACGACATCTGTTCAGGCATGAGATAAATCTGCTCTCCAAATGAAATAACCTCACCGCTTTGCATAAGTTTTTCCCAAATTTCCGGCAGCAATCCTAATTCATTAAGCAGAAAATCGCGGCATAGTTTTTCGTTGGCGGTTAGGCTCTGCTTATTCTTCGGAGCGATTTTAAGTTCTGCTTTTGACTTCGGTTTAAGGTTCACTTCTGACTTAGGTTTTGCTTCTGACTTAAATTTCACTTCCGGTTTAGATAAATTAACCTCGCTCTCCATTACCGCCGCATTATCTGCATCTCCCGCTTTCTTAAGTCTGGCGATAAAATGCCCTTCGCCGTCAACTTTATGCGGCAATATACGCACGGTATGCTCTATTCCAGATACAGGTTCTCCCAGCCATTCCGCAATCTGCTCTCTGTCCCTAGTTCCGAAAAATTCTTCTAACTTAGTTTTTTCTATGGAAATTTCCTTATGTCCTTTTAAAAAGTCGCTAATCAGCCCTTCATTTTCATCAGCCGAAAATGTACATGTGGAATAAACCAGTACGCCGCCTGCCTTAAGCATTGTAGCAGCCTGCTCTAAGATGGATTTCTGCCTTTTGGCGCACATTTTTACATTATCAGGACTCCATTCATTTATGGCGGTTTCGTCCTTGCGGAACATCCCTTCTCCTGAACATGGGGCGTCTACCAGAATTTTGTCGAAATATTCCGGGAAAAACTCCGCCATCCGCTCAGGCGTTTCATTGCAGACTATAACGTTAGGGATTCCCATTCGTTCAATATTCTGGGAAAGTATCTTCGCCCTTCCCGGAATTATTTCATTGGCGACAAGCAAGCCTTTACCCGACATTTTCCCTGCTATATGGGTGCTTTTCCCGCCCGGTGCCGCGCATAAATCCAGTATCCGTTCTCCCGGTTCTGCACCAAGCGATTCTATTCCAAGCGCCTCTACTGCCGCCATCGCACTTGGCTCCTGAATATAATATACGCCAGCCTCATGAAAATAATGTCTGCCGGGCTGGTCGTCCTTCTTATAGTAAAAGCCTTCTTCTGTCCACGGTATCTCTTTAAGTTCAAACGGCATTTGTTGTAAAAAGAAATCTTTTCCCTTCCCCGAATCTTTTAGCGGGTTATAGCGCAAGCCGTACAGTCTTTCTTTTTCATATGATAATAAAAAATCCTGATACTCGCCTTTTAGCATTTTCTTCATACGCTCTGTAAATTCGTGCGGTAAGGATATTTTATTTTCTTTTTCTGTAATTGTCATATTCTCTGTATTTTCTATATCTTTTATATTCTCTTTCTCTTTGGAATTAATATCTTCGCTCATTGTATTATTTTCCATTGTATTGCGCCTTGTCCTGCGTTGGTATGTACTTATTATATTACAGTTATAAACTCTATGCTATAAATTTCGCCCTTATTTTATTGGATTTAATTCCTTATTTACAATGTTTATTTTAATACTATCACAAAAGAAACCGCAACTACTCTGCCCTATATTCAAAAACACACCATTTTTCATTCATATAGATTTCTATTGTATCATCTGTTCCATATTGATACCCAAATCCACTTCCAAAGTTAGATTGGTTATCTTCCATTGGAATTGCAGAACCATCAACTGTTGATGTTATTTGACCGTCCATATTGCCGCAACGTGCTTGTATGGTGCTTTCCATTCCCGTATCATAGTATAATTTGCCATTTACCCTTACCATAGGTATCCTATCCCACATGGCATCAGTTTCCGCCTGCTCTATTACAGTAATTTCATATACCTCGCCTAGTTGTGCTGGATATGATTCCATTATTTCCCCATTATATGCAATCTCTATCAAATCACCAACTTGTAACTCAAGTTCTTCTTTATTTGATATGCTGAATTTATCTGCCGAATTTAATTCCAATGAACCATCTACAGGCTGTACTACAATTGTGCCATCGTTCGTTTCGATTACCGTTGCCTGAAATGTTACTGATACCTGACCATTATCTGTAATGTTAAACATTTCCGTTATATAGGACTCCAAATCAGGCGACGGTTTATAAATTCCCTGATACGGTTGTTCTACATATTCTGCACCTTTATCTTTATAATAAAAAAGAGTTGTATTTTTATAGGAACAATTCAAGCTTATTTCAATATAATCGACATTAGCAGGAACATCAGTTATCGACTCTTTATCGGTTACTTCCATATTAATTAAAATGTTATAAAATTCATCAATAAATTCGCCTGCTTTTTCGTTATTCGGTGAAAAGCCTAAGTTTTCACCATCAGAAACACCAATAGATATAATTTCTTCCTTCTCCGGCAGCACAATGGGATTACCTTGTTTTCCACAAGCTGTAAGCATAAGCATCGTTATTGCAATTAACACTATAATTCTAAATTTTTTCATCATATTCCTGCTCCTTTCGCAACTATTCTATTTGTCGCATATATAAAAGATACGTTTAGGATAGGATGATTTTATGGATTTTTTAAAAGTTTATAAATAGCAGCATAATCTTCAAGAACTTTTTCGTAGCTCTGAACTATAAAACACTATTTAATTGCAACGATTACAGAAAACTTCTGATAGGAATATACGCATTTAACTATATTAAACCCACAGTTTTTCAGCATATCCGTTTCATGTTCAAAAGAGCATTCCTTATCCAGTTTTCTGCGTTCTTTCCATAACTCTATATCTTTATCCGTTAATCCACTGTGTTTTATTTGATTTTCCCAATAAGAATTAAACCAATTATTCATTTGCTCCTGCTTAGCACAAAATTGGTCATAGTTTACAAACAAACCGCCGCTTGGCAGATAATCATATATTCTTGAAAACAAATTAGTTTTTTCTTTATTTTCTAAATGATGAATGGATAGTGCAGATATAACCGTATCGCCAGCCGTATCCGGTAATTTATGTATATAATTTTCCACCTGATATGAAATATTTTCAATGCCGGCAAATCTCTTCTTTGCAACATTCAGCATTTCGTCGGCAATATCTACAAGCACATATTTAGAAGTTGGGCATAGCCTATACCAAAAATAAGTTAATAACCCTGTCCCTGCGCCTAAATCAATAATCTGCTTTGGAGTCTCTATATTTGAAGCAATAAACTCCGTTGTCCTTTGATAAAAATCGTCAAAACATGGGATAAATTTTCTGCGGTTATTATCATATTCTTTTGCAATTAAGTTAAATTGTTCTTCTATATCCATTTATTTTGCCTCCGTAAAATTGCTAAAATCAATTTACTAAATAAAAACTTATTATTCCTTATATAGCAGATTAATCACATAGCGGGCAAGCGCATAACACGGTTCATATTCCGCCTGATAACCAACTCCATCAATTATCA
>JAMPEU010000056.1 GCA_023664865.1 Butyrivibrio sp. | reverse complement strand
TGCGCGCCGTCGCGAAACCACGGCATCACGTTCAGCGAAATTTTGCTCTGGCACAGCTTTTTTAAACAACCGACTGAATCCAGACTGTTTCCCACAATCAGATTTTCCGGTTTATTACATGCAAGTTTATCCCAGCCGCCGCCAAATACATTCACCTTGATTCCAGCGTCGGCGATAGCCTTAACCGCCTCGCCCCTTGTGGTAAAACGCACATATAAGTCTATAAAGGTCAGTTTGCTCATGACCTTCTTTAGTTCTTCCTCTGTCGCTTCCGGAATTTCTCTAAGAATATGCTCCTGCGCCACTTCTTCAAGCGTCCTCATTGGATGGGCGAGCAAATCGTCAATCATTCCATAATAAAATTCCGTATATTCATCATCGATTCTTGTTATATATTTTTCGAACTGCTTAGGCGGCGTATAGTTGCCGACCATCGTTATGTCATATTTCCGATACTGCGCGGGCACATACGACTTATTAGGATTAAGCTCCGAGCCGGCAAGCGGCAAAAACCCGCTTCTTTCTATATTAGGGAAAAACCTTTCCATATATTTCTCATGGTTTCTGTCGATGCTTATATGATGATAGTTATGCGGAACTTTTTCCAGAAAATGATGATAGTACATCGGATGGTCTACCACGATATTATAGCTTGGAATATCCAAAACATCCCACATCATGCGCTCATCTTCATCAAGAAAAATATCTTCTCCGCTCATTCCATGAAAATTAAAATTAACCAGCACGGTATTGCCCTGTTCAAAAAAGCGGAAGAAATGCTCAGAACTATTCCACGGCCTGCTTAAATCAAATATAAAAGTCTGATGCCCCATCTTCTGAAAGGCTTCCGCCAACTTCTGCGAAAAGTACCCTTGAGTCTCAATGTCGCCTTCAAAAAGCAATATTTTTTTCATATTAATCAGCCCATTCCATCTTCTGTCAGTTCAGATGTACAATGTCCGCATCTGGTCGCCTTAATCGGAATTTCCATCTGACAATAGGGACAAGTCTTAACCGTAGGTTCCGCCGCCTTAACCTCTTCTTTACCCATGTGCGCCAATTTCTCTGTTTTTGCCCGCAATGCGTTAAGTCCTTTTAACATCAGAAAAATAATCAACGCCATTAACAAAAAGTTCACAACAGCTGTCAAAAATTTCCCATAGTTAAGCGTGACCTCACCTAAAATATTAACAGATAACCTGTCAAAATTCATTCCCCCAAATAATCCCAAAATCGGAGAAATGATATCCTCGGTCAAAGATGTGACGATTGTGGAAAAAGCGCCCCCAATCAGAACGCCTACCGCCATATCCATAACATTCCCACGAGTAATAAAGTCCTTAAATTCACCAATAAGACCTTTTGCTTTCATAACAGGCTCCCCCTCTTATGTATATTTCGATTATTATGTCGTTTACTATTATTATTATTAATGGTGCTGGTTTAATTTTAATCTAATTCGCGGAGTTTTGCAATAAAATAGCTGTGTTGTATTCATTATTTATTTGTGGCTATCCATAAAATTAGAAAAAGGTCAGATTTAATGACCTGACCTCAAGTAATTTTATTCCTTACTCCTCACTAGAATGCACTTCCAGAGATTTGACCAAATTTTTACAAAACTCCGCAACATACATTTCTCTCCCCGTATCTTCTTCTGCTTTACCCGATTCTTTTGTATGATAAAAAAGGTAACAGAGATCCCTCTCCACTTTTTGAGCATCTAACAAGCTGCAAACATCTTCCAATTTTTTAATTTGAATATGCTCCCCTTCCCCAAAAGCAATTGGTATATTTTTTATATGCCCCTTTTTGAAACTACTATTAAACATTGACGCTTTGATAAAAAGCAACTCTGATTCCCACATATTTTCCTTCGCATAATCTTGTAGGAAGCGAATCATTTGCAGTTGACCTTTCACTATCTCAATCCGCTTTTTATTCATGTTTTTCATTCGTGGGTCTAACTGTCCATTTCTTTCTTGTTCCAGCTTTCTTAGTTCTTCCTCTCTATCTCTGATAAGCGCATCGTCAATAAAGACATGTTCTATATTACTCTTTTTGTCAATATTGCAAAGATTTATAATATTATCCAAAAAAGAATTTTCTTTTTCCGTTCCTTGTGAAGAAATATATGCTTTGTATTCTGCTTCCGATTTCCATATGGGATGCATTCTGGAATTTCTGTCAAAAAACTCTTTACTTATTTTATCCGAATACTTATTTTTAGATAGGTATATAATATCATCATCACATAAAAGTGAGACTTTCGTTTTACCCTTCAACGTTTGACCTTCTACACTCAACGAATCTTCAGAAAACAACTTTTTATTAGCTGTGTCAAGATTAGCGCTTAAATGTTCCAATATGTGCGATAAAATATATGTTTCATAAAGTACTGTCGGATGATTATGTATCCATTTTCTTTCTGCGTCATGGGCATATACAACATTCTCTATTATGCTGACCGCATTTTTTCTATATGCAGTCACATAATGTCCGTCTTCAATCACGATTGTAAGTGCTTTTAATAAACGTTCATAATCAATATTAACCGTTTCAAAACCGGATGTATAAGCATCTCTAATAAGATAATCCAGCCTATCCACATCAATTACCTTGGAATTCAGCATCCCAATAAAACAGTTTTTAATATCTTTATCTGACGTATCGCCATTTGTTGGCATTGTCATATTATATGTATATCCTGTTATACATCTTGCAAAAAGTTCTTTACTTTCATCATCTCCAATGATATCCCCAAATTCTTTAATACCAATAATAGCACTCATAATCTCATGCGGTGCTGCACTATTCATCTCCGATGGTATATCTTCATTTAATTCCGTTGAATTAACCAATAAGCATAATCTTTTATGCAGTTCTATTGATAAACAATCTTTATTTTTATAATAAATTTCCCCTGTATGCGAAAAAGGCGCAGGTCCCACATCATGCAACAAACAAGCGAGACAATACGCATTTGAGTATTTTATTGCTTTTTCTTTTGGCAAATATTTATTTTCAATAATGATACGTTCAAAGCTTTTTGCAACCATTTTGCCTAAATGGTACACTCCTATAGAATGTACAAAACGGTTATGTAATGTAGACGCATAAAGCGGAGAATAACTTGTTTGAAGTATTCTCCGCAGCCTCTGAAATATTGGAGTATCAATAACATTCTTTATATATTCTTGCGATATTGTTATATATCCGTATATAGGATCCTTTATCTTTTTATCTTTGACCTGCTGCACTGAGTATTGTTCCCGCCGTTACCATAAATGCCCTTATCACATCAAACGCATTATATATTCTGAACTTATTGATTAAATCTTCAACGGTTTTTCCCTTCTGTAATATGATTGCTGTTCCTTTTGGAGTTTCTATTTCCTCAAAAAAATCTGAATAATTCCTGAGCATATTTGTAGTATGCGCCCTGGATAAAATCAACAGTGCCTTTTCACCTTTTTCCCGATCCAAATACTTAACAACCTCTGCACCATACTTCTCCAGTTCTGTGAATGTAACCGGATAGCTACTAACATCTTCCGCTTTTTTTGTTTGCAAAATTTCAATCAATGCATTAGCCGCCAAATCTTCAATACCAATATAATAGCACATAATTTTCCTCTTTTTGTATTCAGTATATTCATTCTGATTGAATTGTATACTGAACCTTTCTTTCATGTACTTAAATCTGTTAATGGCTTCATTATAAAATGTTATTTTAAGTATGTCAATCTGTTATTTTAATATTTTTTATTTTAAGTCCTCTATACCGTACTATCCACCTTCGCGCCCTTCAAATCTTCGTCTAATAGCTTCATTTTCTGCAGCATATCCTTAATTTCCGCCTTAACCTGTGAAGGGAGTGAGTCCGCACCCGTGTAGGTTTCTTCTGCGTTTTCCAACAGGCTTTCCTGCTCTCTGGCATTCTTGCGCTGCTCCGCTCTTGCCTCTTCCGCATCTCTGTTTTCTTCGCGTTTAAGTTCAAGCTGCTCCTGCAGCTGCTCTTTCTCGGCTCTCTGCTCTTCGAGTTTTTCTTCCTGTTCTTCTTTTTCTTCCGCTTTCTCTTTTGCCGCCTCCTGCTTTTCTTCAAAGCTCTCATCGACATGATCTTTGGCTTCTCCTATTAACATGCCGATGGCTTCCTTGCTGGCAGCCTCGTTGATGCTATCAGCCTCTTTCTGTGCGTCCACCATTCCGTGATGTTTAAGGCGTTCAAGGCGCGTTGCGCGTATGGAGGCATTCTCAGCGATAATTCCGGATTCAGCTTCATCGACTTTCTTCTGCCTGTCATCGATTACAGCATCCAATTCTAACGCACGCTGCTGGTATTCGGTCAGCGGTTTGCCTTCCAATTCTTTAAGCCGCGCTAATTCTTCATCTGTAAATGTAGCATATGGGTTGATTTCATGATACTGATATCTCTCCAACAGTTCTAAATCTTTTTGTTCCTGACTATCATCTGCTACTCCATATTCCTCTTTAAGCGCCGCTTTACGAGCATTATAATCCCTGACGGCATCAGCATTCTCCAACATATCGGCTCTAAGTTCTTCAATATGCGACTTACTGTCAGCTATTCCTGCATCTACTTTCTTATCCCCCGCCCATGCGTCGCTTACTACTTTCATCGCACGCTTTCTGGCAAGCTGTTTACGCATCAAAACGGTATCCGCTTTAATGCTAAGCTCGCTCATATTAATCGTACCTTTTTTGTTTTTAGATGTGTTGTTATTATTTTTACCCTGCCTTGCTTCCCTGCGCGCCTGTATCTTTTCATTATGGCTATTCCGCTGGGCGTAGCTTAAGTTTCTCATTATTTGTACTGCCATGATATACCTCCCTGTATCAATTTATTTCCGACAGCAAAGACCATCCCCTATGCTTCCATGCGTCTGTGGCCTGGACCGTTACAGTCCATTTTGCCATCTCCCCTGATAATTACAAATATGTATTTCTATATTATGGTTATCGGTTATTTTTATCTGATAATTTAGCATAATAACTGGCAGTGTTGTAAAATGGCTCTTTTTTGACATAAGCGTGATTTTTTTCAAACCATGTAACAGTTTCAACTCGATTGCAAACCACTAATACCAACTTTCTTTCACCGCCCTATCAAGACGCTCCAGCGCCTCCGCTAATATGCTGCGCGGACAGGCAATATTAATACGCTCAAAGCCCTCGCCTGCTGTCCCGAAAATTGCGCCTTTATCCAGCCACAATTTCGCTTTATTCACTACCAAATCTTCCAACTTCTCTTCTGTCAGTCCAAGCTCGCGGCAGTCAAGCCAGATAAGATATGTTCCCTGCGGCTCGATAAGCTTAATCTGCGGAAGATTTTTCTCTAAATAATCTCTTACAAAATCCAGATTTTCTTTAAGATATACTTTTAACTGTTCAAGCCATTCCCTTCCGTCTTCATAAGCCGCCTGGCATGCGTGCAGACCAAGCATGTTGACCTGTGTATATCCTGCGGCATACATCGTATGTATAAAAGCTTTTCTCAACTTAGGATTAGGGATAAAAATATTGGAAACCTGAAGTCCCGCGAGATTGAACGTCTTGCTCGGAGCCGTACATATAATGCTGATATCATTAAGCCTTGCGTCCACAGTTGGCAGCACATGATGTTCGTAACCCTGATATACAAAGTCCGCATGAATTTCATCGCTCACTATTTTAACATTATGTTTTAGGCAGATATCTCCGATTCGCTGCAGCTCTTCCTTAGTCCATACTCTGCCCACAGGGTTATGCGGACTGCAAAGCAGAAAAAGTTTTACATTCTCCCTTTCTATCTGTGCCTCAAAATCTTCAAAATCCATTTCATAACGACCATCTTTTAAAATCAGTCTATTGTCAACGATAACCCTGTTATTATCTTTAATGACTTCGCTGAAAGGATAATACACAGGCTGTTGAATGAGAACGCCTTCCCCTTCTTTAGTAAATGCCTGAACCGCCATAGCTATTGCAAAAACCACCCCCGGCGTTTTCACAAGCCAGCTTTCTTCCGTCTTCCAGCCAAAATATTTCTCATACCAGTCGGATACCGCACGGAAATATTTCTCCTTTCCTTCGCTGTAACCGAAAATTCCAAGTTCGATATCCCTGCGCAGACGTTCAGTAATGCACGGCGCAGTCCTAAAATCCATATCCGCTACCCACAGCGGCAACACATCCGCCGGCATCCCACGCTCTATGGCAAAATCATACTTTAAACAATCGCTGTCTCTTCTATCTATAATTTCATCAAAATCGTACTTCATACTAATGGTTATCCCCTTTCCCCAACATACCAATGATCATACTTTATAAAAATTATACACAACACATTGCGAACTATCATATTTCAATAACCAGCGTTTATTTCACCCCTTCATTGCCTGCTCCAAATCCGCAATAATATCATCAACGTCCTCAATCCCCACAGACATTCTAAGCAAAGTTTCATCTATACCTTTTTCACGCCGTTTCTCCTCCGGCACGTCTGCATGCGTCTGCGTCATCGGATAAGTCAGCAGGCTTTCCGTGCCGCCCAGGCTCTCAGCATATTGCACGAGTTTAACGTTTGCCAGCATTGCATGCGCAGTCGCTTGAGAGTCTACACGGAAGGTCAACATTCCACCATATCCGCGGCACTGTTTTCTTACGATTTCTTTTTCCGGGTGGTCTTCAAGACCGATATACCGCACTTCCCTGACCTTCGGCTGTGTTCTTAGCCATTTGGCGATTTGCAGCGCATTCTCCTGATGCTTGTCCATGCGTACCGCCAGCGTCTTAATCCCCCGCAGGATAAGGAAACAGTCAAACGGCGCCAGCCCCGCACCCGTAGTTTTAATAATCTGGCGCATTTCTTTCGCAATATCTTCTTTATTGGTAACCAAAAAACCGCCCAATGTGTCGTTATGTCCCTCTAAATATTTGGTTGCGCTATGTATAACGACGTCTGCTCCCAAATCCAACGGATTCTGATAATATGGCGTGAGAAAAGTATTGTCCACGGCAAAAAGACAGCCGTTTTCTTTTGCAATCCTGCTGACTGCGGCAATATCTGTCACCTGCATCATCGGGTTTGTCGGCGTTTCCACATATATAAGCTTGGTGTTCTCTCTAAGTGCCGCTTTTACCTGTTCCAAATCAGAAGTATCCACATATGTTACATTGATACCGTTCTTCTCATTAATAAGTCTGAACTGTCTGATAGTTCCCCCGTACAAATCATCGGTAGCGACTATATGGTCTCCCGGACGAAACATCTCCATAAATGCGCTGACTGCCGCCATGCCTGATGAAAAAGCCAGCGCGTCAATCCCATGCTCCAAATCCTTCATTATGCGCTCCGTCTCTTCTCTGGTAGGGTTCTGCGCCCGCGAATAATCATATCCCGTGCTTTGCCCTACGCCGGGGTGCGCGAAGGTCGCGCTCTGATATATCGGGAAACTTATGCTCCCCGTATTATCTACATTTTTCCTTTTTCCGTTTCCGTGAATACATACCGTGCTTACTTTTAAGTCCATACGCGCCTCCGTTTTATATCCTATTATTTATATATGTTTTATATATTATAAAATTAATTCATAGGCGCGTCAATACCTGATTTAGAAATTATTATAGTTTACTATTACTATTCACAGCCTAAGGGCATGAACACATATATTTCCATGAGTGGTCCTTGGAAAACGCCGGTCCTTGGTGAAAAAGCTGTTTCTTAGCTTTTGAACCTAGTACCGCTGCGATTTTCCACGGAGCGAGAGCGTGCCACTCATGGAAATATATGTGTTCATGCCAAATATGACTATGAATGATAACAGTTCAAGTAACAGTTTATTGCAATTCCTTCCTCAGATATACATTCTGTGAATATTTAGACATAGGAGCCTTATAGGTAAGCAGCGTCAGCAGATATCCCACAAACCCGAATATAACAATAAATAAAATCCCCAGTGCAGCCACGCATATAAAAGTAAAAATATTCGCGTTATTTAAAAACTCAATCTCCGGCATACTCACATAGACACCGCAAAAAGCCATATATAATGTAATAAAAGCAATCGAGCATACTATCATATATTTATAAGCTAACGACAGATACACTATGAAAAGAGCTGCACCTAGTGCTGCATACGCAATATCCCCACATAATACGCCTATCCGTCCGGGATTTATGAACATTGCCAAAAGGCAGTATAGGATAAAGAAAATATATATAGTGAGCATACCTATACAACTTATTGCCGAAGGAATTAGCGTCTGCAGCTGCTTTCTCATAGGTGACGATAACGTCATCTTGGATGCATTCAGCGAATGTAGTAATTGTACGGGCATTATCGGTACGATAAGGAGCAGCATTCCCTGCGTCGCAAATTTAAAATCCCCAGACGCAAACAGCAGCATTCCCAAAACCAAAAATCCGCATATAATATAAATTATGCTTACTACAACAATCGATTTAAGTCCATACCCATAGCGCATGAGTTTTATTCCCTTTTTTATATCATTAATCATAGTAGCTTTCCTCCGTTTTTTTCATTGCTTTTTTAACTGCCAGCATACTCACCGCTACATCTGCTATGATGAGCAGAAACAGCAGAAAAACCGTCAGCAGGATAAACATCATTGCACGTCCATCTTGGGATAATATATCTGCGCCCGCCATATAAACGGACGCGCCATTATCAAAGCAACTGCCGCTAATATCCATCAATATATGTACGCCCATTATAGAAAGTATCAGCATCAGATAAGTTACAAGCAGGTTTATCCATAGCATGTTGCCATATCTTGAAATCACTATTCCCAACATGGACAAGAAATATGCCGCCAGACAGCCAATCAGCAGTATGGATAAATCCGACGCTATGTTATGGACTTGCGTTTTATCATTAAACGCCAGCACGACATATGCTGCAAAGGTGATAACCATTGATGAAACAAATCTTCTGATTAAATCCATGCGCAGCGCCTTTCTAAGCACCGGCATTCCGACAGACGACGTCTTAAGATAATCCATCTTCTCTGCGTGTTTCGACTGTATGCCGCAAAACAGCCAGTTGTCCGATAATATCTCCAAAAACGGTATGATTATCATGGAAAGATAAGCAACGCTTTCAGAAATCCACGGATTTGCATGATAAATGGTTTCTTTGAGCCAACTGTTCCAATGACTCCACATATATCCGCCGAATGCCAGAACTGCAATCAACATTATCGGCAGCACAATAAACATAACAATCCTATATATAAACGAAGTAAATATCAGATAGCTTTTGATATATCTTTTCACCGTTACTCCCTCCCATCAAATGTGCAGGCTTGTATTGGCTTTCATTACCGCTACGCATATCTGCGACAATGTCGGTGTTTCCTTCGCTATATCCAGTCCGGCAAGCTTATCCAAATTTTGGGCCAGACATATGCCTTCAAAGCCATGTGCGCTTTTGCTGATGGAGAAAAGATGTCGCTGCGCAGTTTCTGCGTCTGCGCTCTCGCCTTTTACCACTATGTATTTTTCCTTTAGGTCTTCGACAAATCCGGTTTCTACGA
>JAMPEU010000055.1 GCA_023664865.1 Butyrivibrio sp. | reverse complement strand
CTGTTGGATTTTCTCATAGTGGGTTCCGCAATTATTTTTTACACTATACTATATGAGGGCGGGTGGGGAATAATGCAAGGGAATTTCTTGATTTATTTAGTGTAGGTGTATGTAGGTGCATGGACTCATATGCTTCCACTTGAGGTACGCTCCCGCTCCGTGTAAAATCGCAGCGGTACTAAGCTCAAAAGCCGCTTTGCGCCTTTCTCGCTAAGGACCGGCGTTTTACAAGGACCTCAAGAGGAAGCATATGAGTCCATGCACCCGAACGTTATGAATAGTAACAAATTCCCCTATATTATTCCTTTTATGAACTTGCTCTTGACTATAGGCTTATCATTAAAAGAGTATGCGCGCAGAAACCGTTCTTTTGCCTGCGCAAGCTTATTTGCGTCGTTGGCGTAGATGGTTGCGAGGGAGTCGCCTTTTTTGACGTAATCGCCTACTTTCTTATGTAAGACAAGTCCTACGGATAAATCGATTTCGCTTTCTTTTGTCTCTCTGCCACCACCTAGGATAAGGGAGCAGATGCCGACTTCGTCGCAGACTATTTTTTCCACATATCCCTCTTTCTCTGAAAGAACTTCTTCTATAAGCGACGCTTGCGGCAATAACGAGGTATCGTATACAGCGGACGAATCCCCATCCTGTGCTTCCACAAACTCGGCAAGCTTATCAAGCGCTGCACCGCTTGCGATTACATTTTTAAGCATATCTGATGCCTGTTCTATGCTATTTGCCGCCTTACCTGCTACAACCATCCGCGAACCAAGCGTCATGCACAATTCCACGAAATCTTCAGGTCCTTTGCCCTGAAGCGTCTCGATTGCTTCCTTAACTTCAAGCGCATTGCCGACGGCATAGCCTAACGGCTGGTCCATATCCGAAATAACAGCCGACGTATCCCTTCCGGCGTGTCTTCCTAACGCCACCATCTCTTTTGCCAGTGCAAAGGCATCTTCTTCTTTTTTCATAAAGGCGCCGCTTCCGGTCTTTACGTCAAGCACGATGGCGTCTGCGCCCGACGCAAGCTTCTTGCTCATTATTGAACTCGCTATCAGGGACATATTATCGACGGTCGCCGTCACGTCACGGAGCGCATACAGTTTCTTATCCGCCGGGGCTAAATCTAAGGTCTGTCCCATAATGGAGATGCCGATTCTATTTACCTGATTGATAAAATGCTCGGAAGTGATTCCTGTAGAAAAGCCTTTAAAACTCTCCAATTTATCTATCGTTCCGCCGGTATGCCCTAAGCCTCTGCCGCTCATTTTGGCTATTTTAACGCCGCACGCAGCCACCATCGGCGCAAGGGCAATCGAAGTCTTATCTCCTACTCCGCCAGTCGAATGTTTGTCTACTTTGACGCCTTGTATCGCTGATAAATCCAGCATCTCTCCGCTATGTGCCATCGCCATGGTCAGGTTCGCCGTCTCATCATCCGTCATGCCCTTAAAATATATCGCCATCATCATTGCCGACATCTGGTAATCCGGGATATTTCCATTGGTATATCCTGCAATCATATAATCAATCTCTTCTTTCGTAAGCACGCCGCCGTTACGCTTTTTCATAATAAGGTCATACATTCTCATAGTACATGCTCCTTTCTCTTTGGATAAAATTCTATATCAGATAACATTTTTCGTCAATCAACTTTCTTGACCTCTCTGCGACCATATATTATAATTGCTAAAAATATATTTGATAAAATGGAGAACAAACTATGCCGATTCTGGGAATAAAGCAGCCTGATATACTTGAAATTGATAATACCCTTCGTCTAAGAAAATATGATGCTGAATGTAGCTTTGCCCTAAACTGGTATCAGGACGAAGAGCTGGTATATCTTGTGGACGGAAGGCGCGAGCCTTATACTATGGAACGGTTAAAACGTATGTATACTTATCTGGACGGACACGGAGAACTCTACTGGATAGAAATATGTGACGGCAATCGCTATATTCCTATTGGAGACGTAACCTTCTGGCAAGAAGATATGCCGATTGCCATCGGGGATAAATCATTCCATGGAAAACATATCGGACGCAAGGTTATAGACGCTCTCGCTAAAAGAGCGGCTCTCCTTGGTTATGATACTATATATGTGCGGGAAATCTACGATTTCAATACTGCCTCACGCAAATGCTTTGAAAGCGCGGGCTTTGAACCATATGAAAAAACTGAAAAAGGAAACCGCTACCGCCTGTCTGTCAAAAAATCATCAGAAACATGAGTATTCTTTCCACAAGCGACTGTTCTCCCAACGCCATAACGCCCCAGTCCTGCGCTTTTTTGCCAAAAGCCTTAAAGTTGCCGCTTGGCGTCATGCGCCGCGAATGATATGTATAGTCGTTTAGTTCTGAATCAACCGCAGAAGCTATAAGCCTTGCCGCATGGTCGCAGTTGCTTGTATAAATCTGATATACTGGCAGTTCGCCGCCGTTTTTACCCATCTGCTCAAGAGCCTGCCTATATTCTGCTTTTTTATCTGCATTCTCTTCCATAGCCCATTTCGCATAAACTTCCTCAAACTGCTCTCCCGCTTCCAGATATGGCGCAGCCTGCTCTAATATAGTGTCATAATCCTGTGCCGTAATCGGTCTATACAAAGCATAATCATAATTATCATTAAGCTGGTCGCCGTCAATATGCAGATTGCCCGTCCTTAAAAATTCCTTCGTATCTTCGGCGTCCATCGTTCCTATGCTCATTTTTCCGACGCCGCTCTTTCCGATAAGGCTCTCCCCCAGCGACCTCTGCATTCCGTTATAACTTAAAACCGTGCCGCAGCCTTCATCGTCCACGACCATTAAAATACTATGACCAAGCCCTTTCATGCCGTCTGCATTTACTATATAATACAACATATAGCCTTCTTCCTGAAAAGAAGGTTCACGAACCGAAAGCCGCATGAAAAAACACAAACACAGATATACCGCTATTAAAGCCAAAATGCCGTATTTTATGAAATCCTTTTTCCCATGTTCTTTATGATTACGCATAATCTATTTTCCTTTAGCGGCTTTGAAATTCCTTTTTTTCAAACAGCAGTACCACGTCTTTCTCCAGCAGGCGTGTAGAACCGCTAGGACGGATATTTTTATCGCCGCGCTTCACCATTACCACAAACACCCTTCTTGAAATATCCAAATCCTTTATCATATGTCCAATCCAGCTATGGTTATTTTCCAGACAGACTTCTTCAATGCGGCACTCAAATCTCCCTGTGGCGGTAGTGCCTAGCAACAGGCTGTCGCCTTTCTTTAAGACCAAATCCCCATATGGCGTATAGACATCTTCGCCGCGCAAGACTACCGCAGGATACAGCCCCGCAGGAAGTCCCAGTTCTTCCAATTTAAGCCCTATATACTGATGCCCTTCCGCAATATCTAACGTAATAAAATCAGGCTCGTGTTGGGAATAGTCCCCGACCTTGATTTTCGTATAATACTCTACAAATCCGGCGGAAATAATACCTGTGGGAATAGCGACCATTCCTACTCCGAGAAAGGCTATGATAATCGCCATAATGCGCCCGCCTATCGTCACAGGATAAATATCGCCATACCCCACGGTCAGCAGCGTAGATACAGACCACCATATTCCCGAAAAAGCATTAGAGAAGTTCTCCGGCTGCGCTTCATGCTCTAAGCCATACATACAAAGCGACGACGCTAATGTCAGCACAGTTACCAGAAAAATCGACGATACCAGCGCGTTGCGCTTGTCTTTTATTACCTCTGTGATTACATTAAATGCGTCATAGCGTGAATTAATCCTAAACAGATGCAGAATACGCGCCACTCTGAGCATGCGGAATGCAATCGCACCGCTTGGGATAAAAAACGGGCAGAAATACGGTAAGATAGTCAAAAGGTCAACAATTCCGTAAAACGATAAGGCAAAGCTTATTACCGCCTTTATATATGTTTTCTCCGGATACAGACAGTCAGCCGTCCATATCCTTAAGATATATTCAAGCAGAAAAATAACCATTGTGACAAGCTCCACTGCGCTTATCACTTCCGCATATCCGGCAGTTTCTTCAAATGTCTGCAGAAACGTAACGGAAATATTCGCCAGTATGACGATGATTATAAAGAAATCAAAACACATGCTGGGTGTATCCGTCCTATTTCCGATCTGTATTATTTTAAATATACGCTGCTTAAGCGAAGACGTATTATTCTCCATTGTTTCTTCCCTCTAATATCATATGCAGACATCTTTTCCCAGACGCCCGCATTTTATAACTCATTCATTTCTATTTCCGCCGCTTTTACATCATCAATCGTCTTTATTTCATCAACGTCAGTTATAAGCCAAAAATAATATTTCTTTCCGTCTATTTCATCAATCAGGATTGTATCGTCTATCTGCTTGGAATTAACAGTCATTGAAAAAATCCGCTCATCATCGGATACTCCCCATGCCGGCGATGCTGCTTTTCCTGTCACTCCACGCCACATGGTATTTGCAATGTCTTTTCTGATTGTTTCATCCACTGTATAGCCTTCATAACTTACCATGCCATCGTACATTAATTTCTTGTTTCCGGAGCTATAAAACAAATCATTCTGCCTGAAAAACTCAAGTTCCATAATACCTTCCGCTATTTTAAAATAAACAAAAAATCTATCTCCTACCTGTATGCGATAAATCTCTTCCATCTCAGCCAGATTAATATTCTTTTTCTTAAATTCTATTTCATGTTCCAAAATACTCTCTAAATCATCATATCCCTTCCCGCCAATACCTGATTCATAAGCATAAAGATATCCATTATTTCCATTAAAAGCATTTTGTATCTTATTCGTTTCTGCAAGCCCTTTTCCAAAATCTGCCACTAATAATATAAAAAACACAATACTCAAAGCATCTAATATTGTAATCCGTGAGGCTGCAAATTTTGATTGTTTTAGCAGTATTGCTATAAGTATCGCTTCAACAAAACAGAAAACTATAAAAAGTATAAACCTGCTTTTCATATTATTATCATATTTTATTATTACACTGCCTATAAACATCAACAATAATATTGCAAATACAATAATTCTTATAAATTTTATTGCCATCCCTTTGTTTTCCTGCATGTCTTTTCTCCTATATACTTATCATAATAGCCTATTGGTGACTTTCTTCCCTCTCTTCTATGCCCTTTTATCAAACGAAGACGAATTGCCCTCGTCTTCCATATTGACAAAAGCATACTTGTCATTGTGTGGGAATAACAGTTCCATATACAAATTACCGAGCAGGTTCTTGACTCTGTCAGCATCTATATCTTCAATAGGCAGTTCATTAATCTCCAAGCGTTTCAAGTTATCCAAAATCTTCGATATGTTCTGCCATTCAGAAACCTCTGACTCCGGCTCATTCCATAAAGGCTTATACTCATGCCTGTTCCATAGGGGCATAAGCGCCTGTCCATTCTTTGCAGTTTCGGAAATATCAGGCTCCATGATGGGTTTTGCTTCGGGAATGTTATACACGACATTTTTGCATGTTTTCTCAAAACATTCCGGATCATATTCCGCCAGATATTTCAAATCGTCCACAGTTAGCGTTTTTTTATTATGTATTTTAAGATAAATATTAATCAGGCGAGTATCTTTTCCCATTTTATATCCCCCTGTACTTATATATATTCTATCATATCGTGTAGAAACAAGCCACATAAAAAATACCCATACTTTTTAATGTTTGCAGCCGGAATATTTATGCCGTTATCTATCAAGACTGCTCAGTTTTCATCAATATGCTGTCGCTATTTTACCGATAATGTTATATAATATTATCAGAAATAATATCGCATATGGAAGGAGCATAGTTATTAATATGGAACATTTATCTGATACCCAAACCCTGCTTGAAATCCTTGTCGATGAGAAGAAAACCCAGCGCAAGGGCGGCATTTACCATAAAATCCAAGTGGATATGACTTATAACTCCAACCATATCGAAGGCAGCAGGCTTACCCACGACCAGACACGCTATATCTATGAAACTAACACAATCGGACTGGAAAATGACACCATAAATGTAGATGATATTATTGAAACCGTAAACCATTTCAGGTGTATTGATATTGTAATAGAAAACGCCAAAAAAAGACTGTCCGAAAAGCTGATAAAGGAGTTACACAAAACATTAAAAAGCGGTACGGCGGACAGCCGTAAAGATTGGTTTGCCGTAGGGACATACAAAAAACTGCCTAACGAGGTGAGCGGCATTGCCACAACAGCCCCCGAAGAAGTTACGGATAAAATGAAAGACCTGCTTAAGAGTTATAACAGCCGAAACCTCCACACTTTAGAAGATATTCTGGAGTTCCACTATGAATTTGAGCGCATACACCCTTTTCAAGACGGAAACGG
The DNA here is from genome assembly GCA_023664865.1 of Butyrivibrio sp. Classification (GTDB taxonomy): domain Bacteria; phylum Bacillota; class Clostridia; order Lachnospirales; family Lachnospiraceae; genus UBA3282. Next base: position 3,502 of record JAMPEU010000055.1, on the reverse strand, counting down.
GCGTATAGGCAGACTCATAATGTTCAAAGAGTGTCTGAAAAACAATATTATACCATTTATATTAAGCGAGGATTTAAAGCTGTTCTATTATCGCGGCTTAAAGGAGTGGCATAGCGAAAAGGGCTATCTCACCGATACAATTCTTACCGCACAAGACAGATTTAAGGCGTACCTTGATTATTTTAAGATAAATTACCGGGCAGACTAATAACTTTTAGTCTGCCTCTTCTATAACCAAATCTATATCATCGCCATCATAAATAACTATCTTTTCCAAAGATACAGCCTCATCACCATATAATAAATAACATTCTGCAACCTTATCGTCCTCAAGGACAAAAAGCATCGTTCTATTGCCCGTTTCCGAATCCCTGCTAAGAGCGTCCTGTTCTCCTATTTTTTCCACCATTTCACTTAGCGGCGTTCCCAATTCAATATTTTCAAAGTCTTCAGCCGCCAAATTTCTATGACGTGTTACATATTCTATATCATTCCCGTTATAATGTACTTTCCTAAGGTCACTCTCATCTACTGCTTTTAAAATGCACTCTCTGCTGTCACCTTATTTACATAAATAACCAGAATAACGCATATAAGACATGCTATTGCAGATATCAAGCCTAATTTTTTTCTATTCATAGATTGCTCCTTTACTATTCACCCGCCTGTGCAAAGTATATTTCATAAATAACTTTTTATGTCACCTTTTTTGCATCTAACTTTTTTTCAAAAAAAGTATCTATATCTTTCGTAGAAACATTCGGAACCGGTTGAAAACGTTCCTTTATAAATTGTACAGATATGCCTGTTTGATTTTCCTTATTTTCAAACATAACTTTAAATGTTGGTTTAGGAGAAGTGGCTAAACTCAAGATACTGTTTTTATATTCTTTAAATGTTATTAGGTAATAATCCTCTTTTTTCTCCCATACATACTCAAATCTATCATATATATTGTCATGTTTCATGTACTCTAAGCATAAATCCAATGAATAATTTGTTATGTAATAAAACTTACCTTCCCATTCCTTCTCCTGCTTGACCTTTAATTTATACATTGTGCTTCCTCACTTATTTCTTTATATAGTTCTCTTTTTGTTTTACTGATTGCACTTGGCATATTTGATATTTTCATCATATGGCTTGAACATATATTTTCTCATTTAACTATTGATCTTCCCCTGGTTCTGCATATGTATAAAAGCAGCCATAGGAAGTCTCATTGCACTCATCATCGACTACCTTGTCATATTCCTTTACAAGACCTATAATAATCGCCCTATCCAATTCTTTCGGCTTTTCATCTTCTGCAATGCCAAGTCCGGTTATAAGCGCCGCCATATCATCTAATTCATATGGGTACTCCTTATTCGAAGATTTGTCATAAATAGGCAGCAAACGGCGGTACAGCTTTTCATAGTCGCTGGTCTGACCTTCGTATATACATCTTCCATTCTCCGCAGCCTGCCGCAGATCAAGAGTCTCCCCCGCCTTCAAATCTGAAAATATAAGAATATAATAATCCCGCCATATCGCCACATATTCCATATCAAAATCAGTTCCGTTTGTAAGCGTCATATTTATATCATTTCTGTCACGCATACGCCAATCTATATTCCTGAAGTCCTGACAGGAAATCGTCCCCTTGCTTTCCGTGCTGCCTTCCGCATAAAAGAATGCCTCTTTATCTTCTCCGGGTTTAATCCCAACCGAAATCCCATCATCATCATTACTTACAAGATAGTAATAGTCATCTGCCCCATATCCATAGCTGCCATCAATAAGTATGCTGGGAGAGTCACCCTGACTTGCCCGCTCATAATTATCCTTTAAGCGTATCTCCCAGGGCTCATCGTCATTACGTTTGGCTAAAAGATATGTATCCGCACGATTGCCGTCCACTCTTTGGGTTGTGACCGAATATACCCTTGTTTCTTTCTCATATCCCGTCAACGCATTATTCTGTATGGCAAAAACTATTCCTGATACATACATCATAATAATTCCAGCCACGCATACACAAAGCAAATGCCATCCTCGAAGCCCTACCGCCCTTGCAAGAATAACAATTACGAAAGCAAGCACAAAAAATATCAGCGCCGGTATTCCTTTAAGCTTGTCACTATCATCATCAACCTTATTAATAAAATTAAATAATACATCATAAATATTCGAATAAGCATCTGAATCATAAAGATTATCCTTAGGTCGGGACTTAACTTCCCTATAAATGGCATTAACACTAGAAAAACTAAGTTTCTGCAGTTCTTTATCTCCGAGCGAACAATTTAAAATCATTACCGCGCCATCTTCTATCGAACTGCACATCGCCGGGGTTGTAGGGCATGTATAAAAATATCTTGTGTTGCTATTGTCATATAAATCCGCAACCGCCATACTGGCATAATCAATTCCTTCACTCCCTATAAAGTAATAAGGATTTTCTTGTACAGATAAAAAATTTTCCTCACCCGGTTCACTAATTCCCAATATATCTATATCGATAAAATCCTTATCAAAACCGGAAAGCGTCTGCTCTGCATATTCACCTGTTCCAATAATCAACCAGCCGCCGTCCTTTACCCAATCCTGAATTGCCTGTATATTATCTCCGCTAAGTGAAGCGACATTAAACTGATCGATAATCATACAGCGTAATTCATCTAACAACTCCTTTATATTATCATTATTCAATTCGGTCAGTTCCATTTCCCCCCTACTATTTATACCATCTGCAGCCATAAACTGCAGTCCTTCAAAATTATCCGATAAAACTCCCACCAAAAATGTACGATTATAAATATCTAAAAGTATCTTGTCTTGTGAAATGGTCTGAATCAGCTTTCCATCTTCATTTATAAAATTCAGTGCGCACATTCCTTCATCATCACAAGCAAACTGCGGCACGGTAATTGTAAACTGCCTTTTTTCCTGCGCAGGAATGGCAATCTCTGTATTGTATGCGCAGTTGACCGAACCAAGCAGATAAGTGTAATAATATGAATCCGTAAAAATCACCTGCAGCGTACCTGTAAAGTCCTCATCGCTATCACCTGTATTCTCGACAGTCACCTGCATAACATAGCATTTTCTCTCCTCTTTCAGCATCTTGATATTACCTGTTAAGTAATTTGCTCTACTTTCTTCATCCAGCAGTAAACTTTCATTCGGTGCATTTTTTGCATCATCCTCCATTTTTTCTGCATAGAGTAACACGCCGAATATGCCTACCCCTATCAAAATCAATATCACCCCGATTATTCCGCATATAATCCTCTTCTTATTGGTTATATTTGCCATATTTGACATTTTCCTTTCATCGTATGACTCTGACTCTTATTTTTCTCACTTTATTTCATATATATTTTATCATATCCTGTAAAAACAAGCCACATAAAAATACCCATACTTTTGATATTTCAATGTATGGGTATTTACTGAATTTTTAATATATTTACTTATAAATTAAGCCTCTTACTTTTTACGGCAAGAGGCTTAATTG
>JAMPEU010000054.1 GCA_023664865.1 Butyrivibrio sp. | reverse complement strand
TCCATATCAGATTAACCATGTCGCTGAATATGGAGCTTACTTCATACTGCGTCATGACCATTTCCATTTTGCCTGATTCCAGTTTAGACAAATCAAGTATATCATTGATAGTGGTTAAAAGCATTTTGCTGGCGTTCTGGATATTTATCGCGTTCTCAGCTATCTCGTCGGAAATATCTTCTCTGAGCGTCATTTCATTTAAGCCTATAATCGTATTGATAGGGGTTCTGATTTCATGGCTCATATTGGCAAAGAATGTGTCTTTTGAACGGGCAATCTGCTCTATTTCTTCCTTTTGCTCTTCAATATATTTTCTCTCGCTGTCGTACGCCTTAATCTGCCGCTTAAGCAGGATGCCGATAAAGCAGCTTATACATACAATCGTCACATATGAATCCGTAGATGTATAAAAACGGTCAGGCGCTTTAGAAAGAATATTCGGATATAAATAACTTATTAAATATGTAATAAAGCACGACGCTATGGAAACAGACAGGGCAATAGCAAATTCCCTGCCTTTAAACAGCATGAACACATATACCAGCCCCAGCACGAACCATACCGGCGTGCCGCTGTCCGTACCGCCGCTGAAAATATATACTAACGGCATCAGGATTACATTTGTCGAAATAACAAGCAGCCATGATGCCTTCTTTGTTTTATGCTCCTTAACAGCCATTTTTAGCGCAAGCCCCGAAATAATGCACATCGGCACAAGCGCAACCAGCACAATTAGGTCTGCGCCAAGCGTGACGCGCCCCATGCCGATTATCGAAGCGAAAAAAGCAAGCGTAAAAACCATGCGCGCCGACCTCTCCTGAAGGTCAAGGTCTTTATTAAAAAGATATTGTATAAATCCCCGTATTCTTTCCAACATATCACATAGTCTCCTTCCATGAATCCAGTATTTCCGAAGCCCCGATGAAATCAAATTCATCTGTCAGACTCCTTATCTTATCAGTCATTCCTTTAAGAGACTCTCCGTTATGTTCATACTCTGCCATTTTATCCAGTATATCGCTTAAGCCTTCACTCTCAAAGCTCATAAGCTTGTTGCTGAGCGCGTCCACCAGTTCCGATAAAGACTGCTTATCGGCTTTGTTTACTGTCTTAGCAGCCTCTGCGTCCTCTTCTGCCACGCCATTCTCAGTCTCTGCGGCGGCGATTCCGTCTGCTGCGCCTTCGCCCATAGCAGTTTCGCCGACAACGGTTTCATTCGGCGCATCAGCATCATTTCCTTCCGGATATATAAAGGAATTGCCCGCAAGGATATTAATCAACTTATCGTGCGCCTCAAGCAGCTCGTCGTGATGCTCAAGTATATAATCGATGCGGTTCTCTTTGCCCGCCATCTCCAGATTCATCGCAAGCGCAGATAACTCATCCGCGCCTATTCCTTTAGAATTGCTCTTTAGCGTATGCGCGGTAATTACATAGTTCTTCCAGTCATGCTCCTTATAATACTGTTCCAGCGAAACCCTGCGTTTAGCTCCTTCCTTATGGAAAATGCCTATAATCTCACGGAAACCCTCTTTATCGCCGCAATATGTAATCCCCTGTTTTACATTTACGCCCGCCTGCGCCAGTTCATCAAGCGCCTTATTTTCAGCCTCTTCCGCCGTATATGTCCCTGCTGCGTCTTGGACGGCTTTACCCATACCGGATGTGGGCGCAGCGCCTCTGCTCTCACTACCGGCATCATTATCCGACTGCTCGTTTGTTACGACAATTTGTTTCTGTACCGGAATATATCTCCGCAGCATTCGGTCTAATACGCTAAGTTCTATCGGCTTAGCTATAAAATCATTGAAACCTTCTGAAATAAACATTTCCCTTGCGCCGCCAATTGCGTTCGCCGTAAATGCAATAACCGAAAGCGACTGGAAATATGTCCCGGGTTTCTGGCGGATTTTATGCAGAGTCTCTACACCATCCATTTCCGGCATCATGTGGTCTAAGAATACACAGTCAAATTCCATTTCGTCAAGTTTATTCAAAGCCTCCATGCCGCTGCTTGCCATATACGCTTTAATCTGATACGGCATCAGCAGCCTTGCCATAACTTTTAAATTCATGGCGTTATCGTCTACAATCAGCACCTTAGCCGTCGGTGCTATAATGCGTTTCTCATGCGCTGTCTTATTCTCTGTTCCCTGTATAACTCTCTGACCGTTAAATACCGACGCTATAGACAATATCGTAAACGGTTTATATATGCGCAGCATATTGCTGCCGCTCTGAGTTTCGCGCCCATATTCAAGAATGAGCGTCACGGTAATCTCTTTTGCCAGTTTTTCAAAAAATTCCCTGTCTTCGCAATACTCTTCCCAGCTTATAAAAACATGGGTAAAATTCTCCCGCTCAATGCGGCGTTTTAATTCCATCAGATTTTTACAGGCGGTAAGCATAATGCCAAGCTGTTCCGCTATATGGCGTATGCAGCTTTCATATCCCTCTCGAATGATGGAAAAATTGTATTTATCCATATTGATATAACATATCGCGCGTATCTGTCCTTTATTCTTAATGGAAACTATCGGAGTCTCATCCAACACCTTCTGCGGTATGGTAAACTGAAATTCACTTCCGCCTCCCGGCGTACTGTCTACGGTAATGAAACCGCCCATATTCATAACAAGCGCGCGCGCTATCGGAAGCCCAAGCCCTACTCCGCCTTCTTCCCTGTTACGCTTGGAATTGACCTGGCTAAAGCTTGCAAAAATATTTTCCATATCTGCAAGTTCCATACCTATGCCGGAATCTTTGATACTGACTATCAGATTGATTCCGTACTCTTCTTTTCTGCTGCTTATGCGAAGAACCACGCCGCCTTCCTTAGTAAACTTAATGGCGTTGCTCATCAGATTAAGCACGATGCGCCTGAGTTTCTGTTCGTCCCCAAGCAGATTGCTCGGCAAATCGGCGTCACAATCAACGACAAGTTCAAGATGCTTGCCATTCTCCATTGTCAGCGCCATATTGATGATATCCGTAATCGTAGATGTAATATTATAGCTTTCTTCCGCTAACTCCATCTGGCCGCTTTCCAGTTCCGAGAAATCCAGAATATTGCTTACCGCGGATAAAAGGTTCCTTCCGGCTGTCTGAATATCTATTACATCGCCTCTTACATTTATCGGAAGGTCCTCTTGCAGAATCGCCTCGCTCATTCCGCATACCGCATTAATCGGGGTACGGATTTCATGTGATATATTCACCATAAAATCATCTTTGCTGCGCTCAGCTATCTCTAACTCGCGTATATTCTCAACCAACTGTTCATTAGTCTCTTTCTGCGCTAATATCATAAACAGAGTAACGGCTGAAACCGCATACGATGAAATGACATGCAGGCCAACCCTGAGAATATCATTAAAAGACTCTATGATTATTGTATGCGCTATAAGGGCATGGTAAAGCATGATAATTGTAGAGAAAAACACTCCCATATATACAATACGGGGTATAAAGAAGATTCCAAGAAGCACTACTAACGCCGACATAGTGGCAAGAAGCGACGTAAAGCTTTCAGCGCGGAATGCGTATACGATAAAATCCACCCATGTCATAACGGCAAGGAATTTCGCTCTCGTCTCATGAGTCCAACATTTCCTGATATGGACAAACCAGCCGGCAAATACGGTTACGACAATAATTTCCTTCTCAATCAAAGTCCATTTCAGCAAAAATGAAGATACAAACATGGAAATCATGAACAGGGTAAATACGCACAATACAATCTGCTCCGATTTTTTATTTGCTTTTTCATTTTTCGTCACATTCTTTTCCAAAGTATATTACCGCCCTTTCCCATAATATGCAATCCATGCAGTCAAACGATGTTCAATACCTTTTTCAACATCGGCAGCATTTCCACAAACACATCGATTATAACAGGATCAAACTGGGTTCCCCGGCCTTCCGACATAATCTGCATGATTCTTTCAATCGGGCGAACAGGCGGTTTATAGACTCTCTCTTCGTATAAAGCGTCAAATACGTCGGCTACAGACATAATCCGTGCCGCAAGCGGAATACTGTCTCCTGCAAGGCCCGTAGGGTATCCCGTTCCATCCCAGCGTTCATGATGATACATGGCAATATCTTCCACGATTTTTACATAATGCTCATCCTCAACGTCACCGATAATCATATGTATAATCTTGCGGCTGTATGTAGTATGCAGTTTCATCGTATCAAATTCTTCAGGCGTCAGCTTGCCCGGTTTCTGCAATACGGCGTCAGGCACTTTAATCTTACCCACGTCATGAAGCGGCGCGGCTTTGGATAAGTCTTCTATAAAATCATCCGTAAGTTCATCGGCAAAAAGTCCGCGTTTATGCAGTTCCTCGGCAATCATTCTCACATACCTCTGGGTATTCTTTACATGTTTGCCCGTGCTTCCGTCGCGGCTCTCAATCAGATTAGCCATTCCGACTATGACGGACTCCTGAATCATACTTAAGCGTCTGGCGTTCTCGGTAATCTTTTCAGACTGCTCCCTCACCATCTCTTCCAGATTGTGCCTGTAGCGTTCAAGCTCTATCGTTTTGCTGACGCGGCTAAGCAGGATATCCGGCATGAACGGCTTGGTAACAAAGTCCATCGCCCCCATCTGAAAGCATTTGACTTCGGTCTGCGCTAAGTTATCTGCCGTTAGAAAAATCACGGGAATAGACGCAGTCTCTTCTTTAAGGCGCAGTTTTTCCATAACTTCAAACCCATCCATGTCGGGCATATTTATATCTAAAAGTATAAGGTCGGGGTGATTATTTTCCAGATACTTAAGCGCTGCAGCGCCGGAATTACACGCTGCGATACGATATTCCGGCAGCAAAATCTTCTGCGCCAGCGTTAAATTGGTTTTATCATCATCTACAACAAGAATAATATTTTTCATCTGTCTACTCCGTTCACGGATAATATATTTATGATAATATTATAATATTTTATAGTTGAATATTTTTTATATGACAACTTGTATTATAAGCCTGTTAAATCCGTTAAGCCCTGGCAAACACAATAATACACTCAGTTGAAATCCTGAAATTTCTCAATCATAATTGCATACTGCTCTTTTATCTTCAGATAAAGTCCGATGGTGCTTTCTTTTTCCTTTTCAAATTCTGCAATTACGCTGTCATAGTTTCGCATCAGCATGTCCACCACAGTCTTATTTATCTTATTGTTTTCGGCATCTTCCGTCATAATCTTCTTAATAAGGTCGCTGCTAAAAGAATCCTTATAGCTGCGCTTGCCGTATAATGCACTAAGTATGTCGGCAACTGCTACTATCTGCTGGGGAAGCGTCAGCATGTCTCCCGTAAGCCCCTTGTGGTAGCCGCTTCCGTCAAGTTTCTCATGATGCCTGACCGCAATCTGTAATACGTCGTTATCCACAACGCCTTCCAGAATCATCTCGGTAATTCTGACATGCGCTTTCATGACCTTCATCTCTTCATCCGAAAGCCTTCCCGTGGACTCCAATATATTAAGCGGAATCGCTATTTTACCCAAATCATGTAAAAGCGCGCCATAGTACAAATCGCGCTGGTCTTTGCCGCTCAGGCGCATAAGCCGCCCTATCTGCTGCGCAAAATTGACGGTCGCTAAAGTATGTACTACCGTATGCTCGCTTCTGAAATCGATAGTATAGACTAACATCTCCAGAAAGCCTTTCTTGTACTGTTCCGAGAACGCCCTCTTAGCAAGCAGTTCAGTAAGTTCCTCTCTATATCTGCCGTTTACAAGATTAGCCGTTATATTATATCTGGCTTCCGCCCTATGGAATAAATCAAGCGCTGCTCCTGAGAACTTGATATCCCTGTAGATGTTGAAATAATCTTTCTCAAGTTTCTCGTCTTTAAGATGCAGAAATGTGTCCATCTTATCGGCAAGATTTAAAATCTCGATTATGTGCTTATATTTGCTCTGAATCATGCCGTATCGATTATAGTCCAGATGATGATAAAGCACAATTTCCGCCTTGTCGTCCATCGGCGAAAGATATTTCAGAAAAAGGAAACCGTAAATGGAATGTGGCCATAAGTTCTTCGTCTCGAAATCGCTCACATTCTTTACGTTGTCTTCCTTATACAAACCGATATCGTGCAGGATACCCAGCATAGTATAATCAACCAACTCCTGCTCCGTGTACTGCTGTTCAAATTCCAGCATCTTATACAGGATATATCCTGTAATTTCTCCATGCTGCATGATTCTGGAGTTAATGATGCTTAACGTCTTCATGATGATTTCATAAACATCTTTGCTGCTGATAACGCTCATTCTCTATGTTTCCCTTCAAAAATATAGTCTACGTTACATTTTGGTTAAGTACATCCGCCGGAAAATCTGCAGCTGTATTGTTTTATTATAATCTATATTTCGGGATTTTGCATCATATTTTTACTAATTTATCTAAGTTTTTCTCAATTCATATAACAATTCATTTTGTTAGTGTAAAGTTATAGTTGGCAAAAGAATAAAGGGAAGAAGCCGAAACCTCTTCCCAATCATACAGTATTTCTTTATGATGTTAGTTGCTAGAAATACTGATTTTTAAATAGATTTTGCATCTAAGCTGTGTTATACTCATATTGTAGCAATATAAGCCACATTATGAAAGAGGTGATTATATGCCATCAGGTATTGAAGTAACAAAAGCAGCCCTTGACGATTTCTCAAAAGTCCAAAGGCGTATGCTATTGGCAAAAGAAGAGAACGCTATAAAAACATATGCCGATCTTAAAGAGGAATATTTAACACTAAAAGCCTTGTTAAATGTATCAGGAGTCAATCTTACAGAACTGGACAAGATTAAAGAGTAAAAGCAGAATTAGCAAAAAGGACTGGTCTCAACCAATCCTTTTTGCTGTTTGTATCGATAGTTGAATTATTTCTCTGATTCCGGAAGACTTTCCGCTGATAAAGTCTCTTTCTTTTCAAAATCCGGAATGTTTCCGTTTCCATATGCCTCAAGTCGGAGTTTCATATCTTCCAGACTTTCTTTTAAAGCCTTTTTAATATCGTCTGACTGATATATACGGCGTTTTTCCAAGTATTCCCTGTATAGGATATCATAATCTGTTTTTTCGCCCATAATAAAACATCTCCTTCTTTATTTATATTATACTATTTATATAATCACAACTCCTTTATTGATTGTGTATCAGCTGCTAATATTATTTTAATGCTTAATTGATATATAGTCAATTAAATTAAAAAATCAGGGTTTGTGTCCGCAATCTAAAATGTCTCATTCTCCTTCTCACAGTCTTTCGTATCTTCCGCATCTGCCGTATCCGCCTCCTCGGTTTCTCCGGCTTCGCCTATTCCGGAAGTCATATCGTCAATCTCTTTTTCCATCTGCTGTATCTTTGCGTCCTGTGCGATGGCGCGCATGATAAGGTTGACGTCCTCCGGTGAGAACATGCCGATTGCCTTTGACAAATCGCCAATATTATCCCTATTGAAAATCAGGCACCCGCCCTTAGAAAGCGACACTCTGATACAGTCTTTCGGGTTGCTCGTGTCGCCAAGATGTATGGCATTATTTTTGGCATCGCAGACAAAAATAACGCCGTTATATTCTATCACTCCGTCTTTTGCCAGATGTCCGTAAGGCACGCTGTCGTACTTTTTCTTCTGCTCAAGCAAAGCCTGTTCTTCAAGTTTTGTACGGCCAACACCCACCTTTCCGCTGTCGGAGTTGAATTTTTCAATCGTTTCAAATATGCTCTGCAGATTTTTTCCTACAGAAGAATCAATTTTACCTTCCTTCTCCATCTTATCAATCTGTGAATCAGATACCATTGAATTCCAGTTCCTCTGAGCGGACATAAAATCATCGGCTGTTTTGGCTGTTTGATTTCCGAACATAATATTCTGTGCGTAATGAAGCAGGTTACTGTATGAGCTTGACTCGCCAGAGCTGCCTGACATTCCCATTTTATCAGCATGCGAACATAGCGCAAACATTTCTAGCTGCGTGGCATTGGAACTGTCAACCTGATTAATGCTTACTTTATATGTTTTTACTTCTCCGTTTCTTGATTCCATATGGATATTTATAATAGAATCTCCCATAGTGGAACTCTCATCATATGACGCCGAATAGACTGTTCCGTCTTCAAGCCCGCCAAATCCGATAATCCCGCTTGTAAGCCGTGTCTCCATAGCGTATGCTGTGATTGCATCTATGCCGCGGGCGCTTTCTTTAAAATAATCTGTGTTTGAATTGACAGTCTTGTCTCCTGCAGACTGCGCCATATTCATGGTTTCTCCAAAATTCCCTGCCATACCGCTATCAGATTTCTTTGTATTCTGATATAAATTATTAACTACTACATTCCTATTTGCAATTCCTATTACTGACATATTACTGCTGCTCCTCTCCTTCCACTTCTACCTGCTTCTCTTTTTGCTGTTGTTCTTTCAATTTCTCTATAAGTTCCTTCACTTCTTCCTTAATATCATCAATCTGTCCGTCTATGCTTTCCAAGAATTTATCCCATTCTTCAACAGAAAACTCTGAACCGCCTATCAGATATTTCGGCGGACCGTTTTTAATTCTGTCTTCGATAAACTCATAGAAGCCCAGCAATGCCTCTTCCACGCTCAATTCTGTCTCAGAGTCTTCTTTATCTTCGTCTGCCGATACCGCCTTCTGCCACGCCTCATAAGCTGCGTGGACAATCGGTTCAATTCCATTTCCGTTGAGCTTATCAGTATTCGTTTTATCGACATTCAATTTACCAGTATCAATTTTGTCAATATCAACATTATATCCTTTTACAGCTCCGTCTTCCATCTTCTGCTCCACATAGACGCTTCTTGAGTCAATATTCACTTGCGCCATAAGCGTATATCCCGACTCCATGCAAGCTTTAACATAGTCGCTTTCTTCATATGAAATATTTTTAGCCGCGCTCTCATATAAGCCGGCTGCAATGGTACGCCCACTGGCAAATGTTTCTGTGGCAGAAACAATATTATGATATCTGTATGCCTTATTTACGGCTGCACTTACACCAGCGGCGGAAGCTGTATTCGCAGCAGTTGTATTTATAGCCGTATTCGCTGCGGCACTGACTGCATTTGCATCAGTTTTTTGTGAATTTCTGCCATTTAAATTTTCCGACAGATTTTCATAAAAGCTGCCCTTCTTTTCACGCTTTGCCTTTGCACTTCCCGTATTTTCATGATAGGTCTGACCTTCAATCCTGTTTATCTCCATAAATAAGCCTCCATTCTTATTTAACATTAAAATTCATTTTTCACATTTTTCCAGTTTCGTTTTCAACATATCCCTGCCGCGTTTCAGATTCGTCTTAACCGTATTTTCCGGCATTTTCATAAGTTTGGCAATCTCTTTGACCGAGTAGCCCTCATAATAAAAGAAATACAGGCAGTTCTTATATTTTTCCGGAAGCTCCATCACTGCCCAGAGCGTTTCGTCCTCTCCTGCCGGCGAAAGATGAAAATATTTCTTCTCGCTCTCAGGTATCTTGTCAATGCCGACGGTCGAACTGTTCCACTTGCTTTTGAGTATATCTTTGCAAATGTTCATGGCAGTGCGTATGAACCATGCTTTCTCATGCTCCTCGCTCTCAAACTGCGGCTGATATTTTAATAGTCTCACAAATACTTCCTGAACCGCGTCCTCGGCGTCCGCGTGAGTCTTCATATACATAAATGCCACGCGATATACAAGAAAGTAGCGGTTTCTGAAATATGTCTCAAATATTTGTCTCGTCATATACCCTTATCCGTTGCCAAAATCCACACGGCAATCACGCCTGTCCTTTCCCTTATACTCATAATACGAATCATAACGCAAAAAGGTTTCAAATAAAAGCAAGAAATTAAAAATAATAAACTCTCTGTACAATATTCTGCAAACATGTTAATATATTTATTAGTATGGTTTGGCATAGAAAGGCATGGAATCTTTATGAAAAAAGTATATATTATAGGCGCAGGACCTGCTGGTCTGACCGCCGCTTACGAATTACTAAAACAAAGCGCAGAATATGAAGTAACGGTTTTAGAAGAAAGCGACGCTATGGGCGGCATCTCCAAAACCGTAAATTATAAAGGCAACCGCATGGATATGGGCGGACACCGCTTTTTCTCCAGAGTGCCGGAAGTCAATGAATGGTGGAACAATATGCTTCCGCTGCAGGGCTCCCCTACCTATGACGATATCGTTTTAAACCGTAAAATGGCGCTTACGCCGGGCGGTCCTGATCCTGAAAAAGAAGACAGGGTTATGCTGCGCCGCCACAGGGTATCGCGCATCTATTACAATAAAAAGTTTTTTGATTATCCGATTTCACTTAAACTTGAGACCTTTACCAATCTCGGACTTTGGACCGATATACAGGCAGGTTTCAGTTATATTGCTTCAATGATTCATAAACGTAAGGAAAACTCTTTGGAAGATTTCTATATAAATCGTTTCGGCAGGAAGTTATATTCCATCTTTTTTGAACACTATAC
>JAMPEU010000053.1 GCA_023664865.1 Butyrivibrio sp. | reverse complement strand
GGGGCGCATAACCATACGGTTATACAGAACTGCAGCCGCGCTATAGAGATAAAGGTTCCGAATAAATTAGTATAAAAGAACTTTGCATTTAATCTATAATCTGCTATAATATAAAACAAGTTAAATATTTCCATAAAAGAAAGGATGATTAGAAATGGCATTAGTAACTACTACTGAAATGTTTAAAAAGGCATATGACGGCGGTTATGCTATCGGCGCTTTTAATGTCAACAACATGGAAATCGTGCAGGCAATCACAGAGGCTGCAGATGAGTTGAAATCCCCAATAATTCTTCAGTGTTCCGCAGGTGCAAGAAAGTATGCTAAGCATGCTTACCTTGTTCATCTTGTACAGGCTGCTATTGAAGAGACCAATATTCCGATTGCGCTCCACCTCGACCACGGTGCAGATTTTGAAATCTGTAAGTCATGTATCGACGGCGGATTTACATCTGTTATGTATGACGGCTCTTCACTTCCTTACGAAGAGAATATCAAGATTGCGAAACAGGTTGCAGAGTATGCACATGATAAAGGCGTTGTAGTTGAAGCAGAGTTGGGTACGCTTGCAGGAATTGAAGACGACGTACAGGTTGAGCATGGCGCTGAATCTTATACACAGCCTGAGCAGGTTGAAGACTTTGTTAATAGGACAGGCGTTGATTCTCTGGCAATCGCTATCGGAACCAGTCACGGCGCATATAAATTTAAACCGGGCCAGAAACCGCAGTTACGTTTCGATATTCTGGACGAAGTTTCCAAGAGGCTTCCCGGTTTCCCTATTGTACTGCACGGCGCATCTTCCGTACTTCCTAAGTATGTTGACATCATCAATGCTAACGGCGGTAAGATGGAAGACGCTATCGGTATTCCTGAGGACATGCTTCGTCAGGCTGCGAAATCAGCAGTATGCAAGATTAACATTGACTCTGACTTGAGATTAGGTCTTACAGCAGGTATCAGGGAGCATATGGCTGCTCACCCTGACCACTTTGATCCCAGACAGTATCTGACAGACGGACGCGCTTATGTTAAAGAGGTAGTTGCTCATAAGATTAAGACTGTACTCGGTTCAGAAGGCAAGGCTTGAGATAAAAAGCGATAATTGTTAATATATGAAAATTTAAAGGAGCTGTATACTAATTAGTGTATAGCTCCTTCTTATGGGGTTTCAGAAAATGAAGATTTTTAAATTCATAAAGTATTTATTTCTATTTTTGGTGATAGGAATTACTGTGTTATTGGAGTTGGGATCAAGATATTTATTAAAACAGAACATTGAATTTACTGATAAATTAGTGATTTTCAAGATGATAATGACTTGGTTTGTTACGCCGTTTACTATAATTATGTATTATAATAATACTATGACTTGGCGGCTAAGGGATAACCCGGAGATGATTGCGGCAGTGAGTTTAAGCAATGGAATGGTGATATTTGTGCTGAGTTTCTTTTTTATATTAAGAATTATTTTTTGGGAACTTTTTCAAGATCGAGTAGAAACACAGTTAGAAAACGGAATAGTTATTGTTGAGTATGAGAATTTTGCACCAAATCAAACTTTGAAATATCAGTCAATTAATCAATTCCTGTATAAGCACATTGAAAAATAATGAGTTTGTTGTAGTACTTTTCGTAGTGGGAAACCTTATTTCAATAATGTTAGATGAAAAGGCGGGTAATCTATAAAATATTATCCGCCTTTTGCAAGCCAGAAACATTATGCATCTTGCTCTTTAGATGGGTATGGATATTCGCCAAAAAGAAATATACTGACCATATTAGTATGTACTATCCACGAAAAAGACGCACACGCGCAAAGAAAAATCCTTATCATGCTATATTGTTCACCTCCTCTGTCTGTATTTTCGCGATAATTAACTGAAATGAATGTAATATAATAACCCAGAAACCAACACTGATATATTGGTTGTCCTCAGGCATTATATATAAAATTAAGATATAAAAAAATATAAATATTGTCGCAAGCCTTTTACAAATTGGGAAGTGCTTTTCACAAGTTTTGGCGCGATATTTTGATATAATCGGTCCAATATAGTTGCATATGATGATGCAGAATAATAACATACAGATATATAAATAAATCGGGATAGAAATATGTGGCAGAACATAAATTGATAATCCCAGATAAAGGGCAGAAACTGATAAGCAACCCCAATATGTATAAAAATGAAGCCCCATCATAACGATTTTGCTTATTTCGGAAAAAATTGTTTTTAACAGGAAGAAAATTTGTGCTATTTGATAATTATTAAGATCATATGTGTTCTTTAAATAGTCTTCTATGTGTTTCATGGTAATTCGCCCCTATTTTTTGAATAAAGAATATCAGGGATTAATGCACAAGATAGAAAATATGATTGAATTAGGTTTTTTTCTGTTTGAAGTGGTATTAACTTATGGTTGAAGTCAAAGAGAGTTATTTTTGGTGAATTATTATAAGGATTGAGTAAAAACAATGTCAAATAATAGGATTATTTGTATAATTACAAAAGACATATAATTTATTCTGAAAAGGAATCAAGAGTCTTTAAATGGAGACATAAATGTTAAAAATGAAGATTGGAGAACGCATTAGAGAGTTGAGAGAAATGCAAAATTATACAAGAGAGAGATTTGCTGAGAAAGTCTCTATTTCGTCAAAATTCTTATATGAAATAGAGACGGGAAGAAAAGGCTTTTCAGCAGAGACATTATGCAAAATAGCCCAAGCTTTGTCCGTAAGCTGTGATTATATAATGTATGGTGAAGAAAAAGAAAGTAGAAATATACAAAAGATTGCATGTGTTTTAGAAATGCTGGAACCCAGACAAATAAGCAAAATATATGATATATTGAAAGTGCTTTATAGCATGTGTGAGGTGTTATAAATTAAGCGTAAATGCAATCATATACTGATTATGCAATACATTTCTGAACTTATTGACAATATGTTCTACAAGGTGTAGTATAGAATAATACTACACCTTGTAGAATGGGAGATATAACAATATGCATGAATTGAGAATAGGAACTGCAGAAGCAAAATTTGCAGACGTGATATGGAATAATGAACCTGTTTCATCAGGAGATTTGGCGAAATTGGCGAATAAGGAATTTGAGTGGAAAAAGACGACTTCGTTTACTGTATTAAAGAGATTGTGTGAACGGGGAATTTTCCAGAATATGAATGGAATCGTTACTTCGCTGATATCAAGAGATGAGTTTTATGCGCGTAAAAGCGAGATTTATGTGGAAGAAGCGTTTGGGGGTTCTTTGCCTGCCTTTTTAAATGCATTTGTAACAAGGAAGAAACTGACGGATAAAGAGATTGATGAAATTCGCCGAATTATTGATTCTATGCGGGGGTGAGTAAATGCTTGAACAGATTTTTCTGAAAGCGATAGATATGAGCTTGTCTGCGGGCATGATTATTGTGATTGTATTGATTGCACGCCTTTTACTGAAAAGGTTTCCTAAGTATATTTCCTATATGCTTTGGAGCGTTGTTTTATTCAGGCTTTTTTGTCCGATTACACTGGAATCTGCACTCAGCCCTCTTCCAAGTTTGAAACCGATATTCTATGAGTATATCGAGGAAAAAGATGCCATATTTACAGAAGAACCTGATAAATATAATGCTCAATATATAGGCGAAGAAGCTAGCAATGTGTCAGAAACCAGACATACTGCGATGCAATTTTACCCAGATGTAAAAACTAAAAGTCAGGAAGTTGTATGGCAGGAGTTGTTTATCCTATTTGGAAAATATGTGTGGATATTGGGAACTGGTATAATGATTTTGTACGGTGTGATATCTGCTATTAAAATACGGACGAAAGTGTCAATATCAGTTCCACTTAAAGAAAATATTTATATTACCGATGAGATGATAGTCCCTTTTGTAATGGGTATAGTAAATCCCAGAATATACTTGCCTGTGGGATTAAATGAGAAAGAACAAGAGTATATTATTTTACATGAAAAGGTTCATATCAGACGTTTTGACTATATTGTAAAGCCGATAGCGTATGCGGCACTATGTATACACTGGTTTAATCCTTTGGTATGGATTGCATTTATCCTTTTTGAAAAAGACATGGAAATGAGCTGTGATGAGATTGTTATAAAGAATATGGGAGAAAATATCAGGGCAGATTACTCGGCTTCCTTGCTGGCTCTTTCGACACAGTGCCGCATCATCCGAAAAATTCCAGTTGGTTTTGGAGAAGGAAATATAAAGGAAAGAGTTAAAAATTTGGCAGTGTTTAGAAAGACAAAAAAAGGCGTATTGGCAGTTTTGGTTATCGGGGTTGCCGTGCTTAGCGTAGGTTTGGCGTTCACTCATAAGGACACGACTTCAGTAGTAGATGAACCATTGATTTCAGATACAGATAATTCAGAAAAAGAAATAAATGTTGTTGAAAACGAGAAGATACCCGATACGCTCATTGAAGCAGAGTCGTTAAATGTCTTTGTGGATATTACAAAACAATATAATACGCATAAGGGTGATCCATCCAATCTTTATTATATTGATAAAGATAATGTATTGTGGGGATGTGGAAGTAATAATTGTGGTCAGCTCGGTCAGGGAACACAGGATTATGATTTTCATGAAAATATGGTAAAAATTGCAGAAAATGTTGTCCATGTAGATTATTCGCAAGAAGGATTTGTAATTTTCCTTACCGGAGATAATAAACTTTATGGTATGGGAAATGCTGGAAGCGGAGCTATGCAGCAATATGAAGCATTTGATTGGACTAAGTATGTGAATGAAGAACAGTATACGGTAAATACTCCAATCCTGCTTATGGAAGATATAGTTTATGCATGCTGCGGCAGAGATGATGTTGTCTGCCTGAAAGAAGATGGAACGGTGTGGACATGGGGAACAATTTATGCAAATGGATATGCTTTTTACTCAACAGACGTGTATTATATTCAGAAACCTCAAAAGATTTTAGAAAATGCAGTTCTGGTAACCGGTGGCTGGTTTAACCATGCTGCTTTGTTGCAAGACGGAACGGTGTGGACATGGGGATATAATCAGTCAGGTAATTGTGGCGTTGTAGAACCTGTTACGATTAGTAAGCCAACGAAAGTTGCGGAAGATATTGTTATGGTTTGGACGGATCTTGCTATTGCTAATTATCCGGAACCAGATGTGAGCGATATTGCTAAAGTGTGGGTGGGAAGTTTGGAATATAATACAGATTATGATAATATTGCAGAACTTGATGATATTTACCCTAAACTATTATGTAATACTGTGATTGTAAAAACGGATGGCTCATATTGGGTATGCGGTGAAAATGTTGGTACGGAAGAGAAAGTGGTTGCGGGGGCAGAAGCCGATTATACCATAATTTGTACGCATGAGTTTTATTTGTGTGAGTAACACGTTTATATAGATATTAGTAAATTGCTAAAAACAAGAGGCTGTTGCGGCAGCCTCTTGTTTTAAATTAGTTACATATTTTTCTCCTGCTCCGCCTGTATTTCAGGGATTGCGGAAAGCATGGGAGTTTCAGAAGAACCTTTGAGTACGCGGTTAATATAATTCTTCGTTATTTTATATACCTGAGGCGACAGGACAAGTACGCCGATTAAGTTGGGAATCATCATCATGCCGTTGAAGGTATCGGCAAGCTCCCAGGCAAGATTATCGCTCATAACTGCACCGCCGTAGATTGCCGCTACGAAAACCACGCGGTATATAATAGTGTATTTTTCGCTAAACAGAAATTCACATGCTTTAGTGCCATAGTGGCTCCAACCAAGAACCGTGGAGAAAGCGAACAGCATTACTGCGATTGTGACAAAGGCTGCTCCGGCTTTTCCAAAGTGAATTGAAAATACTGTTGATACCATATTCGCTTTATAGAGAGTGACTCCATTGTATGACTCAAGCGCAACGCCCGTTTCCAAATCAACCAGACCTGATGATAATACAGAAAATGCCGTCAGCGTGCAGACAATCATTGTGTCCGCAAAAACTTCAAATATGCCCCACATACCCTGACGTACAGGTTCGCTGACATTGGAGTTGGAGTGAACCATAACGGAAGAACCAAGACCTGCTTCATTTGAGAACACGCCTCTTTTCATGCCCTGCTCAATAGCTAATTTAGTGCCATAGCCCACGATACCGCCGCCGGCAGCTTTGAGCGCAAATGCCCCTCTGAAAATAGCGCTGAACACAGGTCCGACCTGGGAAATATTAGTGATAAAGATTATGATACTACCCAATATGTAAAGTACAACCATGAAAGGCACAAGCTTCTCGGTAACGGCGGCAATACGTTTAAGACCGCCTACAATTACCAGTCCGCCCAAAATAAGAACCACGATGCCTGTAACATATGTAGGAATCCCGAAGGTAGCGTTCATATCGAGTGAAATTGAATTTACCTGAGTCATGTTTCCTATCCCGAAGGAGGCAATGAAACAGAAAACCGCAAACAGCACAGCGAGAACTTTTCCTATCTGACGGCAGCCTTTTTTACTACCCAGACCGTCTCTAAGATAGTACATAGCTCCGCCCGACCATTCGCCGTTCGCGTTCTTGCGTCTGTAGTATATACCCAGAACGTTTTCGGCATAGTTTGTCATCATACCAAAAAATGCGATAAGCCACATCCAGAATACAGCGCCCGGACCTCCGACCATGATTGCGCCGGCGATACCTACGATATTTCCTGTGCCTACGGTAGCGGCGAGCGCGGTACATAAGGACTGAAACTGCGAAATGGACTTATCTTTCGTATGTCCCGTCACATCTTTGTCCTTAAAAATTGCGCCTATCGTCATTTTCATCCAATGACCGATATGCGTGATTTGAAAAACCTTAGTCAGGCAAGTCATAAGAATTCCGACAAACGCCAAAAGAACAAGCGCGGGCCAGCCCCAGACTATATTACTGACAAAACTGTTAATGCTTGCAATAACTTCTAACATAATTGAGTACCCTATTCCTTTCTTCATTTAAACAGAAAAAAGGGTATAATAGATTAACAACATACTATTACACCCTTGTAACGTTATTATTTTATTATAGATATAGTTATATGTCAATTAAATATTGTAATACGATGTTGAATGTGACATGAACTCATATGCTTTCACTTGAGGTACGCTCTCGCTCCAGTGTATAAACAAACGAATGCCACGCTGCGCGGACATTCTTATTGTTACGCAGCGGTACTAAGCTCGAAAGTACCTCGCTAAGTACCGGCGTTTTACAAGGACCTCAAGTGGAAGCATATGAGTTCATGTCACCCAACAACTGTGAATAGTAATCTTTCATATTCTGTGTCGTCTAGGATTATTTGGCTGTAATGCTTAAAGCCAAGCCGTTGACATAGAGCTTTAGACTTTTTATTTTCTTTCATAACGAGTGCTTGAATATTAGTGAAACCCAATTCTGTAACAGCATAATCAAGAATTGCACGGCAGGCTTCATATGCGTAGCCTTGATGCTGATAAGGGACTGCGATTACGAATCCAAGTTCCGGGATGTCGAATCCTTCACGCCAGCTTATGCCAGCCCTGCCGATTACTTTTCTGCTGTCTTTTTCCAGAACGCTCCACATTCCGTATCCGTAAAATCCGTATATATTTTTGATATAGTCTTGAATGTAGGCGGTTTCGGCGGCTTTGTCCTCGTACAATCCTTCCATATAATAAGTAATGGAAGACTCCTTATAAATATCATAGAAACTGTCGGCATCTTCGACCGTAGTTTCGCGGATTATACACCTGTCCGTTGTGAGAATATTCCAAGGCTGCCCCGTCAGCCGTAGATATGCAAGTTCTAAAGAGTTGTATTCGACCTCGCTTATCCGCTCTATGGCATATTCCGCCCTAGAGAACTGCTCTGTGCGGTTTAATTCATGCAGATGGACTATAACCGGAACCCCATTCTCCTGTAAATATTTCTGACAGGCGGCATTATCCGTAATATAAAGAGAGTTATTTGTTTCAATTTCAACATTTAAAATATCCTGAACGCCATATGCGGCAGTTTCTGCTTTATGAATGGCAATGTCTTTACATAATGCGTTTATTTCGGTCTGCCAATTATCTTTTTCCAAAATAAATACAACCCTTTTCAACATATACTTTACCTTCTTAAATATTTCGTATAAAATAATTATATATAAAAAATTGCTTATTAAAAGTATATTTAAAAAATATTTATCAAGAAAGGAATATTAAAAATGGCACAGAATCCAGTTGTTACATTTACCATGAAAAACGGGGATATAATCAAGGCTGAGTTATATCCTGAAATTGCGCCGACATCGGTAAATAATTTTATCAGCCTGATTCAGAAGAATTTCTATGACGGACTTATTTTCCACAGAGTAATCAAGAATTTCATGATTCAGGGCGGAGATCCTGAAGGCACGGGAATGGGCGGACCTGGTTATTCCATTCGCGGGGAATTTGCGCAGAACGGATTTACTAATGATTTGAAACATACTGAAGGCGTATTGTCTATGGCAAGAAGTATGCAGCCTAATTCGGCGGGCAGCCAGTTTTTTATCATGCACAAGACAAGCCCTCACTTGGACGGTGCGTATGCGGCGTTTGGAAAAGTAATTGAAGGTATGGACGTGGTGAACCGCATCGCTGAAACGGCTACCGATTATAACGACAGACCGTTGGAAGAACAGGTGATGCAGAGCGTTACCGTTGAAACTTTCGGTGTGGAATATCCTGAACCTGAGAAACTCTAAACTAATTAATATACAATCTTATTTCGTCCGCTGTTTTTGCCTTCATACAGCTTGGTATCGGCATCGCGGACGATATGCTCAACTTTACTGTCGTTTCCTTCTGTGATACCAAAGGTCATGGTAATGCTAAATGTGGTATCGCCATATGTAATGCGCAGTCCGCGGATTTCGTCCAGCAATTCGCTTATCTGGGAAACGGCAGTATCAAGCGGCATATTGTCATATACCAACAATATTTCCTCGCCGCCCCATCTTGCCACGAACCCTTTGTCCTGCATATGTTCTTTCATACATTTGGAAATAGCGGCAAGAGCTATATCGCCACATTCATGTCCATAGGTATCATTAACCTTTTTAAAGTGGTCTATATCGCCTATTGCTACGCAGAATGGAGTTCCATCGTTTAGATAATTCTCGCAGCTATGCTTTAATAACTTTTCACCGCTTCTGCGGTTATATAATCCTGTCAGAAGATCCTGCTCTACCAGCTCCCTGAGCGAACCTTGCATCTTAACCAGACCACGGCTCATCTGTCCGAGTTCGTCTTTGCGCTCCAGAATATCATCGTCCAGCTTAGTATGAAGCTCGCCTTTAGAAATCATAACTACAAATGAATCCATTCTTTGTATCGCATTGACAAGCTTATTGGTGAAGCGTATCGTTAAAAGCCCGACAATCAACATGGTAATGATGCCGAATATAATAGTAGGCGCAACTGAATCAAAAACAAGTTTTTCTACTTCCGCAGAAGGTTTACCGAGGAAAAGCATTCCAATGCAGCTTCCGTCAGCAGCATAAAGCGGTTCGTAATAGGAAAAATATCTGACATCTCCAACCATCGTACTTGCATAGAAATGCGGTTTGGCGCCGATTAGAACATCTTTAATAACCGTATCGTTAGCTTTAGTTCCGGTTACCCGAACGCCGTCGCTTGTCCGAACCGTAGTTGCTACACGCGTATCCTGATAGAAAATAGTTATATCGATACTGGTCTTTTCTTTAATGGAATCAATAATAGAAACACTATCTGCTATAAGATGCGCACCCTTATACATCTGCATACCGTCACCGTTATCTTTAGCATAATAATCGCCTTCATAAACAGTATCGTACAGACTAATGACAGTGTGGGACATATTTACCAGACCGTTTTTAGTTTCCACATTCATTGACGCAGCAAACTGTATAGCGCTGAATGTAGTAATTACAAGCGTCAATATTACAAGCGGAAGCATATTTATTTTAAGCAAAACCAAGAAAAAGCCGTGTATTTTTGATTCTTTTTTCATTTCCGTTTTATTTCCGTTCATAATTTATCTAAAACTGAAATCTATGAATTCTCATGTGTTAAATTCAGTATAACTGAATAGCCCGATATAAGTCAAGTTTGGACAAAAGATTAGGGCGTTCATAATTTGTTCATATTTAATTTAAAGAAACTTCACTTGCGAAACATTTTTTAGACATTTCTTTTGCATATACTGTATTATAACAAAAAAGAAAAGACTCAGGTAATCTGATTTAATTAATACTTTTTCATAATAAATGCCAAGTAAACTTGTTTACTTGGCATCCTCCCTTTTTAGGTGGAATTTAGTTTTGCAAATCAGGATTTTTTGACCTGGGACTAGATTGCAACAATTATTTTACAACATAACTAATGTTTGTGAAATATGCATAAAAAATCATCTTTTTTATCCGGACGATGAGGCTGAAAAAAGATGATTTTTTTGTATATTTTTAACAACTGCATAAAAGCATTTATTTTTATTCATGACAAA
>JAMPEU010000052.1 GCA_023664865.1 Butyrivibrio sp. | reverse complement strand
TGTACATAATCTGCGAGTCCAATACAAACGGCATCGTGCAGATAAGCCCAGTGGAAGACGGAACATTTCTCGGTTATTTCGGAACGAATGCAACAGACCCGTCCTTGTGGAACATCATATGGCGTTCAATCTTAACCGATGCGCAGAGGGCGAAGATGCAGGCGAATATTCCGGCAACGCCCGATAATATGGCGATTGATGAAAAGGGCCTGATTTATACGGTTACCAGGGGCGAGGAAGAGGATACTCTGAAACGTCTGAACATCGCGGGAACTAATATGATTGAACCGGACGCATATGAGGAAGTGCCGGCTGCGGTGGCGGTTGGTAATCATGATAATGTATTTGTAGCTTCGCAGATGGGGTACATATATGAATATAACAACGAGGGCGAACTGCTGTTTGTGTTCGGGGGAAGCGACGACGGACAGCAGAGAATCGGTCTTAGTACGAAGGTAGAGGCAATCCAGGTCGATACGGAAGACAAGATTTATGTCCTGGACTCGGATAAGGCGCAGATACAGGTATATGAACCGACAGAGTTTACCAATTACCTTCATACGGCATTATACCTTTTCTCAAAGGGAAGATATACCGAGAGTAAGGAGCCGCTTCAGGAAGTGCTCAAAATGAATAACCTGTTCGATTATGCCAATATGGCGATGGGCAGGGCATTGTATAAAGAAGAGAATTACGATGATGCGCTTCATTATTCCAAACTTGCCAAGGATTTTGACGGATATTCGGATTCGTTTTGGGAAATCAGGAATAACTGGCTGAAGCGGAACCTGGCGGCGGTAATTGTCATTGTATTTATTTTGTATGTATTGAAGAAGGTCATAGACATACTGGATAAGAAAAAACATATTCTTGATAAGCCTAAGAAAGCGCTTGAACGGTTTGGCAATATCAGGATTATAAGCGAAATCCGCTATATGTTTTATTATATGCGGCATCCGATTGACGGCTGCTATGGCATTAAAAGGGAAGGAAAGGTTTCCGTACTAAGCTCAAATATACTGTTGGTTTTCGTTATGCTGTTTTACATTATCAACAAGTATTTTTGCGGCTTCCTGTTAAAGACTGTCAGGGAGGGGAGCTATGATATCCTTTCTGATATCGGCTTTATACTGATTGCCTTGATATTGATAGTCGGCTGTAATTACCTGATGTGTACGATTAATGACGGAGAAGGTAAGTTTAAACATATTTACTGCTCTTTCATTTACAGCATAACTCCCTATCTTGTATTTATGCCGATTATATTTGCACTGTCACATGTGCTTACCTATAACGAAGTGTTCTTCATAGAGTTTGGAACCCTGTTTATGGCAGTATGGATTGCAGTGCTGGTATTTATAGCAATTAAGGAAATCAATAACTATACGGTCAAGGAAACCTTTAAGATTATATTCCTGACACTGTTTACAATCTTTATCGCCTGTCTGCTTGCATTTATTATCTATGTGCTGTGGGCTCAGGTATTTGATTTCATTCAGTCAATATTTGGAGAGGTGGTGTATAGGATTGGCAACTAAATTAACTAAGAGACTTAGAAAAACAGTAAGCCTGTTTCTGGTATTCAACTTAGTCCTGCTGCTATTGCCCGGCACATGGATTATGGAGACGGGGACGGTGCTTAAAGTGCAGGCGGCGGAAGAAATCAACGGACACCCATTGATTGCTGAAAATGACAACCTTGCCCTGTATATGAATGAAGAAGATTTATCAGTAGTTGTAGCGGATAAAGCGACAGGGGCTTATATGGAGTCGTCTATCAGTTATGACGACGGCAGGAACAATGATTCATGGATGGGCGCAATGAAATCCGCGCTGGTACTTACGCTGATTAATCAGAATGATGACACTAAGCAGGCGGATTTGATTAACGATAATGTGACGAAGAATATCAAATATACGGACAACGGATTCAGCGCTGAAGTGTACTGGACTACATATCAGATTGGCATGACGCTGGAAGTGGAGCTTTTGGAAGACGGACTGACGGCAAGGATTGCAGATGAATCCATAAAAGAAGACGGAGACAGATATTATATAGGTACGATTGCCATGTATCCGTATATGGGGACATCTTATCTGGATGACAAAGAGGGATACCTGTTAGTTCCTGATGGCAACGGAGCCTTGATTTATCTGGACGATAAAGAAGGAAGGTTCAACAGCGGATATTCTTCCACGATTTACGGAAGCGATATAGGCTTTACGGAATCTTCGGCGAGTTCTTCCCTTTGGGGACGCTATGAGATGATTACGGATGCAGAACAGATTATAGCCCCGGTGTACGGCATAGCGCATACGGACGATGGGATTGCATATCTGGCAGTTGTAGAGGAAGGCGCTATGAGGGCGACGATTGAAGCCCATCCTAACGGCGTCAGCGTAGATTATAACCGTGCTTACGCCAAGTTCATTGAGAGAAGGCTTTATACGCAGCCGACAAGCAATACCTCCACAGTAGGTTCGCTGCATATTTGTGAAGCGGAAAGAAGCCATTCCGATTTGCAGATAAGATTTTTGTTCACAAGCGGCGATAACGCCAACTACGCGGGCATGGCTAATGCTTACAGGAATTACCTTCTTCATAATGGCGGCTTGTCGATGCAGCCTGACAGCTACCACACGCGCATTGATTTTATGGGAACTGAGCGTGAGAGCTGGGTTATCGGCACAACGGCGGTTGTCATGACGACGGTAGATGATATCAGGGAAATATATGCTGATTTATCCGGCGAAAACGTCACGGATATCTTTACGGTATACAAAGGATGGCAGGATGGCGGGCTTTATAATATTCCGATAACTAAATATAAAGCGGATTCCAAAATCGGCGGAACAGGCGCACTGACGGATTTAATTAAGGATGTGCAGAATGACGGGATAGAGTTTTATTTATACAGCGATGCACTTAGGATTAATCCGGATGAGCAGAACGCGACCTTCAATGTTGTTAAGAAGATTAATAAGAGAAGGTATGAGGAAGATACATATCAGGACGTATACGAGACGATGCTGTATCTCATTCCTGAACGCAGCGATACGCTGATAAACAGATTTATTGCAAGCTATACGAAAAAAGATGTGGATAATCTCTGTATAGCGGGACTGAGTAACACTTTATTTTCGTGGAACTATAGCGGAGACGTTTATACCAGATATGAGTGCGGCGCTAAATATGCTGATACCATAGCGCAGGTGAAAGAAAAAACTAATCTTGTGCTGGAACAGCCGTTTGCATATCTGTGGAAGGATACGAAAGCTTTTATTGATATGCCGCTGTATACGTCGAGTTACATATATGAGGATGAGAGCGTGCCGTTCCTCTCCATCGTGTTAAAGGGCGTGATGCCGGTATATTCCGAATACGTTAATTTCGAGGCAAACAAGCAGGAATTTTTCTTAAAGATGATTGAGACCGGAACTTATCCCTCATTCTATATCACTAAGGAAAGCGCTTCGGAACTGATTTATACCAATTCCTGCGATATATACAGTTCTGAATATGATGTATATAAGAGTACGATTGCAGAGTATTCACAGGCGATGAAGGAGTTGAATGATAAGGTTTCAGGTGCATTTATAACAAGCCATGAAATTATGGATAACGGTGTAAATGTAGTCGCTTATAGTAACGGAGTAACGGTTTATGTCAATTACAGCAGTGATGAACAAACTGTAGACGGACATACCATTGATGCAATGTCCTACGAGGTGGATTAAATGAGTAAGGAAAAAAAGCAGAAAAAACCCAAAACTAAGCTTGGAAAACTTGAAAAAAGAGAAGCCAGGGCAGGATATTTCTTCGTAGCCCCCTGGCTGGCAGGAGTTCTGCTGTTTATGCTGATTCCGCTTGGGCAGTCCTTCTATTATATGTGGTATAATATCAGGATTACGCCGCTGGGTACGAATTTTAATTTCGTAGGAACTCAGAATTTCACGCAGATTTGGCTGGAAAATCCTGAGTTCCCGCAACAGCTTATAACTTATATCTGGCAGACGATTGTAGAGGTTCCGGTTATAGTTGTATTCGCGCTGATGATTGCAATTATGCTGAATGGAAAAATCAGACTGAAAGGATTCTTCCGGTTAATCTTCTTCCTGCCGGTTATTATAGTCAGCGGGCCGGTAATGAACCTGTTAGTCAGCCAGGGGGCGGCGTCTATTCCGTCGATGAATACCCAGGCTATAGTTAATGCTTTAGATGAGTTCCTGCCATACTCCGTGGCGGAAGGCATAGGGGATATGTTTGGCAATATGATTATGATCCTCTGGTATTCCGGAGTCCAGATTCTGATTTTCCTTTCGGCGCTGCAGAAAATGGATCCGGCGCTGTATGAGGCGGCTAAGATTGACGGCGGCTCTAACTGGGAATGTTTCTGGAAGATTACGCTTCCGACAATTAAACCAATGATACTTTTAAATGCGGTCTATACGGTAATTTTCTTATCAGGAAACGAGCAGAATGAACTGATTAACATGATTCAGTCGGCAATGTTTTCGGGAACTAAGGAAAAAGGATACGGATATGCTTCCGCAATGGCGTGGATGTACGCACTGGTTGTTACTTTAATCGTTTTACTCTTCTTCCTGCTGCTGGGGTCTAAGAAAGATATATATGACAGACAGGTCAAGAAGGTAAAGAGGGAGCAAAAGAAGGAAGCCAGATTAGTGAAACGCATAGAAAGGAGGGGTCAGAGAAATGTCAAAAAACTCGAAAAAGCAAGAAAGAAACGCAAATACAAAACATATGACGGCAGCGGAGACTATTAAATCCAGGTTTACGAAGGAAAAAATCCACAGGTTTATCTTCGGGACAAAGGAAAAACAGGGCGCCGGCAAACAGCTTGTAGTATACGGACTGTTAATATGTATCGGGTTTGTATACCTTTACCCCGTACTTTATATGTTCAGCACCAGCTTTATGAACATGGATGACTTATTGGATACTTCGGTAAAATGGCTGCCCAGCAGCTTATATATGCAGAACTTTATTGATGCGGCTAAATCCATGGACTTTTGGGTTACGCTCGGAAAAGGCGTGGTGATTGCCGGACTGCCGACTTTGTGCAATGTAATGATATGCATGGTTATCGGGTATGGGTTTGCCAGATATGATTTTACGGGCAAAAAGATTATGATGGGGATTTTGATATTCTCTTATATCCTCCCGAGCCAGGTAACAATGATTCCGACCTATGTATTGTATAACAATATGGGAATACTGGGGACTTTGTGGGCGTTTGTTTTTCCAGCAGTTCTGGGAAACGGATTGAATGCGCCGATATTTATCCTTATTTTCTACCAGTTCTTTAAGCAGGTGCCTAAGGTGCTGATGGAAGCGGCGGCAATTGACGGAGCGGGACATTTTAAAGCGTTCTTTAAAATTGCGGTTCCGTCTGCGATACCTGCGATAATTACAGTGGTATTGTTTTCATTCGTCTGGTACTGGAATGAGTCCTATCTGACGGAGATGTATGTACGAGGATTATCGACTAAGAGCATCTGGACGAATCTGGTTATTCAGTTAAAGAACTTTGATACGGCTTTTGAGACAAGGGCTACGGTAGGCGATACGGCGACCAGCCTGAATGAGTCGGTGAAGATGGCAGCCACAACCTTAAGCATACTGCCGCTTCTGATTATGTATTTCTTCTTACAGAAGCAGTTTGTTGAAAGTATAGACAGGGCGGGTATCACCGGCGAATAATATGCAGATCTTTATTCCCTTTCGGGGATTCAGATAATAAACAAAAAGGAGGATTATAATGAAAAAGAAAGTTTTAGCGTCTGTGGCGCTTATAGCGTCACTGGTTCTCGGACTTACAGCCTGCGGATCAGGCGGCGGAGCGGGTGGCGCTTCCGGCAATGTGGATGAAAACGGTGTGACGACTGATGAAATCACATTGACCTTCTGGCACTACGAAGACGAGACCACAATTAATATGCTTGCAGAGAAATTTATGGATATGTATCCGAATATCAAGGTAGAAACCCGTGTTATTGACGATATGAGTTCAGACCTTTCTGCGGCAGCGGCAGCCGGAAATTTCCCGGATGTATTTGAAGGAACTGATTCCGATACGGCTCTTTCAAATCAGTATTGGGCGGATATTTCCGAGTATTGGAATGCGGATCCTGAAAATCAGAATCTGATGGCGACAATCAATGAATATGGAATCGGCTGCTTTGATACCGACTGCCGGTACGCAGTGCCGATGGTTTACTGGCCAAGCGCCATGTTTATTGACAAAAATGTAATTAAGACACTGAATCTGGAGATGCCCCGTACAGACTGGACGTGGGAAGAAATGATTCAGCTTATCAAGGATGCAACCGTAGATACGGGAAGCGGTATGAAGTATTTCGGTCTGGGATACTACAACAGGCTGGATTCGCTGTATGGCATTGCAGCATGTTCACCGGATGAAAGAGCGCTTAAGGGTGAGTTTGGATATGACGGCAATGACTTCGACCTTTCTTATTGGGCAAAGGGCGAGCAGGAGTTTTCTGACTTAAAGCTTGGCGGCTATGTAGCGCCTGAGCAGGAGACACAGGAGATGGAAGACTGGACAGGCGACTGGGAAGCATGGTTTGGCGCAACGGCGCATGTAGCTGTATTCTCAGAAGGTTTCTGGACCTACATGAATCTGTGGGGCGCTGAGGGTTATCAGGAACAGTATGGTCTGGACATAGTTCCTTACGTTACGCCGAATGTTATTGATGAGAAAGAGCATAATGTCATTTCCACAATGTATATGGGCGGCGTATCCACTTCCTGCCAGTATCCTTACGAGGCATATCTGCTTCTTAAGTTCATGGGCTGGGGCGTTGACGGTTGGAAGGCAAGGCTGGAGATTTATAAAGATGATTCTATTACAAATGCTTCAGGCGTTGCTTTAAAGAATTCACAGATGCCTATGCCGATTACGCTGGATGAGGAAGTATGGGAAGGCTATAAATCATTGTTCCCGCAGGATGCAGACCACAAGTCATATTGGGATGACTTCTTCTCAAGCGTGACAAGACCGGTACCTTATGGCTGGTACAATATTGCAGGATATTGGAACTTCTGCGACCAGTATTTTAACAAAATCGGTATTCATGATCTGGTAGATGCAGGAACTGCAAAGGCAGCCGATTATGTGGAAGAGGCAACCGAGCAGGCGAACTACTATCATGCAGAGGCAATGATTGCTTACTTTGGACCGGATGGATATGATGTCCTGTCTGAGGAAGATCTTGCAAAGTATCAGGCTGTGGTTGATTCTTTTGGCTCGAAATAAATTAAACAGATAATATATAAAATGGAGGAAAAGAAATGAAAAAGAAAGTTTTATGTACCCTGCTTTGCGCATCGTTGACTTTAGGTTTGCTGACAGCATGCGGAAACAGCGATAATGCAGGCAATGATACAAATGATGCTAATCAAACTGTTGACAGTTCCGAAACGGACAATTCAACTGACGAAGGTGACGAAGGAACTGCTGCACCCGCTGAAGTTACCGCTGAGGCTGTACCGGATGCATTTGCACATTATACCTTTGACGGTGATGATGAAGGGTATAAGGCTGTTGTGCAGACAGATGATGTGGGAAGTAATGATGGAGCTACTTATGGTATCGCAGAAACGGATGTGACGTTTGCATATGCTGACGGTCCTGTAGGGCAGGCGATTTATCTGGATGGAAGCTATGGATTAGATTTAAATCTGCAGGCTACCAATACTGACGCTTATTCCGTATCTTTCTGGCTGAATGCAGACAGGCTTTCTAACTATGGTCCGACATTGCAGATGGGATATAATATCGGTAAAGCGGATGATGCAGGCAATAATGTTACATGGCTGAATGTAACACAGTCCGAATGGGGCGCAGACAGTGCGAAGATATTCCCTATTGTATGGAGCCGTAATGAGGCAAGCGACGCCCAGGACGGTACAGACTGCTGGCCTTGGATGTATGGCTGGGACGATTCAATCCATGGCAAGAGGGAATGGGCTATGGTAACTATCGTATGTTCAGGCGAGGAACAGGACAGCCCGTTAGGTTCTAAAACAGCAGGCGCTCAGTATTATCTGAATGGCCAGCTGGTATATGATTCACAGGAAAACTACACAAACAATACTTATTTTGAGTATACATGGGATGCAACGCTTGCACCGAATATCATGAAGCCCGAAGGCGGCGATTTTGAATCTTATTTCGGCATTAATTACTGGGATACGGTATTCAAAGGCTTTGTAGATGATTTATATGTATTTGATTCAGCATTGACGGCAGGCCAGGTTCTTTCATTATATGAAATGGGCAACCCGAGCGTTGAGTCCATAGCTCCTGAAACAGGTACGGAAGTAGAGGTAGAAGAGCCTGTAGCAGTAGACCACAGTGATGTTACGACCACAGGTACTGTTGTTGGCGCAACAGACTGTTCAACAGCATTCTGGACAGAGTTCTCAGATGTAGTTGAGATTCCGAGCGGCGAATCCGTAACCGTAAACTTAAAGAACTATTCAGATGAACTTGAGAACTGGCACAACTTCCTTGTTGTCCTTCAGAATGTGGCAGATGTCCATTCAGCAGACGCTAATGCGGATTATAAGGAATATGCGGTTGTACGCGCTGATAACTATGGCTGGGGTTCAGGTTATGACAATATCGCCGTAGCGGAATGCGACTGGAACTGGGATACATTCAAGGCGGATATCGACGGTGCGGATATTGAATTGACAATCACCAATAACGGTGACACGGCAGATATCGTTTTTGTTGCAACAACGGCGGCAGGAAGCACATTCAATCAGTCTTACACCGGAATCGCGGTTGACGGTGATTTGTACTACTGCTTCACTGTAGAAAATGCATTTATTGATATTCAATAAGAGATTGGAAATCAAAGCTTTTTCAATCAGTAAATAACAATAACACTCCGGGTTACGGATTAGCGGAATCCGGAGTGTTTTTTAAATTAATTTAAAATATGTTATAATATTAAAAAAGTATTTGGGAGATTCGGGAATATGGAAGAGAAGAGAAGAAACGGTAAAATAACGGAATATAATACCCCTTTTATAGAACAAAGGGCGGATCCTTATGTATACAGGCACACAGACGGGACTTACTATTTTACCGCCTCTGTTCCTGCATATGACCGCATTGTGTTACGGAAAGCGGCGACTTTAGAGCAGCTGCAGACAGCACAGGAGACGACTGTGTGGACTAAACATGAAAGCCAAGAGATGAGCGAGCATATATGGGCGCCGGAGCTGCACTATCTGTTTGGAAAGTGGTATATTTATTTTGCAGCGGGGGAAAAAGACGATAAATGGAAAATCAGACCGTTTGTATTAGAGTGTAGTGGTGATAATCCGATGACGGATGCCTGGATTGAAAAGGGCAAGATGCAAAGGTCGGATGATGATATATACTCTTTTGAAGCGTTTTCTTTGGATGCAACGGTCTTTGAAAATAAAGGAAGTTATTATTATGTGTGGGCGGAAAAAGTCAGCGTGGGAATCCAGATTTCAAATCTGTATATCGCACGGATGGAGTCGGCAACAAAACTTGCTACGGCTCAGGTTCTTCTGACAACGCCGGATTATGACTGGGAGCGCGTGGATATATGGGTGAACGAAGGTCCTGCGGTAATTAAGCATGACGGCAGAATCTTCCTGACCTATTCTGCAAGCGCGACAGGCGAGTGCTATTGCATGGGGATGCTGAGTATTGATGAGGATGGGGATTTATTAGACCCCAGGGCTTGGAAGAAGGAACGCCTGCCGGTACTTTGTTCTGATAGGGAGAAAGGTTTCTATGGCCCCGGTCATAACAGCTTTACGAAGCTGGCGGATGGCAGGGATGTCTGCGTATACCATGCAAGAACATATTTGGAAATTGAAGGAGATCCCCTCTATGACCCTAATCGGCATACAATGCTGATGGAAGTGAAGTGGAATGAACAGGGATATCCCGTGTTTGATTATGTTAATAAGGTATTTTGAAAGGAGCATGGGGCTAAAATGAAAAAGAAAACAGCGGCTTTAATGACAGTGTTGACAATACTTCTGCTTGCCGGATTCACAACCCTGACGGCATCAGCGGCTGACGGGGCTTCCGGAAGCGCGAGTGAGGAAGGAATTACGGTAACGATTACAACGGATAAAGGCGAATATAAAGCCGGAGAGGAAATCCATTATTCTATTACCGTGGAAAATAACAAAAAATACTGGGATATAAATTCGACAAGCATTACCTATAGCAATTCGGACGGACTATTGCCGGCAGCGGAAGATTCCATGCCGACAGAACTGCCGAAGATTGCCTCAGGGGAAAGCTATGAATTAAACGGCGTACTGGTGGGAGACGGCGAAATGTTTGCTTCTGCGGCAGGCGGTAGCCTGCCTGTGGGAGTTATTGTTGTTTGCATTATAGTGCTATTGGCTGTTGTTGCCGTTATTTTGATTCTGCGTAAGAAGGGCGCTAAAGGTGTAAAAAACATATTAATGCTTATTACGGCGTTAGGCGTAATCGGCGCAACTATGCAAGTATCGGCGGCGGAATATGAAACAGTTACCATCAGGCCCTATGTGAAACTGCAGTATGCAGGGGAAGAAGTGATGGTGCGCACGGTCATGGAATTCCAGGTACAGCAGCAGGTTCTGGAAATCGGGACGGAAGACAGGGAGCTGGCCAAGAAGGTTACCTGTCATGACCCTTCCATATTCCGTGATACGGACGGCACATATTATATTTTCGGAAGTTTTCTTGCCGGGGCAGCTACGCAGGATTTATTTGACTGGACGAGTATTGATGCGGAATTTCAGGGGTCTTTTGGCGAGGATGTTAAAACGCAGATTCGAGCATGGAATGATGATGATTCCGCAGGCAGCTGGAATGGTTATCTTTGGGCGCCGGATATTATTTATAATCCCATGATGGAGAAATACTGTATGTATCTAAGCGCTAACGGTGATAACTGGAAATCGAACATTGTGCTTTTAACCGCAGATGCAGTGGATGGGCCGTATGATTATGCCGGTACGATTGTATATGGCGGTTTTAATGCACAAGATTATGGTGAAACAGATGCGCCGCAGGTATTGGGGGAATCTGAGATTCCTGAAAGATATGTAACCAATGGCGTAGATAATAAAAAGTGGGGGGATATGTTCCCGAACTGTATCGACCCCTGCGTTTTCTATGACGA
>JAMPEU010000051.1 GCA_023664865.1 Butyrivibrio sp. | reverse complement strand
ATAAAATCAAAACAAGGAAAGTAGTCTTTTCCATAACTTCGACGAAGATAGCTACGCGTGAAGTTGTAATTCCTTATGTAAAAGAGAACAGGATAAGGGACGTGGTAAGGGCAAACGCGTCGGATTATTTCCCGGTGGACTTATCCGAGTACGAACTGGCATACACGATATTGGAGACGATAGGGGAGAAGAAGGGCGAGCAGCAGTATAAGCTCCTCGTGCTGGCGGTTCCGGCGTCGATTCTGGAAGGGTATTATGCGCTTGCCTCGGCAATGAGGATGGAAGTTGTCTCGATTGATTATGTCGGCAACAGTCTGTATCAGATAGTTAAGAAGGAATGTGCCACGGGCACGCATCTTATTGCAAAGATAGATGAGCGTTCTACGATGATAATGGTTGTTAAAGACCAGACGATTGCTTTTACGAGAAATGTCGGCTACGGCGTAGAAGACGCGCTGCAGGCGGTTATGGAGAGCGTGGCGTGGGGAAATATCCGCAGTATACGTCAGGCGGTCGGCATCGTGGAGAAGTATCAGTGTATAGACCTATCGGAAGGCGAGGACGCAGCGGGCGCGGGAGCTCCCCTTTCAGTGGAAGAGGCGGCGCAGAGAAACGTAACCGACGCTTTGGTTCCGGTTGTCAACGGTATCGTCAGGGTTATAGATTATTACGCCTCAAGAAATTCGGACAGTCCCATAGAGGAAGTGATGCTTACAGGTATGGGCGCGAACTTCTTGGGAATGGCGGAACTGCTTAGCAGGGAAGTACATTATCCGGTTAAGTATATTAAGCGGATAAGCGGTTTGAATTTGGAGAAGTTTTTTAAGGATAAGTTCTTCGGCGAGTATCTGGCGTGCATCGGCGCGTCAATGGGTTCCGTGGGATTTAAGAAACGCGAGGAGTCGAAGTCTGGCAAGTCTGGCAAGGCCGGTAAAAAGGGCGAAGGCGCTCCGGCGGCAAAAGGCGACGGCAATAAGTTTATCGTTATCGGCGCACTGTTTCTGGTGGCATGTCTGGCTGCAGCGGGCGGCATGACGGGCTATTCGATGCTTACATATATGGAGGCAAACGTAACGAATGTGGAGCTTAACCATACGGTTAAAGAGATGATGCCGATTATGGATGTATATAATGATTATCTGGACGTGCAGACGAAGTATGATATAGCTGAGGCGATGTACTCGGCGACAGAGAGCCAGAATGACTCATTGTATGAGTTTTTCGTGGAGCTTGAGCAGAAACTTCCCTCGGACGTAAGCGTGGTTTCATTTAATACCAACTGGACTCAGATTACTATTTCCATGCAGGTCAGTACCAAGAGCGAGGCGGCGGCGACGGTAGAGCAGCTGCGTACCTTTAAGAGTCTGATTCCGACAAGCGTTACGGTAGCGTCCATAACGGAGACGGAAAGCGACGATGAAAGCAATACATCGGTAGTGGAATTTTCAGTTACGGCAGCATATATGCCGATTATCCATGGCGTAGATATCGGCGACGTCGTGTCGGAATAGGGGGGAGCGCAGATGAAAGTATCAAAAAGAGATGTCATGATTATTATGATAGTGGTAGGAGTATTAGCGGTGGCGCTCACCTATTTCTACGTATTCAGCAGTTATCAGGAAAAAACCGAAGACTTGGTGGCGCAGAATGTCAAGCTGCAGCAGCAGATAAATGATTTGCAGAATAAGCAGCAGAATCAGGGTTTCTACGAGACCGAGATGGAGAGGATGCTTAATGCGATAGACGATATCTATCAGGTATTCCCGGTAGACGTGCGTGAGGAAGACGTTATCCTGCTGGGCATTAATCAGGAAATCATTTCTCCGATGGAGCTTAACAGCATCAGCATCAGCCTGGTAAGCGATGTGGATTTTACCGTGGATACGGCGCAGACAGAGCGTGAGTATACATATGGTCTGGGCGAAGGCGATGTGCTTGGCGTTGAGGACGAGGTGGCGGCAGAGGCGCCGACGCAGACTAATGATCCGACCAGCACCACGGGTATGCTGCGCAACAGGCAGGCTACATATAATTATACGGTTTCATACGAAGGGCTTAAGAGGAGCATACAGCATATCTGTAACCAGACGAACCGCGTAGCGATTGACTCGCTTACTGCGTCATTCGATACCTCGACCGGGCTTTTGGTAGGTTCGACGACATTGAATATGTATCTGGTGCCGGATCAGGATAAACCGTATGTACAGCCTAACTTCTCGGCAGTCCTGCTTGGAACAGACAATATCTTCGGCACGATTGTAATCAACAGCGAGGCTAATCTGCCGGATGTGGAGGATATGGAAGGCGCGGAAGAAGGAGAAGGCGGAGAAACGGCTGAATAAGCAAGTTATATGAACAAAAACAGGGCAAAGAGGTAGCAATATGGAGCGACATAATACGAAGGTACAACTGAATAAGAACGCGGGTTTTTCGTTGATAGAGCTGCTTATTGCGGTAATCGTCCTTGCGATTATCATTGTTCCTTTTACCCGCTCATTCATATCATCATCACGCATGAACGGCAATTCCAGAAGGCTGCAGCGCGCGACTACGGTAGCGCAGGACATCATGGAAGGCTTGAAGGCGTATAACATTGACGAGCTGAAGGAGCAGTTTGCGCATCCGGAGGATGGGTTTTATGTGATAGACAATTCGCTTGTAAGGGGCAGCGCCGCTATAGACACTGACAATACGGATGAGGCGGCGGGCATATATTATTTCACAATGGAGGATGTCAGAATCCAGAATGTGGAGTATGATGCCTTGATTAAGTTAGACGCGTCCGTATATAAGGAAGGAAACCTGAAAAGCGATGATTCCAACAATAAGCATGACAATGCGCTGAACACCTCTTACGGTCTGGCGCAGCCGGGCAGCGTAGTCAAAGGCAGGGATGGCAGCTATATACAGAGTATGGACACGACTAAAGATGCGCTTAGTGAAATCCAGAATAGTTTCGGGCTTACAGATCCCGACGCGCTGCCGGATAAGATTGATGCGGAGGGGAATAAGGTAAAGGAAGATTTTTCCTTTAATATCTTTAAAAATATGGGCGGCAGTGTGAAACGCACCATTACGCTTGATATAGATAAAGAAACTAAGACGGAAAAGGATGAGGACGGCAATGAAATAGAAGTCGATTACTGCAATGCTAAAATTAAGATTGAATATGAATGTACAGATGGCGTAACATCGAAGACCATTATAGTTACGGGAGATGATTCCGATCCGTACACTCCCTGCGGCATGGATATAACCAGCGGTAATTTCTACCTTTTCTATTATCCGTTCTATGAGGCGAAGGTGAATACTCCTGAGTGGACGGATAATATAATCATCGACAATAAATCCGGCAAACCGTTTCAGATATTTATCGTGAAACAGGTCGAGATGTCAAGCGAGCTTGACGCCGACGGAAACCAGAAACCCGTATTGTCTGACTCGCAGCTTGATATTGCGGAGAAACAATATAAGGTGAATGTGAATATTAAGGATTCGTCAGGTGATTTAAAAAATACCGCAATCAGGACTAACCTGGGCATGAATCTGGTTAATTCGACTTATGCGGGCGGTGTGACAAGGCCGGCGGATGGAAAGATGCCTACCTACGAGGTGGAAAAAGAAGATGGCGATATTAAGTCCCATGTTAAATATCTGTTTAATGGCTCGGACTTGGGAGACAGTACAGGCGTAAACGTCTTCGGGCTTGCAGGGACTAAGTTCCGCGGAACAGGCGAAACCAATATCAGGAGCGATAAAATAACAGAGGTTATTTTTGACATAGAAGTCAGCATCTATAAACAGGGCGCGTGTGACGAGGATTTCCCTGAATCACTGCGCTTGGTAAGAATAGAAGGAAGTAAGAATAACTGATGAAAAACGGAAAAAACTTGACAAACCAGCAAAAAAAGAATAGGGCGTTAGGGAAGGATAACAGGGGTTCGGCGATTATTCTTGTCATTATTGCGATTGCGCTGATATCCATTCTGGCAAGCACGATTATGTGGGCGTCATATGTGAACTACATGATTAAATTTGCCGATATCAGGAATAAGAACAGTTTCTATTCTTCCGAGACGGTTGTGGAGCAGATAATGGCGGGCATGCAGCATGAGGCGTCCGCCGCTATAAGCCGTAGTTATCAGGAAGTTATGCAGAACTGGGATAACGACGGAGACGAGGGCAGCCGTTTTGCCAGATTTACCACAAGCTATCTGGACGCATTGGTTGGCAGCCTGAAATCTCCCACGGACAGCAGCTGTTACAACAGGGATGTGCTTAAGTCTTATATTGATGAAGATTTATTCAATAACGGCGTAGATCTGACTGAGTGGGATAACTATGCATATCCGCCTAAGATGGAGATTGTCAATAATTCCAGCCTGATACTGCATAATATCAGGGTGTCCTATACTGATGAAAACGGCTATGTGTCGATTGTCAATACGGACATCTGCATAGACGTGCCTAAGCTGGTGTTTTACCAGAATGGCAATATTGATGATTTATATGATTATGCGTTGATTGCCAATAACGGAATCGTATCAACATTAGGTTCTTCTACCATAGACGGCAGCTTATATGCCGGAGACAGCGACGGCACGGGCGGAATTAACGTGCGCACGGCAACTTCGCTGACGGTCAATAACGGCAGATATGTCATTTCCAAAGGGGATATCAAAGTGGACGGACCGACGGCGGGCTTTATAGTACACGGCTCGACCAATGCCGATAATGAAGTGTATGCGGCGGGGCTTGACATTACCAGCGGAACTTTGAGTCTGGACGGCAAGACTTACGTAGCCAATGATTTGATTCTCGCGGGAACGGGCAGCACGGCTACCCTGAAAGGGGAATACTACGGTTTCGGCTGGCACACGGATACCGGGCTTGTGGAGGGAGATAGCGT
Organism: Butyrivibrio sp.; assembly: GCA_023664865.1. Lineage (GTDB taxonomy): Bacteria > Bacillota > Clostridia > Lachnospirales > Lachnospiraceae > UBA3282. Next base: position 6,596 of record JAMPEU010000051.1, on the reverse strand, counting down.
AGCGGCGGATAAGAGCAGCGCAATCCTGATAAATGGAAAGAGCGCCACAGTGGATATGAGCAGCATTACGAAACTGATGTTAGCGGGACGCGCCTATATAGGCCAGCATCGGACTACAGGCAGCGAGCTGATGGATGAAAGCAAGGATAATCCGCCTATACTTATGGGTGAGTCCATAGCGGTTAAGGGAGACCAGGTTGCGTATCTGGTGCCGGCGGAGTGCATAGGCATATTGGACGGCAAGTCGGTAATCGGACGGAATCCGTTGGATACAGAACTTTATGCTCAGTTGATTAAATATGAAAATGGTGATTTTGGGGACAGTGAAGAACATACTTTTCAAAAATTTGCTTTTGACAAACCTATATATAAACTTGGCAATAAGAAACTCAGTGATTTCGGCGTGAGCAGCAGCGATAATATTCGTGAAGTGCATGCGCAGTATAACAGCACGGAAGATAAAAATAAACAATTGGTATATTATTATCTGGTTATGGACGAGGAGAACGCAGCCGAATATTTCCAAGCGTATTATAATTTTAATACCAATAAAGAGGCGCTTGACAAATATTTCGACAAATACGCCACGGGCGGCATAATTCTTGGAGAGTATGGAGCTGAGAACACAAAGTATACGATACTTGGCAACAGCGTAGTAAGCGATGTACTGGGGAATCCGACTTTGTATGCGATGGAAATCCCGGAAGAAGAAGGCGAAGGAGCCGATGAAGGCGTTCCGGCGATTGGTTATCCGGATATAGAGATAAACGATGATAATTCTAAAGAGGTTGACAATACTTGGGATAAGACGCAAACGATGGATCGTGCGGCAGAGATTGAACTCGATTATACCTCTCTTTGCAGGGATTTGACGAAGGCGAATGATGGCGGCGTGCCGGGGGAAAATCAGAATGTGTTTGACAGCATAATCAGATGGGATGAAGTAGATAAGATTTTCAATGATCCGGACTATGTATCACTGATAAGCGACGGCGTTTTTGAAGTCACGACAGCGGATGGGTATAAAGCGGTAATAACCAACAGGAATGACTATACGCCCACAGACAGTAAGATAAGGCTTATCGTGGCGACAGACAAGAATTATAATCCACTTGCCCCTAATAGTGCGGTGACTGGCGGGAATGTGACTATCACGAGTAATTTTACCGGCTTGATTATAGCGCAGGGCAAGGTGACAATCGCCAATAACGTAGTGATAAACAGGGATAAGAGCAATGTCTATAAAGTGCTTAACACCCCGCTTAAAGAGGGCAGCCCGAATACGGTGATGGGTTTCTTCCAAAACGGAGACGGAATGCTTTCGGAAGAAGTCACAGAGACTTCCAAAGTGGACGCGTCTGGAACGCTGGATATCAATTTATCGCAGATTGTACGTTACTCGAACTGGATTAAGAAATAGGAGAGGTTAATCATGAAACAGGACAATAAGGGTTATTCTTTGGTAGAGATAATAATCGTGATTGCAATTATGGTGATATTGTCCGGTGGAGTCTTTTTCTCGATTTACATGGTGTTCGGCGCGAATGCCAAGACCTGCGCCAATGATATAAAAAATGCGATTTCACAGTGCAAGGTCAATGCCATGGGGAAAAGCGACGCCGCGCTGGAAATCTACAGAGACTCTTCCAATCAGTGCATTTATGCCAGACAGTGGATTAAGGAAGGCGACGATTGGCAGTCCAAAGATGCTGAAAAAATCAGCAATGCGAAGGTGTATGTCTCCTATACTAAAGACAGCAGCAACAGCGGCACCCGCACATATGATGAATTAGATGGTACAAAGTCAATTTTTATAGCTTTTGACAGAGGCTCCGGCGCATTTAAGCCCAGCAAGAAACCGGGCGCGACGGGTGAAGATGATGTATATACAGGCTTTATAGTAGTGGGCGGCACCCGCAAATATACAATCGAATTAGTGGGATTGACCGGGAAAGTCAGCGTTACGGCAGGAGTGAATAACTGATATCAGGTCACGGAAAGGCATGGTGTATCATGAGGAAATTAAGGGAAAGAGGAAACTGCATGAATAATCAGAAAGGCTTTACGATAGTGGAGCTGCTTATCGGCATGGTTATACTGTCTATAGTCACGGCGGCGCTTACGGGATTCATAGTCTCAAGCTCCAAAAGCTACGCGGCGTCCAATACGGAAATCGTAGTGCAGCAGGAATCACAGCTTGCCATGAACCAGATTTCAGATGTAATCATTGATACTACCAGGAGCGTGAACTATGTAGGATATACGGCTGACGGCGATACCGAGCAGGTGCTGAAAGACGCAGACTTTACGAAGGATATAGAAGATAAATGCCTTACCCTCTATAATGGCGAAAGAAAGGTTAAAATAGACGAGGACGGCAATCAGGTAAAAGACGGTGAAGGCAACTTAGTGTTTGAGACGGCTACGGACGCAGGCGGCAATCCCTTAGGCAATGGCAATAAAAACTACCAGATTTATTATGATAAAGATGAAGAACGGCTTTATTTTTCAGAGGCGGAAATTGACTCACTGAGTTTCCCCGAGAGCGACAGAGTCGTGCTGGCGGAGTTTGTCAAGGAGTTCAACGTGGACCTCTCACAGGTGGAAGAGAAACGCGTCGTAAGCATTTCGATAAAATATGAGTATAATAACAGGCTTTATGAAACTTCCAATAACATTACCATCCGCAATAAGGTGCTGGTAAACGAACTCGATTTGGAAATTGACAGGTCTGTTGAACTTAGGATAAGGATTAAAGATCCGCTGGTAACTTTGGAGCCGAATGAGGATTATCGTTTTTCCACGCCGGTATTTGAGGGCAAAAATATTCTTGACAAGAGCGTGACATGGACGATTGTGCCGGATACAGATAATTCGGCTTATAACCCTACGGCAGCGGATACAGGTTTTACAGACGATAAGAACGGAGTTATACATATTTCCTCGGCAGAGATGGCTGCACAGTTCACGGTCAGGGTTACCTCGAATGCCGTGGATTCCAATGGAACGCATGCTACGGCAGAGGCGGTAGTACAGGTAAAGAGGGCTAAGGATATAAATTTGGCTAAGACTGAGAATGACAGCAGTTCGGAAAACGGACCGTTGGAAATCTCTGCGGGTTCGGATATTACCATAACCGCTACGCTAATCGGAACCGGACTCGGAATTACCTGCGATAAATGCGGCGATCCCGTAACCATAGATAAATACGTGGTAAAAGATGAAAATGGCTTATACGCATGGAAGATAATAAAGGGCGACAATATCTGTACAATGACATCAAGCGACCATGGCAAAGCGCAGTTTACCATTGACGCAAGTGCGCAGCCCGGCCAGGAAGTGACAATACAGGCGACGTCGTTGTTGTCCATAACGGGCAATGACTATAACAGGCTATATGCCGCACCCGGCGCACTCAGTACGCGGGCACCGGTGACGAAGAGTATTACGCTGAAGGTGAAAGATAGTGAAAGAGGAAAGCTTAGTGACGGTGGAGAAATACGGTATGGAAGGAAGACTACACTTAATATAATAAATGCTTCTGACTTCAATTCAGGTGCTCAGGGTTATTTCATGACAGTTGCCAGAATTAAGGAAGATCCTAATGCACCTATGGAAGATGATATGGTAATATGCTTTAATACGCATGGTCTAAGTGTGGCTTTTACACCTGACTTTTTCGGTTTGAAAGATATAGGTAAGGATTACTACATTTCAATTCAGGTTTTAGATCCGAAAAAGCATATTGATGATTCGGTAGTAGCTGAAGTTAAAGCTGAGTATGAAAACAATTTAAACAGCAAAGGCGAATATATAGGAACAAAATATCCTTCAACAGAGCAGAAATCATTTTTGCTTAGGTCGCCGCAGCTTGGATATAAATATAAGGGTGAGGAGTGTGATGTGGGTACACCTTTAATAATAGATACGATTTATGCCGCTAATGGTGGCGCTACAGTATCGTGTCCTCTGGTAAATATAAGTAATGCGAGAGATGAGGTTCTAAATCAGTATGTTTTTTATAAAGTATACAGGGGCGAAGGCGATGATCCTAAGAATTGGGAGTTTATCTATGGACGTGACGAGAAGGACGGAAACTATAAGGGGAACGAAAGATATGGGAATTTGAATTTTGCTTCCATAAAAAATATCAAGGATCTGCAGGTTAATTTAGATGGAAATAATAATCCAATGTCTGCGGCAGGAACTTATCATTATGTTCCTTATATAGAATATGCGAATGATCCAGATGCGGATTCAAGTTATAAGGAGATATATTGGAAGAATTATGAGCCTGAGTATGGTGTTAAGAAGTGCTATACTAGAGAAAACAGCACTGTTCATTTCACGATAGAAGGCGGCAATATGGGCGTTGGCACAGAAGCGGCGGATGCTTTCATTGCTGCTGACCAAAATAATACGTTTGGAGGAGAAACGTATTTCCCGCTGCCATCCGATACAAGCGGAAATGGATTTACTAAATATTTTAATTTGAAAGATAGTTCCCTGCAGCATGCCAAAGAAAAACCGACGCTCAAGGTTTATGAAAAGGGTGCCAATAGCGCGAAGTATGTTACGGTTTCCGACATGACGTGCCAATGGTATGGAACAAAAGGCGACGACTATTATGTGATAGAAATTTTCTATACGTTTAAGGATTCTTTCTGGGGAAACATAGAGCTGTCGGCAGGAAAGTATAAGTGTGATGCAGGCGGAACTAAGTGGACAAAGATAGGTATAGGAGACATAGATGAGTATTATGCGGCAAACGGCAGCACTTCAGTATCAAGCGTTAAGACAACCGGCAATGCCCAAATAAAAATAAAGGGAGCGGTTGTGCCAGTACAGGCTTATATTCCATTGCCGACGCAAGATGCCTTTACACAGACATATAATGGTGCTTTTGGCTTTAACTTAGATAACATAAAGAGCGGCGCGCCACAGACAGTTACGCCGAATATGTCGATTGCATATAAGGGTAATGATCCTAATCAAGCAAAATGGATACAATGCAACAAAGCGACCTGCTCATATGATGCGGCTAGGAAAGTCTACACGTTGACGGTATATTGTGGCGATGAAGAAACGATATTAACCCTTACAGAGGGTGCAAGAAATTGGAGCTTGAAACCATAAGAAATCATGCGCTTAGCATGCAATATTAGGAATAGGGTGATAAAATGAACAAACCGAAAAAGAACAGGAAAAATTACATAGCAAAGCCGAAGGTAGGCAAGAAGCTTATCATGTCAACGATTGCTTCCGTGCTTGTACTTGCAATCACGGCGACGTTGATTTGGAATGCTGTAAAAGTATCGGTTCCTGTCGAGGCGGAGCGGTTGAGCGGAGTCTCAGAGGCTCTAAAAGACCACGGCAGCGGGGAGGCTTTTGTCATTCTGGATATTGTTGCGGGGTATGATGAAAATGATCCTTCCGGCACGATAGGCTATCTTACAAGCGGACAGTCTTCTCTGGAAAAGGATCTTGCGGAGATTTTCAAGGCGACGGTTATCGAGAGCAGTATTGATGAGATTACTGATTATAGCAAAGATTTAAGAACGTATGAAGCCAGAATAGCGAAAGCGGGAGCCCTCGGTTCAGGGTATGCTCCTATGTATGAAGAAAGCCTGACAGGCGGAAGCGGCTGGACTAAAATTTATGATGGCGAGAAGTGGGATAATGATAAAGATAACTTTGAAAAAAAATATAGAACAATTATTTACGGTGAAATAGTGCCGGCAACCAATGGAAATGGAGCATATGTACCATTAGAGGCTACTGCGGCTACAAGGTTAGAGGCGCATTCCGATGCTGTTTTTAGTTATGTAGGTAATGCTACGGAAGGTTTCGAAATATATTCAATGGATTCTGCTGTTTATAATTCGGGAGATGAGGAAAAAGAAAGTAAGTTAAAGGCCTTTTTGCGTGAGAATGAAGGTCGCGCGGTATATCTGCGCCGCGATAATGGCATTTTTGAGTATTGTGGGCGGATAAATAATGGAATGCTGCCCGATGTTGATGATGAAGATGATGATGTACCCGCAGTAGTTGCACCTGCATCTACTACTCAGGCTGTACCTACATTGGTAGACACAACTACGCTGACACCAGATCCGATATCAGTCGGAACTACATCGACCGATACAACATCGACAGATACAACATCGACAGATACACCATTGGCAGATACAACATCAACAGACATGACGACAACGCCACCGTCGGATGCATCAACTTCAACAACTACGACATCTACGTCAGAGTCAACGTCAGTGGAAACGACATCAAATACGACAACACAAACGTCGAATACACCGACTTCGACAACGACGACATCAACATTAGAGTCAACGCCAGCTGCGCAGTCGGACAATGCTCTGGTAGATGATATGCTGACAGGAGCAGTTTCGTTATCCAACAATGGCGAAAAAGTAGTTGCTTATAATGTATCCAATTTGGGTTGGGTGAAGTTTAATGGAGTTGATGATTTAAATTTGCCTCAAACTCAAAATTTGACTGATTCATCTACGACATCAACGGATACGACATCAACGGATACGACATCAACGGATACGACATCAACGGATACGACATCA
>JAMPEU010000050.1 GCA_023664865.1 Butyrivibrio sp. | reverse complement strand
TAAACGGACAAAACGCAGGTGACGATATATCTTCCGTTCTCTATCCGCAGGGAAATATCATATTTCTCATTTTCTTTCAGCATCTTATCTTCCGTATCTGATAATGAAATATATTCAGTATCAGAATCGCATATAATTTCTATCTGCATATCTTTAGCCAAAACCGCGTCATTATCCTGCTCAACTACCACAGCCTGATATATTGTTTCCTGACCTGACGTTTCCACAATTTCCTTAATCTCTACCGTTACATTCTCTATTACTTGTCCATTTTCTATCGCCGATAATGTGGCATCAGTGCTGTTTAACGCATCATTTTCTGTACTTTCTTCTGTTTCGGATTGCATAAATTTCTCTGTTTCCTTACCGTTATCCACACTATCTTCCTGCGGCGTGTTTTGGACATCCGCTGTTGCTCCGGCTGCTGCAGTGCTTTCCGCTCCATCCGATTTTTCGTACTCTTCCGCTGTTTCTTCTGTTGTGACTGTTGTGTCTTCTGCATAACCATCTGCTGCAGCTCCCGTCGCCGTATTACTATCTGCGCCGTTGTCCGCAGCAGACTGCGCTGCCGTATCCATTGCCGGAGACGCAGACATATCTGTTTGTGGCATGCCTCCACTCATATTATTTTTCCTGCCACCGTTTCTTATTGCCAATGAAAGTGCTGGAATAATTATTGCGGCGCATACACATGCCGCTGCCAGAGTCCCCCATTTTCCGGCATTTATCCTTCTAATTGAAACACCTGCTTTTCTGCCAGGTTCACTTGTATCTGCCTTTGCTTTTACAATAGTGGTAGTTGCTTTCATAGTTGACGTATTTGTTTTATCAGGCTCAAATGCAGTTACTTTTCTTTCGGAGAGTCCGGCTTCAATGCGATTCCACAAATCCGGCGTTTCGCTTTGTTTAAGTTGTTTAAATTCTTTTTCAAAATCCCGTTCCATAACCGCACCTCCTTAATTTTTTTACTGCGTTCTGATATCTCCAAGTAACCGTCCCTAACGGCAGCTTAAGCGCACCCGCTATCTCTTGAAATGTCATTTCGCCTAAGATTTTCATATTCATAATCTGGCGTTCTTTTTCCTTTAGCCCCGCCAGCGCTTCCTTAATCATTGCGTCTCCTATGACCTTCTGCTCTACCGGACTGTTTATATCGCTTTCCTGTCCTTTAACGCTTTCATATTCTGCATCATCTATAAGGCCATGCTTTTCTTCTTTTTTGTATTTGCGCTGATAATCAATCGCCATATTCCTTGCAATCGTCGTCAGCCATGCCTTATGCCCTCCGCCGCTTTGATATGTGTCAGCCTTATCCCATAGCTTTATAAAAAATTCGCTTGCCACATCTTCGGCATTCTCTTTGCTTTGTAGAATGTCTTTTGCGATAGCATAAATCAAGCCGATATAAGCTTCATATATTTCACGGAGTCCGTCTTTATCACCCTGCCTGATTTTCATCATAGCGGCGTCAAATTGTATGTCCGTCATATGTATCCCTTTCTTTTTTAATTTTTATTCAAATTTTACGCAAAAAAATATTCTTATCCGCATCGTATTACAGATAAGAATACCTTTTGATTACATTTTTGTCAATCTGTCAACTGCCTCTACCGTGTTTTCATAGCTGCCAAATGCTGTCAGCCTGAAATATGTCTCGCCGCTTGGTCCGAAGCCCGAACCCGGCGTTCCGACCACGTTTGCATTTTCCAGCAGATAATCGAAAAACTCCCAGCTTGTCATGCCTTTTGGCGCTTTAAGCCATATATAAGGTGCGTTTACGCCGCCGGAAACGGTATAGCCTGCGCCTTTAAGACCGTCCAAAATATATTTTGCATTCTTCATATAGTAGGCAACCAGTTCTTTTGTCTCTTTTTTACCAGCTTCGGAATATACGGCTTCGCCCGCCCTCTGTATTATATAAGGCGCTCCATTATACTTGGTTCCATGCCGTCTTGCCCAGAGCGCGTGAAGTGAAGTATCACCGGCTTTAAGCTCTTTGGGAATAACCGTAAATCCCAGACGCACGCCCGTGAATCCGGCATTCTTTGAAAAAGAGCGCAACTCTATGGCGCAGGTTTGCGCACCTTCGCACTCATAAATCGTATGCGGCACATCGTCTTCTGAAATATATGCTTCGTATGCCGCATCGTAAATAATAACTGAACCGTTCTTATTGGCGTAATCAACCCACTCCTGCAGCTGCGCTTTTGTAATTGTCGAACCTGTAGGATTGTTAGGGAAGCAAAGGTAAATCAAATCCGGAACTTCCTTCGGCAATTCGGGAGCAAAATTATTTTCCGCCGTACACGGCATATAGATAACGTCGCTCCAGTTGCCGCTTTTCTCATCATATGTTCCGGTTCTGCCCGCCATTACGTTAGTATCCACATACACGGGATATACCGGATCGCAGACGGCAATCGTATTATCTATGCTGAAAATCTCCTGAATATTGCCGGAATCGCATTTTGCGCCGTCGGATATAAATATTTCATCCGCCTCGATATTGCACCCTCTTAATTTATAGTCGTTCTCTGCAATAGCCGTTCTTAAAAATTCATACCCTAAGTCCGGAGCATATCCGCGAAAAGTCTTCGCATCAGCCATCTCGTCTACCGCTTTATGTAGCGCGCTTATAACTGCCGGCGACAACGGCTGCGTGACATCGCCAATTCCCAGACGTATAATCTTCTTATCCGGATGCGCCTTAGCATATTCATTTACTTTTTTGCCAATCGTGGAAAAAAGGTAGCTGCCCGGAAGTTTCAAATAATTATCGTTTACTTTTACCATATGATTCATGCCTTTCTATAATTTGTTCATTTTTCATAAGCTAAATTAAACTCGCAAATCCGCGCTTTCAGCGCTCTTTGTCCGATTTCATCGGATATTTGCTCGTTAATAACCGCAGGAAAACAAATGTCTGCTTCGCAGCCGCTTGTTTTCCTTTGCGGTTATTATATCATACCGTTCCCTCAAATACGGTGCGTGCAGGTCCCATCATATAAACGAGGTTCTCTTTCCTATTCCATGTGATTTCAAGTTCTCCGCCCAAAAGTTTTACCGTAACCGTATCGTCCGTCAGTCCGTTTAGGATACATGCAGCTACCGTAGCACAGCAGCCTGTTCCGCACGCAAGCGTCTCTCCGGTTCCTCTCTCCCATACGCGCATCTGCACGTGCGCCCTGTCCAGAACCTTCACAAATTCCGTATTCGTCCTTTTCGGGAAACGCTCATGGTTCTCAAAATAAGGGCCAATCTGTTCTATTTCAAGATTATCGACATCATCCATGAATACTACCGCATGGGGATTCCCCATTGACACGCATGTCATTTTATATTCCTTGCCTTTTACGGTAATGCTTTCTCCGACCACAGCGTCCTTATTTCCATTTACAATCACCGGAATCCTGTCAGCGTTTAATTCAGGCGCGCCCATATTGACTCTGACGGTATCGACCTTACCGTCTTTTAGGAAAAGTTCAAGATATTTGATTTGACCGCAACTAATAATGCTGATGTTGGTCTTATCCGTCAAACCCTTATCATACACATACTTTGCCACGCAGCGAATTCCGTTTCCACACATCTCCGCCCTGCTGCCGTCGGCATTATACATTTCCATCTCAAAATCTGCTTCTTCTGACGGATTTATAAAAATCACTCCATCTCCGCCGATGCCAAAATGTCTGTCGCTGAGCTCACGCACAAGCTCCGGTTTACTTTCCTGTGATACTTCTTCCGTAAACCCATTTACATATATATAGTCGTTGCCACAGCCGTGCATTTTCGTAAACTGCATATGGATACCCTGCCCTTTCACAACTTGCGGCTTTTTAAGCCTGTTTACTTCTTTTTCCATTATATGTCATTGGTTTTAATTTTACAAGGTTTTGTTTATAAGCGTCCAGCTTCAGGCGTATGGACTGTTACCTATTTACTTATGTTTCGCTGCCGCCACATACATAGGCGCGAAGAAAACGATAAAAAACAAAGCCATAGCTGCAAAGACAAATCCGTTTGCTATATCAGGTAAAAGTTCCGCCCATATAAAATAAAGTATAGGAAAAATTACCGCTGAAATAAGCATCCCCTTAACCGCCGCACTTTTAATATAACGCCAGTTGCGGTTATTGAAATGTATCCCCGGCATATTCATGCGAAAAAGTTTATCACTGTATGTATCTATTTCGTAATTATCATAATATTCCGGCAGTACGTCTTTTGCAAAAAAGCAGAAATAGGCTGAAAAAATGAAAAACAGCGGTTCATAAGGCGCCAGATTCAAGCTTATATCTTCTATACGATATCCGCAAAACAGCAGTCCGCATATCTCTGCTGTCACTATAATCAGACATATCACATACAATATTTTTTCTTTCTTGCGCCTCTTCAAGCGTTCTGACTGAGGTTCTTCCGTGTAAGTGATAGCCTTGTGTATCAACTCGTCTACCTTATCAGAATCCATTACCGCCTGTTCCATACGGTGGCATTCCAAAAGTTCCGCCACGGTAACGCCTAAAGCCTCCGACAAAGGAATAAGCAATGTGATATCCGGCATACTCAAGCCACGCTCCCACTTACTAACTGCTTTATCCGACACATAAACCTTCTGTGCCAACTCTTTCTGCGTCATTCCCTGTTCTTTGCGAAGCCCTGCCACAAAGACTCCGAATTTCTCCTTGTCAATCTCATACATAAAAATCCCGCCCCTTTCAAGCAAAATAATCAAAACGCTTAATTTTTTCATGCGCAAGCCGTTATGTCTTTTATACTATTTTGCAAGTCAGGGTGCAATCGACTGACGGTAGAATTTTATGTTTTCATCATGGCAAGAACCATCTGCGCGGTTTCCACCATGTTAGTCCCGCTGTCCATGCTGCATTTCTGGATATAGCGGTGCGCCTCCTCCTCTGTCATGTTATTACGGACCATCAACAGTTCCTTAGCTTCTTTAATCAGTGAGGCATCTTTTTCGCTGCGTACTTTAGGCTGCTGTCTTGCTTTTTTACGTCTTCTTTGTATCGCCTGGCACATCATGGAAACTGTATCTATAAGTTCATGAACTTTAATCGGCATGGAGAGACAGACTATATTATTGCCAAGGCACTCATTCATAACATTGCGCGATGCCATAAGAAGCATGTCGAAACCTTCCGGAAGACATTCATGCAGTTCTGAATAAATCATATCCGTCAATTTGTAGCCGCATATAATGATTCCGTCATTCAATTCATCGGTCTGACTTAGTGCCTGCGCTCCTGTTATACACACTGCCGTTACGGAAAAACCGTTTTTCATCAGTATGCTGCGAATCCCTTTTGCTTCTTCCAGTTTGGGCAGGGCTACAATTATGTTGACCACACGTCCGCCCCCTTACTCCAACGATTTACCTGTCAAATATCAGAACTTATTCAGATATTCATTAATCTCCCACTCACTCACCTGCGAGCGGTAGCGATGCCATTCCTCCTTTTTGGCAGATATATATTTTTGGAAAGTATGCTCTCCAAGCACTTCTTTAATGAGTTCGTCCTTTTCCGTTTCATACAACGCTTCAATCAGCGTTCCCGGTATCTCGTCTATGCCGTATTTTGCCTTCTGCTCGCTGCTCATTTCAAAAATATTGCAGTCCACGCTTTCCGGCGGCATAATCTTATTGACTATGCCGTCCAGCCCTGCCTTTAGGCATACTGCCAGCGCAAGGTAAGGATTAGCCGAAGGATCCGGACAGCGGAGTTCTATACGTGTTCCCTTTCCATGGCTGGCGGGAATCCTGATAAGCGGACTTCTGTTGGTAGTGCTCCATGCAATATATACAGGGGCTTCAAAGCCCGGAACAAGTCTCTTATAAGAATTAATAAGCGGATTTGTAATCGCCGTCATGCCTTTCATGTGTTTCATGATTCCGCCGATAAAATAATATGCTTCCTTACTAAGTCCATACTTGTCGTTTTCATCAACAAAAATATTTTTCCCGTCTTTAGATAATGACATATTTATGTGCATACCTGAACCGTTTACGCCATATTTAGGCTTAGGCATAAATGTTGCATGTAATCCGTGCCGTTTGGCAATGGTCTTAACCGCCAGCTTGAATGTCATAATATTATCCGCCGTAGCAAGCGCTTCGTCATAATGAAAATCAATCTCATGCTGCGCCGGAGCCACCTCATGGTGCGATGCCTCGACGACAAAACCCATTTCCTCTAATGTCAGCACCATATCGCGTCTGGCATTCTCGCCGAAATCCACAGGTCCCAAATCGAAATATCCTGCCTGCTCGTTGGTATTCGTAGTAGGCATTGCATTTTCATCGGTATTGAACAGAAAAAACTCGCATTCCGGCCCCACGTCAAAACCATAGCCTAATTTCTCGGCGTCCTTAATGGCGCGCTTCAAAATATAACGCGGATCTCCCTCAAACGGCTCTCCGTTAGGTCTGTATACGTCGCAAATCAGTCTTGCCACCTTTCCTTGCTGCGGTCGCCATGGGAAAATGACAAATGTGTCAAAATCCGGATATAAGTACATGTCGGATTCCTCAATCCTTGCAAAGCCTTCTATGGACGAGCCGTCAAACATGCACTCATTATTCAGCGCCCTATTAAGCTGGCTTACCGTGACCGCCATATTTTTCAGATTCCCGAAAATATCCGTAAACTGAAGACGAATAAATTCTACATCTTCCTCCTGAACCATCCTTATAATGTCCTGCTTCGTATAATTCTTTCCCATTTCTTCCATTTCCTCCTGATTTTATATGTTTAGCAATTCAAAACTCTATTTTGAGCAAACTCGTGACTTTATATAATATAATAAAAAACGCCCTCAATCTTCATACAACAAAATCATGCTTAATAAGCACTTCCATTGTATCGGATAAGAACGCCTTTGTTCTGTATCAGAATATCATCTTATGCACTTATCTGTCAAGACGGCGGCCTATGTATTTTATCATCAAGCAGTCATAATCTTTTCAGCAGACACATAAACTGATAAAAAGATTTTCTATGAGGATATTTTATGAGTTCCAAAACCAAAATTGTTGTACTTCATCTAAAAGAATTGATATATACCGGAATATTTGCCGTGCTGGGTATCATTTTAATTATTTTGCTCATTATTATGTTTCTGCCTAAAAATGCACAAAATACAAATAAAGCCGTCACGACAATGACTCAGACAACTACAAATACCTATGTCCCCGGCGTATATACAACTTCGTTGATTCTGAACGACAACGTGGTGGAGATAGAAGTTACCGTTGATGAGAAAAACATCAACTCCATACGGCTCGTAAATCTTGATGAAGCAGTTACGACGATGTATCCTCTGATTCAGCCTTCGTTTGAAAGCCTTGCAAGTCAAATCATCGTCAACCAGAGTCTTGATGGCATTACATACCCTGATGACAGCAAATATACATCAATGATTCTGTTAAATGCAATAAGCGCATCGCTGGAAAAAGCAATAGATCCCGAAGATGCGGTTCAGTTGGACTTAAACGAGTCCGGAAAACAGCATTAAAGTTCATCAGCCTGACTCATCCACAACTCGCCGCAGGCATCTGAGGGCATACGCCAGTCGCCCCTTGGTGAAAGCGCAACGCTTCCAACCTTAGGTCCATCAGGCAGACAGGAACGTTTGAACTGCTGCGCAAAAAATCTGCGGTAAAAAGTTTTAAGCCATTTTAAAATTTCTTTATCTTCATACCGACCGGCGAAGGATATTCCTGCAATACGGTATATTTTCGCCGGTTCAAAACCGAACCGCATCATATAGTAGAGGAAAAAATCATGCAGTTCATAAGGACCGACTATATCTTCTGTCTTTTGTGAAATAACTCCGTCTTCCGGGGGAAGCAGTTCAGGACTGACAGGAGTGTCAAGTATGTCCTTAAGTATTTTTGCCATTTCCTCATTACCACAAGTATCAGAATAATACTGCACCAAATGACGCACCAGAGTCTTGGGAACCCCACTGTTGACGCCATACATGGACATATGGTCTCCATTATAGGTCGCCCACCCCAGTGCAAGTTCTGACATATCTCCGGTTCCTATCACAAGCGCCCCCATTTGGTTTGCCATATCCATCAAAACCTGTGTACGCTCCCTCGCCTGCGCGTTCTCGTAAGTTACATCTTTCTTATCCGCATCCTGCCCGATATCGTGAAGATGAACGGTGACCGCCCCTTTTATATCTATCTTCCTTAACTCTGTTCCCAGCTCTTTTGCAAGTTTACATGCATTTTCATAAGTCCGGTCTGTCGTTCCGTAGCACGGCATCGTTACGGATATAATATTTTTCCTGTCTATTCCAAGCATATCAAAAGTGCGTGCGGTAACAAGCAGCGCAAGAGTAGAGTCCAGACCACCTGAAATACCGACCACAGCCGCCTTTACGCCTGTATGTTCATAACGTTTTTTTAATCCGTATGACTGAATAGAAAGAATCTCATCGCACCTTTTCTCCCTCTCTTCTTTCGCTGACGGTACAAACGGCATCCTGCTAAAGGTACGCTCCAGCTTTGTTTCTTCTTTATCCAGATGAAAAGTGATTATTCTGTAATTCTGCCTCTCTCCCGCCGGATAAGACGTCATTCTGCGTCTTTCGTGGGCAATTCTATGAACATCAATATCGGCATATATTATTCCAGTGTCGAAGCGCTTAGATTCCGCCAATATGGATCCGTTCTCGGCAATCATATTGTGTCCGCCATATACCAAATCCTGAGTAGACTCTCCTTCCCCTGCGGAGGCATAAATATATCCTACTATATTCTTGGCGCTCGCCGATTTAACTAACATCTCACGGTAACTGTCCTTGCCTATAGCCTCATTAGAAGCCGACAGGTTCACAAGCACGCTCGCACCCGCCATCGCATGATGCGTTCCCGGAGAATCGGGCATCCAGATATCTTCGCAGATTTCACATGCCACCGTAAGCTCATCCATGCAGTCCGCCTGAAACAGAATATTCGTGCCAAAAGGTATGTCGATATCGTCAAATCTATAATTTTCAGGGATACTGTTCCCCATTGTAAAGTATCGGCTCTCATAAAATTCCGCATATGATGGAATGTAGCTTTTAGGGATAAACGCTAAAATCTCGCCATTTTGAATGACCGCCGCCACATTGCAAAGTTTATTATTTTTTTCCATAGGCAGACCGACAAATACCAGCGCGTCACTGCCTGCCGACTCGCCCGCTATTATGCCAAGCTGCTCTTTTGCCCCGCGCAGCAGCAATTCCTGGAGAAATAAATCTCCGCATGAATATCCGGTAATGCACAGTTCAGGAAAGACAATGATTTTCGCGCCTTTCTCCACCGCCTCTTCCATACATGAACAAATCTGCTGCCTGTTATAAACCGGTTCCGCCACCTTTATCTTAGGCGTAACCGCCGCTACCTTCACAAAGCCATGTTCCATACTGCCTGTCCGCTCCTTTTAATAATGATGATATCCTTTTATTCCGTTCCCTCGCTATAACGTAAATCCTCTCGCTTTCTGCCGTCACTTCTTTATGCGTGTCCGCATCCAGCGCATCAACAAACTCCATCCCTGCTTTTTCAACCAACGCTTTCATTTGCCTAAGCGTATATCCGCGTTGGTAATGAGTCTCGCTAAATTTCTTAAAACAGTTATCCTCTCCGTTATCATTCTTTACAAAAAAAGTCAAATCATACTCATTAATTTCCTCTTCCTGATGGTAATAGTTCTCCCATATGAAACTGCAGTTTTCGCGATTCTCTGCTATTGTGGCATCGCCAATCACGACCTCATATTTATACACAGTATTAAAGTCAAAAATAAACAGCCCCCTTGGATACAAATAGTTATTCACTAAGCGAAAGGCTGCAAGCAGCTCATTTTCATCAAGAATATAATTTATGGAATCGCATACGCTTATGACGGCTCCAACCGTTCCATACAGCTCAAACTCACGCATATCCTGCTGCAAATACAAAATGTCGTATCCCGAACGCTGCCTTTTCTCCATAGCAATCCGGAGCATTTCCTGGGAATTGTCAATGCCAATCATATCATAGCCCTTCGCCGCTAAGAGTTCAGTCAACGCCCCCGTTCCACAGCCCAAGTCCAAAATAGTGTTACGCTCCTGCTTAAGCGCGCTGTTTGCCGCATTGTCTTGCATCACGTCACTCGGCATACATCTATCTACACCATACTTCTGCAATAAGCTGACAATAAACTCGCACCATTCCCCATAAGGCGTCTCGTCCATAAAAATATCATAAACTTCGGCAAAATCCGTATATGCGTCCATTTTATATTCCCTTCGTATGTGCAAAATCTCATAGACAATTGCAAAACTTATTATTTCATAATGTAAGTTGTACAATGCAACTTAACCAAAAAGCCAGGCAGCCGCCTGACCTTTTATTAAACACACTTATATTATCCCAATATAGCTCCAAGCAAACCGTAAGATACAACCGACATGATAATAGTTGCTATCGCAATTCCCAACAGTTCCGCCAAAATCGCCTTCTTAAAATCAATCTCAAGCAGCGCAGCAATCAACGAACCCGTCCAGGCACCCGTACCCGGCAGCGGAATACCGACGAATAACACAAGCCCCCAGAACTCGTACTTTTTAATTGAATCGCTCTTTCCCATTGCCCTTGATTCCAGTTTCTCAATAATACCTTTAAATATTTTAACTTTTTTCAATATCTTAAATATCTTCTTGATAAAAAGCAAAATAAACGGAATGGGAATAATATTCCCGATGATACATATCGGAGCCGCCAATGTTATCGGCACATCTATTAATGATGCAACAAGCAGGCCGCCCCTAAGTTCCAGAATCGGCACCATCGAGATAAAAAATATAACAAACTCCTTTGATACATATCGTCCTAACGTCTCGGCAAACCAAACCGCCAAACTATCCATAATAATAACCGTGTCCTTTCTCAACTTGCAAATATATTTTTACAATATTTCCTTAAGCGCCGCAAATAAGGCGTCCATCTGCTCATCCGTACCGATGGTTATCCTAAGATAGTTTGCAATCCGCTCTTTATCCCAATGTCTGACATATATGTCATGTTTTTTAAGCTTATCAAAAATCTCCCGTGCGGCAACACGTTCATGCGATGCAAATATAAAGTTAGCATATGACTTTGGAAAAGTAAAGCCCAGCGCACGAAGTTCCTTCTCTGTCCTTTCCCTTGTAGCTATGATTTTACCGCAGATTTCTTTAAAATAAGCGTCGTCCTTTACCGTCTCTGCGCCTATTGCAAGCGCCATGCGGTTCATAGTGTAAGAATTGACGGAATACTTTACATCATTCATATACCTGATTAATTTCTCATTACCGATAGCATACCCTATTCTTGCGCCCGCCATAGCCCTTGATTTGGAAAAAGTCTGCACAATCAAAAGGTTATCATACTTAGGAAGTAAATCAATACAGCTTATTCCGCCGAAATCTATATAAGCCTCGTCGATAATAACCACAACGTCACGGTTTTCCTTTATAATTTCCTCTATATCGCCAACACTCATAAGAATACCCGTCGGAGCATTCGGATTAGGAAAAATTACGCCGCCGTTTTCAGCAAAATAATCTTCCTTACGAATACATAAGTTCTCATCTAACGGCTTCACCTCATACGGTATCCTGTATATATCCGCCCATACATCATAAAAAGAATATGTAATATCCGGGAAAAATATCGGTTTCGCCGAATTAAAAAAAGTCAGAAACGCCATTGATAATACGTCGTCCGAACCCACGCCGACAAAAATCTGCTCTTCCTTGACATGATAATACTTTGCCAGTTCAAAGTTAAGCGAAGTTTTCTCAGGAAATTCCGGATACAGACGCAGATCCTGATACGCCATCTCATGCAGTTTTTTCTCCACCATAGGCGCAGGCGGATACGGACACTCGTTAGTATTCAGCTTTATTATACCGCTTCTAACCGGCTGCTCGCCCGGCACATAAGGCACCACTTTTCTGACATTCTCTTCCCACTTCATCTGTTCACTCATTATTATACCAACCATCATTCTTTATCTGCAACGTTTGTGTCTGGCGTTGCAGACACCAGCACAAACTTGCGGTTAAAAGAATGTAATTCTTTTAACCTTTCCACTCTAATGCAAGCTTCTCATATTCCTTCGCCTGCTCATCATTTCCCATCAATCTATAACACTCGGCAAGCCCTTTTA
>JAMPEU010000004.1 GCA_023664865.1 Butyrivibrio sp. | reverse complement strand
CAGTTGATTTTGTTGCATAATTACTTTTTTAGATGTATTATTATAATTAAGTACAAACGGAGGTAATTTGCAACCATGAAAAAGATTATAGTTACAGGCTGTAACGGACAGTTAGGGCGTGCGGTTAATAAGCATTACGCAGGCGATAGTACATATGAGTTTATTAATACCGATGTAGGGGAGCTTGATATTACCAGTATTGATAATGTTATGGAATTGGCAAGAGAGGTAAAACCCTATGCCATTATCAACTGTGCAGCGCATACAGGCGTGGATGCCTGTGAGACAGAATGTGATAAGGCTTATCGTATTAATGCAATAGGTCCCAGAAACCTAAGCATTGCGGCGACGGAAACCGGAGCTAAGATGATTCATATTTCCACGGATTATGTGTTTGATGGCAAAGGGAGCAAGCCATATACGGAGTTTGATAACGTAGGGCCGCAGGGAATGTATGGCAAGACCAAGCTTGCCGGAGAGAACTTTGTTAAGGAATTTGCAGACAGATATTTTATTATTCGTACAGCATGGCTATACGGAGATGGTAAAAATTTTGTCAAGACGATGCTGCGTTTATCGGAGACAAACGATAAGGTCAGGGTTGTAAGAGACCAGGTTGGCTCGCCTACCAGCGCGGAAGAATTGGCAAAAGCTATTGCATACTTACTGCCCACCGAGAATTACGGGCTTTTCCATGGTACATGCGAGGGGGATTG
Organism: Butyrivibrio sp.; assembly: GCA_023664865.1. Classification (GTDB taxonomy): domain Bacteria; phylum Bacillota; class Clostridia; order Lachnospirales; family Lachnospiraceae; genus UBA3282. The sequence goes on along the minus strand of JAMPEU010000004.1, from coordinate 141,757 downwards.
CAGTTGGGCGGAATTTGCAGAAGAGATTTTCCGTCTGGCGGGCAAAAAGACTATTGTGGAAGCTATATCTACGGAGGAATATGCTGCTGCGGCTCCGCGTCCCGCGTATTCCATTCTTGAGAACTATATGTTTAAGCTTACAGGCAGCTTTATGTTTGTGGACTGGCACGATGCAATTTCTAAATATATGAATGAACTGCAATAAGTAGAAAGGATGTAAGTTTAAATGGATTTTTTACAGGGGCTTATTAAAAACCCTATTTTTATAGCGGCAGTTATGGGCTGGTTTGTAGCGCAGGTATTGAAACTGATTATTCATTTTCTGGTAAATAAGGAACTGGTTTGGGAACGTATGATAGGAAGCGGCGGCATGCCGAGTTCACATTCAGCTACGGTATGTGCGCTTGCAACGGCAACAGGGATGCAATATGGCAGCGGCAGCTTCGAGTTTGCAATAGCAATCATTATGGCGATTATAGTTATGCACGATGCGATGGGAGTCAGGAGGGAGACCGGAATACAGGCGAAAGTCTTGAATGAAATGATGGAACTGTTCCGTGGCATGGGAACAAAAATGTCTAAGGAAGATAAGCTGAAGGAATTTGTCGGACATACGCCGCCGCAAGTCTGGATGGGTGCGCTGCTTGGCATTATTACAGGCTTTATTACCTGTCAGCTTATGAATGGCGGATTTAAGATGTTTTAAAAATAGTTTTACCATTTCTTACGATATTCTGCCGGAGTCATATTTTCGTATTTTTTGAATACCTTAATAAAATACCCGGCGTTTTGGAAACCACATTCATACGAGATATTTTCAATAGAGGCGTCTGAGAAACGCAGCATGGATTTAGCATGGGAAATGCGCTTAGAAGTTAAGTCATTTCCGATTGTAACGCCATAAACTTTTTTATATTCTCTTGAAAGATGAAACTTGCTTATATAGAATCTGGAAGATAAGTCTTCCAGATTTATTTTTTTCGAATAGTTATTTTCCAGATAGTCATTTATCTGTTTTAGTTTTTCCGGAATAGAAGGAGATTCCGGATTCAACTCTATGCCGTCACTGAAACATAGTGTGACAAGGTCAGTAAGACAGCGGTTGGCAAACAACTCCGTCATGGAAGTCTTGGAAGAATGAATCTGGTATATATGTTGTATTATATCCGTGAAAGCGATAATATTTTCCGGTTGAAAAATAAATGAGCGAGACTGCTTTAAAAAATTAGCATAAAAGTATGGAACTTCTTTTCCATAAAAATGTACCCACATCAGGCTCCACGGTTCCTTAGCGCTGCTTTCATGGGAATAGGACTTCGTACAGTCCAGCCAAACGCAGTCTCCGGTTTTAATAGTAAAGCGGCTGCCCTCATAAGAAACATAACCGCTGCCGTCTAAGACAATAAAAAAGAGATAAGAGTTTAAGTTCTGCCTTTGACTGATATGCGGTTCCAGACTTTGCAGCGTGCCGACTTCCTGCACATAAATATAATGTTCTCTCGCATATGGAGACGGAGTTGCTATTATACGGTTTGATGTAGATTTCGCCATTTTTACACTCATATATCTTTCTTAAAATTTATAAAGCAATATTTTACCATTATACGGCAATATTTTATGTTGATACTTATATTATACAATAGTATACTTCCATATGGAATAGCAAGAAAGTATGTTATTAAGGTTTTTAATAAGAAGATAAAGAAAGAGGAAGAAGAATATGCAAAAAATAGCTTTGATTACAGGCATTACGGGCCAGGACGGTTCCTATTTGGCTGAATTTTTACTGGAACAAGGATATGAGGTACATGGACTTATCAGGAGACACAGCATTACTAATACGGCAAGGATAGACCATATACTTAAGTCTGATTACAATAAAATAAAGTTTTTCCTGCATTTTGCAGATGTAACTGATTCCAGCAATCTGATGCGTCTGATTGCGGAAATACGTCCGACGGAGGTCTATAATCTGGCGGCGCAGTCGCATGTGGGAGTTTCATTTGAAGTACCGGAATATACGGCGGAGGCAACCGGGGTCAGCACGCTTAAGCTGCTTGAGGCGATACGTGTCAACGGCGGCAGCTGCAGGTACTATCAGGCGTCTACTTCGGAATTGTTTGGCGGCATCCCCGAAACCGCGCCGCAAAGCGAAACCACGCCGTTTTATCCGAAAAGTCCGTATGGGGCGGCAAAGTTATATTCGTACTGGATTACGGTCAATTATAGGGAGTCATATAATATGTTTACATGTAACGGCATATTGTTTAACCACGAATCGCCCAGAAGGGGTGAAAACTTCGTGACGAGGAAGATTACCCTTGCGATTGCAAATATAATTGCCGGAAAACAGGAGAAACTTTCGCTTGGAAATATGAATGCAAAACGTGACTGGGGGTTTGCGGGCGATTACGTACAGGGAATGTGGCTTATGCTCCAGCAGGACAAGCCGGGAGATTATGTTCTTGCCACTAATGAGACACATACGGTAAGGGAATTTGTCGAAGCTGCTTTTAATGAGCTGGGGCTTCGTATCAGATGGGAAGGAATGGGAGTAAACGAAAAAGGATACGATGCAGAAAGCGGCAGACTGCTTGTTGACGTTAATCCGGAATTTTATCGTCCGGCGGAAGTAGAATTCCTGTGGGGCAACTGCGCGAAGGCGGAGAAAGAGCTTGGCTGGAAACGGAAAGTGGACTTTAAAGGACTGGTGGCAATGATGATGGATTCAGACTTAAAGGAAATAGCCGGAATGAGCTGCAGCGAATATAAGGACAGTAAAAAAGGCAAGTAAGCGGAGTAAAAGAGGCTTTTAATATATGATATCTGTGATATTGATATGGATTTATATGATAATTACCTGCTATCTTACCGGGTATGCCGTCTTGTGGCTGCTTGCAGAAAAACAGGGTTATTCCATAAAAAACAGCAGCAGTTATTTATACGCGGGTATTGTTGCAGTAACCGTATATGCTCAGTTTTTCAGTATTTTTTATAAAGTAGGCTGTATGGCAAATGTGATACTGCTGATTATCTGCGGCATTATTGCTTTTTACTTTCGGAAAGAACTCTGCATCCGGTTAGGCATTATGCTAAAAGGGATTACCCCAATAAAGGCAATGGCGTTTATATTGATATTTCTGCTTTTTGCCTACGGAACGTCCACAGGCATAATTCATTATGACACGGGACTCTATCATGCTCAAAGTATTCGCTGGATTGAAGAATACGGCGTCGTGCCGGGGTTAGGTAATCTGCACAATCGCTTGGCTTATAACAGCGCATCATTCTGCTTGTCGGCTATGTACAGTTTCGCTTTCCTTGGCGGACGCTCATTCCATTGCTGCGCGGGATTCATGGCATTTTTACTTGCGATTGCCTGTGTGGAAAGATGTTCAAAAAGCAGGATAAAAAAACCATGCCTTTCAGATTTTGCAAGAATAATGGGACTGTATTATCTTTTAATTATTTTTGACGAGATGATTTCGCCGGCATCTGATTATTTTATGGTGCTGAGCGTATTTTATATAATAATCCGCTGGCTGGATTTGCTTGAAAATAATGAGAAGGCATATATTCCGTATGCGCTGCTTTGCCTTATGGGCGTGTCAGTAGTTACAATAAAGCTTTCAGGGGCAATGATTTTGCTTTTGACGTTAAAGCCCCTTTGCCGGATGATAAAAGAAAAAAAGGGGAAACAGATAGCCTTATTCATAAGCGCGGGATTTATAGTTGCCGTTCCATTTTTTATCAGAAATGTAATTTTATCAGGGTGGCTGGTATATCCGCTTACGTTTATTGATATATTCAATGTTGACTTTAAAATACCGAAAGAATTGGCGCTTTATGATGCGAGGGAGATTCAGGTATGGGGAAGGGGTTATTATAATGTAGCCGAATTTAACGCTCCTATTACTGAATGGCTTCCGGGCTGGATTGGTTCGCTTAGCATGGTAAATAAGTTATTTTTGCTGCTTGCGTTTCTTGGAATATTTATGTTCATTGTATATTGCATTTATGCCGTTATAAAGGACAAAAAGGATATGGCAGATACCCTGCTTGTCATGGGAACTGTGGGAAGTGGTCTTATATTTTTTATTTTAAGCTCACCGCTAATTCGCTATGGATGCGTTTTTTTATGGGTATTTCCGGCGCTTGTGTGGGGGTATTTATATTTGAAGGCAACTCCAAATTTCGACAGATATAGGATTTTTCTGCTGGGACTCCTCTTAATCGGAGTATATAAAACAGGGGCTTTTGCCATAGAGATATATCAATCGGCTGCCACACAATATTTGCTCGTTCAGAAGGACTATGAAGATTTTGAGACGCTTCCTTATGAGATAGACGGATATACTTTCTATTATTCTGAGGAAGGCGACAGGACAGGTTATAAGGCTTTTCCATCTACGCCATATAAGATGGACTTGATATTGCGTGGAGATACGCTTAAAGACGGATTCAGACTAAAAAATTAATCTAAGAATAAATAATCCAGCGGAAAGGGGATACAAACAATGGATAAGAAAGATAAGATATACGTAGCGGGACACAGAGGTCTGGTGGGGAGCGCTATTGTCAGAAACCTGAAATCAAAGGGATATGAAAATATTATAGGGAGGACGCATAAAGAACTGGATTTGACAAATCAGGCTGATGTGAAGGGGTTTTTTGAAACGCAAAGACCTGATATCGTAGTTCTGGCAGCAGCTAAGGTAGGCGGCATCAATGCTAATAATACCGCGCCTGCGGAATTCGCTTATGAAAATATGCAGATTCAATGTAATGTGATTAAGTGCAGCCACGATTACGGCGTAAAGAAATTATTATTCTTGGGGAGTACCTGCATATATCCGAAGATGGCGCCGCAGCCGATTCCGGAGAGCGCGCTTTTGACAGGACCGCTTGAGGAGACGAATGAAGCTTATGCGATTGCTAAAATCGCAGGGCTTGAAATGTGCAAATTTTTTAAGAGGCAGTATGGCGATGACTTTATAAGCTGTATGCCGACTAACCTCTACGGACCGTATGATAATTATGATTTGCAGGGCTCGCATGTTATGCCCGCGATGATACGCAAGTTCCATGAAGCGAAAGTCAGCAATGCCCCAAGCGTGGAACTGTGGGGGACGGGAACGCCGCTGCGGGAATTCCTGCATGTAGACGATATGGCTGACGCCTGTGTATTCCTGTTAGAAAATTATAGCGGGGAGAGCCATGTAAATATCGGAACCGGCAAAGAAGTCACGATTAAGGAACTTGCCTTAATGGTAAAGGACGCGGTAGGTTATGAAGGAGAAATTATTTGGAATAAGGATATGCCTGACGGTACGCCGCGCAAGCTGACAGACGTTGCCAAGCTGCATGGGCTTGGCTGGACTCATAAGATTGAACTGGAAGAAGGAATTAAGTCTGCATATGACTGGTTCAAGGAAAATGTTGCGACGGCAAGAATGGGGAATTGATATGAAAACATACGGTTTTATTTTGGCAGGCGGAGGCGGAACCCGTTTCTGGCCACTCAGCAGAAAGGATTTGCCTAAACAGCTTCTTAACCTTACAGGAAAGGACTTAATGGTAAATGAAACCATCGACAGGCTTGATGGAAACATAGAAAAAGATAATATTTTTGTGGTGACTAATGTTTCCCAGGCGGAGCTTATGCTTCAGGCTACGGCGGGAAGAATCGTTAAGGAACACATACTGGCAGAGCCTGCGGCGCGGAATACGGCAGCGTGTATAGGCTATGCGGCGATGGAGCTGCTTAAGAAGTATGGCGACGGCGTTATGTGTGTTCTTCCTTCCGACCATTATATTGGGAATATAGCGGCATATAAAAAGGTAATGGCGGACGCAATCCGTCTGGCATCGGAAACGGATGCCCTCATTACCATAGGCATCCAGCCGACCTATCCTTCAACAGGATACGGCTATATCTGTCATGAAGGGGATAAGATAGAGGGCTGCTATTATAATGTCAGTCATTTCGTGGAGAAGCCTAATTTAAAAACTGCGAAGGAATACCTTGCGTCAGGAGATTATCTGTGGAACAGCGGCATGTTTATCTGGAAAGCCTCTGTGATTATGAAACATTTTGAAGAACTGCTTCCCGATGTAAGCGACTGTCTGAAAAAGATAGGCGCAGCTATGAATACCGATAAGGAACAGGAGATAATAAATGAAATATATCCTACAATTCCCAAGATATCAATAGATTATGGCATTATGGAGCGGGCGGACAATGTACTGGTGTTGGAAGGGGATTTCGGCTGGAGCGATGTAGGGAGCTGGGATGCGCTTGAGGCTTTGTACGATAAGGACGAGCATGGCAATATTACCTATGGAGAGCAGCTTCATATTGATACGCATGACTGCATAATTTACGCTAAGAATAAGCTGGTGACTACGATAGGGCTGGATAATGTAATTGTCGTGGAGACGGAAGATGCCGTGCTTGTATGCGATAAAAACCGCGCGCAGGAAGTGAAGCGCGTCGTAGAGGCATTGCAGGACTGCAACAAGAGACAATATCTATAGGCAGTGCGATACCTTACAGTTTACAGAAATTACTGCTTTGTGGTATGATTTTCCTATACGTAAAGGGGAATTAAAAATGGAAAGTGGGATTTTAATAAAACCTGAAACTGAACAAGTGATTTCCGGGCTGATGCTGGAACTTGGAATACCGGCGCATCTTAAAGGTTATCAATATCTGCGCACGGCAATTATAATGTGCGTTGAGGATATGGAACTGATTGGAAGCGTCACCAAGCTGTTATATCCTGAACTGGCGAAGAAATATGCGACAACCGTCCAGAAGATAGAGCGTGCAATAAGGAATGCAATCGAGGTGTCGTGGGATAGAGGAAACAGCGAACTGTTTGAAAGGCTGTTCGGATACAGCAACGGTTCGGAGCATAATCGTCCTACGAACAGTGAATATATCGCATCGGTTGCCGATTATGTCCGGCTCGAACAGGGGGTTGTTTAAAATAAGTCAGGAAGGGTGATATCGCCCTTCCTTTTTTTGCGTTTTCATGATATAATAGCCGCAAAAGAAAAACAAGCGGCCGCAGAGCGGACATTTGTTTTTCGGAAGAATCGAAGATTCTTCACGGTATATAACGAGCAAATGTCCGATGAAATCGGACGGGAAGCGCGAAAGCGCGGATTTGCGAGTTTAAAGAAGTGCTAAATTGACGAGGTTTGATTAAATGAGTCTGTTAAGCGTAATAGTTCCCTGCTATAATGAAGAAGAAAATATAGCGGATTTTTATCATGAATTATTAAAAAACCAGTCCTTTTTTGAGGAAAAGGGGCTGGAATTGGAAATACTGTATATTGACGATGGCTCTAAAGACGGTACGGTATCTAAGGTGAAGGAGCTTATAGCAGCGGATAAGCGGGTGCATCTTTTGTCGTTTTCCAGAAATTTTGGCAAAGAATCGGCGCTTTACGCTGGGCTGCAGAAGTCAAAGGGCGATTATGTAGTCACAATGGATGTAGATATGCAGGATCCGCCGTCACTGCTCCCTGAAATGTATTCCTATATTGAGCAGGGATATGATTCTGTGGCTACAAGAAGAGTCAGCAGGAAAGGGGAGCCTAAGATACGTTCTTTTTTTGCCAGATTGTTCTATAAACTGATGAATAAAATTTCTAAGACTGAAATTGTAGACGGCGCAAGGGATTATCGTCTGATGACCAGGCAGGTGGCGGATGCGATTTTGTCTATGACGGAATATAACCGTTTTACGAAGGGAATCTTCGGCTGGGTAGGATACGAGACAAAATGGCTCGAATACGAAAACGTAAAGCGCAATAAGGGAGAGACTAAGTGGTCGTTTTGGAAGTTGTTTTTTTATTCAATTGAGGGGATTACCGCCTTTTCCACAATGCCGCTTGCAATAGCCTCAGTAATGGGCGTAGTATTCTGTATTGCTGCCTTTGCGCTTATAATTGTCACGATTATACGTAAGCTTGTGTATGGAGATCCGACTTCAGGCTGGCCGTCGCTTGTATGTATAATTTCACTGATAAGCGGAGTACAACTGTTTTGCCTCGGCATCGTAGGGCAATACTTATCCAAGACATATATGGAAGTGAAAAGAAGGCCTATCTATTTGGTAAAAGAGGACATCTGATGGAAGAAACAGTCAGTATTATCGTACCGGTTTATCGTGCGGCGGACTATATTGCCGAGACGGTAGAGATGGTAAGAAGACAAACTTATAAAAATTGGGAATTGATTCTTGTAGACGACTGTTCGCCGGATAACAGTGCAGATATTATTAAGGAAATATGTAATTTGGAAGAATCCGGGCGTATACGCCTTATTCGCAAGGAACATAATGAAGGCGCGGCGAAGGCGAGAAATGCCGGGATAGAAGCGGCGGCGGGAAGGTATATTGCATTTTTGGACGCAGATGATATCTGGTTTCCCAATAAACTTGAGAGAGAGCTTGCTTTTATGAAAGAAAAGCAGGCGGCTTTTGTATTTTCCGCATATGAATTTGGAGATGAGAACGCAAAAGGAACGGGAAAAATTGTCAAAGTGCCGGAATGTCTGACTTATAAAAAGGCGCTTACCAGGACAGTGATATTTACATCTACGGTCATATTCGATATGTCTAAATTTAAGAAAGAGCAGATATATATGCCGGATGTGGAGAGCGAAGATACCGCTACATGGTGGAAAATATTAAGGGCGGGACATACGGCGTATGGACTGAACGAGGTGCTTGCAATTTATAGAAGGCCGGCAAAGAGTCTGTCTTCAAATAAGATAACGGCGCTTAGACGCATCTGGAATCTTTACCGCAAAGAAGAGGGATTGACCGTTGCAGTCAGTGCAGCATGTTTCTGCATGTGGGCGGTACGCGCAGCGTTGAGGCGGATATAATATGTTCACAAATGAGGTGATGAAGTGAAAAGGCTGGAATCTTTGAAAAGGTTTATAGTGTTACAGCTTTCTTTTATCGGGTTGATTATACAGACAGGCATATACGCATATTTCTGGTTGACGGAGTACCATACGTTTTTAAGACTGCAGCGTGGCATTAAATTTTATTTTAAAGGCCATGTGCTTATGCTCCTGATTTATTTTGTTTTGCTGTTTTTCTTTGCAAGCACATATGGCGGGTTGAAGATTGGGTATTTAAAGCCGCTGGATGTTTATGTTTCTCAATTTTTCTCACTGCTTGCAGTCAATCTGATATCATATTTTCAGATTTCGCTGATGGCAAACTGGCTTGTTGCAGTAAGGCCTATTGCAATGACGATGCTGATTCAGGTAGTAGTGTCTGCGGCATGGGTGTATATCTGTAATGCGTTTTACCGTAAGGCGTTTCCGCCGCGGAAACTCTTGCTTATTCACGGAGAACGATCCATTGATGATATCGTGGCAAAGCTCAATACCAGAAAGGACAAGTACAGCATTGCCGGCTGCATAGGCATAGACGAGGAGCCGGAGAAAGTGCGCGAGGAAATATTGGCGGGATACGGCGCAGTAATGTTGTGGGATATTCCTATAAGTTATAGAAATGACTTGCTGAAATATTGTTATAGCAAGTCCATAAGGGTTTACATGATGCCTAAGATTTCCGACGTAATAGTAAAGGGTTCGGCACAACTTCATCTGTTTGATACCCCGATTTTCCTGACTAGGGAATATGCTTTAAAAATAGAGCAGCGGATAATAAAAAGGCTGATTGATTTAGTCTGCGCAATTATTTTGCTGGTGATTGCGTCGCCGTTTATGCTGATAACGGCGATTGCCATCAAGCTATATGATAACGGGCCGGTTTTGTATAAGCAGGTTCGCTGTACTATAGATGCCAAAGAATTCAATATTTTAAAGTTCCGCAGTATGCGGGTAGATGCGGAAAAAGACGGCGTAGCAAGGCTTGCCGCGCAAAACGATTCCCGTATAACGCCGGTCGGAAAGTTTATACGCGCAGTCCGTATTGACGAGCTGCCGCAGTTATTTAATATTATAAAAGGGGACATGTCGTTCGTGGGACCGCGTCCTGAACGTCCTGAGATTATCGCGCAGTATATCGAGGAGATGCCTGAGTTTACTTTCCGTATGAAGGTAAAAGCGGGACTTGCCGGATACGCGCAGGTGTACGGAAAATACAATACAACGCCTTATGATAAGCTGAAACTGGATTTAACCTATATTGAGAATTATTCGGTATGGCTGGACTTAAAGCTGATGCTGCTCACAATAAAGATACTGTTTAAACCGGAAAGCACGGAAGGTATAGATGATAACCAGACAACGGCAGCCAAAAAGCATTGATTGGCCATAATTGCGAATGGCAGGGAAGGGAAAACATTAAAATGAAATACGCGGATGAGGGCATGGATTGCAAAAAGCTGCTTCTTCTTTTTCTGAAAAAAATATGGGTGGTTGTCCTGGCAGCTGTTTTGGGCGCAGCGATTGGCGGCGGGATATATATGTTTCATAGCGTGGCGTTAAGCGGCAATAGGGAGTATCAGGCAACATCAAAATTATATCTGTATTTTGCGCATGATGAGACAGGCGATGCGTATCAGGCATATAACGGATACACATGGAATGACTTGATGTCAACGGACAAAATACTGAACATTACGATGTCGTATCTGCCGGACACATATACAAGGGAAGAGGTTGCTGCTGCAACTGAGGCAAGTATTCTTTCGGACATCAGGCTTTTGACGATAGACATTACTACGCCTAATCCCGAGAAAACGATAGAGATTCTGTCAGCAACCAATAAAGCTTTAGTAGAAATGGGAGAGCGCGAAAGGGAATTTACCGGGATAGAAGTCATATCTGTGTCGGACGCGGAATTGGTAATCGCGGATTCGCGGTTGTTCCAGGCTGTTTTGCTGGGAGTGGCGGGCATGGTTATATTGGCGCTTATAGCTATGGCGCTTGTTTATGTATTGGATGATAGGATTTATGTGCCGGGAGATTTAAAATGTGTTACTAATCTTCCATTCATAGGATTTCAATTTAAGAATAAGCCTGTAAACATTAATAATTCCAGAAAAGAAAAATTGTTCGCGAAACTTTGTGAAGACTTGGAGCAAAACCGCGGATATATGGAAAAAGCGAACGAAATCCTTGAAATGTTGGAACTGGGTAAAGAAAATATGATTACGGCGGAGTTATGTGAAAAACTGCGTAAATCAGACGGGATTTTTCTTGTTATACCTTATGGGCAAATGGACAGGGCATCCCTCGCGTATAGGATTGAACAGCTTAAGCTGCAGGAGTGTAAGATAGTCGGAATTATCATTAAAGACGCCGATATGAGGTTTATGAAATGGTATTACAATCACCTATAAGGATACAGGTTCTGGTATCGGCAGTAGATAAAGACGCCGGTAAACTGTATGAGAAAATGAATATTGATACAGACGCAGTAATCGTGAACCAATGCGGCATGTATAGTTATGAGGAGTTTGAAAAAAGACATTGCCGCGTCCAATGCTTTTCCATGAAAGAGCGGGGCGTCGGGCTTAGCAGGAATACCGCGATGCTGCATGCAGATACCGATATTTGCCTGTTTTCGGATGAGGATATAATCTTTGCCGACGGACTGCGCGATACGCTCAGCCGGACTTATATGCAGTATCCGGATGCAGATATGATATTATTTAACGTAAAAGTAGCCCCGTCAAGAAGGACATATTGGAATGAACAGGTCAAGAGAATACGTTGGTATAATTATGGGAGATATCCCGCATACAGTATTTCAGGGAAACTGGACTTACTGCGGCGCGCTAACGTGAACTTTTCATTATTGTTCGGCGGGGGCGCAAAGTACAGCAATGGGGAAGACAGCCTGTTCCTTAAAGATTGTTTAAGGGCGGGATTGAGGATATATGCTGTGCCTGTCTGCATAGGCGAAGAGATAGAGCGGGAGTCTACATGGTTTCATGGGTATACGGAGAAATTCTTTGCCGACAGGGGCGTGCTTTATCATTATCTGTATGGGAGATTCGCACCGCTTTTTGCACTGCGTCTTCTTCTTAAAAATAAAGGAGAAATGTGTACGCAGATTCCTTTTAAAAAGGCGTATTCGCTGATGAAGAAAGGGATAAAATCGCAGCGATAATTAAAAAGGGGCAGTTGGTTTACTCATGATTTTATATCTTACAGTTGCGGCAGCCACATTGCTGCTCGCGTACATGGTTAATAATCAGCCGGTTTTGCAGCCATATAAGCTAACAAGGCAGCAGATGTGCAATGGCGTCTGCCTTACCGCCATATTTATAATTCTTTTTGCGCTTTCTGCGCTCAGGCAGAGTGTGGGGAATGATTACGGCAGGTATATAGAGTTCATGCACTTGGCGTATTATGATGCGTATGTACCGACGGAGGCGGGTTTTAACCTTTTATCCAAATTTGTTTATGCTTTGTCGGGGTTTGAAAATTATCTGCTTGTATTTGCCATATTTTCTTTTTTTACGGTTTTTCTGTTTATGCTTGCCATATATGAGCAGAGCGACGAGTTCCCTATGACATTTTTCTTATTTATGGCACTGGGGTACTATTTTCAGACGTTTAATACGGTACGCTATTATTTGGCGCTGGCGCTGGCGCTTTATTCTATGAAATTCGTAATACGGAAACAGTGGTTCAAGTTTATTTTGTTGGTGTTTCTAGGCTCGCTTTTTCATAAATCCATGCTTATTGTGCTGCCGTTATTTTTCTTGGCGTCTCTTGCATGGAAAAAGTGGCAGCTTGCACTGGCAGGATTATTTTGTATTACGTTTCTGTTTTTTCAGGACTTTTACCTGAAAGTGGTATTATTTTTATACCCGACCTACGAGGACACGGAATATCTGGAAGGCGGAACCAGTTATATCAATATATTAAGATGTGTGGCGGTGCTGGCTTTGTCCTTATTTTATTATAGAAAGAGCATTAAAGATAACAGGCGGCTCAGATTTTTCTTTTACTTGAATCTCGGTGCGCTTGCATTATATGTATTTTGTTCATTTCTGCCGATTATTTCACGTATTGGCTATTACCTTACGATTAGCCATATTTTATTTTTGCCGGCGCTGCTTAAAGAGACAGAAAATGAAAAGCTGCGCAGATTTTTGAAAATCGGCATGATTTTAGCGGCGCTTTTTTACTTTGCCATGTTCATGGGTAAGGCATATAATGATAATATGCGGATTCTGCCATATAGAAGTTTTTTGTTTGAGGACAGGGTTGACACTACATGGATAGGAGACTGAAAAGACATGAAACCGGAAATTTCCATTTTGGTGGTTTGCTTGAACCCGGGAAATAAATTAAAAGAAACCTTAGACAGCATACGTATTCAGACATATCAAAACTATGAGGTAGTAATAAAGGACGGGTTGTCTTCTGACAATTCGCTTTCATTTATAAAAAATGCGTCTGATTTAGGAATGGGTTTCCCCAACCTGCGCTTAATTGAGAAAAAAGACAGTGGGATCTATGACGCTATGAATCAGGCGGTAGAGGCATCTGAAGGGAAATATATTTATTTTCTTAATTGCGGGGATGTATTTTATAATGAGGATGTTCTTGCGGATATGGCGCAGCTTATCCATAATAATCCTTCCGATGCTGCCATTTATTATGGTAATATTTATGAAAGGCTGACAGGGCGCGAGGTGGCCTCCAATCCCCATATGGACGATTTTGGCTGTTATCGGAACGTACCCTGCCATCAGGCATGTTTTTATGACAGGAAGCTTTTAACGGCGCACCCTTTTGAAACAAGATACCGTGTAAGGGCGGATTACGAACAGTTTTTGTGGTGCTTTTATACTACTGAATTTACGAGACGCGTGGATATTGTCTATGGCAATATTTTAATAGCAGATTATGAAGGCGGAGGGTTCTCGGAGACCAAATATAACAGGAAAATTTCTTCTGCGGAACATAAGGAGATTGTCAGAAAATATCTGCCTAAAGGTAAGATAATTAAATATAGGATATTGATGTGGATTACGCTTGCGCCGATTCGCACTTGGGTTTCTTCAAATCCGACGACGGCAGGCTTTTACAATAAGCTTAAAAAGTCATTTTATGAGAAGGAGGCAAAGCAATGAGGGTACTTTGGGTATGTAATATTATGATGCCGGAAATAGCGGTACAGTTGGGGCGCTCTTTCAGCAACCGCGAGGGCTGGCTGACGGCAATGATGGATAGATTTTTGCAGGAACAGCGCCGTAATAAGGTTAAGCTGGGGATTGCTTTTCCTGTGACGGCGGAGCTTGGAAATATATCTCAGGAGATGATGCTTGGCGAAAACGCATATTGTAAGTGTTATGGTTTTGTGGAAAATCTGCGCACTCCCGAAGTATATGACGGCGCAATAGAAGATAGAATGAAGGAAATCATAGGGGATTTTAAGCCGGATATGATACATATTTTCGGAACTGAGTTTCCTCACACATTGGCATGTGTGCGCGCATATGCCAATCCGTCAAGGACGCTGGTGAGCATCCAGGGAGTGATGTATGAGTATGCCGAGGCATATATGGCGGATTTACCCATGAATGTGCAAAGGAAGGTTACATTAAGGGATTTTATCAAAAAAGACAGTATTATGCAGCAGCAGAAGAAGTTCAGAAAAAGGGGTGCAAACGAAAAGGAGGCTTTGCGCCTTGTAGGACATGTTGCGGGAAGAACTGATTTTGACAGGGAGGCTGTGGCGGCGGTAAATCCTGACGCAAAGTACCATTTCTTAAATGAAACGCTGCGAAGCTGCTTTTACAGAGACAGATGGAAAAGGAGCGACTGCCTTCCGTACAGTATTTTCCTGAGTCAGGGAGATTATCCGATAAAGGGATTTCATTATCTGCTGCAGGCTATGCCGGCGGTGCTTGAGAAATATCCCGATGCGCAGATTTTTGTGGCGGGAAATAACATAATACAGAGCGCAACATGGAAAGACAGATTGAAACGCTCGGCTTATGGGAAATATTTAAAGAAACTTATTAAGGATAACCATTTAAAGAATAAGGTAACGATGCTTGGCAGTCTGGACGCAGAAGGCATGAAGGAGCAGTTTTTAAAAAGCCATGTGTTCGTCTGCCCTTCCGCATTGGAAAATTCGCCTAACTCTCTGGGGGAGGCAATGCTGTTGGGAGTACCATGCGTGGCTGCAAATGTGGGCGGCATACACAATCTGCTGCTTGATGGCGGCGACGGATTATTATATCCGGCAGGAAGCGTTGAAGAACTTTCCGGGAAACTGATTGAGATTTTTGATAAGGAATCCATTTCCGAAAAGTATTCGCATAATGCCAGAAGGCATGCCAGAGAGACGCACGATGCCGACCAGAATTATTATAAGCTGATAAGGATATATGAAGAAATAACGGGAATAGAATAGAACCTATAGTCCGATTGGAGGCAGCAATGACTATAACCTTTGTGTCAAATTATATTAATCACCATCAGATACCATTTTCCAATGCCATATATGATAAGATTGGAGACGGCTATTGTTTTATACAGACTATGCCTATGGAGCAGGAGCGCATAGATATGGGCTGGGGGCTTGATGCAAAGGAAATCCCATATGTGCGCTGTTTATATGAGGACGAATACGAATGTCGTAAAATAATTGCAGAAAGCGATGTAGTATTGCTTGGCTGGACGGAAAGAGAAGACATAGAGGATGAACGTCTGCGTTCGGGTAAAACAACGATACGAAGCAGCGAAAGAATATATAAAGAGGGGCAATGGAAAGCGGTTTCCCCAAGGGGGCTTATTGCAAAATATAAGTCCCATATCAGATATCGTAATAAGAATGTCTGCATGCTTTGCGCAGGAGCGTATGTGGCATCGGATTTTCATTTAATAGGCGCGTATCCTGATAAGTTGTTCAAATGGGGATATTTTCCGGAGACAAGGAAATACTCTGAAGAGGATTTCAGAAATATGAAAAAAAACGGGGCACTGCAGCTTGTATGGGCAGGGAGATTTATCGACTGGAAACACCCCGAATATGTGGTGAGACTGGCGCGATGCCTTGACAACAAGGGATATGATTTTAACATACATATGCTTGGCGGGGGAGAATTAGAAGATGAAATAAAGAGTCAGGTAGAGAGAGACGGATTATCGGATAGATTTATTTTCTACGGCTATAGCGGACCTGCGAAGGTGCGTGAAGTGATGGAAAAGTGTCATATACATCTTTTCACAAGCGATTATCTGGAAGGCTGGGGCGCTGTCCTTAATGAAGGCATGAACAGCGGCTGTGTGGAAGTGGCAAGCGTCCAGGCGGGAGCGACGCCTTACCTGATTGAACACGGCGTGAACGGACTTGTTTTTCCGAAAGGCTCATATAAGGAAATGGAGAAACTGGTGCTGGATTTGTTTGATAACTGGGATGAGCGCAAGCATATGGGACATGCCGCATATCATACAATTATTGATGAATGGAATGCAGAACATGCGGCGGCGGAGTTTTTAAGATTTGCGGAACGCCTGTTGGAAGGAAGGATTGTTCCGGCATCAAGCGGAGTGCTTAGTCCGGCTCCTGTAGCCTCGCCGATGAATATGTATAAAGCAATGTTGAAAGGCAGAATGAAATAGAATGGAGAGATTAAAAGTCAGCGTCATCGTACCCGTATATAATACTTTGGATTGTCTTAAGCGGTGCGTGGATTCTATACTAAAGCAGTCATACAGCAATCTGGAACTTATTCTGGTCGATGACGGTTCTACGGACGGCTCGGGACAGCTGTGTGATAGGCTGGAAAAACAGGATAACAGAGTAAGAGTCTATCATAAAGAAAACGGCGGCGCGTCTTCTGCCCGCAATCTGGGTATTCGGAACGCGGTAGGCGATTATATCGGCTTTGTAGACAGCGACGATTATATTGATACGGATATGTACAGGCAGATGATGGAACTTGCGATAGCGCAAAATCTCCAGATAACGCAGACCTCAAGAGAAGAAGTGGACGAAGAGGGAAACCGCCTTGAAGATATCTGCGTGCCGCCGGAGACAGTGCGCTTCTGTGATTCGCATACCTTTATGAAAGAACTTCTTTTGCATCAGGGGGACTGTTCATTCTGTACGAAAATTGTTAAGCGTGAGCTGCTGCAAAAGCATAGGTTTCCGGAAGGGGAACTCAATGAAGACTTTAAGCTGTTAGTGGAATTGCTTTCAAATGTAGACGGAGTCGGTATTCTGCCCGCAAGGGGATATCATGTGGTATATCGGAGTAACAGTACGACAAGGCTTAATTCCGAAAACAATTTTTCCAGGGTATATATGGATAATATTGAAAATGCGGATAAAATCATGGATGTTGTGGATAAGGAATATCCTAAACTGCATCCATATGCGGTTCGTTTCAACCTGTTCCAGCGGCTGGATTATATGCTGCATGTTCCGATTCCGCAGATGAATGGAAAGAACGAATTTTATAAAGGGGTAAAAAAGTATCTGCGGAAGAATGTCTTAAATACGGTATTTAATCGGTATTTAAGCATGAAAAATAAAGAATATCTGCTGCTTTTGACAGTCGCGCCTAAAACTGTACGGAAAGCCCATAGAAGGATAATGATGGAAAGAGAAAATCGTAAGCAGACAAATAACGAATGAAAATTAGGCTGCGAAGGAGAAAAATGATGAAAAAACGAGAGGCAAACGTGGAATTACTTAGGCTTATTACTATGTTGATGATTGTGATGGGACATCTGATAAACCATGGCGAATTGATTTATGTGGCAAGGGAAGGGAGCGTATCATATAACATAGCATGGGGGTTATTTGGATTAACCATTCCGGCGGTTGACATATATGTTCTTATAAGCGGCTATTTCTTGGTGGAATCCAAGTTTTCAAGCTGGAAACTTTTTAAGCTTGCCATACAGGTATGGTTCTATACTATGACGATTACTCTGTATTTCTGGATATCGGGCAGTACGGAGCATGTGCTTAAAGAGATGGTGTATTCGCTGACTCCTATTATTTCTGATTTTTACTGGTTTATCACGATGTATGTCGGGATGTATATTTTATCTCCGCTATTAAATCATTTTGTAAAAAGTCTTTCAAAAAGACAACTGCAGTGTGTGCTTGCCTTGTGTTTTGTCCTGTTTTCCGTATGGACTAACATTTTTTATTATACATCGGGAATGAATATTGCGGGCGGCATAAGCATTACGTGGTTCGTGGTATTGTATATGTTTGGCGCATACATAAGGCTTTATGATGTTGGCAAAGGCAGTTACGGAAAGTGGATGTTATGGGGCATAATACTGGATTTGCTTATACCTATAAGCCGCGTGGTAATCGTGATGTTAAATTCAACACCGCTTGAGAAACTTATATTTTTAGATGATTTGTTATGGGGTTACAGCGTTTTCTACCAGTATAATTCCATGCTGGCTCTGGGCGCAGCGGTATGCCTGTTTGTAGGTTTTCTGGGCGTGAAGATAAAATCGCAGCGTATTAGCGGTATAATTCTCCTGTTTGCCTCAACTTCTTTGGGCGTATATTTAATTCATGAACACGGCTACATACGGGAGGCATTGTGGAACAAGGTAGGCGCATGTAACTGGCTGGGAAAGTGGTATTTGCTGCCTAGAATAATTACCACAACTTTGGCCGTATATGTAGTATGTTCAGCAGTGGAGCTGCTTAGGCGTTTCCTCTTCAGGCCTATAGAAAGAAACGAAAAACTGCAGGAAAAGTTTAGGCGGATAGATATGAAGCTTAAAGGATTATGGAATGGGGATGCGGATGCGCCGTAAAAGTGGTTGCTATTGAAAACAAAAAATACCTATGCTATACTAAGAGTCGGCGTGATAACGATAGCAGTGGGTAGAATTACGGCATCTGTCATCATAAAAAAGGAGAAGATTTATGTTAAAGGATAAGACAATTTTAGTTACCGGAGGGACAGGCTCTTTTGGAAAGAATTTTACCAGATATGTGCTTAAGCATTATGAGCCGAAGAAGATTATCATATATTCGAGGGACGAATTTAAGCAGTGGATTATGGCGGATGAGTTTAAAGAACATGCGCAGAAACTGCGTTTCTTTATAGGCGATGTAAGGGATAAGGACAGGCTTGAGCGTGCCTGCGACGGTGTTGACTATATTGTCCATGCGGCTGCGCTTAAACAGGTGCCTGCATGTGAGTATAATCCGAATGAGGCGATTAAGACCAATATCCATGGGGCAATGAATGTAATTGATGCGGCGCTCGACTGCGGAGTCCGTAAAGTGGTGGCGTTATCAACTGATAAGGCGGTTGACCCTGTGAACTTATATGGCGGTACGAAGCTGGTGTCCGATAAGCTGTTTGTAGCGGCTAATGCTTATGCGGGAAATAAGGACATCAATTTTTCCATAGTGCGTTATGGGAATGTGGCGGGAAGCCGCGGCTCGATTATTCCTATTTTTAATAATATTATTAAAAACGGCGGAACTAAGCTTCCGATTACGGACGTCAGAATGACGCGTTTCTGGATTAGTTTAACTCAGGGCGTAGAGCTCGTAATTAAGGCACTCGCCGAGGCAAACGGCGGAGAGACTTTTATAAGCAAGATTCCTTCCTTTAAGGTGACTGACCTTGCGGAAGCGATGCTGCCGGGTTATGAGCTTGATGAAATCGGAATCCGTCCCGGGGAGAAACTGCATGAGATTATGATAACGCCGGAAGATTCCATGATGACCTATGAATATGATAAACATTTTATTGTCTATCCGCAGATTGCCTGGAACAGTAAACAGCAGCCTGATTTAAGCGGAAAGAAGGTAAAGGAAGGTTTCTCATACAGCTCCGATAACAATACGGAATGGCTGTCGGTAGAAGATATCAGGGAATTGCTTAAGGGCGTGGATTTGGAAAAATAAGAGGGGTTTGATTTATATGGAAAAGCCGGCTATAGAAGGCGGAAAACCTGCAAGGGCGACAAAAATAAATTATGGGCATCAATATATAGATGAGGCAGATATACAGGCGGTAGTAGATGTCATGAAAAGCGACTATCTTACATGCGGTCCTAAGATTACCGAACTGGAGCAAAAACTCTGTGACGTCACGGGTGCAAAATATGCGGTAGTATGCAGCAATGGAACGGCGGCGCTCCATATTGCCTGTCTTGCCGCGGGCGTAGGAGAGGGCGACGAAGTTATTACGACTCCCATCACTTTTGCCGCATCCGCCAATTGTGCATTGTACTGTGGGGCGCACCCAGTCTTTGCCGACATCAATCCGGAGACATATAATATAAGTCCTGCCTCGATTGCAGAGCATATTACTAATAAGAGCAAGGCTGTGGTGGCAGTTGATTTTACCGGGCAGTCAGTAGAGCTTGAACCGATTATGAGGCTTTGCCATGAAAATAATATGACGCTTATAGAAGACGGCGCACATGTAATCGGCACGAAGTATAAAGGGAAGCCTAACGGCTCTATTGCGGATATGACGACGCTTAGCTTTCATCCTGTGAAGACTGTGACAGGCGGTGAAGGCGGAGCAGTGCTGACTAATAACGAAGATTATTACCGGAAACTTTTATTATACAGGGCGCATGGCATTACGAGGGATGCGTCGCTTATGGAGAATCCTTCAGATGGTTCGTGGTATTATGAGCAGATTGCGCTTGGATATAATTACCGCATGACCGACATGCAGGCGGCTCTTATCATCAGCCAGCTTGATAAATTAGAGATGTTCAGTAAGCGGAGAAAGGAGATTGTTGCAAGATATAATGCAGCCTTCTCTAAACTTCCGTGCGTTTTCGTACAGAAAGAAATTGAGGAATCGGACACGACCAGACATCTTTACATATTGCGCCTTAAGTTAGATAGGCTTTCTATAGGAAGAAAGAGGTTTTTTGAAACTTTGGCGGCGGAAAATGTGTGTTGTAACGTGCATTATATTCCGACCTATTATTTTCCGTATTATGAGAAATTGGGATATAAGAAGGGAATCTGTCCGAATGCGGAGAAACTATATGAAGAAATTATCAGTCTGCCGCTTTATTATGCGATGACCGATGAGGATGTGGAGAGCGTCATAAAGGCAGTCAGTAAAATTGCGGAATATTATTCTATATAACAGGGGGAAGACGACGGGGCATGGAGATGACAACCAAATCAAAAGTTATTTATCTGATTAGCATATGCTGTATCGTCTTTTTTTTATGGCTGGGAAACGAAGGGGATAATCCGCTTTCTTATACAGGCTCGGAACTGCAGTATGCCGTGGGAGCATTGAATTCCGATTATGCGCTGGTAATCAGGGATGCGGTTGCAAGGAATGGCATTGTTGCGAGTACGCCGCAGCTTGTAATGAATAAAGGCACTTACACGATTAACTTTAATTATGAAACTGACGAAGGCGGAAACGTGGTCGAGCTGTGGGAGATGGGAAATAAAATTGCCGGCTGGACTTTGGAGCCGGAACAGCATGAGTTTTCGGTAGATTTTACCCTTGCCAAAGACGCCAAGCAGTTGTCCGTGCGCCTCAACTACTCAGGCAAAGGTTCTTTTATCATACAGCGGCTTACTTTAACGCCTGATACTGTGTTTTATACGGACACATATTTTTTTATCATATTGTTTCTGCTTTTGAATCTTGCAGGGTATCTTCTGTATAAAAAACATCTGGAAAATCCCGCCTTGCAGGATAAGCTTATAGATGTTTGCATTATTGTGGGAGTGGCGCTGCTTGCCACGTCTCCGATGTTCTCTACTTATCTCTATAATGGTGATGATTTATGCTACCATCTTGCCCGCATGGAAGGAATTAAAGACGGTATTTTGGACGGACAGGTTCCTGTTATCATCATGCCTGATGGACTCAAAGAAAACGGATATCTGAATGCCATGTATCCGTATCTGTTTTTATATATAGGGGCATTCTTAAGGTTGTGCAGGGTATCTATCGCCCTGTCTTATAAATCACTTATTTTTCTGGCGAATCTTGGCTCGGCAGTGAGTGCGTACTTTGCCGTTAAATCAATGTCAAAATCAAGAAGGGCAATAATTCTGGCTGTGGTTTTATATACGCTTATGCCTTATAGATTTACTAATATTTTTTCGCGCGGAGACCTGGGGGAGACGCTGGCTCTAATTTTCTGGCCGTTATTAATCGCCGGAATTTATCATGTTATGCTTGGCGATAGAAGTAAGTGGCATTATCTTGTGATTGGATTCAGCGGCATCTTGCAGAGCCATATCTTGAGCATAGCGATTGCAATGGGGTTCTGTATAGTATCCGCGCTCGTGTTCATTGTTAATATCTGGAAGGAAAAGAGATATATTGAAATCGGCAAGGCTGCAGCAGCTGCGATATTGCTGAACTTATGGTTTATTGTTCCTTTTATGACATATTATTTTAATGGTAATCTTGATACGGATATTTTAAGGTGGAGCGGATACTTCGAGCAGTCGGTCAACCCTTCGTTCCTGACGCAGACATTCAGTCCATATAATAAGCAGTATTTCTCTCTAGGTTTGCCGCTGCTTGGATGTATGGGAATCGGCGTTATGTATCTTATATGTGATAAGAAGAAAAATAAGACAAAACTGAATCAATACCTTAATTATCTGTTGGTTATGGGTTTTATTTTGACATATATGATAACAGGATATTTCCCTGCTATGGAAATGTGTAAAAATGATTTTCTTGCCTCAATTTTAACTATGCTGCAGTTCCCATGGCGGTTTTTAGGTCCTGCCGGAGCCTGCTTTCTGTTTGTTGGGGCGGTTAGGCTGTCAGAGTCGGAGATACTCAAGCCATATAAAAATCTGGTATTTGCGTTGCTTATCGGTCTTAGCCTGCTTACGATTGTTTCCGTTCCGGCGGATAATAATCATATGCCTTATGACGATGTTACGGCGACTGCATCCAAAGGACATGACAGTAAGATGGCGGCGAATATCGGCATCTTCTATCCGCACGAGTGGCGTAAAGGCGGTATAGTGGACGAAGAGCTGACGACGAATGTTGTGGTTTCTGATATAAGCGATGTTAAAGTATACGGATATGGTAAAAAGGGGACGAAGGTTAAAGTTTCCTATGTTGCGGATGCAGACGGACAGTATTTTGAACTGCCTATATTGAATTATTATGGCTACCGTGCATATGATGAGGACGGAAAAAGGCTGGAAGTTATAGAAGGAGACAAGCAGCGGATTCGGATTATGGCTAAAGGCGACGGCGAGGAGCATACCGTGTATGTCAGATTCGGACCGGTAGCAGGATTTATAGTGGCGGATGTGATTTCGGCATTAACCATCGCAGGGGTTTTCTATCTGTACTGTCGCAGACGCATCAGGCAAAAGGAACAGGTCCGGAAAGGAGCAGGTATATCATCATGAAACTCAGTATCATTGTTCCTGTATATAATATGGCGGCGGACGGAAAACTTGAATATTGTCTGAATTCACTGGTAAACCAGACGGTAAGCGATTATGAAATTATTGCGGTAGATGATTGTTCGACGGATAATTCGTTAGATATATTGAAAGATTATGAGCAAAGGTTTCCTGATAAATTCCATGCGGTTCATTCAGAGGTGAACAAACATCAGGGCGGAGCCAAAAATATAGGCTTGAAAATGGCGAAAGGCGACTGGATAGGCTTTATAGACAGTGACGACTGGATAACTCCGGATATGTATGAACGCCTAATCAAGCGGGCGGAAGAAAGCGGAGCAGATTTAGTCGGCTGCGATTACTGCCTCACGAATGAACATTCCATGAAGGTCGGCAGGATAATACCCAATAATAAAAAGGAACAGAGCGGGATTCTGGACGATGTTAAGAAACGGAGTCTGATTTTGGACGGTGGAAGCCTGGTGGTAAAAATTTTCCGCCGTTTAATGATAATTGAAAATGGGCTGTGGTTTCCTGAAAATATTTTTTATGAGGACAATGCAGTCGGCAATTCTTATTTTCTGCTTGCCAAACATTTTGAGTATATCGAAGAGCCTATGTATTTTTATTATCAGCATGATGCCTCAACCGTCCATACCATTACGGCGAAACGTTGTGAAGACCGTATGACGGCGGGAAGGATTATATTAGATGAGGCGAGAAAACACAATTATTTTGCTGCTTATCAAACGGAATTGGAATACAATTTTACCCTTTTGTTTTATATTAATACCCTGTTTTCTTATATGCAGGGAGTGAATAAGACAAAATACGGCTTTGTCAAGGCAATGGGAAAAGAGATGAAACAGACTTTCCCGGACTTTGAAAAGAATCCCTATTATAATGAGCGCACTCATGAGGAAGAGAAGAAATTAATCCATATGCAGCAGCGTTCCACGCTTTTCTTTATACTATACTATAAACTTCTGTGGGCATACAGAAGGTGGCGGAAACGCAGACAAGGCAAGTGATAGCGGACGATAAAAGAAAGGCTTTATATTTGCATGGAAATCGGAAGTATTTATGAAATCAATCCCGATAGTGTCGCAAGAGCCATGGCAGGAACGGCGGGACAGATTGAATTAAAGGAAACAAAAAAATACGGTAAAAGTCATATTGCATTTACGGCATCGGGAAGAGAAGCGATTGCATTTGCCTTAAGAAACCTTGAGAGGCGGCAGGGCATTGCTAAACGCTGCCTTCTTCCTGCATATATGTGCGATACGGTTTTTTTCCCATTTGAAAATGCGGGCTGGGAAATTTATTTCTATCATGTAGATAAGAAACTGGCAGCTGATGCTGATAAGCTGCGCATACAGGCAGAGAGGATAAAGCCGGGGCTTATTTTTATCCACCCATATTATGGCATTGACACTTGGAAACCGATGCGTGGGCTGCTGGCAGAGTGGAAAAAGCAGGGCATCTGTATCATGGAAGATGTAACTCAGTCGTATTATTTAGACAATGTAGGAAAAGAGGCGGACTATGTAGTAGGAAGTCTGCGCAAGTGGTATCCTGTACCCGACGGAGGATTTCTGGCGGCTGATGAAATCATATCGGACGAAGAACTTAAGCCAAACACGGAATTCGTTGAAAAAAGACTGGAACTTTTGACTGAAAAGTGGGAATATCTGCATGGACATGGAAACGCTGAAAGCAGACGGAGGCTGAAAGCGGATTATTTGCAGAAAAACCGTCAGATGGAGCAATGGCTGGATAACCATAAAGGAATCTGCGCACTGTCGGACGAGGCGGCAGGCATACTCATGGCGGAGGATGAGATGCGCTGCAGTGAGCAAAGAAAAGAAAACTGCGAATACCTATATAAAAAATTGAGCGGAATGAAACAATTTGTGCCTGTGTTCTGTGAAGAATGTTATGAATGGGACACTGAAGCGGAGAATGTCACAACTCCCGCACCGTTGTATTTTCCGATTTATGTTAATAATAGAGAAGATTTGCAGAGCTTTTTGAGTTCTAATGATATCTATGCTCCGGTTCTCTGGCCTATCGGCAGGGAGAACGAAGACATACTGACGCAGGATGAGAGGTATATTTTTGAACATATTCTTGCGCTGCCGATAGACCAGCGTTACGGCATCATGGAAATGCAGCGTATCACGGATGTGCTGGAACAATATGACAAGCAGGGCGGTAATAAAATGCACGACGAACAAAACAGTATCGTCGGAATACGTGTGGACGCAAATGAAACTGTGGCAATGGGACATGTTATGCGCTGCATTACAATAGCAAGACAGCTTGCGCATAAGGGCTGCCGAGTGATATTTTTTACCGCCGATGAATACGCACATGGGTTGATTGCGCAGGCAGGGTTTAAAGCGGTATGCCTGAATACAAAGTGGAACGATATGGAAGCGGAGCTTCCTAAGCTGCGCGAAGCTTTGCAAAAGGCGGAATGTAAGAAACTGTTAGTTGACTCATATCAGGCGGTTCCCGAATATTTTAGCGGCTTAAAGGATATATGCCGGCTCATCTATATAGACGACTGCTTTGATGCGGTATATCCTGCGGACATAATTATAAATTACAATGCGTATCATGTCAGATTTCCCTATAAAGAGGCGTATGAAAAAGCATATGCAGGAAAAACCGAATTGCTGCTGGGAACGGATTATGTACCGTTAAGGGAAGAGTTTAGTCCGGATTTAGAGACAGCCGCAGATAATTCAGACGACGGGATACATGTGCTGTTAAGTTCGGGAGGCGGAGACATATGCGACGCGCTTACGGGGATTCTGCAAAAAGCTATGCTTGATGAGACTCTTGCCGGAATGATTTTTCATGTGGTGGTCGGAGGTTTTAGTCAGAATTATGACAAACTTAAGCTGCTGGCAGACAAGTACCCTAATATCATGCTGTATAATAATGTAAACAACATGGCGGAGCTGATGCGAAAATGTCAGGCGGCAGTTTCGGCGGCAGGTACAATGCTGTTTGAGCTTAGCGCAGTACGTGTGCCGACAGTGTTTTTCGTCAGCGCGGATAATCAACGCTATGACAGTGAATTTTTTGCACAAAACGAAATAATGCTGTTTGCCGGGGATATACGAAAGGACAGGACCGCATGTATTGAGAATATATGCGGCGGTTTAAAGAGCATAATCGAGGATAGAGAACTTCAAGAGCGGATGAGGAAGAAAATGCGCGAGGTGGCAGATGGCAGGGGCGCAATGAGGATTGCGGACAGTATATGCCGCCTATAAATTGAAAGCATGAAAGGAATATGGGATTATAATGAATTCAATAGCTATTATTACAGCAAGGGGCGGAAGCAAAAGAATACCGGGAAAGAATAAAAAGGACTTCTTAGGAAAACCGATTATCTGCTATTCTATAGAAGCGGCGCTTTCTTCGGAACTCTTTGAAGAGGTAATGGTATCTACCGACGACGATGAAATAGCGGATATAGCCAAGGCAGCAGGAGCAAGCGTGCCTTTTATGAGAAGCGCTGAATGTTCTAACGATTTTGCAGGTACTGACGATGTGCTTATGGAAGTTCTGGCTGAGTATGAGAAAAGAGGAAAGGTTTTTGAATATATGGCGTGTATCTATCCGACAGCGCCGTTTATCACAGCCGAAAAATTAAGAAACGCAATGAATATTCTGATAGAGGAAAAAGCGTCGGGAGTCATGCCTGTGATGGGTTTCTCTTTCCCACCGCAGAGGGGGATGTCTATTAGAAACGGCAGGCTGGAATACTGTTATCCTGAAAATGCACTGAAACGCTCGCAGGATTTGGAGACGATTTATCATGACTGCGGACAGTTTTACTGCTACAATGTGGATAAATACCTTGCGTGCAGGGGAGATTTGCCGGATGGTTATGTGCCGATTATCATGAGTGAAACAGAAGTTCAGGATATAGATAATCTTTCAGATTGGGAACTTGCGGAAATCAAATATCAGATGATGTTGAGAAAATAGAAAGGACAAAGCTGGTATATGGAGAAAAAGATAAAAATAGGAAGCCGATATGTAGGAGAAGGGGAAAAGACATTTATTGTGGCGGAAGTATCTGCAAACCACTTGCAGAACTATGACCGCGCAGAGGCAATAATACGTGCGGCTAAGGAAGCGGGAGCAGACGCGGTAAAACTTCAGACATATACGCCGGATACTATTACTCTGGATTGCGATAATGAATATTTCCAGATTACGCAAGGGACAATCTGGGACGGTACGACTCTCCATAAATTGTATGAAACGGCATATACGCCGTGGGAGTGGCAGCCCAAACTTATGAAACTTGCAGGAGACCTTGGAATGGAGTGCTTTTCTTCGCCATTTGACGCTTCGGCGGTAGACTTTATGAACGAAATGGATATGCCCGCTTATAAAGTGGCGTCTTTTGAAATTAATGATATTCCTTTAATCCGTAAGATTGCAAAATTGGGAAAGCCGATTATCTTTGCGACAGGAATCGCCTACCTTGAGGATATTGAAAGAGCGCTGCGTGTATGTAAAGAGGAAGGAAATGAACAGATAGTATTGCTTAAATGCACATCTACTTATCCGTCGCCGTATGAGGATATGAATCTGAAAGTAATTCCTAATATGGCGCAGGTATTCGACGTACTTACCGGATTATCGGACCATAGCATGGGAACTGCAGTTGCGGTTGCAAGCGTAGCTCTGGGAGCAAAAATGATAGAAAAGCATTTGACTCTTTCGAGGGCGGACGGCGGACCGGACGCGGCGTTTTCCATGGAACCCGCGGAATTTAAGCAGATGGTTGACGAAATCCGCATAGTGGAAAAGGCGCTCGGAAAGGTGACATACGAATTGACGGATAAGCAGAAAAAGAGCAGAGAGGATGGACGTTCCCTATTTGTGGTGAAAGATATGAAAGCTGGCGAGATGTTCACGGAAGAAAACGTGCGCTCTATCCGCCCGGCATTCGGCATGCACACCATGTATTATGATGAAATATTAGGGAAAAAGGCGAAGAATGATATTGCAAAGGGAACGCCGCTTGCATGGGAGCATATAGAATAGGCGCAGGCTGAGAAGGAAGCATGGTTATTAAGATGAAAACACAGAAGAAGATGATGATTTTAGGTGCAAGTGCGCTGCAGGTTCCGGCAATTAAAAAAGCAAAAGAACTTGGATATCAGATTATCCTTGTGGATTATGACGAGAACGCAGTAGGATTTGCGCTGGCTGATGTGAAACTGGTGGTAAGCACCCTTGATATGGAAGAAGTCTACCGTCAGGCTTTAATATATAGTCCTGATGTGGTGATTACGTCTACCAGCGACGGACCTGTGCGGACGGCGGCATATGTGAATGAAAAGCTGGGTAAACAGCCGGATTTGGCATATGAAGATTCATTGTGCGCTACAATCAAGAGCTATATGAGAGAGCGGCTTAAGGAAAATAACGTACCGATTCCGGAATATTATGCCGTGGGAAATTTTGAAGAATTTATAAATGCGGTAAATAAGCTGAATGACTGCTGCATAGTTAAACCAGCGGACAATGCAGGCAGCCGCGGAGTGGTTCTATTAGATAGTTCTGTAAAAAAAACAAATAAAGAATTGCTTAATACTTATGAATACAGTAAAAGCAACTCGAGAAACGGTACGGTCATGGTAGAGGAATACATGGAAGGCGCGGAGGTAAGCGTAGAGGCTATGACGGTAAATGGCGAGACTACGATTATTACCATTACCGACAAGTATATTACGCCGCCGCCGTATTTTGTGGAAATCGCGCACAGCGAGCCTAGCCGCTTAAGCGCCAAGATACAGGAGGGCATAAAGCAAGTGGCTTTACAGGCTATATCCGCCATCAGGCTTAAGAACGGACCGTCGCATACTGAAATAAAGGTGACTGGGCAGGGACCTAAAATCGTGGAGCTTGCCGCGAGGCTGGGCGGAGATTATATTACTTCCAAACTAGTACCCTTATCCACAGGAGTTGATATGGTAGGAGCTTCTGTACTGCTTGCCACGGGAGCGAAAATAGATATTGAGCCAAAAAGTCAAAAGGGCGCGGCGATTCATTTCATACAGGGTGAAAAAGGTAAAATAAAGAGTATTACGGTTGATGATGAAGTTTACGACTTAGCGGGAGTCGAGGAAGTGGTTATTGATAAAAAAAGCGGAGACATCGTGAATGGAACCAAGTCCAGCAACGACAGGCTCGGATATATTATTACGTCCTGCGATAATGCAGAAGAAGCTATGGCAGCAGGGGATAGGGCGCTTAAGTATGTCCATGTGGAGTATGAACCGGAATGACGGAAATCGGGCATCAAGCATTTGATTAGAACGTACACAGCTCTTTTAGGTAGTAATAGAGATTTGGATTCGCGAGTTGTATATTTGCGCCCAAGTCTCCGTTTCCTAATACTATTCCGAAAGCGTAAACAGTCTGAATAAGGCATACTGCCGTCAGACAGAGTACGACGGTTGTTAATGTTTTGCCGCTTTTTGCCTTTTCAGCCCAAGCAAACCAGAGGAGTACGGCGGCAAGCCATATTCCCCATATCATATCTGCCATATATCTTTGTAAAATTCCGGCGTATGTTACATCTAATATACATAAGGCAAAGGAAATGCCAATATTCAATAGTGAAAAGGCATAAACTTTTTTGTTTTTAAGTATCTCTTTTTTACTGCCGATTAAGGGCAGTATCCATAAGAAAGCATTGGAAACTAATAATCCGCCATAAGTAAATTCAGCATTAAGCCTGCCCATATAGGAGTCTGAAACTATCTGGATTCCCTGTAGAAAAGGGAAGTCGCTTTCGACTACGGGCGGCCTGAAAAAATAATGCCACAAGCCTAATAGAGCCTGATGCAGATTAAATTCCCGCTTAGTCATATCGTTGCTTGTAAGGCTGTATGTTGCGCCGAAGTCAAATACAGAACCGAATCTTGCAGCATTATAGTACATGATTCCCACTGCGACGATTATATACGGCACACAGAGGCACACGGTATCCCATAAGTTTTTCCGACTGAACAATTCCCTTTTTTTAATTACTTCTTCCCAGAAAAGAGGGATTGCCAAAGCAGAAAACAGGAGCATTTGCGGACGGCAGCCGGCTACTAATGCCATGCACAAAGAACCGCAGAGAAAACTTGCCTTTTTAACTTTTGGAGATTCAGCATATTTTCCCTTTATCCATAACCACAGACCGGCAACTGTAAACATGTTTGCTGCCATGATAGGCACGTTGTATAAATCAGGCCGCGCGATAATGAATAGATAATTTCCGCTGCATGTAGTGATGATGCCGGACAGAAGATATACGATAAACGGCGTGTGAGGGAACCATCTTCTGCATATTTCCCGGTAAAGCGCAAAGACTGTCAAAATAAATCCGCAATAGAAGAAAAAGACGGATAAATGGTTAGGCATATGGTTTCCGGTTATAAGGTAACAGGGCAGATACAGTAGCAGTTCGGGGACAATTCCAAAATATACATAGTACCTTCCGTCATAATAAGCATAATCCGCAAGATAGTCGATGCCATTTGCCTGAAGATAAATAGTGTCGTAGGGGTTGGGGGCATTTATAAGCCCCTCTGAAGGTTCCGTCTCCAGATAAAAATGTCCCTGAGATATGGCTTCGGCAAGTTCTTGATACTGCCTATGATGCGGCCACTTCGGCTCAGTAAACATTGGATTTATATTGGCTAATTTCCACGCCATTCCTATAAGAAGGAGAATTGTTATTATAGTAATAAGAAATTGTTTCTTGTTTTGGCACACACAGCTCCACGGAGAAGACAAAACGTTTTCAGGACTAAGGGCGAAAACGTCTGATTTTTGGCAGGATAAAGCATAGTAAAATAAGAACAGGACTCCCACAAAGAACAGAAACCTGACAGGATTTAACATAAACGGAATGTGGACGTTAGCGTAGACTCCGTTTATTGCTACCGTGCTGTTTTCCGGAAGCGTGAACTGCACATCTATACTTCCAGTGTTTCCTGCTGTATAGACATTCGCATAAAGGCTTTTTCTGATTCCGGGCATGATGACTTGTTCCGGAAGAAGAAACGGATAGTAATTTGCCCCATCGGTAAGCATGACAATATAAGGGATAACAGTATTTTCAGGGAAATCCATGTCAAAGAACAGATTGTGTATTTTCTTGTCCACGTCTGAAATATGCAGCGTGAGCAAGCCATTCGGCACAATATATTCTCCGGAGTCTTCCTTTGTCTCAATGCCGCCTTCCACAATAATATTCTGGAAAGCAAGACGTTCTCTATAGAACAGACTTTTTACCGCAGAAAAATTACAGATTATCAATTCTACTGCGAGTGCCGCTGCAACCAGCCAAATAAAGGGCATCCACTTCTTTTTGTTCATTTGCTGTTTTACTCCTATCCCTATTACTGATACTTATTATACAAAAAAAATGCGGTTTATGCTATAATACTTTTATGTATTTGGATAAAGTGGTAATATATAAAAGTAGTAGTTGATGAAAGGAACAATATTTGACATGAGAAAAAGAATATATGTATGCCATACTTATTATCATTTATATATGACATGCCTAAAGGAATTGTTTTTACCTAAAGAAGAACAGGGACAAGCTGAGCTGATACTCAGCAGATTGTCAAGCGATTTTGGGGATATGGACGAGAGGGCGCGGAAGTGCGGGCTGTTTGCGAAAGTTTATTGGTTGGATGAAAAGCGGGATAGTTTTTTTCCGCAGCTTGAGAAATACCGCAAAGACAGGGGAAATCTTTTGATAAACATGGCTGCGCGCATTATATTTACGAAGAAGTTCGGGAAACTTCAGGAACCCTATATGCCTGTGGACTTTAAACAGTACGATGACATATATGTATTCTGCGACGCAGATCCGATAGGATATTATTTGAGTTATAAGAAAATCTATTACCATGCGCTTGATGACGGACCTAATAGTACGCAGTATTGTGATGAGGCAAGATATGATAACAGGGGGCATTTTGAAATAAAAGCATGGTTTGCGGCACACAACCTGATTTTTATACGCAACGGTTATGCAAAATATTGTATGGATATGGAAGTCAATGATATAAGCAAGCTGCGTTTCCCGCATAATAAATATATTGAGCAGTCGATTGCTGAACTTGAAGAACATTTATCGGAAGAAGATAAGGGACTGCTTATCAACTTGTTTATTGCCAATATGGAAGAACTCAGGCAGAAACTTAACAGCAGCAGTGCGGATAAAATATTGGTTTTGACAGAGCCGCTTTGTGATTTGGAAGTTAGAAAGCGTATTTTTGCAGATATAATAAAAGATTATGGGGAAGAAAACGGAAAGAAATATCAAGTGCTGATTAAGCCGCATCCGAGGGATTTGGTTGATTATGTAAAAGAGTTTCCGGAACATATCGTGCTTGAAGGCAAGTTCCCTATGGAGATTTTGAATTTTCTTCCGAATGTCCGTTTTAAGAAAGTGATATCTGTGTTTACTGTTCCGGATATGATTCGGTTTGCCGATGAAATTGTGTATCTTGGAGAAGACTTTATGGATAAGTACGAAGCTCCGGAGATACATCGGCAGAATGAATATATGTGATAAAATACGAAAATATTTAAATTAAAGGTTAAAATGCAAAATGAAGAAAATATATAAAAAATTGATGGTTCTACTGGACAGGAAGCAGAAAAGGAAAATGGCGCTGTTAGTTATAATAATGCTGATAGGCGCTGCATTGGAGACTTTGGGCGTGGCTATGATTATACCTGTCATGAATGTAGTCTTAGAAGAGAATGCGGTAGAGAAACATAAATATCTGCAGGTTATCAGCCGCATTTTCTCAATTAATGATGAACGTTCGCTGACAATATTTATTATGACGGCAATGGTTGTTATATTTGCTGTGAAAAATATCTATTTATTTTTTCAACAGAAAGTACAGTTGAAATTTGTATATACCAATCAGTTTGCAACTTCCAGAAGAATGATGATTAACTTCATGCAGCGGCCTTATGAATACTATCTTAATGCGGATACGGCTGTTATACAGAGGAATATCACTTCGGACGTCAACAATATGTATGGGCTTATCTTATCGCTGCTGCAGCTTGTCAGCGAGAGCATCGTATTTGTCTGCCTTGTGACGGTAAGCATCTTGAAAGACGTATGGATGACTATTACAGTTTCCTCGCTGCTAATTGTTGTTCTGCTTATAATAAAATGTATTTTAAAACCTATAATGCGTCGGGCGGGCGAAGAAAATCAGGAATATTACAGCGGGCTTTTCAAGTGGATTGAGCAGTCTGTCATGGGAATTAAAGAAATAAAGATTGCAGGAAAAGAGAACTATTTTATAAACGAATATGCCAAATGCGGTAATGGGTATGTGAGCGCAGTGCAGAGGTACAACCTGTATAACGCCACTCCCAGATTACTGATTGAAACCGTGGCAATGACCGGCATGATTCTGTATATGATGCTGCAGCTTATAAGAGGAGTGGGGGTATTGGAAATAATCCCGCAGATAGGTTTGCTTGCCGTAGTGGCTACCAGACTTATTCCGTGCGCTAACAGAATAAATAATCACTTGACTTCAATCGCTTATTTTGAACCTTTCTTTATGGGCGTCAGCGATAATCTGCAGGAAGAAATAAGAGATGAAAATGTTGATTACAATGCGGAGACTTACAGTAAGAAAATTGAAGTTAATAAACTGGAAATAAAGGATAAGATAGAATTAAAGAATATAACATATAAGTATCCGAATACCGAGACGTTGATTTTTGACAATGCGGACATGGAGATACCCATCGGCAAGAGCATCGGCATCGTAGGAACTACCGGTTCGGGCAAGACAACTGTGGTGGATATCCTTTTGGGGCTGCTCAGGCTGCAAAACGGAGAGATTCTGGCGGATGGCATGGACGTAATGGAACATTATCAGGAGTGGCTTAAAAATATCGGGTATATTCCGCAGATGATTTTTATGATTGATTCTACAATCCGTAATAATGTGGCGTTTGGGTATGCAGATGAGGATATCGATGATGATAAGGTCTGGGAAGCGCTTAAAGAGGCGCAGTTGGATGAATTTGTAAGGGGGCTTCCCGAAGGCCTTGATACATGTATAGGCGAAAGAGGAATCCGTATTTCCGGCGGACAGAGACAGCGCATCAGCATTGCAAGGGCGTTGTTTGAAGATCCGGAAGTATTGATACTTGATGAGGCTACTTCGGCATTGGATAATGATACGGAGGCTGCTATAATGGAATCCATTAACAGACTGCATGGACGTAAGACACTGATTATTATTGCACACAGGTTACAGACGATTGAAAAATGTGATATAGTATACCGTGTGGAAGGCGGAAAAGTGCGAAGAGAAAGATAAACGGAAAGATATAAGCGAAAATATATAAGTATAGAAAGGCGTTTGGCAGATGAAAAAAATATTCAAGTATGCGTGGGGTATGTATAAAGAACATGAGGAGGGCATGAATTACCTGATTTTTGGTTTTCTTGCCTTTGTGCTGAATTATATTCTGTTCTATGTATTTGAAACATGGTTGCACATAGGCTATATGATTGCAACGGCGCTTTCGTGGCTGCTGACTGTGGTGTTTGCATACTGGACAAACCGTACATTTGTATTCAAAAGTAAAAATATGGGGAAGACAGATATTTTTAAGGAGTTCTGTTCCTTTATCGGGGCGCGGATTGCCACAGAGTTATTGGAGCTTGCGCTAATGTATCTTATGGTAGACGTTGCGCATATTAATTCTAAAATCGCCAAGCTTATAGCGCAGGCTGTCGTTATCATAGCAAATTATATTTTAAGTAAGATTTGGATTTTTAAGGAATCAAAAAATAAATAGCTGCTGTATATGCTTAAATGCGGCATGAACTGAGGATAGTAATAATATATTAGAAATTTAAAAATAACTTAATGGGAGGATTGACATGATTAATTTATTAAAAGGCGGAGCGTATCTTATAAATGGTACGGAAATTATACCGGACGATGCAGAGGCGGTCGTTAAGGTAAAAAGCAGAACCGGGAAAGATGTTAGTAAACAGGAAGCGGCGCAGAACACAATTTCATATGGGATTCTTAAGGCGCATAATACATCGGGAAACATGGAGAAATTGAAAATCAAGTTTGATAAGCTGACTTCGCACGACATTACTTTTGTCGGCATCATTCAGACGGCAAGGGCGTCGGGACTTACCAAATTTCCTATTCCGTATGTCCTTACTAACTGCCACAATTCCCTTTGCGCGGTAGGCGGTACGATTAATGAGGACGATCACATGTTTGGGCTTACCTGCGCCAAAAGATACGGCGGCGTGTATGTGCCGCCACATCAGGCTGTCATTCATCAGTTTGCCAGAGAGATGCTTGCGGGCGGCGGCAAAATGATTCTTGGTTCCGATTCCCACACCAGGTATGGCGCACTTGGCACTATGGCTGTAGGCGAGGGCGGACCTGAACTCGTTAAGCAGCTCCTTTCGCAGACATATGATATCAATATGCCTGAGGTAGTCGGAGTTTATTTAAAAGGTGAACCTGTAAAAGGCGTAGGACCGCAGGACGTGGCGCTTGCGATTATCGGCGCGGTATTTGCCAATGGGTATGTCAAAAATAAGGTTATGGAATTTGTAGGTCCCGGAGTGCAGAATTTAAGCGCAGACTTCCGCATCGGCATTGACGTCATGACAACGGAGACGACCTGTTTATCGTCAATCTGGGCGACTGACGATAAGATTAAGGAATTTTATGATATTCACGGAAGAAGTGAAGATTACAGCGAACTAAATCCGGGTGAGATAACATATTATGACGGCATGATTGAAGTGGATTTATCGGAAATAAAACCGATGATAGCTATGCCGTTCCACCCCAGCAATACATACACAATAGAAGAGGTCAACGCCAACTTGTCCGATATTCTTCATGACGTTGAGGAAAGGGCAAAAGTAAGTCTGGACGGAGCAGTACCGTATTCGCTTAAAGAAAAAGTAGTGAATGGCAAGTTCCTTGTGGATCAAGGGATAATTGCAGGCTGCGCAGGCGGCGGATTTGAAAATATCTGCGCGGCAGCCGATATACTGAAAGGTTCATACATTGGCTCTGACGGCTTTACACTCAGCGTATATCCGGCTTCCATGCCTGTTTATATGGAGCTTATCAAAAACGGCTGTGCAGCGGCAATATTGGAGACAGGCGCAGTTATGAAAACTGCATTCTGCGGACCGTGCTTCGGAGCGGGAGACACTCCGGCAAATAATGCTTTCAGCATCCGTCACTCTACAAGAAACTTCCCGAACAGAGAAGGCTCTAAGCTGCAAAACGGTCAGATTTCCTCCGTGGCTCTTATGGATGCGCGTTCGATTGCGGCTACGGCTGCAAACAAGGGCGTATTGACTCCGGCGACTGAGTTTGATGGAGAAATCGGTAAATATAAATATCACTTTGACGCTAACATCTATGCGAACCGTGTTTTTGATTCCCACGGCGTGGCAGATGAGAGCGTTGAGATTCAGTTTGGACCTAATATTAAAGACTGGCCTGCTATGGGTGAATTACCTGAGAATCTGGTGCTTAGGGTGGTATCTGAGATACACGATCCTGTTACGACCACGGATGAGCTGATTCCTTCCGGTGAAACATCGTCCTACCGTTCTAATCCGCTGGGACTTGCAGAGTTCACGCTTTCAAGAAAAGATCCTGAGTACGTAGGACGCGCTAAGGATATTCAGAAAGCGGAGAAGGCGAGAATGGCAGGGGAGCATCCCTGCGGCGCCCACCCTGACGTAAAACCTGTGATGAGCGTAGTTAAGAAGAGTTTTGCCAACGCTTCACATGTGAATACAGGTTTCGGCTCTACGATTTTTGCAGTCAAACCGGGCGACGGTTCGGCAAGGGAACAGGCGGCAAGCTGTCAGAAGGTACTTGGCGGCTGGGCGAATATTGCGAACGAATATGCGACGAAGAGATATCGCTCCAACCTGATTAACTGGGGTATGCTTCCTTTCATTATTAAAGAGGGCGAACTTCCGTTTAAGAACCTGGACTACCTTTTCATTCCTGATATAAGAAAAGCGGTAGAGGAAAAATGGGAAATAATTACTGCATACACGGTATCAGTGGAAAACGGCTTGCTGAAGCCTTTTGAACTGAAATTAGGGGAGCTGACAGACGAAGAACGCCAGATTATTATGAAGGGATGCCTGATTAACTATAACAGAGTATAGTTGAATGCGGCATGAGTTCATATGCTTCCGCTTAGGGTCCTTGGAAAACGCCGGTACTTAGTGAAAAAGCCGTTTTTTGGCTTTTGAACTTAGTACCGCTGCGATTTTCCACGGAGCGAGAGCGTGCCTTAAACGGAAGCATATGGACTCATGCCGCCCCCAGACATTGAATAGAAAATTTTGTTAAAAAAATTAAAGAAAAAAATTAAAAGGCCGATATATAAATCACAAGGGGTGGCTGCTCTTGGCCAGACGGTCATTCCTTGAATATTTAATAATATCTGCCCACGGATGGTGTTTTATAGGAAAAGGATTTCCAAGTAAGATGCCATTTTTTTATTTTGTGACGGCAAAATTGGGTAGAGCAAAGGAGGTATTATTGAGAATTGATTCCAGCAGTATAGGAATGGAATCCGCCAGAAGATATTCTTCTGTAACAGCAAGAAATGTCCGTTCATATTATACGGGCAAAACAGGAAGCTTAGCGGCTGAAAATGGAAATGGATTTCTGGGAAGCTTTCTGGGAATGGAGGGGGAAGCGGAGAATACGGAAGAGAGCGATAACGCGCAGAACGCTCTAAACGATATTACGCTTCACTTTAGGAGCCTGTCAAATACAGGCAGGGTATCGTCAAGTCATGAAGAGTTAGAGGCAAGAGAGAGCATAAGACAGCACTGCATGAAATTTCTTATGTATCTTTTGTTTGGAGACCGCCACAGGCAAACGCTAGATGAGATATGGGGTGCCGGTTCAGGTTCTTCGGGTTTTAGTTCGCAGGGGCTGTCTTCCAGAACATTTTTTGGAATCTCTAATCAGTCTTTCCACTACGAGGCGGAGAGTACGTCTTTTAGCACTAACGGAGTTGTTAGGACGGCTGACGGCAGGGAGATAAACTTCGGACTTAATCTGGAAATGAGCAGGAGCTTCGCGGAGTATTATGAGGAAAACTATGGTCTTGAGGCGTTGAATACCACTTACACGGACCCGCTGGTTATTAATTTGAACGCAAATATTGCCCAGCTTTCCGATCAGAAGTTTTTCTTTGATTTAGACTGTGACGGTGAAGAGGAGGAAATTTCTTCTTTACAGGCAGGCAGCGGTTTTCTGGCTTTGGATTTGAATAATGACGGTGCCATCAATGATGGGAGTGAGTTGTTCGGAACCAAATCAGGCAACGGGTTTGGAGATTTGGCTGTGTATGACAGCGATGGCGACGGCTGGATTGACGAAGACGATGACGTATGGGAGAAATTGCTAATCTGGACCAAGGATGAGAACGGCAAGGATAAGCTGTACACTCTTAAAGAGGCTGGCGTGGGAGCTATCTGCTTACAGAATTCGGCAACGGAGTTTGCCCTGAATTCTATGTCGGATAATCGCAGCAACGGCGTAATCAGGAATACAGGCATCTTCCTGTATGAGAACGGCAACGTCGGAACCGTGCAGCACTTGGATCTGGCACAATAATAGAATCATCTTTAAAGTATTAATAGGCACACTTCTACATAGAATGAAGAGAGGTGCGCTATGAATATGTTTAGAATCGTCCAAAAAAGAACAAACAAAGGTATGCGTGGAAACAGCCCGTATCGGGATGTCGGCTCCATACTTTTGTTTGTTTTTTTACTGCCGTATGTGGCTTCGTGCCTGTGGGGGCATATAGGCGAGGAAACAAAATTGTTTATTGACAATACGGCGGATGAAAGTATTGGAATAGACGAACGGTATGAAATAAGTCTTTCGCAAAGTTGGGGAATCAGACGGCTTAACATGCGGGAATATCTTACTTATAAGCTGGAAGTTACCATGCCGCGCTTAGAAGATGGAAGTATGCAGTACGAATTAGAAGCGTTAAAAGCGCAGGCTGTGCTTCTTAGGACAGAACTGTGGCGGCTCTTTGTTAATAACGGCGCTTCGCCTGTAATACAGGACGATGCAGCTCTATATCATCGGAATGAAACACTGGGATTGGAAGAAAATACGTTATATGAGCAGGCAGTACGCGAGACGGACGGAATCTTTCTGGCATATGGGGGAAAACCGGCGAAGGCAGCGTTTTTTCCGGTCAGCGGCGGTCAGAGCAGAAACGCAGGGGAAGTCTTTGGAAATAATGAATACCCATATCTGGTAAATGTAGAGTGCAGTCAGGATATTCAGGCGGATAATTTTCAGACGCAGAAAACTATACCAAGAGAAGAATACTGCTTATTGATAAGGGAATTGTTTGGGACAGAAAATAAATCACAAGAATTGTGGGAAATGCCGGAATTTATATATGACAGCGCGGGTTATGTGACGGAGGTTTGGATTCATGGCAATAAATGCAGCGGAGAAACATTTCGCACTGAATTGGGGCTTAATTCCGCATGTTTTCAAATGCAGCAGTTGGACGATTCGGTAGTTTTCCATGTTAAAGGGGTGGGTCATGGCTTTGGCATGAGTCAGTATGATGCCAATAAGAGGGCTGCTGCGGGTGAAAGTTTCGATCAGATTTTAAAAAAATACTTTTTTAATACAGAATTAGCAAAAATTGAATAATATGTAAGATTCGGGAAAGACTAAACACCATAAAACGAAAATGATTTCTCAGTAGGAGGCAAAGTTTAAATTATGGGCATGAAAAGGAATAAAAATGGTGTTAGTAAAGAACGAATCATTATGTTGGCTTCGGCGGTGCTTGTGCTGACGGCGCTTACGGCAACGGGTATTTTCGTCAGAAGCAACAGACAGACGGAAGAGGAAAGCAATGTTCTGGATTTTAGTGTAATTGAAACTGACGAAAACGCATTGCCAAATGAAGTTGACGAAGCTCTTTTTGCCGAAATAGGAACAGATGACTTGGATTATGATCCCGGTTTTCAGGAAGCTAATTCAGACAGCGTAGAGAATGTGGATAATACGCCTGTTGAATCTGAAAATCCGCCGGAAGAAACAGATGGGCAGACCACGCAGAGCGCAGCTAAGAGCGGACAAAAAAAGGACAAAGATAATTCAAAGACAAGTACCGGCGATGAGGAAGGCATGTTTGATGAAAATAAAGAAGGAGAGGCAAAGGCATCTAAGCCTTCCGAAAGTGAAAGCGACACAAAACAGACAGATGCGCCAAGCGACTCCTCGGCAACTGATGTATCAGAAAGCGTAGTTTCTGACGAAACTGCAGAAGAGGCGATTGCCACAACTGTTCAGCCGCTCTTAGATTTTAATGAGGAAGATGGCCTTATGTGGCCGATAGTTGGCAATATTCTGATAAATTACAGTATGGACAAGACTATATATTTTGCGACCTTACAGCAGTATAAATATAATCCCGGAATAGTAATCGCCGCAACGGAAGGGGAGGCGATTACCGCGGCAGCGGACGGCAGAGTGGTTTCCGTGGATTATGATTCTCAGCTTGGCAATACGGTAGTTATGGACTTGGGCAATCAATATGAACTGACTTACGGACAGCTTGATGATATTACCGTAAGCGAAGGGAGCTACGTGGCAGCGGGAGATATAATAGGAAACGTGGCGCATCCGACCAAATATTACAGCTCGGAAGGCGCGAATGTATTCTTTAAGCTGACAAAGGATGGGGAGCCGGTTAATCCTATGAGTAGGTTGAGCCAATAAACCATGTTGCTTTGAGGAGAATATTATATGCTTACAATTGTGCATGGAAATATAAAGACGATGGCGGGCGATGAGTATGAAGATGGCTTTATATCGATGGATAATGGGAAGATTAGCGCGATTGGAAATATGAAAGACTGCCCGAAGAATAATAATGACAGCAATGTTATTGATGCTAATGGCAATCTTGTGATGCCCGGAATTATAGAGGCGCATTGCCATATGGGCATCACTGAGGAAAAGAAGGGAATGGAGGGCGACGACTGCAACGAAAATGTAGATCCGCTGACTCCCTACCTTCGCGCTATTGACGCAATTAACCCAATGGACGCGGCGTTTGACGATGCACTGCGCGCCGGAATTACCTCTGTCATGGTAGGACCGGGAAGTTCCAATGTGGTAGGCGGACAGTTCGCATTTATCAAGACTCATGGGAGGTGCATTGACGATATGATAGTTAAGGCGCCTGCCGCGATGAAAATTGCCTTTGGAGAAAATCCAAAGGTAAATTTTTCAGGTCAGAATACATCTCCGGCAACCAGAATGGCGATTGCTGCGATGCTGCGCAGGGAACTTTTTGAGGCAAAGGCATATCAGAAAAAAAGAAATGCAGATAAGGATTGTGAGAAGGATTTCAGATATGAATGTTGGCTTCCCGTGCTTGAAGGAAAGATACCGTTAAAGGCGCATGTTCATCGCGCAGACGATATTTTAACCGCTATTCGTATAGCCAAGGAGTTTGGGCTATCCATGACTCTCGACCATTGCAGCGAAGGACACCTTATCGCGGAAGAAATAAGAGACAGCGGATTTCCGGCAATACTCGGTCCTGACATGGCGAGCAGGAATAAGATAGAAGTACAGAATATGGCGTTTAAGACGGCTGGAATTTTAAACAGGGCGGGCATATGCACGGCAGTCACTACGGACCACCCTGTTTCCATGATACAGTTTCTTCCAATCTGCGCCGGACTTGCCGTTAAGTCGGGGCTGGCATGGGAAGAAGGATTGCGCTCAATTACCATAAATGCGGCGCGGATATGCGGAACGGCTGACAGGGTAGGCAGCCTGGAAGTAGGCAAGGACGCTGATGTGGCTATCTTTGAAGGTAATCCGATGGAAGTATTCAGCAGGACGCTGTGTACGATAATAGAAGAAAAAATTGTATATTATGATGAAAATGCGGGGATTTTATGATATAATGAGCGCAGTGGAAAATCAAGCGGCTGCGAAGCAGACATTTGATTTTCCAGCGCCATTAACGAGCAAGCGGTCTGCGAAGCAGACAATAAAGCGCTGAAAGCGCGTGCTTGCGAGTGAATACACAGAACAAGCAAAGGTTAAATTTATGAAGAAAAAA
Source organism: Butyrivibrio sp. (assembly GCA_023664865.1). Classification (GTDB taxonomy): domain Bacteria; phylum Bacillota; class Clostridia; order Lachnospirales; family Lachnospiraceae; genus UBA3282. The sequence goes on along the minus strand of JAMPEU010000004.1, from coordinate 99,158 downwards.
AATATACACATTATAGCATCCATAATTTTATGTATAAGTATACTGTCGGGGTGCGCCGAGATGGATTCTTTATTTTTACAGGAAGAGGAAAATAAGGAGCCGGAGGAAGAGATTGTCAGTCTGGGGCTGACTCCGGAATTTGATTATGTTATTCCGGAATCGCTTCCGGAAATCGTAGTCAATCAGGTAGGGTACTCCGCTGACAGTAAAAAAATAGCGGTATTTCGGGGGGAAGTTCTTCCGAGTACATATGATTTGATTGATGTTTCCACAGGTGAGACGGTATATACGGGCGCTATTGAACAAATGGGATATAATGACGCTACGCAGGAAAATATCAGTTATGGGGATTTTTCCGAATATAACGCCCCCGGAACATATTATTTACAGGCGGAAGTGATTGGACGTTCATATCCTTTTGTGATTGGACAGACGCCTTACGACAGTATTTTTAATGATGCTTTGAAACAATATTATTATAGCCGCTGCGGACTTACGCTTTCAACGGAGTTTGCGGGGAATGCGGCGCATAACGCTTGTCATACTAAAATGGCTAAGTATGAAGAAGATACTGAGATGCAGATGGAAGTATCAGGCGGCTGGCATGTTGACGAGACTGGAAAAAGGGATGTAGTGGAGTGTTGTAGTGCAATCGACAATCTGCTTCTGGCATATGAACTGTATGCGCACGTATTTACGGACGACATAGGGATTCCGGAGAGCGGCAATGAGATTCCGGACATATTAGACGAGATAAAATACGAGGCAGACTGGCTGCTTAAAATGCAGGATGCTACAAGCGGAGCAGTTTATTCGGCGGTCAATGTCAGGAATGCTTCCAGTGCTTCTTATCAGCTTTATATTGAACAGATTACGATGGATGCAACGATTCATTTCGCGGCTGCAATGGCTAAGTTTAGTTATCTGTATCAGAACTATGACATAGACTTTGCAACACAGTGTATTAAAGCGGCGGATAGGGCGTATCGATATGCAGGCGAGTATATTAATGATGTTTCGCCGGAAGACTATTTTTTTGCAGCTACGGAATTATATAGGGCAACCGGAACATATACTTACAGGAAAGTGGCGCACGATTATCTGGAAAATGCAGACGAACTTGATATGGATAACGATAGTGTATTTTGGGGGTGTGTAACTTACATTTCAACCAAGCAGAAAGTTGATTCAACTTTGTGCGATAAGGCAACCGGCGTATTGATGAGGGATGTGGAAAAAATTTCTTATGCTTCCAAGGCTTCTAAATATCTGACAGAGGGAAATAGCGAACAGGATAACAATGCGGAACTGCTTCAGAAAATGACGAGGCTCGCGGTTGTAGACCATATTATAACAAACCATGAGTATACTACCGTGCTGGAAAATCATTTACACTATTTTCTGGGGAGAAATGCGCAGTCTATCAGTTATATTGACGGAGTGGGCAGCAGGAACTATCAGAAAATAAATGAAAAACTCGGAATAATGAATCAAGTGGATTTGAACGCAGAGTTTATACTTATGATAAGCGCTATCGAGGGGAACTAGAATTGAAGTAAACTGGAATTGAGTATGTAAATAAAATAAGGGGCGGCTTACCGCTTTTCAGGCATTGGAGCCCCTTGTTTTATTTACATACTCAATTCCATTCATAATGAATTACAATTTATTCCGAAAGCAACTCTTTATTTTTAAAGTAGGTTTCCATTATAACCGACTGTACTTTAGCGCCGATGCCTTTCTTTTCTTCCCTTGTCATTTCGTTCATATAAATAGGTTTTCCGTATTCAAGTATTACATGGGCTTTTTTGATTTTAGGAAGGTGGTCTTCAAAAATAGCAGCGGAGTTGTTGATGCTCATAGGGACAATGGCGCAGCCGGTTTTCTCTGCTATTTTGAAGCTTCCTTCACGGAACGGCATAAACGTATCATTGATTTTATTTCTCGTCCCTTCCGGGAATATGCAGATGGAAATGCCGGATTTAACCTTTTCAATACCTTCCAGAATCGTTTTTAATCCCTGCTTGATATCCTTTCTGTCTAAGAACAGGCAGTGGAGATATTTCATCCAGTTGCGCAGGAGAGGGTATCTGAGCATCTCTTTTTTAGCGATATAGCCGGTAGGTCTTGGAACTCTGATATAGGTAATTAAAATGTCAAAATAACTGCGGTGATTACCGATGTATAATACAGGTTCGTCTTTTGGGACATTTTCTTCGCCGAGTACGGTAACTTTGGTTCCTGCAATACGAAGACAGCCGCGAAATGCCCAGTTGACGATGGCAAGTGAACTGCGGTTCTTCAAATCCATATTGAATTTACCTATAAAATATTCAATAATAAGCAGCGGAATACTGCCGATTAAAAATAATAAAACAAAAAGAAGAATTAATATAAGTCGTATCATATATTTCTATTTCCTTTAAAAATTTTGAATGATTATTCTGCCTTGCCTAAATCTTGTGCAAGTATATAAATGCTTTCTAAAATATCCTGCGTACTCTTCATATTTCTGACTGTTGTTTCAAAAGTGCTAAGGCTCTCGGTGGAAGAAGCGGCCACTTCTTCGCTGGTTGCCGACAGTTGAGAAATATTGTCGGAAATCGTACTTGTAGATTCAAGGATATTCGCAATTATCTGCTCTGTATTGGTTATATTTTCAGCAAGTTCCGTAACTTCCTCTTTAATCTTTTCAAATTTATCCTTTGTATTCTCAATAAGTTCATTCTGTTTTTTGACAGAAGCCGCTGAATCGCTGATGGTTTCATTAGCGTGCTTAGTATCTTCGATAAGTTCTCCGATTATACTTGTAATCTTATTTGATGCGTCTTTAGTCTGTTCGGATAACTGTCTGATTTCTTCTGCTACTACTGCAAACCCTTTTCCTGCCTCGCCTGCGCGCGCTGCCTCGATAGAAGCATTTAAAGCAAGGAGATTGGTCTGATTGGAAATGTTCAATATGGCGCCTACAAAGTTTTGCACTTCGCCAACCTTAACGGTAAGCCTTTCAATAACATCAACAGTGATATTGCTTGATTCCGCTACGTTGAGAGCCTGTGTTTTAAGTTCCTGTACAACTTCTGCGCCTTCTGCGACAGTTTTATCAGTGCTCTGGGATACTTCAAGCATCTTCTTGGTTCCAGCCTCAGCCTTGTCCATATTATCCTGAATATCAGCACACATTGCCGCCTGATTTTGGATTGCCTCAGCGGTACTTTCCGTACTGTCTACAATATTGTTCATCGCAAAGTTGCTGCTTTCAATACTGTCTTTTAAACTGCCAAGCATTTCCATAGCGCTGTCAAAATGGTTGGAAATATTTTCGGCGACAAGAACCATCTTTTTATTATTTTCTTCCTGCTTGCGTGCGCCTTCCTTAATACTGCCCATATTTTCTTCATTAAACTGAATTAAAAGCATTACTGCCCTGATAGAAGCAAATGCCATAAGGACAAGAACGATTAGTGCAACTACCAAATCCGACAAACTGTCATCTTTATTTACAATGGATATTATAAGCCGGATAACAGTAACCAAAAGAGAAACTGCGTTACCGCCTATAATGAGCCTTTTATTCAAATACGCTATTGATGCAAATAAAATAGGTATGGAATATGCCCATGTGCCGATTGTGGTGCCAAACAAACTAACAATCGCATAAACCGCCGCGGCGCTCACCATCATAATTACACCGCATTGTTTGGTTTTTCTTAACGCAACATATGCGGCTATTGAAATAATCAAACCGATTACGGCTGATACAAACTGCAGCCATGTTCTCCATGTTGCAGTGCTTGAGATAGTGAACAGCAGCATGGATACCCCAATATACCCAAGTATAAAGGCGACTGCCGGAAATACTGCACTATTGGCTCTTTTATATTGTTCTTCTGTCATGTTGCTTTCCTCCGTTTCTCTCTATTTTTTGTTATCCATAAATTAATTATAAGTCTTATTGACAATTAAAGCAAATTATTTTAATTGTGAGATATTTTGGCAGTACTTTTTTAATCAAGAAGGAATAGAGTTTTACGTTTGATAATAAATTAGTAGTAAATTATTTATTAAAGGGAAAGACTAATACTATGAATGAATGCTCAAAAAGAATATTCAGCGTTCTGGCAGTATGCGTGATGTGCTTGGGCGTGATTGCCTGTGGTAAGAAACAGGATCCGATGGAGAAGATTAAGGATTTGGAGTTCACTGTGATTGCAGAGGATAAACTTCCCGATGAATTGCTTTCCATGATTGAAGAAAAAAAGAAGGAGTCTTTTAAACTTACATTTCAGGATCAGGGATTTTTGTATATCTGCGTCGGTTATGGGGAGCAGGAGACAGGAGGCTACAGCATTGCGGTCAATGATTTATACGAAACCGGAAATGCAATATACATAGATACGAATCTGATAGGTCCGGGGGCGGAAGAGAAGGGGCGGCTTGTTCCTTCATATCCTTATGTGGTGGTAAAAACCGAATTTGTGGATAAGCCTGTGGCGTTTGATTGAAGAATGGATAAAGGTGTGTTACAATATTATTGTTAATAGTCATATATGGCATGAACTCATATGTTTCCATGAGTGACACGCTCTCGCTCCGTGGAAAATCACAACGGTACTAAGCTCGAAAATACCTCGCTAAGTACCGGCGTTTTCCAAGGGATCACTCATGGAAACATATGAGTTCATGCCCTCAGACTGTGAATAGTAATAATGGAAATGAGGAAACCGAAATGTTCTGTATTAAGAACGGATATGTAATAGATCCGAAATCAGGTTTGGAAGGATACTGCGACATACTTATAAAAGATGGTAAAATAGAGTCAATTACGGAACAGGGTAAAACTTTTACAGACGGATTAAATAACGGACTAAGCAAAACGGAGCAGGTTGAGTATATTGACGCATCAGGCAAAGTAATTGCGCCGGGGCTTGTAGATGTGCATGTACATTTCAGGGATCCCGGTTTTACCTATAAAGAAGATATTGAAAGCGGCGCTGCGGCTGCGGCAAAGGGCGGATTTACGACGGTAGTGCTGATGGCGAATACAAAGCCGCCCGTGGATAATGAAGAAACCCTTAAACTTGTCATTGAGAAAGGTAAAAAAACCGGAATCCATGTGCACACCTGCGCTAATGTAAGCCGGGGAATGAAAGGGCAGGAGCTTGTCGATATGGAAGCCTTAAGCGCTGCCGGAGCGGTCGGATTTACCGATGACGGCGTTCCCATTTTAAACGAAGATTTACTGCGTGAGGCTCTGCGTAAGGCGGCAAGGCTTGGAAAACCCATCAGCCTGCATGAAGAGAATCCGCAATATATTGCAAATAACGGCATCAATGCCGGCAAGGCGTCCGAATACTTGGGAATCGGCGGTTCAGACAGACAGGCAGAAATAGATATGGTGAAACGTGATATTGAGATAGCCGATGAAGAAGGCACGGATTTGTCCATTCAGCATATCAGCACTAAAGAAGCCGTAGAACTTATAAGGCAGATAAAGAAAAAAAGCAGCCACATTTTTGCAGAGGCGACTCCGCACCACTTTACGCTGACGCAGGATGCGGTTATAGAGCATGGCGCCATGGCGAAAATGAACCCGCCGCTGAGGGAAGAGGCGGACAGGCAGGCGATAATAGAAGGCTTAAAAGACGGCGCTATTGATATGATAGCAACCGACCATGCGCCGCATAGCGCGGAGGAAAAAAGCAGAGCCATTACGGAGGCGCCGAGCGGCATAATAGGTTTGGAAACGGCGTTGTCGCTAGGCATAAGAGAGCTTGTAGAGCCTAAATATCTTTCCATGATGGAGCTGATTAGGAAAATGAGCGCCGCACCCGCAGAATTTTATCATTTGGAAGCAGGCAGCATAGCCGAGGGCAAAGCTGCGGATTTGGTTATCTTTGACATGAACAAAAAGTGGCAGGTGACACGGGAAGGATTTGCCTCTAAGTCGTGCAATTCGCCTTTTATAGGGGAATGGCTGCCCGGCGTAATAGAGTATACTATATGCGATGGAAAGATTGTATACAGCAGAAAGGAAGAATAATGAAACAGAAGAAGAAAACAAAAGCGATAGTAGTGTCGCAAAAAGAAATAGCAAACAGCATATATGATTTATGGCTGGAGACGGAACTCGCGCAATATGCACACGCAGGTCAGTTTGTCGCGGTTTATCCGAAGAACGCGGCGACGCTTCTGCCCAGACCGATAAGCGTATGCGAGGCAGATAAGGAGAAAGGAAGGCTGCGGCTGGTATATCGTATCGCCGGAGCCGGAACGAGAGAATTTTCTTCTTATCAGGCAGGAGATACAGTAGATATTCTGGGGATTTTAGGCAATGGCTTTCCGCTTGAAAAGGCGGCAGGAAAGACAGTCTTCTTAATGGGCGGCGGCATAGGGATTCCACCGATGTTACAGCTTGCCAAAGAACTTAATGCCGATAAAAAGATTATACTCGGATACCGTAACAATGATTTATTTTTGCGAGAGGATTTAAGTCGTTACGGAGATGTATATATTGCTACGGAAGATGGCAGCGCAGGCAGCCGCGGGAATGTAATGGACGCGATAAAAGAGCATGGACTTAAGGCTGATTTAATTATGGCGTGCGGTCCTATGCCGATGCTGCGCGCGATTAAGAAATATGCAGAAGAAAATTCGATTGAGGCGTATATTTCCCTGGAAGAAAGAATGGCGTGCGGCGTCGGTGCGTGTCTGGGCTGCGTATGCGCAACGAAGGAAGTGGACCATCATTCGCATGTGCATAATGCGCGTATATGCACTGACGGTCCGGTATTTGAAGCAAAAGAGGTGGATATCTGATGAATACTAAGGTTGAGATTGCAGGAGTTACGCTTAAGAATCCGGTTATGACAGCCTCCGGGACATTTGGCTCCGGCATGGAATATGGTGATTTTGTGGATTTAAACAGGCTGGGGGCGGTAGTTACCAAAGGCGTCGCTAATGTGCCGTGGCAGGGCAATCCCACGCCGCGCGTGGCGGAGGTATACGGAGGAATGTTGAACGCTATCGGTCTTCAAAATCCGGGTATTGATGTGTTTGTAGAAAGGGATATTCCTTTTCTGAAAAACTATGATACCCGCGTGATAGTGAACGTGTGCGGCAAAACGGTAGAAGACTATCTTGAGGTAGTGGAACGGCTTTCAGACGAACCCGTGGACTTATTGGAGATAAATGTCTCCTGCCCGAATGTAAAGGAAGGCGCAATAGCGTTTGGACAAAAGGCGGACTGTCTGTATGACATTACATCGCAGATAAAAAAACACGCAAAGCAGCCTATCATTATGAAACTCAGTCCCAATGTAACCGATATTACAGAGATGGCTAAAGCGGCGGAGGCAGCAGGCGCGGACGCACTTTCGATGATAAACACCATAACGGGTATGAAAATCGATATTCATAAGAGAAAGTTCGTGCTTGCCAATAAAACCGGCGGCATGTCAGGACCGGCGATAAAACCGATAGCTGTGAGAATGGTATATCAGGCGGCTCACGTCGTTAAAATTCCCATTATAGGAATGGGCGGCATTCGGACGGCGGAAGATGCCATTGAGTTTATTCTCGCAGGCGCGTCTGCGGTAGCCGTCGGAGCGATGAATTTCGTCAATCCGTATACGACGATAGAAGTAATCGAGGGCATCGAAGAGTATATGCGCTGTAATAAAATTGAAGATATTAACGAACTGATTGGGGCGGTAGAATAACCGCCTCATGTTATATCACCCCAGCCCACAGGCAGCAGGAACGCATATGTTCCCTTTGCAGCACGCTCTCGCTCCGTGAAAAACGCAGCGGTACTAAGTTCAAAAGCTAAAAAGCAGCTTTTTCACTAAGTACCGGCGATTTTCAAGGGCTGCGTCAGGGAACATATGCGTTCCTGCTGCCTGTGGGCTGGGGTGTTACTGTTATCATTACGAGCCGCAGGACTTATAATGCCTTACCCCGAACCGCCATATAAAATAACATATAAGCAGGAACACAATAATTCCGAACGGATAAAAGGCAAGACGCCAATCAGTCGTTTTCCCCAATAGAAATTGCAAAGGATAGTATTGAATTAACGTATACGGAATAATGTAGGTGCAGAACCGCATTATCCCTGTTCCGTAGATATCCAGCGGATATTTGCCGTGGGTTTTTGCCCCATAAGTAAGCACGTTAATCAACGAAGTATCTTCGATGGAAAAAAAACAAAAACTTGCCCCCAGCATGAACAGACCTATAAATAGCAAAGTGCCGCCTATAATCATGGAAGCCATTGTCAAAATTGTCACCACATTCAATTCTATATTGCTGTATTTGATACCCAGAAACAGTGTAACAGCCGCAGTCAGCAGCGGACCGGTTCTTCCTACTTCAAATCTGCTTCCTATTATTTGAAGAATTAAACTACATGGTCTTAACATCATGCGGTCAAATTCACCTTTTCGCACAATGGACGAAAATACCTTGAATCCGTTGCCAAACAGTTCAGAAAATGTGAATGACATCTGGACAAGGGAAAAACACAGCAAAATATCGCCGTAGGTGTAGCCTTTTAGCTGACTGAATCCCGCAAATAAGAATTTAATTGCGATAAGTTCACAAAACGATATAATAAAACGTGCGGTAATCATCAATATAAATGACAGCTTGTATTGCATTACGCTCTGCATGCAGACAGAGGCGTACTTAAGGTATAATTTCAAGTTTTTCATAATATTTATAATACCCCCCCCGGTATTATTTTACTTACTGTTGCAGCTCTCTCAAAATTCTTTTAGGACGTCTGCTCAGCCGCCCTGTATTACAACCCTTTTTTCAGCTTGTTTCCATATGGTAATGCCAATAAACGTTAATGCCGACAGCCAGAAAATCTGTTTTAATATACACATATACATTTCCGAACCTGAAAGTGCTCCGCTGTATATTCTGAATGGAACATTCTGCATGTAGGCGAATGGAGTCAGCTCCAATAGGAACAAATATTTTTGTGGGAAAAACGGCAGCGGAATAATATTTCCTGATAAAAAGTCCACAGCCCCCGTCATTACCATTCTTAAACCCTGCGGCGAAATCGTAAAAAAGCACAGTATATAGACAAGCATACAAAATGCGACTGTGATTCCAAGCCCTAAAAACAAGGTTAAAAGGAACAGTACAAACGAAACACTATTCACAGGCAATGTCATTCTATAGGCTTGCGGCATCAGGAATGCACATAATAATACAGGGATACAACGCATAAGCGTTTCCGATATTCTGGCGCCGCTTATTCTTGAAAACCACATGGAATATAGCGATAGCGGACGGCATAATTCGTATGCAATATCTCCGTTTATTATCATGTTAAAAAGTTCATTGTCAGACGCCCATGTATTAAAAAGCACCAGCATAGCCTCTTTGAGCCAGATATATGTAACAATGGAAGAATAGTCCATCGGCATATTGCCATAGGAAGCTTCTGCAATCGCTTTGTAAGCCAGACACTCCATCAATCCCCAGATAAGCTGCGTCGTCAAAGCTGTGACAGACGCCATACGATACTGTATGCCCGTGGAGAATCTCAGCTTAAAAAAATAATAGTATTTTTTCATGATATCCTCCTACATGATGTTTAGTTTGGCGTAAAGTTTGGCAATAATCTGGTCAATGTCCATTTCGCAATCTTCATTTTCTGTACCCGCAGCATCAGACTCAAGGTATAAATCTTCCAACGTGCCGTCCATAAGTTTCTGCCCTCTGCCAATCAAAATTATGCGCTTGGTAATGGCCTTAATATCCTGCATATCATGTGTCGTCAGGATTACCGTGGTTTTATGTTCTTCATTCAGTTTCTTTATAAAGCTTCGGACTGCGATTTTGGATACTGCATCAAGCCCGATAGTCGGCTCGTCCAGAAAAAGCAGTTTCGGCTCATGCAGTAGTGATGCGGCGATTTCGCAGCGCATACGTTGACCGAGTGATAACTGTCTGGTCGGCGTTTTTAATATATCTTCCAGATTCAAAAGCTGGGTGAGTTCATCTAACTGACTGCGGTATCTAGGCGCAGGAATGGAATAAATTGCCTGCAATAGTTCAAATGAATCAATAACGGGAATATCCCACCATAATTGTGAACGCTGCCCGAAAACAACGCCTATCTGCCGTACATATTCTTTTCTGTCTTTCCACGGTATCTGATCGTTTACCAGACATATTCCGCTATCAGGAGTCAATATTCCGCTTAAAATCTTTATCGTGGAACTTTTTCCCGCTCCGTTCGGACCGATATAGCCTATCATTTCGCCGTCGTCCACGGTAAAACTTAAATGGTTAATGGCATTAATTGTGCTGTATTCCCTTTTAAAAAGGGACTTTACCGTATCGCCAAGTCCGGAGCCGCGTTTTGCCACCCGATAGCTTTTGCAGACATCTTTAAATTCTATCAAAATAACTTCCCTCTCTCTTACCATGTAAACCGTTTTTAGCAACGATAATCTGTAATAATAAATTAACAGAAAAAAAGGGAAAAGAGTAGACTTTTTATTTTCATTATGCTAAACTACATAATGAAGTGTACCCATAAATTACTGCATAAGGCAACCGAGAGAATTAGTCTGTTCTCCCGGTTTTTTTAAAAGCAGAAAGTAAATGCAGCAAATATTTAAAATGAATGATATTTATATATAGACGGCATAAGAGTAGAGGAGATTTGCGATGAAATCGGGAAGGCTGTTTTGCATTAATAAAGGAATCATATGGATAGCATTGACGGTAATATTATCTGTTATTCAGGTGGAAGCAAGTGTGGGAGAACAAATAGAAGAAAATAGCATTCCCTTATTTGATGGATTTGCAAAGATGGATTACTGTATGTTTCTGGAGACACATCTGGATTATGGGGTTACACTGGATTATTACCGCTATGGCATTTACGGTGATTTTGTCAGTACGACTCAGGAAGGAGAAACGGTGTATTTGGCACTGAATGAAAAGCTGTTAGGAAATACGCCGATACTATGCACGCATAGGGAATGGTTTGATAATGAGGAACCACTTGTCTGGAATATTTCACCTGATTTGGAATGGGTTATTTCCAGACAAAATAATTACATGAATGTAATATATACAGACAGAATATATTATCAGGGTACGGAGCTTGGACAGAAAAAGGGGTATGAGGGGGATGACATCGCTCTTTTTGCCATGCAAAGAAAAGAAGACGGCGAGATATATGAGCAAATGGAAGAAGAAAAAATAGAGAAGTGGGAAAAGATTATCCGGAAAGCGCGCGAATGGAGCGCGGATGCCTTCTGGGAGTCGTGGGCGCAGATTGCAAGCGCAATCGATGAGTATGGAAACTTGTTAGCAGTTGCCGCGCCGGATAATAAGAGTATCGGAATATACAGCGTGGATAATGGAGAAGAGCTACAGCATATAGAAATGGCGGCTTGCATAGACACTGACTGGCCGATTGAGGTATCACAGATAAAAGGAAATGAAGAGATTGGCTGGATTGTGTTTTCCAGTGGAGACACTACATATCTGATGAGTTATCCTGACGGCGAATTGAAGAAATTGGGAGAATTTATGTACGGCACGACTTTTTCACCTGATGGTAAGTATCTGGCATACTGTACAGGAAATGAAGTCCTGTTTGATTTATGTCATGATTGGGCAAGTAAAGATACTCTCGATAAGATGGATAAATGGAATCAGATGTATGAGCGGTGGGAAAGTGTCGGAACCGGTTGGTACGTAGAGGAATTGGAAACGGGAAAGAAAACTTTTATTTATATTGAACCGTGGCAGGAAGATTACGGCAGTATAATCCGCAGCGGGAGATGCGTGTGGATTAAAAGGGATAAGTTGCTTCAAGTGTTTGAACAATCATAACTAATATAGTATATTTCCAAAGAAATTTCCATATAATAAAACGTACATAGTTGACAATGTGTACGTTTTTGCTATAATGGAGGTAAATAGGGAGATGATTGACATGATTATGGAACAAGCTACAACTGTAAGGAAAGAATGGAGTACCATTTGCGACAGTGTTATCCATGAAAAGCCTAAGTTCATTAAGCGCACACGGGATAAAATGTGGTTTTCAAATTTAGAAACTATGATAGAAATTTTGGAAGCCTACCACTATACTGCTCAAAAATATGTGGAAGATGACGGTTCCATTACGCTTTCACTTAATGAAATGGATTTGGTGGAAAATGGAAAAAATGAAAAGGAGGCTCGTTTAAATTTAGCACAGTCTATTATGGAATATGCTCTTGAGTATTATGATAATTATCAGTTGTATGCACATAGCCCTAATCGTAAAGCACATATGCCCTATGTTTTCAAAGCTTTGATTACTGATAATCCGGAAACAATAGGAGGCATGATACAATGCCAAGATGGAAAGAGTTAAAAAGATTTTGCGATAGAGATGGCTGGGAATTATACAAAGATACAGACCATTACTACTATCGTAAAGAGGACAATAACGGTAATATACGCAGAACTAAAGTTTCCAAAGGCTCAGGAGAAATCCATGCAGCGATGTGGAAAGAAATCTTGAAGAAGCAGTTGCAGGTTAGTCAGGAATATTTTAATAAAATGATATAGCAGATAAACATAAGAAGCAGGAATCTTAGCGAATAAGATATCCTGTTTTTTATTGGGATAATAAATTTGCTGCCAGGCGTGTCTATTGCAAAATATTATTTTTTCTTGATTTTTGTCAAATTTTTCCATAACGCTTTTCTGAACACGGTTTTATTATATAATTAACTAATAAAAGGTAGGGAAATTTTTCGATTGAGAAATATGATTCCTTTATGACCTTGGGGGGTGATATTTACTTTAATGAAGGGGTTTTATGATACAGTAAGAAGATGTGGAGATATATGGTGATTATATGAGGATGGTTTGTTTGATACCAATGATAATTTTTGTTAGTAAGTAAATAGCATAAGAAAGCGAGGAAAAGGAATGAATACTTTATCATTAAGTATGTTAGAAGGAAGAAGAATGAATAGTAGAAATAATTTTGAGACGGCATTATATATTGTAGGAAAATGTAATCCTTTTGAAATTACGCGTCTGGCATTAAAACGAGGTAAACGATTTGAATCAGTCTCTGAATTATCCAGAAAGGAATTGATTAGATTAGGGGAACTCAATCTTTATCGTAAATTAAATGGTACATTAGGAAAAAATAGGAAATATAGTTTAAGAAAAATAAGAAATGCGAAATCAGTAAGAGAGAAAATATATGAAGAACATAACGGAGAGATAGAGAATAGATTATCAGTAAGGATACCTGCTGGCGAATATGTGGAGATAGTTCGGAGATTGTATGAGATGCTAAAGCAGGTAGATAAAACTGGTAAAGCATCTCTTATTGAGATAGAGAAGCAGGATGTGTATGGTGGGCAAAGAGCATATTCAAGTATTGAATTACGGACAGTAGCTCCTATTCAGACAGGAATCGTAATGTCAGCAGTAATTCCGGCAGAGTATAGGGGTTATGTGCAATGTTTAGAAAAATTAAAAGATGAAATTAGAAGACTCTAATTATAGGAGGTAAGTATAATGAATTTTCCAGGTAGCTGGTTAAACTTTTCCGAATATAAAGAAATAAAGCAATTAAGAATGGCATTGACTGAGACGATTTCTTTGAGAATCCAGATTACAGTATCAATAATTATAGCGATAGTAACCCTTTCTTTTAGTGGAGAAATAAGTGAATTGGATTTATGTTACAAGGTATTGATTATTTTAGGCATATGTTTTTTAGTTGTTGTAATATTTTTGTGGCCTCTTTTTCAAAAATATTATAAATTTATGAAAACAAATAATGTAATGTTGGATGGTAAAAAAGCAATAAATATTTTTGATGATGAAATAGTCTACGATATAATGATTGCGACGGAATTTAAAAAGTTAATGGTAGCTGAAAAAAATATCGGATTAAAAACATTTTATCAAGCTGAAATGACATACTATGTTAAAAAATCTATGGAGAATTTAAATATGATGTCTTCAAGTTATATAAAAATATTTGGAGAAGGGGGACAACAAGTTTCTGTTGAGCGAGTGCGCAATATAAATACTATAATAAATGAGTTATTGTCGGAATGTGCGGAAATTGATGAAACAATAACGGTTAATTATGGCACATTTACTCAGAACATAGATGCTTTGTAATAGATAATATATACAAGCTTGGTTTATACAAAAATGGGAAGAACAGAAAAAATTGTAGAAAAAGTGGCAAAAATTGCAGATATAAGTAGTGCAATATGTTGTATAATTATAAATAATAATTATTTGTTCAAGATAGGAATTGAATGATAATTGTTTATTATCTATCAGACTAAGAAAAAGCATTTAGTAACCATTAAATAGTTCTTGATTATCTAACATATAGATATTTATGAATTATTTAATGATATACTAAGCAAATTAATTAGCGGAATAATTGTTGCAATTCCATAATAAGTGAATAATAACTTTGTTTCTCTAATGAAACTACATTATCACAGACTGTAGATAAATATTCCGGACAATCTTTTAAATTAAAAAGAATATTGCTCAACAAAGTGGGATTATAAAATTTTGAAAGCAATGACTGTTGCTCTTTAAGTTGTTCTATCATAGGTTGCAGAAGTGATAGATAAGTCGTCCTAAATTTTTGATAATTTAATAAATAGGATTTACCAGCATAAAGACCGGATAATAATGCATGATATATCCCTTCACCTGTTAATGGATTAACTAAACCCGCAGCATCACCTGTAAAGACAATATTTTCATATGGGTGTTCAGTCTGATTCTCAAAACCGCCAATTGGAACAAATGCCCCACGTCGTTGTGCAGCCTCTGGCAGGTCAAGATGTTTACATAGCATATTGTGCTTAGTTAATAAATCAGGATAATCAAACTGCTTTGTAAAAATACCGGTTCCAACAGCGATATGTTCTTGATATGGAACAATCCAGCTATATCCCATAGAAACATCTCCGAAGTTTACTTGAATTTCTTGAAGCTTACTTAATGACTGGGGACATAACTTTCGTTCTATGGTGTCTTGTATACAAAATGCTGTTGGAACATTTGCTAGTCCGAGCTGTTTACGAGTAGGGCTAAATACTCCGTCAGCAGCAATTAAGGATTTGTATGTAATCGACTGATTATTTGAAAGCATTATCTTGTTTTCATCTGGAAATAGTTTTACTGCTGCTAAGCCTTCCATAACATGTGCGCCGTTTTTTTGGCAGATATTTAGTAATTCAAAATCAAATATCTGTCTATGTACAAAAACGAATGGGAATTGTACTTTAAACTGCCCCATATTATTTCTTTGGTACATTGTTGTAACTTGATTAGCGGAAAACGCATGTTTTGTTTGGGTAAAAGAAAAGTTTTTTTCTAAAAATGAGACTGTTTTTTGCGTTAAAATTCCTGCACATGTTTTTTCACGCGGATAAATATTTTTTTCAATTAAAACTGTTGATACACCTGCGCCGGATAATGTAATTGCTGCGGCAATCCCTGCCGGACCGCCTCCAAGAATAACAACATCATAGTTCATTTTATATACTCCTTTCATATAATATTGAGGTTAGGTAAATATATGAAAAATAAAAGCAAATGCACAAAAAAGCATTTTAAACTAAAAGAAAAAATAATTTTTATATTGTCTAAAATAAAATTCAAAATCTTAGAATGTTCATTGGAAAAACCCATTCTTTTATTAGATAAAATATCAGTGAAAACCATGTCGATTCCATTAGTGTCTAACTTTTTGCTTGGCACAATAATATTGGATTATACAAAAACTATGGATTATTTTTTTCCACACTTAGTTTGTCTTACATTCAATATAATTTTCACATTATCACTTGGAAGTGAATATGCCTATACAATTATGTCTCTGGATGATGAAATACTTCAAAATGTTCAAACAGAGAATATAGAATTAAGAGAAATTTATAAGCGTTTTCGTTATAGGGCATTTCACATTTTAAATCTGGTTTTATGTGTGATTGTGTTATGTGTTTTTTTCTGGGGAATTTTTTCCCAGCATTATATTACCTTGAATCTTGTTGGATGCTATGCTGTGTATATGGTATTTATCACAGTATCAATAAGTGTTATTGGTTATGCCGAATATATATGGTTATTATGGTTTTTATACAGAGTAAGTAATTGCTCTTTCATGACATACAATAAAATCATACCAGCTTATACCCCATTTTTAGTAAAAATAGGGAGACTAACCAATCATGCAAAATGGTGTTTTTTCATTGAAGGATTTTTATATGTTTTTGAGTATTTTATACTCATTCCCAATGGTAGTATTACTTTATCACACATCAATATGCCAGATAACTTTTCATTTATTGTTACATGGTTAGTAATTTTTTTTGTTATTATAGTGGCATTCCCGATTATTATTGGAATCCAAGAACATCTCATAGCCAAAATTGTTAGCAACTTGAAAACTCAGGAAATAAAATATTTATCAACTAAATTGGATATTTTGATATATGGAAATTATACAAAATTTACCGAAGTATATATGCAGCATTGGATAATTAAAAACTTAATTGACAGCCCTGATTACCCTGTAAAAATACAACGCTTATGGACATTCGTTTTATCGACAGTAACTTTTATCCTTCATATAGCGAATTTAATCAACCAATATCCGCAATTAAAAACCTATTTAATCAATAGGCTCTTCGGAAACAGCATTTAATCTTTCTTTTGCAATGTTAATAATATCAGTATAGAATTTTCGAAAGTCTTTTAAGCAAGATAGGTTTATTTGCATACACTCAAGTTTGCTAAAATGAATTTCAAGTTCGCTTTCTATATTGGTCAAATCATTTTTAATATGTTTCTCAATTTTGTATTTTTCATATAAACTGAGTATCATATTTATATCCATTTCATCAGATTTCAATAATTGTCTTTTTTCATGTGCAGAACATGCACCATAAATATAAGGGAGTACTATATTTTTTCTGGAATGCTCGAAATCCATATTTAATGTGCCTTTATGACGAGTGATATTAATAACTGAGCAAAAAGGCTCTAAATCATTCATTGCCTGGAAAAGATAGCCTATTTTATTACCTATTAATTCTATCATTTGAATAGTTTGCTGATTGTTTGGCATATTCATCATAAAACCTAATAAAAGGCTATTCTTAATCAAAGTTGATGTTTCTTTGCAAATAATAGATACAATATTTTCATAATTACACCGCTGCTCAATTGTTAATGTTAGTTCTGACAAACATCCACTTGCCATTTCTTGAATAGTTTTGGCATATATATTATTAAATGGATTCTTCAGATTGTTATATTTTTGTGATAATATATTTATTTTTTCAAAAGCTTTTCCCATCATATAAACGGAAAAAATGATTGTTTCTTCCGGAGTATATTGAATATGAAAAGTTGTACTATTGTGTCTTTTAACATCATGGTCAATCAAATCATCTACAATTATAGATATTTTATGTAATATTTCTACGCAAATAGCCAATTCGGTAACATCTTCATTTAACATATCCTCAGCTTCACTGCTTAATGCATTTCCCCAATAAACTAGTAAGGGACGAAGATGATTTCCGATTCTTAATTGTGTTGCATTACCATAAGGTAATGTTATGCTATCTAAGAAAGCAATCCATTTACTATGGAAAAAATATTTACAAGATTGTTCTGCATTCCCCATAATTTTATTGTAATATAAGCCTTCGTTTTTCATGTATATTTTCTCCTATCGAATTTATTAATTCTGCTGCATTACCGTGTTATCTTGAATTTAATTCGGCTTTAACTAAATCCTATACAAAATTATTTAAGAAAAGCAGGTATAAATATCATGCAGAAAGAAATCAAGTGGGCGAAACAAGTCAACAACGATGCAACTAATGAAACAAATCTATCAATACGATGTGGAAGATATGTTTCTCCTAAAGAACTTTGGATAGATTGTATTATGTTTAAAATAGAATAATATGTTTGAAGATTATCCTTCATATCATCCAAAGTATATGTGGTCATCATTTTTTTATTAAAATCTGTCTGAATATAAGTAACAATGGCATTCAATCTTTTATTTCGAAGTAGTATCATAAATGGGAGTGCTAATACAATAGTGACAAATATATATACCCATATTACCAACCATTCAATTTGTAAGCATTTAATGACATCCAGGATTTTGGTTTCCGGCGATAGAGTGGGCAAAGAAAGTTTTTCATTATTTGCAACAAATAACATTGAATTTTCTAATACAAAAAGCATACTGATAATTAATGCTGCATTTTTCAAAACCTTATGAAGATGAAAAAAGTATTGTAACCATGAAGTATCTTTAGGATATACTTCATTGTATTTTATATTTGATATACTTTTTTCAGTTTCTTTCAACGCTTTTGTCAGTCTAACACATACTTCATAATTAATCAGTGCAAGAAAAAAAGTACCACCGCCCAAAAGAAAAATATATAATCCCATTAAATTTATTTCTACAAATCGTAAGCAATATAGACAAACAAAATAAGTAGCAACCATTATTATATAAATGACAAAGAGTAACGGGTTGTTTTTTTCAGGAAAAAGACTTTCACAACATTTTTTAATATCATCATTTTCGCAATTTTTTTGAAAAGCCTGCAGCTCTTTTAAGCAAAATTGCAAAATTAACACAACAGATGCCAACATAATGAGTAATACTGGAAATAAAAAATAAAACATTGCATATGGTTCAAAAAACTGAATTATAATTCCTGTAATTCCAACAATGAACATAAAAATTAGAAATCTCGTATTGTTCATTTTTTCTTTGATGAAATTTGCCAATATACCGCTAATCATATAAAAATACTCCTTTGTTTTTACCAAGCACTTCATCAAAATAACTCTTTGTTATTTAAAACCTTAAATAATTTATATCTCTATGATATTTAAGGAATACTATTGATAATTCTTTTTATATTTTCAATAGATAATAAACAATTATCATTCAAAAATAATGATTTCATACCACTTGTCATATCTCCCCTCCGCGCAGCATACAATACAATAAGTATACGCGTGGAGGTATTTTTGTGGAATTAGTGAAGAAAAAGATACATATGGACCGCATCGCATGCAAAGCCGGAACACAGACGGTTTTGGAAGAGGATGTCAATATATCGGATAACAGACCGGACGCTGCGCAGCTTATTGCAGTCAGGGGTGATGTCGTCATGGACGAAATCCGCGTAAATGACGACCGTGTCAGTTTGAAAGGAAAGCTTCAGGTGCAGGTGCTGTATCTTACAGACGAAGAAGGACTGTGCGCAAGTATGGAGTCGGCAATTTCTTTTGAGGAAAAAATTAATATGGAGGGAGTGCATAACGGCGATACGGTTTTAACCTCATGGAAAATCGAGGATTTGAACGTTGGGCTGATTAATTCCAGAAAATTGAGCGTTCAGGCAATGATTTCTTTTGATGTGGAATTGGAAGAGAAGACAGAGCAGGAAGCGGCGGTCGACATTTATCATGATGAGCCTGTGGAGTATAGGAAACAGACATACCCTGTGCTGCAGATGGCGGTAAATAAGAAAGACATCTTCCGCATCAAAGAGGAAATGGAATTACCGTCCAATCTGCCTAATGCTTTTAGGCTGACCTGGCACAGTATTACGCTGAATAATATAGAGTTTAAGGCGTTAGACGAAAAGATTGCCTTGCAGGGTGAGATGAAAGCGTTTTTCCTGTATGTAGGTGAAGGGGATGGCGACAGGACGCTCTGGTATGAAAATACCGTGCCTTTCAGCGGTATGATAGAGTGTCACGGGTGCCGTGAAAATATGCTGACGGATATCAGGTATACGCCGTCTCAATGCAGCGTGGAAATAAAGCAGGACTTCGATGGAGAAGAGAGAATTTTCAGCGTAGAAAATGTGCTGGATTTGGAAATACGTCTGTATGAAGAAGAAAATTTGGAAGTGTTGTCTGATATCTATGGAGTTGCAAAAGAAATAGAAGCATTAACGACAGAAGTGTCATTAAAGAGGCTGCTCTTTAGCAATAGCGGAAAGTGCAAGTGCGCAGATCATGCAAAGATTCAGAATACGGAGATGCACATATACCAACTGGTACACAGCGAGGCGGAAATTCAGATAGAAGAGCAAAATATTGTAGAGAACGGAATCGAGATTATCGGGGCGCTGAATGTCACGACCATATATTTGTGTACCAACGGACAAAACACCTTATATGCTACAAAAAGCAGGCTGCCTTTTGGCCATGTAATAGATGTACCGTCTATCGACAATACTGTAACATATCATATACATTGGAATTTGGAGCAGCTTAATGTCAGCATGGCGGACAGTGATGAACTGGATATTAAAGCGGTTATGGGGTATGAAGCGCTTGTCTTTACCAATAAAAAGGCAAATCTTATCACGGATATAAAAGTAGACGAACTGGATATGAATAAAATCAGCGCGCTGCCGGGCATTGTTATTTATATTGCGGGAGCGGGGGATACTTTGTGGGATATCGGTAAAAAATATTATGTGACGATATCGCAGCTAAAAGAGGTTAATGAGCTTGTTACGGAAGAAATTAAGGCGGGCGATAAAATACTGGTGGTAAAAGGAGTTTCATAAATCAAATACTATACGGCGGACAGAATCGGGCAAAAATCCTTTACAATGGGATTTTCACCCGATTTCTTGTTAATAGGAAAAGCAAACTTACAGAATGTAATGTAATATTTTTTTAATATGTTGTTAAAAATTTGTAAAAAAATTTGAATTATAGTAGTTTACTTTTACAAAATTTGTGATATTATGAAAGTTAGACGCTTAATATAAGATATAAATGACAGAACGAATAAGATACTGATTATGACAGAGAATTTACTTGGTAGATTATCTGAAGGGAGAGGTATATGAAACGTAAAGGACATAAACACAAGGAATCATTTTCCGTGCTGCTGATATCCAATACGGGACGCTGCAACAGGAAATTTTATATTTCGCGAAATGCTATACGCGTTATTTCAATTCTATTGATTTTCATCTGCGCCGGACTGGGGCTTACCGGATGGCTGCTTTATCGCGCTGCGATAGACGACAGCGGGAGTAAAGATATTCAGGCAAAGCTCGATGCGCAGATACAGCTTAATGCTCAGCTTGAAGCTGATAAGCAGAGCTTAAGCGAGGCAAATACAGCGCTTGAGAAGGAAAATGAGGAACTAAGGTTAAGCAGCGAAACCGAAGAAGTGGTTGTTGTCGAGGAAGGAAAGGACGAAGAGGATTTGTCGATTCCGCGCCGTTATCCGTCATCAAGCAGTGCAGTATTGTCTTTCTACACGGAAGAACAGCCTTATCTTTCCATTAATACCCATAAGGACAGCAATGTTATTGCCACAGGCAGCGGAACGGTAACGGAAGTTACATCTGACGATACATACTCGGTTATAGTAGTGATAGAACATAAAAAGGGCTATAAGTCAAGATATATGTGCCGTCAGGAAGTAACGCTTGCTGCAGCAAGCGCAGGTGCGCAGGTGGAGGCCGGCGACGCCTTATTTACGATTACCGAAGATGATACACAGCTGGACTACCAGATAATTTTTGAAGAAGAGCCGATAGACCCACTCACAGTTATTGAAGCTAAAGGATAAAGGGAGGAATTAAAATGATGAAGAAAAACAAAAATGCAAATGGTGTGACAAAGGTCGGAACATTGATAGGAAAAGGAGCCGTAGTTGACGGACACGTTACTGCGCCGGAGACCGTCAGGCTGGACGGAACTTTGAATGGCAACTGCGACTGTAAAGAAAATCTGATTATCGGAGAGAGCGGTAGCGTCATAGGCGATATTACCGCAATAAACGTACTTATATCAGGCAGTGTGGAAGGCGATATTATTGCAGATGGAAAAATCGAACTCCTTGCTACAGGAAAAATCTTAGGCAATATTACCGCTAAATCTCTCATTATTGACGAGAACGCCTGCTTTGACGGAAGATGTACAATGACTGCCCCCGCCAACGCTTCCAAAAACGGAAATGCTAACAAGGGCAGCAATACTGATACTTCTCCTGAAAAGAAAGAAGATAAAAAAGCTAATTAACCGGCAGGCTTTATTTCTATCCGTTCGGCAGATGGCGTGACAATAGTGTCATTTCCGTCTGCGCGGATTGAAGCGTCCGATGCCGTTACTCCGCTTACGTTGACAAGGCGGATTGTATATGGTTTGGAAGCAGCAGCCTGTATAATGATTTCGCCGTTATTTTTCTCAGCCGAAATACTTAAGGCTGTTTTTCCGTCCATGTCATATATAACGCTTTGGGTTTCCAAGCCTTCTACGAGCGAATATATTCTTAATTCCGCACCGTCGGCATAATCATAATCCGGCTTATCATCATGAGCCCCGATAGCGACTATGCTGTTCTCTTTAACCATAAGGGGCAGATGCAGATAGTCGTATTCTTTTTCTATCCATCTTTCACCTTCCATAGTTTCGCCTGTGAAAAAGTCGGTCCATGTACCTTTCGGAAGATAGAAGATTCCTTTTCCTTCCGGATTAAAAATCGGCGCAACCAGTAAGCTGTCCCCCAACATATATTGTTTGTCCAGGTAATGACAGCTTCTGTCCTGAGTAAACTCCAAAACCATACTGCGCATAGTAGGAACGCCGGACTTAGAGGTATCAATCGCCGTTTTGTACAGATACGGCATAAGCGCGGCTTTAAGTCTGGTGAAACTTCTCACTACGTCTACAGCCTCATCATCGTAAACCCACGGAACACGGTAAGAGCTGCTGCCGTGCAGACGGCTGTGTGAAGAGAGCAGTCCGAATGCTACCCAGCGTTTATAAACATCTGCCGTAGAAGTGTTTTCAAAACCGCCTATATCGTGCGCCCAATAGCCGAATCCCGACATCATAAGGGACAAGCCGCCGCGCAGGCTTTCTTCCATAGATTCATAGTCAGACCAGCAGTCGCCGCCCCAGTGGACAGGGAATTTCTGACCGCCGACAGTTGCGGAGCGTGCAAAAAGAACCGCCTGTCCTTTGCCGCGTTTTTGCTCCAATAATTCATAAACTGTTTTGTTATACAGATATGTGTAGTAGTTGTGCATTTTTTCGGGATCGGAGCCGTCATAATAAACGCAGTTGGTCGGAATCCTCTCACCGAAGTCCGTTTTAAAACAGTCCACGCCCATATCGAGCAGCGTTTCCAGCTTGTCCTGATACCATTTGCAGGCTGCGGGATTCGTGAAGTCAACGAATGCCATACTGGGCTGCCACATATCCCATTGCCAGATATCGCCGTTTGGACGTTTAATAAAATAATCGTTCTCCATGCCTTCTTTAAACATAACGGATTCCTGCCCGATATACGGATTAATCCAGACGCAGATGTTTAGTCCTTTTGCCTTGATTCTTTGGAGCAGACCGGCAGGATCGGGAAACACTTCGGAGTCCCATACGAAATCAGTCCAGTGGAAAGCTTTCATCCAGAAACAGTCAAAATGGAATGTACGGAGTGGGATGCCACGCTCAAGCATACCGTCTATAAAGCTCATGACGGTAGCCTCATCATAATTGGTTGTAAATGAAGTGGACAGCCACAAGCCGAAAGTCCACGGAGCCGGAAGTGAAGGCTTGCCGCTTAAATCGGTATAACGTGTCAGCACTTCTTTCATATTGGCGCCGCCTATAAAGAAATAATCCAGACTGCCGCCTTTGACGCTAAACGCTGTTTTCGTCACGTTTTCCGTGGCAAATTCAAAAGAAACCTTTTCAGGGTGGTTGACTAAAACGCCATAGCCCCTATTGGAAATATAAAAAGGTATGTTCTTATAGGACTGCTCGGTGCTGGTGCCGCCGTCCTCGTTATAGATTTCCACTGTCTGTCCGTTCTTGACAAAAGGAGTAAAACGTTCTCCTGTGCCATATAACAGTTCGCCTACGCCTATGCTTAACTGCTGGCGTATATACGTATCATTCATATCGCCGTCTCTGTCATAATAGTCATTGCCTTTCCAAGCGGTCTTCATTAACGCTAAATCTTTCGGCTGGCTCTGTGTAATTACCTTACCATTAATACAATAGTGCATGTACCAGTTTTTCTTACCGATTTTTAAAGAAACCGAGCCGCTTGTTATGATAAGTTCTTCTTCGGACTCTTCGACTTTAAGAGTCTGCGGATTGTCAAGGTTAAGCTCGAAAGCAGGACCTTTCGGGAGCGTACCCATATAGTGGTCGGTCTGTACGCGGATAATGTCTGGCATCGGAGAGCTGATGCGTATAGTCAGATTGACTCCGCCCAAAGTATCGCCGCGCTCGGTAATCTTATGCGTAGGCGTGCATAGAGTAACCTCTTTTTCTTCGATTTTGGCATAGTACACTTCCGCCGGCGAGAAGCATGCGACACCTTCTTTAAGCAGCCAGCAGCCGTCATTAAATTTCATAGTTTTCCTCCTTAAAATTATGTTTAAAATTTTATAATTATATATTATCATATTAATGTGTAATTATGAAATACTAAAGTATAAAATAACAGGGAGAGATATATGAAAAACGAGAAGTATGAGTACCGGAACCTTCCGATTCCGGGCGGCGGTTATGTGACGGGTTTTATTTTTCACGAGAAAAAAGAAGGGATTTTGTATACAAGGACAGACATCGGCGGTACATATAGATTCGACTATGGTACAAAGAGCTGGGTAAGCCTGACTGACCATGTGACGATGAAAGACTTAAGCGAGACTTTCCCGATTGCCGTCGCGCTTGACAATGCTAATCCGAGCAGACTTTATATTGCGTGCGGCATCAATAAAGAGGGCGCGGGAGTGATTGCTGTCTCAGACGATTACGGCGGGCATTTTGTCTACCATAAGATACCGATACTTATTCATGGAAACCTAAACGGAAGAGGCACAGGATTTCGACTGATTGTAGATAAGGCTGACAGCGACAGGCTTATATTTGCAAGCCAGCAGGAAGGTCTGTGGATTAGCTTGGACAGAGGTGTCAGCTGGAAGAAGAATAGTGCGTTTCCGGAAGAATATATGACGTTTGTAGGACAAAGCAAAGACGGCGGGATATTGTTTGCAGGAGGCGCGGGAGTGACGACGAAACGGAGTGAGAGACTGCGCGGACACAGCCTGTATGTTTCTTATGACGGCGGTGCAAGTTTCAGTAAGATGTGGCAGCCGCAGTCTGATGAAATAGACGGCGTTAAGCTCGCCGGGCTTGTGGCGCAGCGGTATTCACTGGACGATAAGTATCTTTACGTTACGTTTTCCGTTATGGGAAGAAATGCGTATGTCTTGGAGAACGGTTACAGCTGTGACGGCGGAAGCGTTATAGGCGGAAGAGTTGTCCGTTATCCCATTCTTTCAGGCGGAAGGTTTGGGGAAGGGGAAGAGATTACGCCATATCCTGACGGTCTGTTGGAATATGGATTCAGCGGAATCAGTGCGGCGGCGTCAAAACAGGGGATGCTTATCTGCTCGACTATCTGTAAGCAGGACGGCGACAGCATATATCGTTCCTTTGATTATGGAGAGAGCTGGGAAGAAATTCTGCATGATTTAGATATAGGAAGGATGGATTTCAGGACGTCGTATATGAAACCGCGTTATAATGGCGGACATTCAATTATCCATTGGCTGACCGATTTAAAAATCAATCCCTTTGATGAAGATGAGGCATGGTTTAATACGGGGACGGGCGTGTTTAGAACTAATAATCTGACAGGAGAGGAAGTTGTTTTCAGCGACTGGTGCGACGGACTGGAGGAAACCGTGCATCTGAATCTGTACAGCCCGCCGTCGGGCGATGTGAAGCTTATAGATATATTGGGGGATTTGGGCGGCTTTGCCTTCCGTTCGCTTGATGAGGCGTGCGACAATTCATTTGATGATAAAGACGGGAACCGCTATATCACATGTATAAATGCGGACTACTCGGATATAAGACCGGAATTTGTAGTGGTGACGCCCAGAGGAAACTGGACGGGCAGGACTAAAGGCGGACTGATATTGTCTAAAGACCAATGCCGTACTTTCAGACGCCTGCCTATGCCGTTTGGGCTTAGCGATAAGTTAGACGAAGCGTTGCATCAGATAGAAATGCCCAATGTAAACAGCGGCTGGGCTGCGGTTTCGCCGGACTGTATGAATATTGTCTGGTCTGTCGCAAATCATACTAAGCTGCCTATAGATACGGTAGTTGTAAGTAGTGACGGCGGAGAAAATTTTACTTTGGCAAAAGTATATGATATGTCGGGAAAGATAAAGACTCAGGGCGGCATGAAAGTTTTTGCGGACCGTATGGAGAGCAGTATTTTCTATGGATTTGGAGAACAGTCTCAAGTTTATTTAAGTACGGATGGCGGAATGACTTTCAGGCAGCGGGAAATTAAAGAGGAATGTGCCGTAAATGGCGGGGATTTTCCGACGGTTGACTTTTCTCTTATAGACTGCGCAAATAAGACGGAAGTGCGCGGCGAATGTGGCAGGCAGGGAATTTTTTACATGGCGCTTAGAGAACATGGACTCTGGAAGCTGCACTATGATATGAAGAAAGATGATATATGCGTCACAAAAATCAGCGCAGACGGAGACGTCTTCTATAGAATGGGGCTTGGCATTATCCGACCGGGAGGAGATTATTTTAAGGAAAACAAGGCGATTTATACGGCTGCTAATATAGACGGCGTTTACGGTTTCTATCGTTCCGTAGACGATGCGAAGACTTTTGTAAGGCTTAATGATGATAATCAGATGTATGGCGAAATAAACAGCATGGAAGGTGACAGCAGGGTATACGGAAGGTTCTACCTCGGCACGGGAAGCCGCGGAGTGCTGTATGGGGAGCCTAAAAAAGTTATAAATTAAGATATATATTAGCTATATGCTAAATTATCAATTGTACAATTAACTATTTCAAAACGTGAGTTGTACAATATATACAAAACATAAGTAGGGTGCTATGCCGCCGTCGGTACTTGGCGAGGTATTTTCGAGCCTAGTACCGCTACTGGCGGCAATGCAGCGAAAGCGTGCCCTACGTTGTTTTGTATATATTGTACAACGTAATATATTAAATATAAGGAGGACGACATATGTATTTAGAGAGGGAAGGAAACAGGCTGCTTATAAAGGATGGAAGGTCGCAGGTGTGGATAGAGCCGTGGGGCGTAAATTCTTTGAGGGTGCGTATGAGCTGCGAGGCGCAGATGGATACGCATGACTGGGCGTTGACGGAAGAAGTGCCTAAGACGGATGCGCAGATTATTTTTGAGGAGCTGGATGTCACGGATCCATGGTATAAGTCTGAGGAGTATGCTAAATATCACCAGACAGGCGTACAGGCAAAGCTTACTAACGGTAAAATCACGGCGCAGGTGTCTCATGAGGGCTGGATAAGCTTCTATAATCAGAAGGGCGAGCTGCTTACGGAAGAATACTGGCGCAACCGTAACCGCATCAACCGCTACTGCGTGCCGCTCAGAGTTGACGGCAGGGAGTTAAAACCTATTCAGGGCTCTACGGATTATTCTCTGACAGCGCGTTTTGAGGCGTTTGATGATGAGAAGATTTTCGGAATGGGGCAGTATCAGGAGAAAAATCTGAATAAAAAAGGCGCCGTCTTGGAGCTTGCGCACAGGAACAGCCAAGCCAGCGTGCCTTTTATGGTCTCAAGCCGCGGATACGGATTCTTATGGAATAATCCGGCAGTCGGCACGGCAATTTTTGGTGCCAATAAGACGGAATGGTCTGCAAAGAGTACCAAAAAACTTGATTATTTCATTACGGCGGGAGATACGCCGGCGGAAATAGAAGAGCAGTATTCGATGGCGGCGGGAAGAAGCCCGATGATGCCCGAATACGGCATGGGATACTGGCAGTGCAAGCTGCGTTACAGAAATCAGGAAGAACTGCTTGCGGTAGCAAGGGAACATAAAAGAAGAGGGCTTCCGCTGGATGCCATAGTAGTTGATTTTTTCCATTGGACAAGGCAGGGTGATTTTAAGTTTGAACCAAGAGACTGGCCTGATCCCGAAGCGATGGTGAAGGAATTAAAGGATATGGGGATCGAGACCGTGGTATCCGTATGGCCGACTATTGATGAGCAGAGTGAGAACTTTGGCGAAATGGCGGGGAAGGGATATCTCGTTACGGCGGACAGGGGCAATTCCAACCATATGACATGGATGGGGAACACAATATTTTATGATGCCACGAACCCCGGCGCGCAGAAATTTGTCTGGGAGAAATGCAGGGAGAATTATTATAAAAAAGGAATCAGGTGTTTCTGGCTCGATGAGGCAGAACCTGAATACGGACCTTATGATTTTGATAATTACCGCTATTATGAAGGAATCGCGCTGCAATGTACTAACCGCTATCCCGTAGGCTATGCTAAAGGATTCTATGACGGTCTGCGTTCGGAAGG
Organism: Butyrivibrio sp.; assembly: GCA_023664865.1. Lineage (GTDB taxonomy): Bacteria > Bacillota > Clostridia > Lachnospirales > Lachnospiraceae > UBA3282. The sequence continues at coordinate 70,679 of JAMPEU010000004.1, read as the reverse complement.
CGAGACTGAAATAATGAGTCTGGTGCGCTGTGCATGGGCGGGTAGCCAGAAGTATGGCGTGCTTACCTGGTCCGGCGATATTTATTCGTCTTTCCGCTCCATGCGTGAACAGCTTCAGGCAGGACTGAACATGGGAATGGCGGGAATCCCGTGGTGGACTTCCGATATCGGCGGATTCCTTGGCGGAAATATTGAAGACGAACATTTCAGGGAACTTCTGGTGCGCTGGTTCGCTTGGGGGGCTTTCTGTCCTGTGTTCCGTATGCACGGCGAACGTTCCCCGTGGTATGAAAGGGAACAGGAATATATTAACGGCGTGCGCCAGCTCACGAGCGGTCAGGATAATGAGGTATGGAGTTTTGGCGAAGAAAATTACAAGATTTTGTCAAAATATTTATTTATCCGCGAAAGGCTGCGCCCATATATAAGGGAGTGCATGAAAGCGGCGAGCGAAAAAGGCGCTCCGGTAATGCGTCCGCTGTTCTTTGACTTCCCGGAAGACGCTGCGTGCTGGGAAGTGGAAGATTCCTATATGTTCGGACCGGACTTGCTGGTATCTCCCGTGATGGAAGAAGGCGTTAAAGAACGCACGGTTTATCTACCGAAGGGCTGCACATGGACTGACGCATATACTAAGAAATCATACGACGGCGGACAACGGATAACAGTGCCTGCACCGCTTGATATTATTCCGGTTATGATTAGAGATGGGAAAGATTATAAAATCTATGAATAAAATGATGTAAAAAGAACGGGACGCACCATACAATATGGTCGTCCCGTAAAAAATGTTTTACTTTTCTAATTAGTCCTACTGAACCATTGCAACTTTTTCTTTTATAATTTCTGTAAGCATTTCTTCAGCCTCATACATTCCAACGCCTTCCAAATCGCTTAACATCTTATCATAGTTTGCATCAAAGTTGTCAACAGGATCTGTAATGCATGTAATCAATGCAGGCCATGCAATCTCATCAAGAAGTGATTCGATTTCTGAAAACTCACTCGGCTTTGCATATGCCCAGATTGCAGAGTACGGAGGTGTTGCAAATTCACTTGGTTGCGGGTAAAGTTCTGTCAAAAGTTCGACACCCCATGCTTCACAACCAGCCTGCTGCTCCGAGGTATAGTTGTTGATAACGGAATCCTTGCTTGTGGTTGTGTATGTGCTTCCGGTAGAATCTTCAATACCGTCGCCATAAGAAGGGAACGGATATGTATGGAAACCTACGCCGGTGGTCTTGGAATACTCTGTATCTGTATTGTTATATTCAATTTCTTCTTGTGTTCTGTAACGGTGGCCGTTTTCATCAATCTGGTAGTTTACGCCTTCAATGCCCCAATGCGTTAATACCTGGCCTTCATCGGAACACAGATAGTCAAGGAACTGAATTGCTCTTACAGGATCGGCACAATCTATGGAGATACCAACACCGTAACCGGTCGTAAGACCTTGATACATCAATGTAGCGCACTTTGTATCTGCATCCGCCGTGAAAGGAAGCTCAGCATATGTTTTGCCTAATTTCCCATCTGCCTTGAGAATAGTTACCGCATCATTATAATCCCAATTTGCATCAATCAGAGAAAGCACTTGGCCGGTTGAAATCTTAGCAATATAATCTTCATGTGTCTGCGTAGCAAAATTACTGTCAAGTACACCTTCATCGTACATGCGGCTCAGCCATTTGAAATATTCCCTTTCTTTCTCGGAACGGAATTTATACATTGCATTGTAATCGTCATCAATCAGCCACTGACCATTATCAGGTGCGCCATCGCCAATATATCCTGCAGGGTTGGCAAGAGTGATATACCAATGCCAGTCACTGCATGAAATACTAAGACCGATTGTTTCATATCCATCATCTGTTGTCGGGTGTGCAGCAATGTAATCTTTCAGCATTGTCTCATATTCTTCCAAAGTCTGTGGAATAGCGTAATCATTCTCTTTCACGAGATCCCACTGCAGCTGTAATGTGCCGCCTGTTTCATAAGTCACGCCGCCTACGTTGTAAGAAGATAACTGATAAATAGATTCATCATCTGCAGAATACTTTAATTTAGCAAGTTCTTCCCCATACATCTTTTTAATATTGGGCGCATATTGATCAATCAAATCAGTCATATCAATTAATGCTCCGGCATCAATTAAGTTTCCGGCAGAACCTTTTGCAAAAATTAAATCAGGATAATTGCCTTCGGCAATCATCAGTGCAATATCTTCTTCCTCTGATGACAGCGGATAGCTTGTATCCAGCTTTACACCGGTTGCATCGGTAATTGCAAGAGCTACCGGATCTGTCCACGGATCAGCTTGACCGTCTGCACTGTAGAAGGTAAATGTAATTTCTTCCTGTGGTTCTGTTGTAGACGTATCTGCCTGTGAGTTATCTGTACCTGACGTCTCGTTAGCAGAACTGCCTGTTGAGTTGCTGTCGGTTGTTCCCGTTGAACTGTTGTCACCTGAACTACTGCCGTTATCGCTGCCGCATGCAGTCAGGGATGCTGCTATCATTGTTGCAGCAAGCAGCATTGCCATAATTTTTTTCTTTTTCATGATTTTTATAAATCCTCCTTGTTTTTTTATCAGCTCAGTCTTTGACTGCACCAATCGTCATACCGCCTACAAAATATTTTTGTAGGAAAGGATAAACTACAAGTATTGGCAGAGTGGCTATAATGGTAACTGCCATACGCACTGAAAGCGGCGACACTGTCGTTGTAGCCATCTGCTGCATAGTTGCATGCGTGTCTATCCTTGTTGTTGCCTGCTCCATAATTTCATAGAGCAGATATTGTAATGTTGGCAGTTTTTTCGCATACAAATATGTATCCATGAAAGAATTCCATTGTCCTACTGCCACAAATAGCGCCACTGTTGCCATTACTGGCTTACAAAGCGGAACAACTATTTTTCCCCAGATATATAGGTCATTTGCTCCATCAATTTTTGCAGCTTCCTGTAATGCGTCAGGAAGTCCGTCTATATAAGAACGAGTCAATATGATGTTATACACCCAAATAAGTCCGGGTATGATATAAACCAAAAAGTTGTTTGTCAGTTTTAATGTTCTTGCCAAAAGCAGATATTCCGGAATCAATCCTCCGCTGACATACATGGTAATAATGAAAAGCATGGTAAAAATTTTATTAAAATAAAAATCACGTCTGCTTAGCACATATGCGACCATCGATGTACAGATGACGCCAGAACCCGTACCGATTATCGTTCTTGCTATGGAAGTGATAAATGCGCCAAGTAAATCATTCTCCCTGAAAACGTATTGGTAGTTATATAATGTAAATACCCTTGGGAAAACAAAATTAATATTACGCATAGTATCTACCGGATCATTTAACGAAATAGCCAATACATTTAAAAATGGATATAATGTTATAATGATAATAAATACAAATAAAACTACCAGTACATAGTCAAGATATCTGTCCCTGCTTTTAACTTTGTTTGATATTGCTGTATTTTTCATGACAGCCCTCCCTATACCAGTTTGTTTTCGCCAAGCCATCCGGCAATCTTATTTGCAATCAGAAGCAGCGTAATGCCGACTAATGACTGAAACATACCGATTGCAGTACCGACGCCGTAATTGTTGTTGCCGATACCTCTCAGATAAGCGAACCATGAAAGCACCATTGCGTGATCCTGAACGATTGCATTACTTAACAGCATTTGACGTTCCATACCAACATTAAGAGCGCTTCCGATACTCATAATCAACAATACGACAACGGTAGGTTTAATACCCGGCAATGTGATATGCCAAATCCGCTGCAATCTGTTCGCACCGTCTACTTTGGCGGCTTCATAAAGTCCCTGATCGATTCCCGCCATTGCAGAAAGATATACAATTGCATCCCAACCGACTTCTTTCCAAACATTGATAATACATATAACAACCCAAAACAGTGCGGAATTAGTTGACATTAATTTAAGATTCTTGCCTGTAAGCGTATCGAGCATTCCGCCATCATTGAATACCATTTTGGCAATACTCGCAATAACTACCCATGATACGAAATGCGGAAGATAAGAAATTGTCTGTGTTATCTTTTTAAATTTGACATAACGAAGTTCATTGAGCATCAGCGCGAATGTAATAGCCGAAATTGTTCCAAGAGCAATACCAAGTATACTAAGGGCAATTGTATTAATCATCGTCTGGACGAAAATACGATCTGAGAAAGCTTTAGCAAAGTTATCAAAGCCTACAAACTCTCTCTCAAAAAATGAAAGTGCAAATGTTGCAGGCTTGACATCTTGAAATGCCATTGTCCAACCCCATAACGGTATGTACTTGAAAATAATCAGCCAAATAACGAACGGAACTGACATTAAAAGCAGATATCTTTGCTTATACATTAGCTGCAAACTGAATTTCTGCTTGATTTTCTTCTGTTTAACCTTTTTCTCCCTAGCGCTCATTCATCACCCTCCTGTTTAAATTTGTATAACTGTAGGAATAAAAGTAAAAATTTTATTGTAAAATTTAATTATTTTGGGCTAGCCTTGAATTAACGGGCGATTTTCAAAAAAGCCTCTAAAAATTACTACTTAATTTACTACCGTTAAGATTACTTTGGTTTCAAGAGAGGAGCATTGCATTATGGCAGAGAAAAGACGCGACAATAAAAATCGTATTTTGCATTTAGGTGAGAGTCAGCGAAAAGATGGGCGATATGCCTATAAATATACTGACTCCTTAGGTAAGGTGAAGTTTGCATATGCCTGGAAATTAGTTCCTACTGACAAGACTCCGGCAGGAAAACATAACGATATATCTTTGCGTGAAAAAGAAAGGAAAATCCGTAAAGATTTGGACGACGGAATAGATGTAAAGGGTAAAAAAATGACAGTTTGCGAGCTTTACGCCAAACAGACAAAACATCGCGGAAATGTCAGATATAATACTACACAGGGGCGCAAGCGGCTAATGAAGCTGTTAGAAAAAGATAAACTGGGTTCTTATTCAATAGAAAATGTAAAACAGTCTGATGTAAAAGAGTGGGTTCTGCGCATGAAACAAAAGGGCATATCTTATAAGACAATAAGTAACGATAAGCGCTCTTTAAAGGCGGCATTTTACGCGGCAATGCAGGACGACTGTATACGAAAAAATCCTTTTGAGTTTCAGTTAAATACAGTGATAGAGGATGATACAAACCCCAAAGTGCCACTTACGCTAGAACAAGAGAAATCACTTCTTGATTTTATTCGCGAGGATGGAATTTATAAAAAATATTATGATGAATTTATTATTTTACTGGGTACGGGACTGCGCATATCTGAACTTTGCGGACTGACTGAGGCTAATCTTGATTTTGAAAATAAAATCATTAAGATAGACCATCAACTCTTGCGGAGTTCAGAAACCGGATATTATATTGAGAAACCCAAAACTCAAAGCGGCATCAGACAGATTCCGATGAGTGAGAAGGTATACGCTGCACTAAGGCGCGCATTAGAAAAGCGCAAAGGGGCAAAAAACATTAGTATTGATGGCTGGAGCAATTTCTTATTTATTAATCGGGACGGATATCCAAAGACTGCAAGCAATTATGATAATATGTTTAAGCGGCTTGCAGAAAAATATAACAAATCTCATGAGACCGCGCTGCCAAAAGTTATGACGCCTCACACATTGCGCCATACATTCTGCACTAATCTTGCTAATGCGGGAATGAATCCGAAAGCTTTACAATATATCATGGGACATTCAAACATTTCAATGACGCTGGATTATTACGCACACGCATCTTTTACTGCCGCAAAAGCGGAAATGGAACGACTGATTGCATAGCGAAGATACATAATTTACTACTTTTTTACTACTTTTGGCGAAAATGTAAAAATTTGCATTATAATTTGTGGCAATTCTTATAGAAATAATATATACGTATAAGGTATAATATATGAAAAAACTACAAGATATAATTTGAAACTATAAAAAATAAACAAAAAATATGCTAGTTTTTCTTGTATTTCTATTCATACATTGTTATAATAAATTAAAATGTGCTGTAAATGAATGAGGTAAATTTTACAATAATATTTTTAAGTTATAATCACATTTTTAATTTTAAGTATTCAAATTTCCCATATCTAAATTGTGTTCAACACACTTTATCGGTGTGGGAGATTTAAATAAAGTAACAATAAACTGTCCTAAGTGGACGAAATAGGAGGAAAAGTAATGAAAAGGTTTAAGAAATGGTTAGCACTTGCCTCTGCCGGCATGTTTACCTGCATGATGGCGCTTTCACCTTTGTCAGTGTACGCAGCCCAGGACGCATCAGGGCTTGAAGACGGCACGGCATACCTCAACATTAATAATGAGGAATGGGGAGAGTTTGACGCTGAATGGACAAATGTCAAGATTACCGGCGACGGTTCTTACACCGTTGGTATGGAGGCTAAAGAAGGACAGAGCCTTGCACAGTTCAATGCGCTTGAAGTTGTAAACGGCGAGTCTTATCTTGGTACAGGCTGCGTTCTTACAGTAGACAGTATTAAGATTAACGGTGAAGAAGTAGAACTTCAGGGACCGAGCTTTACATGTTCTGCAGATGGCGGCGGCGTAACTACCCGTACAAACATCTACAATGAATGGAACAGCCCTGACGCAACAGCTACGGCAGGTGAAGGCGATGATAAGCACGCAGACCAGCGTGTAGCAGAAGGAAATCTTGAAGATGCAACAGCATGCCTGTTCTCAAGCGACTATGTCAATGCCTCATCAGGCAGCGGATTCCTTGTAGAGTCATTAGAGGTTGCATTTACCGTATCAGGATTTGGCACACAGGCTGGCGCAGCAGCGGATTCAGCAACACCGACAGCAGAAGGTCCGGCAATGGCACACCTTAGCATCAACAATGAAGACTGGTCAGAGTATGAAGCTGAATATGTAGATGCAGAGATTACCGGAGACGGTACTTATACTGTATCAATGACAGCTAAAGAAGGACAGAGCCTTGTACAGTTCAACGCCCTTGAGGTTGAGAACGGCGAACTTCTTTTAGGAACAGCCTATACTATTACCGTAGACAGCATTAAGATTAACGGCGAAGAAGTAGAACTTCAGGGACCGAGTTATACATGTTCAGCAGACGGCGGCGGCGTAACTACTCGTGTAAATCTTTACAATGAGTGGAACAGCCCTGACGAGACAGCTACGGCTGGTGACGATAATCACCTTGATCATCGTGTAGCAGAGGGAAATCTTGCAGACGCAACAGCATGCTTATTCTCAAGCGATTATGTTAATGCTTCATCAGGAAGCGGATTCCTTGTAGAGTCCATGGAAGTAACTTTCACGGTAGCAGGCGTAGGCGAGCTTGCATCAGCAGGCGAGGCAGCAGCTCCTGACGCTGTTGATTTAAACGGCACATATAACGCTTATATCGGTCTTCAGACACCGACATATTCTTTCCGTAATGCCTTTGATGATGAGTCATATGGACGTGAAACGGAATACTTCAATCAGATTACCGGCTGGGAAGGCAGCGATGCCATTGTCAAGGACGGTACTCTGACAGACACAGTTATTGCAGGTAATGGCACATATACCATTTCTGCAAACGGAATGAATCTTGAAGGAGATTTTGACTCTCAGGATTACTTCAACCTGATTTTCATCTCTACCGATATTCCTAATACCGGAGAGATTACAATATCTGATATTAAACTTACTATTGACGGAAGAGATGTATCATGCAGCCCTATCTTAAGTCCGGATTCAGTGAATTATGTAACTATGCTGATTCAGAATATCTGGAATGACGATGTGGCGACAATCGGATACTATGCAGTACCGCCTAAGGATATGGAGATTACATTTACGGTATCAGGCTTCGCGTATGATAACGAAGCGGCAGCAGCGCCGGTAGAAGAAGAACCTGCGGCAGAGGCTCCGGCTGAGTCTGAACCTGCACCGGCAGAAGAACCTGCACCGGTAGAGGAGTCTTCTTCTATGTCTCCTGTCGTTATAGTAGTGATTGTAGTAGTTGTAGTTGCAATAATCGCTGCTGTAGCAGTTGTAATGAGCAAGAAGAAAAAAGACTGATTGTAAAAGTGGTAGATAAATAATATGGCACGGACAGATATATTCTATAAAGAGCATATCTGTCCGGCTATTACTCCTAGCCTATGGAGGTGTGTATGAAAGAAAATAAGACTAAAAACGAAATAATTGCCGATAAGGTTTATTATATACAGCGTATTGCAACGCTTCTTGCAACTGCGCTTATTTTTTTCCCGGCAGCGACGCCTTCCAGAATTTGTACGATGATTAATAAAAACCTGTCATTGTTTACGTCGGGACTTTTCTATAACAGTCTGACAGCAGAGATGGGGCGTGCGTTTAACAGAGGATGGATAGAGCAGGGAAACATTATATTGCTTTATGTGGCTTCAATGATAATGCTTTTGGGAATAGCTGCGGCAGCCGCAGGTGGTTGCATGTCCCTTGGTAATCTGAAATTTAAAAAACTGGGGAATATCTTTTCTTTAGCAGGAGCGGCAGCAGATGTTCTGGGACTTATTTTGATTTATGTTTCTTATGGACAGATACAGGGAACTTCCAATTACGATAAAGTTGGTCCGATGTTCCCGGCAGGTTATATCGTATACCTGATTTTGACTGTGGTTGTGCTTGTTTCAACTATAGCGAATATTATATTGCTGCCTAAAGTGGAAGAAGGCTGTGGGTATGAAATGGAATCCAAATTCAAACTGTTCCTTATGTTCCTTCCATTTGCAGCGTTATGTTTTGTATTCAGTTATCTCCCTCTTTGGGGCTGGAGATATGCTTTCTTTAATTATTCAGCGGGCGGAACCCTGTCCATGGATAATTTCGTAGGATTTAAATGGTTTACATCATTGTTCCAGAGTCAGGCGACAAAAGCCGACGTAGTCCGTGTGCTTCGCAACACCCTTGCCATGAGCGGTCTTGGTATTGCAACAAGCTGGTGCGCAATGGCGTTTGCAATATTCCTTAATGAAATTAAGAATATGAGGTTCCGTCGTTTTGTACAGACATTTACCACGGTTCCTAACTTTATAAGCTGGGTTTTAGTATATGCGATTGCATTTGCTATCTTTTCTACCGACGGTTTTGTCAATACTGCGGCGGCACAGCTCGGAATGTTAGCGGAAGGACAGACAGGCACTAACTACCTGATGAGTGCATCCCATATCTGGATTAAGATGCTTGCATGGGGAATGTGGAAAGGTATCGGCTGGAGTGCGATTATTTACATAGCAGGTATTTCCGGCATCGACCAGCAGCTCTATGAGGCGGCAACAGTGGATGGCGCAGGACGTTTTGCTAAGATGTGGCATGTGACTCTGCCCGGCCTTATTCCTACTTACTGTGTTATGCTGCTGATGTCTATTGCCAATATCTTGAGCAATGGTATGGATCAGTATATGGTATTTGCTAATAAAGTAAACATGGATACCATTCAGGTACTTGATTATTATGTATATACGCTGGGTATCACTAATGGTAATATTCCGTTGTCCACGGTTATCGGTATGGTTAAATCCATTGTCAGCGTTATTCTTCTGTTCGCGGCAAACGGCGTTTCCAAAGCTATCCGTGGCGAGAGCATTGTGTAAGGGGGTGGAATGATGGCGAAAACAAAACAGGAAAAACTGGACCAAAAAGCAGAAAGAGAATATGAAAAAAAGCATAAACCCAAGTGGCAGCGTACACCGGGGAGCATTACGTTTAATATTTTGAATTATGCTTTTTATACCATATTTACTATAAGCTGTATCTTCCCTTTTTACTATTTGTTTATCAATACGATTTCCGATAATGATCTGGTTAGGAAGGGACAGGTGTCATTGATTCCGAAGGGAATCAATATCCACAACTACATAGCGATGATGAATGTGTCGGATTTGGGTAATGCGTTTATTGTTTCGATTGCAAGAACCATAATCGGAACCGCCTTGATGGTAGCGGCAACCGCACTTGTAGGTTATTTAGTTACCAAGAAGGAAATGTGGCATAGAAAATTCTGGTATCGTTTTCTGGTAATTACCATGTATTTTAACGCGGGAACGATTCCGTGGTATTTGAATATGTCAATGTTAGGGCTTACAAACAATTTCATGGCATACATTATTCCGGGAATTGTGGCGCCTTACAATATTATTCTGGTAAAGACATATATTGAGTCCATTCCTTCTGAACTCGAAGAAAGCGCGCTTATAGACGGCGCCGGGTTTATGACGGTATTCAGAAGGATTATATGGCCGTTAAGTAAGCCGATATTGGCGACAATAGCTATCTTCGGCGCAGTAGGCCACTGGAACTCTTTTACGGATTCACTGATATTGATGCAGAATGCTCCGTCGCTTTACACATTACAGCACAGATTGTATATATATTTGAATACAAGCTCCAATCTGGCGCAGATTATGAGTACAAGCGGTTCGGGTGCGACGGCTGTAGCACAGTCGGCTATGAGTACTAAAGTTTTAAAATACACCATTTCCATGGTGACGGTTATACCTATCCTGTTGGTTTATCCTTTCATGCAGAGATACTTTGAAAAAGGTATTATGTTAGGGGCAGTCAAGGGATAATTATAAAAAGAAAAGGAGAGAAAGAAATGAAGAAGATGAAAAAAATTGCTGCATTGCTTATGTGTACGGTAATGACAGTAGGACTGCTTGCAGGCTGCGGCAATTCAAACGGCAACACAGGCAGTTCAGATGCTAATACCTCAGAAGGTAATACGTCTGGCGGAACTGCATCGGCAGGAGGAGACGGCGAGCCTATTACCCTCACAGTGTTCAGCCAGTTAGCAAACTATTCAGGCGTTCAGTCGGGATGGTCGGCAGACATCCTGTTAGATAAGTTCAATGTTATCCTGAATATTGTACCCGATGTAAACGGTACGTATCAGACACGTATGGAAGGCGGAGACTTAGGCGATATCGTAGTATTCGGAACAGATGGCGATCCGTATCTTAATGCAGTTGATGCAGGACTGCTGCTTGACTGGAACGATGAAAACCTGGTTCAGGAATATGGCCCTTATATTTATGAGAATATGCAGAATGCAATGGCTCATAATGCAAACATTTCCGGTGGCACTACCTATGGTTTCGGGCATAACGTGGCAACCAGTATGCAGGATCATGAGGCGTTCTTCTATACATGGGATATCCGCTGGGATTTATATAAAGAGCTGGGATATCCGGAAGTAAAGGATTATGATGATTTACTTGAGTTACTTAAGCAGATGAAAGAAATCTGTCCTACAGACGAAAACGGAAAGCCTACATATGCGCTTGTTGCATGGCCTGACTGGGATGGAACAATGGCTATGTATCCGAAGGCTACAGTTACCGCGTACTATGGCTATGATGAGTTTGAAATGGGGTTCTATGATCCGGCAACCAGCAGCTTTATAGGCTGTCTTGATGATAACAGCCCTTATATTGAAGCGCTGCATTTCTTCAACCAGTTATACCGTAATGATTTGTTAGACCCTGACTCCATGACATGTACTTATGATTATGTTCAGGAAAAAGTTGCAGCAGGCGGTACGTTCTTCTCTATCTTTGATTATGCAGGACGTTCATTATATAATACGGAAGAACATATGGCTGACGGCAAGATGATGCTGTCACTGACGCCTTCAGAGGCTGCACCTATTGCTTATGGTATGAGTACCTTAGGCGGCAACCGTATCTGGGCAATCGGCGCTAAGACTGAGTATCCGGAACTTTGCATGGAAGTTATCAACTACCTGTGTACTCCCGAAGGAAGAATTACCATGGAATATGGTCCGCAGGGCGTATGCTGGGATTATGATGAGAATGGTAAGACATACTTCACTCCTTTAGGCAAGAGCTGCCATCAGGATATCGAGACTTCGATGGAAGAAGCTGGCTACAGCGGCACATTCCATGACGGACAGCTGCAGATTAATAATACTACATGGACATTGGATGCTCTTAATCCCGATTCCAATGGTGAGAAATACAGATGTGATTTCTGGGAGAGCGAGCTTACGGCATCAAAGTATGATATCGAAAATGACTGGAGAGAATATACAGGCTGCCATAATACCGAAGAATATATGGAAAGCGGAAAATATCAGGTAAAACCTGCATCTGAGTATACGGCAAGTCCGAAGGGCGATGAATTCCAGACCAAATGGGATCAGACCAAAGAGTGTATCGTTACTTATTCATGGAATGCAATGTATGCAGGTTCTGATGAAGAATTTGAGCAGATTGTAGAAGAAATGAAAACCAAAGCAAACGAGTATTATTATGATGAATGTATCGAGTGGTCAGTCAATGAAGCGAAGCTTCTAACGGAAGCTATAGAGGCTATGAAATAGTTTTTAACAAAGGGACTGTTCGGAAACGGACAGTCCTTTTATAAAAGGTGCGCATGACGGCGCACGTTTCTTATGAAAGGAGCATGTCTGTGATATGAAGTTTTTCAGTGTAGACAGTCCGTTTTATAGATTCATAGTGCGTTTGTGGGACATATTCCAGTTGAATCTATGCTGGATTATCTGCAGTATCCCTATCGTGACTATGGGGGCGGCTACTGTTGCCGTATGTTCGGTATCTCTTAAAATGGCGGAGGATACGGAAGGCTATATCATCCGTTCTTTTTTTAAAGCATTTAAAGAAAATTTAAAGGGCGGAAGCCTGCTGGGGATATTGACACTGTTGGCAGCATATGCTGTATATCTGGATTTCCAGTTCTGGGGGGCGGCGCAGAGCGCGCTTTTCCTTATAATGGGAATCGTTGCCATCTTCATATTTGTCATGGGGCTTTTATATGCGTTCCCGCTAATGGCAAGGTATGAGAACAGCCTTATTAAGACATTGAAAAATTCTTATGATATAGCAACACGCTTTTTTTTACAGACGTTACTTGCCGTTTTCATAGTGGCAATTGAGATAGCGGCGTTCTGGTGGAATACTACAATGATGATTCTCGGAGTGCTTTTTGGTCCGGCATTAGTAATGTATACTGTCAGCGCCTTTGCAATCCGCTTTTTCAGGCAGATTGAGAAGGAACCGGGGGCGGTAGTCAATGCGGCGGAGACAGAACGGGAAGAAGAGAATAGATAATGCAGAACTATTCTTTGGGGGACGAGTTCAGTCGAAATGAACAAAAATGGAGCTCCAATGCCTGAAAAGCGGTAAGTCGCTCCTTATTTTGTTCATTTTGACTGAACTCTGGTTATTGAAAAATGGAGTTTTGTAATTGTTTGATGACAATTAAGTTGTGAGAGGAGATGGTAGTTAAATATGAAAAAAGCAGCTTGCTTAAAAAGAGGCATGAAAGCGGCACTTATTACTGTGCTTACAGCAGCAATGACGTTATCACTTACGGCATGTTCAACAAGTGTGCCGGGGGAAGACGGACCGACTTCTGTGATAGTCAATGAAGTTGGGGAAGGTGAAAACACTGAAACGAATGGTGCTGAAACGGATACAAGCGCGGCAAGGAATAACGCCGACGACGGAACAATCAGGGAGAGCCTGACGGCGATAGAAGTTACCGAGCTTATGGGTAACGGCATCAATCTTGGAAATACGATGGAAGCATACGGAAGAAACGATTTAGGCACTGACGCAGAGCCGACGCAGTATGAAACTTACTGGGGGCAGCCTGTGACGACGCAGGAGATGTTAGACGGTATGAAAGCAGCGGGCTTTGACACGCTGCGTCTGCCTGTGGCATGGACTAATATGATGGCTTTTGAGAGCGGAGATTATACTATAAACAGCGCATATCTTGACCGTGTGGAAGAAATAGTGGGATATGCCCGTAATGCGGGTATGTACGTGATTATTAACGACCATTGGGACGGCTCATGGTGGGGAATGTTTGGTTCTGCGACCGAGGAGACCAGAAAACAGGCAATGGAACTGTATAAATCTATGTGGACTCAGATTGCAGAACGCTTCAGGGATTACTCGGATTATGTGATTTTTGAGTCGGCAAATGAGGAACTTGGATTTAGATTGAACGATACTGATATCGCTAAAGATTCGGGAACTCTTTCAGATGATGAGTGCTATACCGTGACTAATGAGATTAATCAGGCGTTTGTGGATACAATCCGCGCATCGGGCGGCAACAATGAGCAGAGATTTCTTCTGATTGCGGGATTTGGCACGGATATTGCGAATACATGTAATGATAAATATAAAATGCCGACGGATTCTGCGAAGGACAAACTGCTTGTTTCCGTGCATTATTATGATCCCAGCGGCTACTGTATCAATACCAGTATCGCTACATGGGGAAATAAGCAGGAGTACCAGACTATGAATGAGACTCTTGAAAAAATGACGAAATTCACTGAGCAGGGTTACGGAGTAGTGATTGGCGAGTATGGCGTTTTGTTGGAAAACAATGCGCTTAAGGAAAACGCTCAGGATTATACACAGAACCTTTTAAATAACTGCGACGTATATGGATACTGCCCTGTATTGTGGGATTGCAATAACCTGTACAACCGTAACGACGGGACGATTATCGATATGGGCATGGCGAGGCTGTATACAAAGCATAGTCTGGAAATCCAGTCCGAAATGTCAAAAGACGACATTATAGCGCAGGCGCGCAAAGAAATAGAAAACGATTATGATAATGCCGCTGAAGGCGCGGGAGTAGATGAAAATACGGCGTTAGCATGGATTATGTTCAACAGCAGTGATTGGAATGTCCAGTACAGCGTAGGTGACGTGTATAGCCCCGAATCCGCGACGGAAGGCCTTGTTGCTACTGATTTGGAGATAACGGGAGAAGGCACTTATACTGTTGCGCTTGATTTTACGGGAGTAAATGGCGGGTACGCGAACAGCGTTGTGTTCAGCGCGATTGCGATTGCAAACGGCGAGACGCTTTTCCCCGGATATTACATAGATATTCAGGAGATATTGGTAAACGGAGAACCGTACGAACCGATAGCACAGCCTTATACATGCAGCGATGATGGAATAGCTACCCGTGTTAATCTGTATAACGCATGGGTAACTCAGGTTCCGGACGACATACGTATTCTTGAGGATAACGGATTAGAACCTTCTCCATGTATTCTGGATGCGGATACGCTTGGAAATATTGAGACATTATCTGTAACGTTTAACTATGTTAGCGGCAATTAAAACACACAAATATTACAATAAAATATAAGGGGCAGGTGGCTAATCAGCCATCTGCCTTCTATATTCCGAAGGACTCTTTCCTTAACCTGTAGATTTGTCTCTCTTTATGATTATTCCACAGTAACCTTAATCGCAACAGGGAAATCGCTTTTTACGGTTTTAGTAACAAAATGCAGCCCATCTTCGTCGCAATTAAAATCAATCTGTTCATCAAATCCCAGAACGCATACTTTGCGGATTATGCCGTGGAAATTCGGCTTATTCGCATCAAGTGTTTTGGAGAGGGAATGGATAGTTATCCTGCCGTCTTGCGGATATTTCAGGCATATTGCGTAAATACAGCCATTGCCAGCCGTAAAGCGGAAGTCCCTGCTTGTATATGAGTTAGCCGCTGCGTCGCTGAATTGTCCTTCTGTTTCAATAGTAGGACCTTCGGAAGCATAACGCCATGGTTTAGAGTTATAGATGCACTCGCCGTTTACTGAAAGCCAGCTGCCGATATCGCGAAGAATGGCGGCATCTTCTTCGGCAAATGTACCGTCCGCCTTAGGACCTACATTGAGCAGCAGATTGCCGTTCTTGCTGACTACATCCACCAGATAGCAGATTAACTCATAACTGCTCTTATAATCAAGAGATGTTGTGTAACACCATGAATTACGCGCTATGGCTGTGTCCGTCTGCCAATGATAAGGCTTGGTGTCTGCAAACTTACCGCGCTCAACATCCACAATTCCGCTGCCGAATGCCATTGCGTCATGCTTGTAGCAGATAGCGGTATTGTAACCCCATTCAAGCCCCCTGTTATAGTAATAAGCGGCAATCTGGCGGAGTGCGGGCTTGTATCCTTCATGCTGAATCCACCAGTCAAAGTAGAGAATCTTAGGCTGATAGCGGTCTATGATTTCGCAGGTGCGGCATATCCAGTCTTCGAGAAATTCCTTAGTCGGATAAGGCTTTGCAAAAAGGTCCTGCTGGTCGGGCTGCTCTTGAAGGGAAGGCCAGTAGAAATCACCGCATTTAAGAGGTTCTTTGATATCGCTTTCAAAATCTTTGCCATTACCCATAAACCAGAGATGTTCTGCTCTATGTGTAGATGTACAGAAGACAAGGTTTCTTTTTTCAAAAGCTGTTTTAAGCTCGCCGATAACGTCCCGTTTCGGTCCCATATTGGCGGCGTTATAGACAGATAAGTCACTCTGATACATCTGGAAGCCGTCGTGGTGTTCGGCTACCGGAACCACATATTTTGCTCCCGCATTGGCGAAAGTTTCCGCCCAGAAATCCGCATCAAATTTTTCGGCGGTAAACATGGGAATAAAATCCTTGTAGCCGAAATCCTTATGCGCCCCATATGTTTTTACATGATGCTCAAATTCCGGCGTACCCTGAATATACATATTGCGGGAATACCATTCATTATTAAATGCGGGAACACTGTACAGTCCCCAATGAATAAATATGCCGAACTTCGCCTTTTCAAACCACGATGGCATGACGAAATCGGTAAGTGACTCCCAGTCGTCATGATAGGGACCATTGTTTATTGTCTTGCGAATTTGTGATAAATATGCCTGTTTGTCTGTGATTTTCATGTGGTATGCTCCTTCTCTTAGACTCGCAAATCCGCGCTTTCAGCGCTTTATGTCCGATTACATCGGACGTTTGCTCGTTAATGGCGCAGTAAAAGCAAATGTCTGCTTTGCAGCCGCTTGCTTTTACTGTGCGCTCATTATATCATATTTTGAAAAAAATTTCCATATGGCTATAATGTTTATACAGTAATGTTCCGATATAAGGATTAGAAAAGAAATTTTCCAAGGAGGGATTAGCATGAGTGTAAACGGAGTTACAGGCGCAGCAAGCGCTTACGAAACTTATCAGACAAGCCAGACGTCTGCTGCTAAAACATCAGAGGAGCAGACAAAGTCAGAAACATCTTCTGTACAGGCATCAGAAGAAAAGAGCGGCGTTGTTTATGAGCCGAGTAAAACAGCGACAGTAGATACTGCTAAAAAGACCTATACGCAGAATACGGAGCTGCTTGCTAAATTGAAAGCAGATCAGGAAAGCAGACAGAATCAGCTGCAGAGTATCGTAGAGCAGTTAATGACTAAGCAGGGTCAGACATATAACAGCGCTAACGGCATTTGGAGTATTCTTGCAGGCGGCAATCTTAAAGTAGATGCAGCAACCCAGGCACAGGCACAGAAGGATGTTGCAGAAGATGGTTATTGGGGCGTAAAGCAGACCTCAGACCGCATCATTGACTTCGCTACGGCATTGACGGGCGGAGATCCTGATAAGATTGAGGAGATGCGCGAGGCTTTCAAGAAAGGCTACAAGCAGGCTGAAAAGACTTGGGGCGGAGAACTTCCTGAGATATCCAAGCAGACCTATGACGCTGTGATGGAGAAGTTCGATAAGCTTGCTGAAGAGGCAGGTCTTACAACAGCCACAGATACTACAAATAACTAGTTAGGACGTATTGCGGATTCTGATAATACTTAAAAAGAACTCTCGACCTCGGAATTTGTTCCGATGCCGGGAGTTGTTGCTAAGAAATGGAGATATTGAAAGATATGGATTATTTAGGTGCAGAAATGTATAAGCTTGCAGAAAAATTATTTCCCATATGCAGAAGCATAACCGGAGACGGCGTGCGGCAGACTTTAGATATAATTAATGGTTTTTTAAGCGAGAATGATTCGGATAAAGACTTGAAGTTAGAGATTCACGAAGTGCCGAGCGGAACGCAGGTTTTTGACTGGAATGTTCCAAAAGAGTGGAAAATAAGGGAAGCATATATTGAGAACGAGAGCGGAGAACGCATTATTGATATGAAGGATAACAACCTTTATGTTATGGGCTATTCTATACCGGTGGATATGTGGGTGACGCTTGACGAACTTAAAGAACATGTATTTGTGGAAGACGACAGCCCGGAAGCAATTCCATATGTTACGTCTTATTATAAAGAACGCTATGGTTTCTGTATGAGTAAAAATCAGCTTGATGCCTTACCTGAAGGAAAGTATCATATGTATGTGGACAGTGAATTGTTTGATGGCAGCCTTACTTATGCAGAGGCGGTTCTTAAAGGGGAAACCGATGAAGAAATTTTGATTTCCAGTTATACATGCCATCCCTCAATGGCAAATAACGAGTGTTCCGGTCCGGTAGTTTTGGCGGCGCTTATAAGATATGTGGCTTCGCTTAGAAACAGGCGGTATACATACCGGTTTCTGCTGAATCCTGAAACGATAGGCTCGCTTACTTATTTGAGTATAAACTATAAATCGCTGCAGGAGAAACTCGTGGCGGGGATAGTGTTGTCATGTGTGGGTGACGACAGGGATTACTCCATTATCAGATCAAGATACGGAAATACCATTACAGATAAGTCGTTGAAAAGCATATTATCATCAAGGGGAAAATATTCAGAATATTCCTTTTTAGAGAGGGGTTCGGATGAACGCCAGTACAATGCTCCCGGGATTGACCTTCCAGTTGTCGGTTTCTGCAGGTCAAAGTATGGCGAGTATCCTGAGTATCATACCTCGCTTGATAACCTTGATATCATATCGCCGTCAGGGCTTCAGGGTTCTTATGAGGTGATGGTTCAGTGGATTCAGGCAATGGAGTACAACCGCAGATATCAGGTGACAGTGTTAGGCGAGCCGCAGCTTGGAAAGAGAGGGTTATATCCTACCATAAGTAAAAAAGATATGTATGATAATATTTTTTCCTTGCGTGATTTTATTGCATATGCGGACGGCAGAAACGATATATTTGAAATAAGTGATATTATAGGAGTTCCTGTAGGCAATTTGATTCCTATTATACGCAAACTTAAGGATAATGACTTGATAAGGGGGTAACGTTACCCCCTTATTAAAGCTGTTATTCGATTGCGGAAAAAAGCACGTTCCGTATTCTTCTGGTATATGCGGTTGTCCCCGAATCTGTTTTCTGCTGCATGAGCAATAAAGTGAGGTTATTGGCAGGGTCGTTCATCATGTAGGTTCCAAGCCAGCCGTCCCAGCCGTATTCTCCTAAGCTGGATACGGATACGGCAAGCCCTGAGTCTATTGCTATACGCATGAGGTTTGCGTATGTGTAGCCCGGCAGGTTTTCCCATTGATTTACATAATCCTGCAGTGCGGGCGTAAGATGCGATTTTGTCATAAACTCCACAGTCTTAGGTGCAAGAATGGAGATGCCGTTGTATGTACCTTTGTTTAACAACATCTGGGTAAACGCCGCAAAATCGTCTATGGTCGAAACAAGTCCCGCTCCGCCCGACTCAAACGCCGGAGCTATTTTCATGCTGTTTTGTACTCCAAGATGCGAAATATGAAATTCTTCCAGACCGTTTTCGGTTTCGCGGTATACTTTTGCCAGACGGTTCTGCTTATCGGACGGTACGAAGAACGCGGTATCTTTCATGCCAAGCGGCTCGAAAATTCTCTTTTGCAGGAACTCGCCGAACTTCATGCCTGAAACGATTTCTACGACTGCGCCAAGCACGTCGGCTGACATGCCGTACTGCCATTTATCGCCGGGGTGGAATGCCAGCGGAATCTGACCTAATCGGTTCATGATTTCCACTGTGGTGAGCGGCTTATCAGAGTATAGCTTTTCTTTTACTTCGTTCAATAAGGCTTCCGTCCTGACTTCGGTAACGCTGCCTTCTCCGCCGTAGGAAAGTCCCGACGTCATATTCAATAGATGCTGTATGGTAACAGGGCGTGCCGCAGGTATCGTCATACCCTTTTGTATTATACACTGGTTATTGAACCCCGGAAGATATGTGGAAACCGGCGTAAGCAAATCAAGTTTTCCCTCTTCTAAAAGCATCATGACTGCTGCAGACGTAACCGGCTTAGTCATGGAATACAGCCTGAATATAGTATCTCTTGTAATTGGCAGCTTGCTGGCAATATCGCGCATGCCTGCCTCGTAATAGCATTGTTCTTCGCCGTTTTGCAAAACCATGCAGTTTACGCCGGAGATAAAGCCTGACTCTGCCATTTCGTCAAGTAATCCTTGAATTTTGGATAATTTTTGCTTATTCATGAACGTACCTCGATTTTCATAAAATTTATATAGTTATAATTGCAATCCTATATAATTGTGATTGTAATGTATTAATTCTAAGAGAATTGAAAATCAAAGTCAAGAGCCACTTTACGTTGACAAAATCTTCTATATTGGATAGAATTAAGTGTCACTATTCATAGATTCGCCGTTCAGAGTGGCAATATGCACACAAAATGGGCGAAGAACGCTTATTTGGGCGCAGGCAGATTAAGAAGGCATGATTATTTATGGAACAACTGATAAAAGAGGCATACGCTAAAATTAATCTGGGGCTTGACGTGCTGCGCAGAAGAGCTGACGGATATCATGAAGTAAAGATGGTAATGCAGACTGTGAATATTTGCGATACGCTGACCTTTACTAAGAAATCGGAGCAGGGCATTACGTTAAATATAGATAATGCAAAGCTGTCTGCTGACGGAGATAATCTGATATGCCGCGCGGCAAGGCTTTTGTTTGACAGGTCAGGCATCAGGCAGGGTGTAGATATACTATTGCAGAAAAGGATTCCGATTGCCGCGGGAATGGCTGGCGGAAGCGCAGATGCCGCGGCGACGTTTCTTGGGCTTAATGAACTTTTTGAACTTGGATTTAGTGTGGAAGAATTTAAAGCTTTGGGCGTATCTTTAGGAGCTGACATCCCATACTGCATAATGGGGGGAACGGCTTTATCTGAGGGAATAGGAGAGATTTTGACGAAACTCCCGCCGCCGCCCAAGTGCATACTGGTGGTAGCTAAGCCTGATATCAATGTGTCTACCAAGTTTGTATATGAAAATCTTCATGCAGATACTTTGTCATGCCATCCGGATATTGACGGCATGGTGAAGGCGATTAAAGAGGGAAGCCTGTCCGGAATTACAGGCAGAATGGGGAATGTGCTTGAAACGGTAACTGTTAAGGAATATCCGGTTATCGATACAATAAAAGATGTGATGAAGTGCGCCGGAGCGGAAAACGCGTTAATGAGCGGCAGCGGACCTACTGTTTTCGGAATATTTACTACAGATGAACAGGCGCAGAAAGCAGCAGCGCAGATTAGAAATCAGAAGTTGGCAGGGCAGGTATTTATAACCGGATTCGTATAAGGAGGAAAGTGTATGGATACTGGATTTCAGCTTGATATGGATGATTTTCTCCCGCTGAGGGACGTGGTATTTAATACGCTCAGAAAAGCGATACTTACAGGGAAACTGCAGCCGGGTGAACGTCTTATGGAGCTTCACCTTGCTAATCAGTTAGGCGTCAGCAGGACGCCTATCAGGGAAGCCATCAGGAAACTTGAGTTAGAAGGGCTTGTCAGAATGATTCCGCGCCGTGGCGCAGAAGTAGCGCAGATTACGGAAAAGGATTTAAAAGACGTGCTTGAAGTCAGGAGGGCGTTGGATGCGTTATGTGCGGAACTTGCATGCGATAGGATTACCGAAGAAGAGAAATTCCAACTGAAAAAAGCCTGTGCCGGATTTGAAAGGGCGACGGCTACAAGAAACGTAACGACGATAGCGGAGGCGGACGTAAAGCTGCATGATATAATAGTAGCCGCCACGGGAAATAAAAGACTTATACAAATGGTGAATAATCTTTCTGAACAGATGTACAGGTATCGGTTTGAATATATTAAAGACGAAAGTCAGCATAATCACCTTGTAGAAGAACATAAAATGATTTATGAGGGTATCGTCTCGCACGATAAACAGAAGGCTGCGAATGCGGCAAGGGTGCATATTGACAATCAGGAGAAATCTATCATAAAACTGATTCACATGGAAAAAGAGCACAGCGAAAAAGAATAAACGTATTTTTATCGGTAAGACTCCTTAGTAAAGCCGGAAATAATCCGGCGGTAAGGAGAAGAGATGGACAACGAATTATTAAAAAGCGATAAAAAACAAAGCCCTAAATGGAAAGAATATCTGAGAATGACGGTAACAGGAGCGATTATGGGGATGTCTGCCTGTGTGTGGTGGTTTTTCCTGTATCCTGAACTTTGCTTTCCGGATGACACTTATGAGATAGTGTATGAGACAAAAGAAGGCAGTGGTGAAGAAGACATCTATGACATGCTTATGTATTCAGATGAGGAGCAGATTGTTATAAAGAGCAGGATATTGGAATGGCTGAAAAGCCGCGGTAAATAGAGGGCTGGGAAAGGGTTGTTAATCGTATATGAATGAAAATGAAGCACTATGCAATGCGCCGATTGGCGTTTTTGATTCAGGTGTGGGTGGTTTAACGGTGGCAAGAGAGATTATGAACCAGCTGCCGAACGAAAGAATAGTATATTTTGGCGATACGGCAAGAGTGCCTTACGGAAGCAAATCTCCGGAAACAGTGACTAAATTCTCACGCCAGATTGTGAGATTTCTGCAGACGCAGAAGGTCAAGGCAATAGTGGTTGCCTGTAATACCGCAAGCGCCTGCGCACTTGAAGAATTGGAGAAAGAAGTCAAAATTCCGATGATAGACGTGGTAAAGCCCGGGGCGCACGCGGCGATAGAGGCCACGCGCAACAAAAAAATAGGGGTTATCGCAACGGAAGCGACGGTCGGAAGCGGAATTTATAACAGATACATAAAAGAAAATGACAATAGTGTCAGCGTTATCGGAAAAGCCTGTCCCCTTTTTGTGCCGTTAGTGGAAGAGGGGTTGTGGGAAGATCCCGTGACGGATGAAATAGCCAGAAGGTATTTATCAGGACTTATCGATATAGGCATTGATACACTGGTGCTTGGTTGTACACATTATCCGCTGCTTCGTTCTACCGTAGGGAAGATTATGGGCGAGAAGGTGACATTGGTAAATCCGGCTTACGAAACGGCGCGTGAATTAAAAGAGCTGCTGCATAAAGAGGGACTGGAAAGTGAGAAAAGACCTGAGCTGGGAACTGAGCTTTACCGCTTTTTCGTCAGCGATATGGCGGATAAGTTTCTGCATTTTGCCAACAGCATAATACCGTATGGTATTCTTTCCGCAAAAGTCATTAATATTGAGGATTATTGAAATGACAAAAGATGTACAGGTATATCTGCGCAGCCGGCAATATCGGCATGACGGTGCAGATAAGGAAGAAATCGAAACAACCGCATCGGGCAGTTATTATGAGAAGAACGGCAGACATTTTCTTGTATACGATGAAATAATAGAGGGCATTGACACGCCTGTGAAAAATAAAGTCAAATTTGGAGAAAACTTCCTTGAAATCATCAAAAGCGGGGCTGTGAATGTCCATATGGTTTTTGAAGAAAATAAGAAAAATCTGACAAGTTATAATATTCCCTATGGCAATATCATGCTGGGAATTGACACCAAAAAAATCCACATCGTACAGGAATCTGAAAGGATAGCCGTAGATGTGGAATATGTTCTTTATATGAATTATGAATACTGCGCCGACTGTAAAATAGTCATGAATATTCGTTCAAAATAACTATTTAAGCGGTTTAGCGCCGGCTTTTTCCTGCGCTTTCTCAAGAGCGCGCTTGAAGAAGCCTTTTTTCTTGGTCTCTACCGGAGTCTGCCTACCGTGAAGCCCTTTTACATCTGTGATATATATGCCGCTGACGACGGCTTTTACTTCTTTTTTCACAGGGATTGAATCAAAAATCTTATCGTCTGCAATCAATGACATAACCTGCGGTCCGACTTTTGCCTTTACAATAGGCAATTTGGAGTTCCTCAGCATCTTAGGCGTCTGCGCTATTACCGCCTGTGGGAGCCCCGAATCTTTTATCTTCATTTTCTTTTTGTCTATAATAAGCATGGAAACGGTCTGTTTCATCGCTTCTATCTGCGCCTGCTGCGCTGACTGCTTACTCTGCAGCTTTCTTCCTACAAAGTATAAGATTACCATGAGAATAATCACGACAACGAGAATGGTTAATATTACTTTTAATGCTGTGCTCATACCGATACCTCCGATTTACTGTTAATCCATATTTTAGCATTGATTTTCATATTAGGCAAGGAAAATAAAACGGAGATTGTGACAAGCTGTTTCAACGATTATGCCTTTGGAGATTGAGTTTGAATATTGGCATGCATAAGATAGATAGTGCAGGAATGCTGCGGATATATGCGGCAGGAAATTTTTGTTTATTAGAGGAGATTGTAAAGATGATTATATAGTATCTATGGAAAATTTATGTAGATTTGTGTATAATGTAAATGCAGTTTTGTTGTTTTGGTGGAGGTTTATTTTGGATAGTAATTATGAGGTAAAGAAGTTTTGGTTTATGTATGCTAAGGTAAGTGTAAAATAAGATTGGGGGATACTATGGAACTGGAAATAGGTATAGAAGAGTTATTAAGCAAAAGAAAAATAGAATCAGACCGTATAGAGTTTAAGAAAAGTTGGAATCCTGACGAAATCTATCATAGTGTCTGTGCATTTGTGAATGATTATAATAATGATGGCGGCGGATATATTGTCGTAGGAGTTGAGGAGAAAAATGGAGTTGTAGTAAGACCAGTAACAGGAATTCCAGAAAATATGTTGGACAAGATACAAAAAGAAATGATCGGTTACAATAATATGATATCTCCACCATATTTCCCAAAGGTAATTATATCTCAGGTGGATGGAAAATGGATTTTAGTCATAGTGGTAAGAACTGGACAGCAGCGACCATACAAATCCCCAGAGTATGTTACAGGTAAAAAGGACAAGAAGTATAGTTATTATATTCGTTATCTGACAAGTTCTGTAAAAGCAAATCCAGAGCAGGAACGTGAACTAATTAATATGTCTGACCAGACACCATTTGATTGCAGGGCAAATCATAAAGCGGATTTTGATGATATATCTCCGGTGCTTTTGGAGGATCATTTGCGTAAGACAGGAAGCAAACTTGCAAAGCAAGTCAGGGAACGCGGTGTAGAAGAAATATTAGAAGATATGCAGCTGTTGATGGGACCGCCAGAAATGAGATATATTCAAAATGTTGCAATTATGATGTTTTGTGAGCATCCAGATAAATTCTTTCGGTATACCTATGTGCAGATGACGTCATTTCCGGAAGGAAGCATAGAGAATCCGGCTGTCAGCGAGGATTTTCCTAATATTACGGGCTCAGTGCCCCAGATGATTCAGGCAACAATGGAACGTTTCCGCAATCTTTTTATTCGTGAAAAGGTAATAAAGATTCCGAATCAGATGGAAGCACTTAGAATAATGAACTATCCATATCAGGCAATTGAAGAGGCAGTGGTGAACGCTTTTTATCACCGGGATTATATGTCGTGTGAGCCTGTGACAATAGAGATAGAGCCAGACTGTATAAATATAATGAATTTTCCGGGAATAGACAGATCGATTTCTGTTAAAACAATAGCAGAAGGTAAAAGATTTGTTTCTAGATATTATCGTAACAGAAGACTTGGAGAATTTCTGAAAGAACTGGAATTGTCAGAAGGGCATTCATCCGGCATTCCTACAATACAGGAAGAATTAAAGAAGAATGGTTCGCCGCGTGCAGAGTTCTTCACGGATGAAGATAGGCGTGCTATGAGGATAAAGATTCCCATTCATCCAGCTTTTTTAGGCGGCAGTGAGGAACTAGTTGATAGCATTGAAAAAACGACGAATAAATCTTCAAAGAAAAAGAAGGAACAGCATACTTTGATTTTGGACTATATGGCAGATGGTAAATGGCATAAGACTTCAGAAATTGCTGAAATATTGGGGCTTAAAGATACCAGAACCAAGGAACTATTAAAAGAACTGGTAGTATTAGATAAGCTGAATGATAACGGAAAAACAAAAGGTAAATTATATAAATTAAAATAATTCGTCGCTAAAAAAGCGACGAAAAAAGCGACGAAATAAATATGAAAGAGCTAGGACGGTTCAATCGCTTATGACACCATTAAACATAATGAATTAGTCAAAGTGTAAACTTTTGATTTACATTTTAAGCTAGAAAAGCAGACAGTGAGTGGTGGTTTCTCGATATATTATGATATATATTGGTAACATGAAATGGAGACGAGAGAAATATGTATTTAGGAAAAAATATTCAGTACCTTAGAAAGCAAAGGAAGATTACGCAGGAGGGATTTTCAGAACAGATGGCAGTATCACGTCAAACGATTGCAAAATGGGAGGCAGGTGACGCTATTCCAGAATTAGAGAAATTATTAGAAATATGCGATTTTTTCTCATGTAAGCTGGACGAACTGGTAAGAAAAAATCTGTCGGAAGATGAAAGTATTTATTCCGAAATAAAAGTTCAGACTGTGAAGCCATTCAAAATGGCACGTTATGTAATGATTTCACCACAGCCGGAAAATGATGTAAACGCATATTTAGAGCATTGGGCGATAGCTTCGGGGTTATTGGCATTTGATAAAGATGCCAAAAGGATAGGCTGGGACTTTCCGTTTGTATCTTTAGAACAGAAAAATAGATTTGGGTTGCATGGTTATGTGGCTGCCTATATTTTGCCACATGGGTTTGAAACCGCATATCCTGGAGTAGAAATTGCCGAGCAAAAGGAAGCGGATTATGCGGTAATTACTATACGCGAACCATTTGAAAATGCCTTTGAGCGTATTCCCAACGCATATAAAAAAATTATGCAATATTTAGGTGCGAAAGGTTTTAAGGAAAAAGCAGAGGATAATATATTGTCATACTACGAGTATGTATATGACAAGGAAGGCATTACATACATGGACGTGTTCGTTTATGTAAATGCGGTAACAGGGGGAAACGTACACACAGATTTTTCATAATATAGCCAAAATTGAAATAAAGGAGAAATTTATGGAACTGATTAAACAACCATCTTTTGAAACTTGCGGACAGGCGTGTATTGCAATGATTACAGGCAAAGATATAAACGATGTAATTAAGGATATGAAAACAAGCGGTTCGACCAGTATTGGGCAACTTATAGAAATACTTGATAAGTACGAAATCCGCCATGCTGAACGGAATATCCGTATATCAAAGAAAAATCCCAAGCCCTATAAGTATTCTATTTTGACCGTTCATGCAGATGGCGGTTACACTCATTGGGTATTGTTCTATCATGGCAAATACTATGATCCTGAATTTGGTTTAATTGAGGGCGAATATACTCATGGAAAGATAACGTCATTTCTTGAAATTTACGAAGAAGGATACTAAAAATAAGCTGATGATACTTATTGAAGCTAAAATATAGTAACAGCGTAAGAGCGCATAGAAAATGAAAAACCTGTGCGCTCTACTTTTATGTTATCATAGTTCAACCGCTTATGACACCATAACAACCGCTTATGCCTTTGGAGATTGACTTTGCAGACGGGCGTCCATAAGATAGATAGTGCAGGAATTGCCGTAGCTATATGCGGCATGGCATTTTACTTATGAGAGGAGATTTATATGAAGGCAAATGAAGTTTTTAAGAAAACCATCAAATTTGTATGGTTGAAACTGGCGCTTGGAGGGTGCGCAATAGCATTTTCTATTGTACTGGGACTGATTTTGATTGCCATTTCGGCAATATCCAAAAATACTACCGTGATTGGATACTCACTGATGTTATGGATTGTTTTGTCCGCGGCGGCGTTGGGAATTTCACAGTATTATCTGGGATATGTGTTAAAAGCGGGGCATATTGCTGTGGTTACGCAACTATTGACCACAGGAAATCTGCCGGAAGACCAGTTTGAATATGGTAAACAGGTGGTAAAAAAGAAGTTTGCCACTGCCGCTGCATACTTTGCCGTTGACCGTCTGGTGTCGGGTGCAGTAAGGCAGATTAACGGCGGACTTGACATTATAGGGGATGTCCTTGGCAAAATTCCCGGTATGGACTCGCTTGTATCTTTTGCAAAATCAATTGTAAGTATCGCGCTTGGCAACGTAGATGAATGTTGTCTTGCCTATACTTTTTATCAGGAAGAACAGTCCGCTTTTAAAAGCGCTGCGGACGGAGTCGTTATTTATTTTCAGAATTGGAAGACTATCTTGAAAGATGCGCTTAAAACGGCGCTTATCGCATTGGTGATGTCGGTCGCGGCATGGTTTCTTTTAATGCTTGTGACGCTTGCCTTTTTGGGCGTTCTGGGTATGCCGGGCTTTGACATGTTTTTTGTGGCGGTTATACTTGCCGTGATGATTGTACTGGTTGTGAAGTCGTCCGTCATGGACAGCTATACCATGATATGTATGCTTTGCTCATATATGCAGGTGGCTCCTGCCACAGAAATTACTTTTGATTTATATGATAAATTGTGCAAGTTATCATCAAAATTCAAGAGCCTGTTTAAGAACGCGCAGGAAGCATGAGAATATGACATCATTAAACTTAATGTAACAGTTTAGCCAGACGGAATAGGCACATATGGTTCCCTTAGTGGCACACTCTCGTTCCGTGAAAAACGCAGCGGTACTAAGTTCAAAAGCTACAAAACAGCTTTTTCACTAAGTACCGGCGTTTTTCAAGGACCACTAAGGGAACCATATGTGCCTATTCCGTCTTTTTACGTTTATGTATAATGGACGTAGCCCCCACTCTGCGTTATAATATATACAGACAAAAGAAAGGCATGGTTACTACTGTGAAAATTGCGATATGTGAAGATGAAATACAAGCAGGACAGGAACTTAAGGCGATTATTGAAGCCACAGGGCGAAAGACTGTGTTCTATACAGATGCAGAGTCGCTTATAAAAGATTGGGAGTCGGGAGTGCGTTATGATGTAGTGTTCACAGATATTGTCATGGAGAGCGGGCGGTCGGGCATGGATTTATGCAGGCGGCTGAGCGCAGAAGGAAAAATATTTCTTGTCGTGGTGACAAATTATATCGAATATGCTCCGGAAGGTTATCGCAGCGGAGTATTCCGCTATCTTTTAAAACCTGTGAAGAAGGAAGCGGTAGAGCAGGTTTTTGCAGACATGGAAAAGAAAAGCGAAAAAAATGAAAAATTTGTGGTAGATGCTTTTGACGGAGAGAGAGTTATTTCCAGTGGGGATATTTTATATGTGGAAGTGCATGGAAGATATCTTGATGTATATCTTAGAAACGGGCAGGAAGCAGGAACGGTAGTAATGCTTATGCAGAGTTTAAAAGAGTTTAGCGCCAAACTGCCAAAGGATAAATTTTCGCGCATTAATAGAAACCAACTGGTGAATTTAGAACGCATTACCGTGGTGAAACAGGGTAGTCTTACTTTAGAGGGCAGCGTAACTTTGTCAGTGAGCAGGAGATGCCAGAAAGAATTGCAGGAGGCGTTAGTCAGGTGCCTTGCCTGAAATTGGGGGATTTTAAAATATGAATCTGGTTGTAGACATTTTTTGCATAAGCATATTCGATATGCTTGCTTTTTATCAGATATTCATGGTATATCGGATATTTATGGTTAGAAGTTTTGAAATTGATAGAAGAAAAGCTTTACAAATTGCAGTAATTGCATTTGCCGTAAGCCTTATATCCATGTGCATCGATGCGTGGAGCGTCTGCTGGTCGATGCTTTTTATCGTACTGCTGATGGGGAAACGCAAGGTGTGGGAGAGTGTACTGATTATACCGGCAATTATGCTATATACAGTGCTGAGCATTATCCCCGTGATGATGATACGCAGCATTATTACTGTGCCGGAGATTGCAGCGTTGTCAAAATACGGCGCAGATATACTTGGCGTGGCAGCAGACATATTGGGCTGCATTGCGGTTACGATACTTTTCAGGCTGCTGCGAAAACATAACATTTCACTGATACTTCGTCCACTGGAAGTTTTCGGTTTTGTAATGTTCTTTTTCTTTGAAGTATTTCTGCTGATGGGAATCGCCGTGATACGGGTACATTATTCAGGAAAGACTCAGCTGCTGCTAAACGGCGGCTGCCTGTTTTTCTTTCTGCTTGCTATGGGCGCGTATCTGTGGCATTTGATTACATTGCGCAGGGTAAGGAATCTGAATGTGCTGGTAAAGCAGGAAGAGGACTATATTCAGTGTCAGCTTGCCTATTTGGAGCAGTATAGAAATGAAAATCAGGATATCCGCGCGCTGCGTCATGATTTGCGCGGACATTTGCAGATGTTGCAAAGCCTTCAGGAGCGTAATGAGAAGAAAAAGATGCAGTTATATCTGGATTCGCTGCAGGCTAAGACAGACGTGATAAAAGATTTGGAGTTTACAGGCAATCAGGCAGCAGATATCGTGATAAACAATCAGAAGATGCGCGCTGAACAGATGGGGATTCCGTTTGTGTGCGAAGGAGCGTTTGTCTGGCTGGATTCGCTTAATCCTATGGAAGCATGTTCTCTGCTGTCTAATCTTCTGGATAACGCATATGATGCGTCTGTTGATGAGGAGAATCCTGATATAAGCATCAAAGGCGGGGAACAGGAACATTTTTGGACGCTGGCAGTCAGTAACCATGCGCAGAAAGAATGTAAAGTCAGCGATAACGGAATTGCCTCTACCAAGAAAGGTCATCATGGGATGGGGCTTGGCATTGTAAAACAGATTGTGGAAAAATACGGCGGCATTTGCAGTTTTTCGTGGGAAAATCAACGTTTCTACTGTAAAATTTTATTTCCGCGATGAAAAGATTTTAGCGAAGTTTTATAAAGAAACTCTTTTAAGTAGTCCCGATTTATGGTATATTCTAATATAGTTTATAAAAGTATCATTAGAAAGGCAAGGAGATTATGAAAAAGAAAAAGAAGATTGCAATATTGGCAGCAGCAGTAATGGCAGTAAGCATGTTGACCGCCTGTGGAAAGGATGCCACCTATTTAAGCGGTATAGATGTGTCCAAATATGTTACGCTCGGCGAGTATAAAGGAATCGAGGTTACAGTGGCGGCGCCTGCGGATGAGGATGCGATTGCAGAGTATGTGGAATACTATATCGAAACCTATCTTTTAGAGCCATTGGCGGTTACTACGGACGTGACAGACAGAACCGTGGTAGAAGAAGGAGATACGGTCAATATAGACTATACCGGATATAGGGACGGCGTAGCTTTTGATAACGGTTCCGCTCAGGGAGCCAGCCTTACAATAGGTTCCGGCGCTTTTATTCCGGGATTTGAAGACGGGCTTATCGGCGTAAGCGTAGGAGAGACGGTAACGCTTGAACTTACTTTTCCGGAAACTTATAGCAATAATCCGGATTTGGCAGGGGCAGCAGTAGAGTTTGAAGTGACGGTCAATGGCATTTCAATAGTAGATATACCGGAGCTTACGGACGAAATAGCTACAGAAGCCACTAATGGGGAATACAATACGACGGAGGAGCTGCGCGCTGCTTTGAATGAATTAATGTATACCGATGTGATGGACATGTATGAGGAAACGGTCGGAACTAATATAATGGATGCCGTTATGGCGAATTGCATTTTTAAAGAGCCGCCTGAGAAGATGACAGAACGGTATTATAACGCTATGGTCGATTTAATGACAGAACAGGCGTCGGCATATGGAATGGATTTGGACACTTATATGTATAACAGATATTATACGGATAAGGAAACATATGAGGAAACCTTTAAGGAAAATTCTGTGACATCAGCGCAGCAGTATATTATGTTTCAGGCGATTGCTGATGTGGAAGGGCTCAATGTGTCGGATGAAGAATTTAATAACGCAATGAGTGAAAATGCGGCGACATATGGATATGCGTCGGTAGAAGAGCTTAAGGAAGAGATAGACGAAGAAGAGTTCCGTGAATATCTTATGGCTGAGAAGGTAATGGATTTCTTGGTTGAGAATGCGGTTGTAAAGAATGAGTAAGTTGTGAGTTGTGTCAAGCCTAAATGAACAAAAATGGGGCCTCAATGCCTGGAAAGCGGTAGACTTGCGATTAATATATTGATAAAAAGAAGGGGTATAAGATGGAATTGACAGATGTAAGGGATTTGTATCGCAACAGGGAGAAATATATTGATAAAGAAGTGACGGTCGGCGGCTGGGTAAGGAGTATCAGAGATTCTAAGACATTTGGCTTTATCGTGGTGAATGACGGTACTTTTTTTGAAACACTGCAGATTGTGTATAGCGACAATCTGGAGAATTTCGAGACGATATCAGGGCTGAATGTAGGCTCTGCAATAGTGGCGAGAGGAAAGATAGTAGCGACGCCGCAGGCAAAGCAGCCGTTTGAGATGCAGGCGGAAGAGATTATGATTGAAGGAGAGTCTACATCAGACTATCCGCTGCAGAAAAAAAGGCATACTTTTGAATATTTGAGGACTATTTCACATTTAAGACCGAGA
This sequence comes from Butyrivibrio sp., assembly GCA_023664865.1. GTDB lineage: Bacteria > Bacillota > Clostridia > Lachnospirales > Lachnospiraceae > UBA3282. The sequence goes on along the minus strand of JAMPEU010000004.1, from coordinate 38,177 downwards.
ACTAATACCTTTCAGGCGGTATTTCGTGTACGCTCGCTGATTGCATATGCGATTCATACCTTTTTTCAGGAAAGGGGATTTGTGTATGTGCACACGCCGTTAATTACGAGCAGCGATTGTGAAGGGGCGGGAGAAATGTTTCAGGTTACGACGCTTAATCTGGAGGACATCCCTAAGACAGATGACGGCAGCGTAGATTACAGTCAGGATTTTTTCGGCAAACCTACCAGTCTTACAGTAAGCGGACAGTTGAATGTGGAGACATACGCCTTTGCATTTAAGAATGTGTATACGTTCGGCCCGACATTCCGTGCGGAAAATTCCAATACGACCAGACATGCCGCCGAGTTCTGGATGATTGAGCCTGAAATTGCTTTTGCAGACCTTACGGATGATATGATGTTGGCAGAGTCCATGCTTAAGCATATAATCAGATATGTTTTGGAAAATGCGCCGGAGGAAATGAATTTCTTTAACCAGTTCATTGATAAAGGATTGATTGAGAGATTACAGCATGTGCTTAACTCGGATTTCGGACATGTGACCTATACTGAGGCGATAGAAATACTTGAGAAACACAACGACGAATTTGAATATAAAGTATCATGGGGCTGCGACCTTCAGACGGAACACGAACGCTACCTCACAGAAAAAGAATTTAAGCGTCCGGTATTTGTGACAGATTATCCGAAAGAAATTAAAGCCTTTTATATGAAACTAAACGAGGATGGAAAGACCGTAGCGGCAATGGATTGCCTGGTACCCGGAATCGGTGAGATAATCGGCGGAAGCCAGAGAGAGGACAACCTTGAGACTCTTGAGAAGAGAATGGACGAGCTGGGGCTTAATAAAGATGATTATCAATTCTATCTTGATTTGAGAAAGTACGGTTCGGCAAGACATGCAGGCTTTGGCTTAGGCTTTGAAAGGTGTGTAATGTATCTTACAGGCATGGGAAATATCAGGGACGTTGTACCGTTCCCAAGAACCGTTAAGAACTGCGAATTATAAAGCTTTATTGAAATAATTTACGTTGGTTGCTTTTGAGAATAAAATTGGAAGTGAAGGCACATATGAAAAGTTTACTTAAAAGATTTGCCAGTGTAATGATAGTTTTAATCATGTTTGCTTTAGTGGTAGAATCAGCGTATGCTACCACTATTTCCAGTCTGCAAAAAGAAAAAGAAGCAAATGAAAAAGCTCTTAAAGAAGTGAATGAGCAGATTGACAGCTATATGGGCGCACAGGCGGATATCGGCAGCGAAATAGAAGAACTGGACGCGGAGCTGGTAGCCTTGCTTACGGATATAAGCCTCATTGAAGAAGATATCAGCAGCAAAGAAAATGAGATTGCCGAGACACAGGCGGATTATGATGCGGCGGTGGAAACTAAGGATTCACAGTACGAGTCCATGAAGATAAGGATAAAGTTCATGTACGAGCAAGGTGATGTATCGTATGTGCAGCTGCTTTTAACATCTTCTGATATAAATGATGCGCTTAATAAGGCTGATTATATCGAGAAACTTTATGAGTACGACCGAAACCTTCTGGAAGAGTACCAGTTGACTGTGGAAACGGTAGCTCTGCTTAAAGAACAATTAGAGGATGAAAAGTCTGAGCTTGAGACCTCGAAGTATGAGATGGAAGAAGCTCAAACCTATGCGGAAGAACTGCTTGCGCAAAAGCAGGAAGAGTATGATAACTATGATGTAGTATTAGCGAAAGCCAAACAGGAAGCCGCGGCTTATTCGACCAAAATCAAGCAGGAAACCGCACAGATTAAGAAACTGGAAGAGGAGGAAAGGAAAAAAGCCGAGGAAGAGGCACGCAGAAAGGCGGAAGAAGCGCAGGCAAAGGCGGCAGCGTCAAAAACATCATCGTCAAAGCCTTCAACTCCAGTGGTGGCTTCTTACGGCAGCGCATCGGGACAGGAGATTGCAAGGTACGCGTGTCAATTTGTAGGCAACCCTTATGTGGCGGGCGGAACCAGCCTTACGAACGGAGCCGACTGTTCGGGATTTGTACAATCCGTATATAAAGCGTATGGATATTCCCTGCCGCGCACGTCTTATTCACAGTCGCAGGTAGGAAGAAGCGTGTCATATGATGAGGCGGAACCGGGAGATATTATTTATTATGGCGGGCATGTTGCTATTTATATCGGCAACGGGCAGATTGTACATGCTGCCAGCGCACGCACGGGAATAGTAGCGCAGTCGGCTACATATAGGAGTATTATTACGATAAGAAGGATTGTGTAGCGGGGATTAGGAAATTTTTCTATATAATTATTATAGTGTAAATTCATAAGTCGGATTATGCCATAGAACGAAGTCGGGAAATAGGTTTCGGAGCTATGGCATTTTTATTTTAGGGGGAAATGGGTAAAAATAACCGAAAAATAGCAAAAATGACATAAATTGTCAAATTATTCCATGTTATAATTTAATAAAGTATAAATGCTTTATGCTTTAAATGTAGCCCAACAAAATAATCTAAGGAAGGGGATAGATACAATATGAGTACAGAATACTGCAATCTGCCATCACAGCCGATGGCAGGCATAAAGAAAGAGGAAGATATTGACGTTGATAAACTGATAGAAGAAGCGATTGAACCCTGTGTGTGGAAAGAACATGTTGTAAACGATTTGATGAAATTCTGGGACAAGCCTGACGCAACCGAACTTAATGGAGGACTTTTTAATACATACCGCACTAACGCGGGGAGTAATCTGCCTGATAATCAGGAACTGTGGCCTGAGGAATTTAAACAGGCGGCATCATGCTCAGATACGAAAGGGCTGGTTAAGCCGGAGTATAATTACGTCCGCGCACATTCCCGCCTGACTTATGCGTTTGGCATTGCTTTCCATATGGCAGGAGATCCGCATTATCTGGAAATCTGTCGTAAGGGAGCGCTGGCGCTTTCACAGGCAATGGATGGCAACTATGGTATGCACGTTACGCAGAAAAAGGCATCGGGAGAATGGGACAATGATTACAAACTAAGAACCAGTCAGGATTTGGCATACGGTTTGACCGGGCTTGGAATGTATTACTTTTTGACGCATGATAATACGATACTGCATAAAATCATACAGTTAAAGGATTATATATTCAAGGTTTATATGGACGATGGCAAAGGTTATTTGACATGGTATCCGAAGCATACGAATGACCCGGAGGTACAGATAGTTGCTCAGCTTGACCAGATATATGCGTATATGCTGATGCTTACGCCGTCTCTGCCTGAACCTTACCAGAGCATCTGGAAAAAGGATATGAAGAAGATAGTAGATATCCTAATCACACAGTTTTACAGTGAACATTATAAATTCTTCTGGGGTGTGGAAAGCAAGTCGACATCTATGGAATTGGGCTCGGACCATACGGACTTCGGACACTCGGTAAAAACCTTCTGGGTAATCCAGAAAGTCGGGGAGTTGCTTGGCGATCCGTTTTATATTGATTTTGCCCGCCCGAAGATTGATAATATTATCAAGTCGGCGTATATTGAGGAGACAGGCTCATGGGCAAGACGCTACGATGAGAACGGAGATCTGGATACCGATAAAGAATGGTGGATTTTGGCGGAACTTGATCAGGCGTGCGAAATTCTCTCCATTCATGATCCTTATTACTATAGGTATCTGAATAACACGCACAGATATTGGTTCGATAAGATGGTGGATAAAGAGCATGGGGAAATTTGGCATATGCTAGACGGCAAAACCGATAAGCCGGTAATCAAGTATCCTAAAGCACATAACTGGAAGACATCTTTACACAGCTTTGAGCATGCACTTTTTGGATATATGACGGCAAGCCGCATTAAAAATAAGGAATTTGAACTTTTCTACGCCATTCCGGAATGGGAAAGACCTTCACACCGCAGTTTTGCACCTTATATGTTCTTCGGCAATGTGCTTAAATATAGTGAGGAAATGCGCCCGGAGTTTATGCCTGACGGCAACCGTATTTACAAAGTAAAGTTTAATGGACTGCATTAAAAAGGTGAAAAGTGTTTTGTGTGGGTTTTTAACAAGAATATTAGAAGCATGAGATGGAAGTGCAGTTCTAAGGAGTAATCTGATGAGCTGCACTTTTTAATTGAACTTTAGCACCGTTAACAATGTTCTGACATTAATGCAAGATTATATAGAATTATATAGAATAACAATATATAATAGTAAAAAATATCATTAATTTGCGATAGGGGAATAAGTATGATAAACATAGCAATCTGCGATGACGAGAAAAAGGATGTTGTACATTTGAAAGCTATACTTCAAGAGGTTATGGATAAGTATTCTATGAACTATGATATTCAGGAATATGAATCAGGCGAGAGTTTGATGCAGACAGCATCACTTTTTCATCTGATATTCCTGGATATTGTTATGAATGGAGAAGACGGAATAGAGATTGGCAAGTATATCCACAGGAAAAACCGCTCTACAAAAATCATCTTCCAGACAAACTTCGGGAATTACTGTAAGGAGGCAATGAATCGGACACATGCGTTCGCGTTTTTGGAAAAACCATTAAAGGCTCCCGCTGTCGAGGAGCAGATTAAGGAGTTTTTCGAGGACAGCGAGGGTATGCAGGATCTATTGATGGATTTCCATAATGTGAGATATAGCCTTGATGGGAAAGACGTGGTAAAATCTATCTTATCAATCCCTGTCAAAGAGATTGTGTATTTTGAATATATAAAAATGCAGAAAGAAATAAAGATTGTGACAAAATCGACAGAGTACATATATACCGAGGCAATGAACAAGCTTGAAGAAAAAATGCGTCCTCTGGGCTTTGAAATGTGCTGCCGCGGGATACTGGTTAATTTGGAGAGGGTTATGCGGATTAAAATGTATGACATTCTGTTGGATACCGGCGGAAATGTCCCATTGTCACAAAGAAGAGTCAAAGAATTTAGGGAAAGGATGAATGAATACCTGCATGATTCATTCCATTAAATATGACAGCAGTAATTTTATTACTTTGTTCTTTTATATCATGTGTCATAATTGTTGGCATTCTATTTCAGTTTTTAAATGATTGGTACTTAAAAAGCTATAATAGGCGATATATATACGTGATTGCATACTTGGTAAGCGTATGTTTGCTTACGTTTGTAAATATGTATATGAATCCATTTTTAAATGGCGGTGCGCACATTATTTTATTTGGACTTATTAGTTTTATACTCTATTTTGAAAAAAATAGCAAAAAATTTATTAGAGTATTAGAAACAGAAATATTATATATTATTATTATCGTATCAGAAGGGTTAGGAGTTTTTTTAATAGATGCACTTCTGGTATCGTTTAATGTTTTGCCACAAAACCGAGAAATATTGCAGAGCATTGAAACTGCATTTTCTAAAATAACTTTACTGATTCTTTATAATGTTATATTTAGCAGATTATGGAAAAAGAATTTAATAAGAACAACAACTCAATATATTTTATACATAGTATTGTTTGTATATAGTATAGCTAATATTTTGGCAATTGCGGTGATATCTGATAGAGAGAAACCTCTAATATTGTTGTTTAACATATGCTGCACACTCCTTGCTAATATGTATTTATTATATTTTATTAGATTTTATGATGAGCGAAAATATTACAAATTGCAAGTTGAAATGATGAAGCAGCAGCAAAGAATACAATATGAAGGTTATGAAATACAGAAAGAGCAATACGCTACGGCTGTTTCAATCTTGCATGATGTTGATAAGCATATAAAAATGATGGAGACTCTATATCAGGAAGATCTAAAGAAGGAGGCTATTGAATATGTAGGCAAAATTAATGAAATGCTTAGTCCTCTGATTCCATTAGAATATACGAATAATCCAACGTTAAATTGTTTATTATCAGAAAAATTAAGATCCGCTAAAAAGCTGGAAATTGATTTTCAAATTGATGTTGATTCCATTGATGTTAATTTTATGGAGCCCATTGACATTACCACGCTATTTGGAAATTTGATTGATAATGCTATAATAGCAAGCAGTAAGTGTACTGATAAAAGATATATAGGGTTAAAAGCGAATGCATACAAGGATATGTTATCAATCAGAATTCAAAATAGTGTGTGTGAACCGGTTCCAATAGATAATTGTAAAATTGATTACATTGCGATGAAAAGCAATGGAATAGGACTATTGAATATACAGCATTGTATTGACAGCTATTTTGGAAGCATTACATACAAAAATATAAATAATTTGCTAGTATGCGATATTTTACTGAATAAGAGAGATGATTAAAGGGGTTTCATGATTGAAATCCCTTTTTTGTCAATATAGGGATAAAATGATTTGTCAAGTATAATATCGTTGTACGTCGCGACAAAAAACTGTACATTAGTAAAAAAATATTGTTAAAATAGTCTGTTTTAAATAAAATGGAACAAAAAAGGAGGAGTTTATATGAAAAAGTTACTCTCAAAATTATTAGTAAAAGCAGTAAATGTAAATATTAAATCAGAAACCGAGGCCGCTTGTGGATTTTGGGGATATCAGCCGAAAATGCCTGAGTCTGTGAAAAAATTCAAAAAGAATGGCAAGAAATGAAAACACTATATGAACATATTGTTGATAAAATTATGTACAGCTTAATAGAAAGTAAACTTATTAGTGACGAAGATGTTGATGCGTACAGGTTTGGTACAGAAGTTACATTATTAAAGAGTATACATTTTGTTTCATATCTGATAATGGCAGTTTATATGAAGAAAACATTTGAGTTCTTCGTTATTTTTGCTATTTTTATTTTGTTTCGGCGTAATACAGGGGGGTTTCACGCTCAAACGAGAATTGGGTGTTTCTTGTTTTCTTGTACCATGGTTTTTATATCTCTTTTAGCAACAGAACTAAACATTAGTTGGTGGGGAGCAGCAACGATATCAATTATTGACATAATCGTATTGCTAAAGCTGTCGCCGATACAGAACAGCAACAGGAATTTAGATTTAGAGGATATAGTCTGCTTTAGGCATAGACTTAGAATACTATCGGTGATTTTTTCTGTGGTCTATATCGCAACACTTGGATTAAGGGTCGGATACATTATTACATTGTATACAATTGGGTTGACTATGGATACTCTTTTGACTATTTTGGGGAAATTACAGTCCATAAATCAATCCTAATTGTGCCAATGTGTACATCAGGACAAAAAGTTGTACGTATGAAAAACGCTATTAATAAATCTTAAGAAGTTGACGAATCACATTATAGTTATAAAAAAGGGATTTTAAATTATTCTATCAAGGAGGATGAGTAATGAATAGTATTAGGAATAATAGCTATCTCATTCAAAATATGTTTGGAGGAGCAAAGACAACATGGGGGATGGACTCAACCTTACCAGGTATGTTTCAGTTTTCGCAATTAAACAGCAGTTCAATACAGTCACAGTTGAAAGCGGCAGGTATTGATACAAACAGTAAGCAGTACAAAGCAGTTATTCAACAAATGACAAAGAATGGCTGTACTGGCAGTATGTTTACGTGTGTTCAAGCTATTAAAAACCTGATGAAAAACTACAACTCAAAAGGAGAATGGGTTGAACCGACTACAGGATTGACGGGTCTTCTTGTAACAGATGAAACAGGCGATAGCTATAAAAAGATTATTGACATTCCCGAAAACAGCAAAGATAAAATGTTTGAATTCGTGAAAAATGATTTTTTGACCAAAGGTGGCATGGGGGATGGAACAGGAAAGACTGAAATATTTGTAGATATGTATAAGCAGATGAAGTCAGATGATAGATTGTCAGCAGGCTGGACATTGAATAAGTATATTCAGGTCTATTCGCAAGCGTTTGTATCATCGATTAAGTCAGTTGACTCTACATGGGCATATGGCGATTCCATACCCTCTGGTGCATTAGATGACATTACAAGGGAGTCAGTGGAGAGTACGCTTGCGCAGAAAGGAAATACCTTTGTGAGTAAATCTGTCGATTATCGTGTTTAGGAGATTGCTCTATAGATACTTGTTTATATGGCATATACTTCAAAACTTATACTATAGGAGGCAAAATAATATGAAAGTGACAATAAAAAGAACACTTACGGCTGTTATGGCTTGTATTATGGTATGTATGATGTTTTCAATGCAGGTATTTGCAGCATCAAGCTTTTTCAGCAAGAGTACATCTAAGCTGAATGCTATTAGCGGAGGAAAATCGAATGTGTCTACATTTTCATCCGGTAGTGTACCGAGCGGCGCGTCTATTACGAGCGTTAAGATAGCATATAATGTAGCATCAGGCACAGATCCGTATACGGTATACCTGATTAGTCCAAGTGGGACAGTATATTCTGCGTCGGGACCGCTCTCTAGTACAACAGATTATAATATAAGTAAATTTAATGGGGAAGACCCTAAAGGTACATGGACGGCTTATATTGTTAATTCAGGTTACACAACGCATGGAAGTATATATCCTGCTTCAACGGTAACAATGAGTGTAACTGTAAATTATGAGTATTAAGGTTTGCGTAGTTTGTTAATAATTTGAAGTATGTGCGCATTTAAAACCGTTTGGCCCAGAATCATAGACCAAGCGGTTTTTTAGCGACAATGTCTAATGTAATCAGTGCGAAAGCGGGAAGAGATTTCAGTTTTTCAGAATCTACGCAGAAAGAAAAGGGTACTGGTCTTACTTCAACTGTAAAACTGAAACATTCTTTAGGAAGGATATCATTTTACTTCTCTCAGAATGAATGGAAGATAGTGAAACAAGGTAATTATGAATATATCAAAACTATAGGTGATATTCCAATATGGCAAATGTGGATTAGTGATATTCTTAAGATCTACTTAACAAGTTGGGGTAATATTGAATTATACGTCAGGACAAAAAACTGTACATTATAAAAACACTATTAACAATTTATAGAAAATAAGCGAATATATTCATATACAAATTTTTATATTCTTTATTGTATATGAAACCACGAAAGTTCGGAAGGAGGTGCTATACTGTTATAAAAGGATTTCGTATTCATGGGAATTTTGGCGTTTCGCAAATGACTAAAATATTTTTAAATTGAAAGGAGAAAATGAAAATGAAGTTAAATACTAAAATTCAACAGAAGGTGGTAGCTTTTATTCTATTATGTGGGCTGCTATGTAATCCTTTAACTGTTAATGCAGAAGAAAATGCAGATGAACTTATTCCTGAAGAAGAAATTGTGATTATAGATAATTCAGAATCTATGACGCAAGAAACCGCAAAAAATTTTGCAAATATCGAACATGAATTTTTTGTAGGCGAAAATATGGATATCAATGTTATGCCAATGGCAGATGCTGATAACACGGATGCTGATAACGCAAGAATTATTCCGGTAAATTCGATTGTTAATGATGCCATTACAGAAGATGGTCAGCAAAGATGGTATGCTTTCGCAGCAAACGCAGGAAAACTTACGTTAGATTTGAATTTTACAAATTCATCTAATGTTGATTACGATATTTATTTGTTCCAATACAATGATGCAGAAGGCATAATTGCAATGATAGACGGTATGGAATCAACTGATAATATTGAACACTTTTCTCGTATGATTGAAGGCGGCGTATACTTTGTAATGGTAAATGGATATTCCGGACATGATGCGGTCAATCAATATTCTCTTTCTGTTGTTTTATCTGTTTATTATGATAGCCAAGAGGCAGATGACAGGTTACAGGATGCATATTCCTTTACCAATGTGGATTATAGTGTTACTGGAACCATTGATAATAAATTCGATATTGATATTCAAAAATATGTAATAAATTCAGCTGGAAGACTGAATATTTACTTGAAGAATAATAATTCCAGTAGTAATAACGTATATAAAGTAGATATATTAGGTCCAAATGGATATAAACTTGCCACTTTGAATCAGGATATAAAGTACAATGTTGATTTGCCACAGGGGACTTTTTACTTTAAAGTTTATTGTTCTACTTATGGAAATGATTATAATTCTACATATACTTTAAGCGGAGATACGCGTGTTCAGGCAACAAGCGTTGTGGTAACTCATGCGGGTGATACTGCAGAACCAATAAATAATTATGTAAATGGTCCTTATTGGAGAGTCTTTCCCAATTCATATGTTGAGGGTATTGCATATGATTCTGCAGGAAGTCCATTAGCTAACGCAGATGTTGTTATTAAAATAACTATAAAATATAATAACTTGACAATTCCTGCAAGCGGTAGAACTGACAGTCAGGGAAGATTTAAAATTCAGTTAGATATTGGCTCAGGTGTTGGAACGTATAGCTCTAATGTTTCTGGAGTTGCCGTACATTTTTATGACATTGTTCCAGTTGCATTTGAAAGCAATGGAACTCCTATTACATCCAATGTCCAGTATTTTTATCATTTTGCATATGAGTATCTGCTTAATCACTAAATATAAAATATATTGTTATTATGCTAACAATACTGACCGATAACTAATATATATACCATGAATACAAGGAGGTGTTTATATGGGAACTGAAATCAATTATAATGTTGCAATTTCGGGCGGTGTCTACGAAAATCGAATGATACAAAAGAATCGTCAGACTTTTTCTGATCTTTCCACACCGGAAGAGCGTCAAACCGCAGATGATGCCGCAGAAGGCTTAAAAGAAAAACTGAAAGGTGCTGTTGTAACAATTTCGCCGGAGTCTGTTGAATTTATGAACAGTATTCAGGAACGAAAAGAAGCACAGAGAGCCGAAGAAGAACGCATACGCCAGGAATACGGTTTTTTAAATCCAGAAAATGCGTTTAACCGGATTGGTACGCAATTTGGTATTATCAGCGACGCGTTATCGGAAATGGGATTTTATGATAAACTGAGCGATGACGAAGTTTTACAGATTGATCGTATTCTATCTGGAATTACTTACGGTATGAACAGTGTCTGTGGTAATATAAAAGAAGAACAGTCGGATTCAGACCAATTATCTTCCTATGCTGCTAGATTTGAATTAGAATCGTCAACAGCTGCGCTTAGACAGTTTTCTGAAAAATTTGTGCCGGAAAATATGAGAGACAGTTTCAGCAATCTGATTGACCAGTATTACGAGCATAATGCGAAGATTTTGGCTGGATATCGTTCATCGCGTGAAATTTCAAATGAACTTTTAGCTACTCTGTATGACTGGACAGCATCTAAGAGGGCTATTCCAATGGATGAGGAGGAAAAAAATATCCAAAAAGCTGGAAATGTGAAGGTAGAAGAATCTGATATTAACAACGCAACTGAAAGTTGGAGAAAGCATTTCAAAATGCTATTAAGTGGTGAAAAGTCCGTAGACGATTCCATAACGATGATGCAGGATACATTAAACGCTCTTGCTTCCGGAAACAGCAAAAATCAAAGCCTTCTTCAATATGTCAGTCGATGGAACTCATTTTCTATTGAAAATGCAAGAAACTACTGGAACTTGCTTCTATAAACGATATATGCTATATTTTGGGAAACACAATTAAGTCAATACAATAAATTTGCGTTTTTTAGATAGCGGACTGTCGTGAAAATAGATAGTTCTAATCAGGGGCAGGAATAACTTATGTGGGGTATACCTGCTCCTGCTCTTTTTGCTAGAGAAAGGATCTGTTTCAACTTACAGCTTAAAACCTCCAGTGCTACAATAATGTAGGTTCGCCAACCGCATTATAAGCAAAGGAGGTTATCCAAATGGATAGTAATAGTTTATCACATACAAAGTGAAATGGTAAGTATAATATCGTTTTTGCACCAAAGTTTCGGAGAATGATTATATATGGACAACTGTGGCAGGGTATAGCCAATATTCTAAGTACTCTTATGGAAAACGACATTTTTTGTGCAGAGGATGTTATGTGGATATGTAATTAATCAGGCAATAATGAAAATTATCACTCCCGACAAAACAGATAATGGGAGATAAAAAAGCAGTTCTGTTGGGGATACTAGACAGTTCCATAATTTATTTTTTTTGATGCTAGAAAAAGCACTGATGTCCATGTTAAAATCTATCTGATTTTGACTTGACCTAGCCACGTGTTCATATAGCGACCTATAAGAGCGCTCCTTCGATAAATAAAACGCATCCAGTCCCCAGAAAATGATAATCGGAATATACAAAAACCAGAAATTTGTTCCAATAGCATCTCCTGACAATGTAAATATTCCGGCTACTAAAGTGACTGTCCAGCCCTTTAAGGCAAAAGAGTTGCTTGCCATTCTGCTTATAACTTCCAGTATCATTTCCAAGTGTCTCATTTTTGCTTCATCCATAAGTATCTCCTTCTTAATCGTATAGTTTCAGTGGATTTTGTCAGAAAAGATTTCCAATCTGCATCTGCGTACTCTGACATACGAATCAGCCATTCCTCCAGTTTATTAATAGATTGCGTATCGTGTGCAGAATAATTGATAAAACCTTATATACAAACTCCGTGTTTTCCAAAAATACTATCATTCTTTATTGCATATATAATTTGGTGTTCCATAATATAATTATAATTTTGTGGCTATCATTATGCAACTAAAATTTGTCATAAAATTTCTACCGAAAATTGCTATAGCTAACAGATAAATAAAATAGAAAGTGCGTAAGAACAAGCAAAATAATTAAAATGACTAGAATGGGTTCATGTTTTATGATATTATAAAATTAATAAGTATATGGTAATATAAATTAGCGATTCAGAAAATATTAGCAACAGTATATACAGAGTAAGAAAAGAGTGATGCAGAGTGTTTACAGGTTTTAATGTTTGGATTGATGATATGGACAAATTTAATATGTACCACGATATAGGTTCAGATATCTATAAGCAACAAATAAAAATTATTAACACTAGTTTGGAAAAATATATCAATCCAGATGGCTCCTTGAATGAAATGAAGATAGAAGATGATTGGTTTCCAGAAGTAAGGGCACATGTTTTTCTGTCTCATTCGCACAATGATATAGATTTTGTTACATCATTTGCCGGATGGCTGTATGAAAAATTTAAGATTACAGCATTCATTGATTCCAGCGTGTGGGGTAACTCGGATGATTTATTAAGATCAATTGATAATAAATTATGTGTTTCTTCGCGAGATGATAATGGTGAAATTAAAACATATAGCTATGCATTAAGAAATAAATCAACAAGCAATGTTCACATGATATTGTATACGGCATTGATGAAGATGATGGATAATACAGAATGCTTAATGTTTATTAATACGCCGTCGTCTTTGAAATGGTCTGATTTGATTTCTAATAAAGCAGCCACCTCATCACCATGGATTTATGGTGAACTGTTGACTTCAAAACTTATAAGGAATCGTTCAAGAAAAGCACACAGGTCTTTATTTCAGGAACGCGATATAAAGCGCTTTTATGAAAGTAAGGATATTAACTTTGAATATGTTTTTGACAAAAAACATTTGATAGAAATATCAGACTATGAATTAGAGCGTTTTGAAGATAGATTTTATACGGATGCGTTTGATGCGTTGGATAATCTTTACCGACAGAATAAAGTAGATTTGGAGCGGGGCATCATTAATGATTAACGAGATAAGTGTTTTGTATAATATATATAGTTATTAATAACTTATACAGAGTAGATGTATTTTCAGTTTCTATAAAGCTATCACTTTTGATTTGTGACAGCTTTTTAAATTTATATTCACTAAAGGCAAACAATAAGCCGACCGCAATTCAAAGGAAGCAAATGAAAAAGCGCTTAAAGAAGTGAATGAGCAGATTGACAGCTATATGGGCGCACAGGCGGATTATGATGCGGCGGTGGAAACCAAGGATTCACAGTACGAGTCCATGAAGATAAGGATAAAGTTCATGTACGAGCAGGGTGATGTATCGTATGTGCAGCTGCTTTTAACATCTTCTGATATAAATGATGCGCTTAATAAGAAAGTCTGAGCTTGAGATCTCGAAGTATGAGATGGAAGAAGCTCAAACCTATGCGGAAGAACTACTTGCGCAAAAGCAGGAAGAATATGATAACTATGATGTAGTATTAGCGAAAGCCAAACAGGAAGCTGCAGCTTATTCGACCAAAATCAAGCAGGAGACTGCACAGATTAAGAAACTGGAAGAAGAGGCAAGGAAAAAAGCCGAGGAAGAAGCACGCAGAAAGGCGGAAGAAGAAGCTAAGGCAAAGGCGGCATCGTCAAAAACATCATCGTCAAAGCCTTCAACTTCTACGGTTGCTTCTTATGGCAGCGCATCGGGACAGGAGATTGCAAAGTATGCGTGCCAATTTGTAGGAAATCCTTATGTGGCAGGCGGAACCGGGAGATATTATTTATTATGGCGGGCATGTCGCTATTTATATCGGCAACGGGCAGATTGTACATGCTGCCATAGAACGAAGTCGGGAAATAGGTTTCGGAGCTATGGCATTTTTATTTTAGGGGGAAATGGGTAAAAATAACCGAAAAATAGCAAAAATGACATAAATTGTCAAATTATTCCATGTTATAATTTAATAAAGTATAAATGCTTTAGAACTGAAGCAGTACTCTTATGGGCTGCAGATAATCTGAGCGTTATTTTGACACATTATTACTGTGAAAAAATAAATGCAGACTTTGATGGCATTGACAATTTGAAAATGGCAGAAGCCAAGCAGTTAGACTGTCAAAAGAGTATCGGTTTAATGATGGGCGTGAGAAGTCTATGGAGCAGGAGCGTGAGGCTCTATGAAGTATATGTTAGATACAAACATCTGCATTTATGCTATTAAGCATAAACCGGATACTGTGATTAGAGAATTTCTTTCACATGATCCGAAAGGACTGTGTATTTCAGAAATTACTTATGCAGAATTGATGCATGCGTTGAAAAGAGCATGGCAGTAGAGAGAAATCGTATTGCAATGTCTTTGTTCCTCTCCCCGATCACAATTTTGCAAGTGGAAAGCCGGTAGTAAAATTTGAAGAAACAGAGCGTCAGAATGGAGCGTATAATGATGAAGCAAAAAGAAAACGTAATGCTTGGAACAAGTACAAACCTAATATTGGGATTTGATCCAAACTGGCAGCCGGGCAAAATGGGAAGCAATGGCTTATTTTCAAATTCGGATAAGCCGTTAAAGGAGATTGAGATTGATATTCCTTATGCAGAGGAAAAAGGTTATGAATGGAGTTATCCAATGATAACTATTCATGATGATATAGAATCATTATTAGGGAAAATCTTTCCTTTCAGATTCAGTACACCAAGCGATGGGACAGAAGAGATAAAGGTAAATATGGGGGCATTGCTGATTGGTGATGTTGACAGGGAAGATTCCGTAAAGAAATTATCAGAGACACTTGGAGTGAAATTATGCAAAGAATATGGCTATGTGCTGGTTCGGACTGAACGTATATCAGGCGAATCCAAGCATCCTGTATGCAAAGGGGACATAATACTGCATCCTAATCCAAAACACACAAATGAAGAATTAGGGATTTGTGAAAGTTTTCGGTCAGATTTAATAAAAATACGAAAATCAACGGATAAAGAAAATGGATTTAATCCGTCGCTTTTTACTGTGGAAAAAGCTCAAATATGTTTGAATTTTTATAAAAAATACGGAACTCATTTTGTATCTCAGGCAATATGCGGTGATGCAATTTTTCAGGTTTTCGCATATGAGCAGGAAAATTATGAAAGAATAAAGAGTATTTATAGGAAGAATGATTTTACTAATGAAAGATCACTAAATTTCATGCCTTATATTACAGATGCCAATACAGGTGCATATGGGTATGTAAAGGAATATGGAAATATATTGTGTTATAGCGGGGATTCGCAATTGACACAAGATTTAGAGGCCGGTAAATGGCTGGATAAACAATGGAGTGAGAGGGATAGTATTTTTACACCGTTTCTTTGGAATTCACCAATAAATAGATTTGAATTAAACAGTAATTATTCAAAAAATCTTCCCCTATATTATACATTGACGCCCCTTTCAATATTTGCGGAATATGGCCGTAGACTTGCGCTTAAAAGAGTTATGAAGGGAGCTATGA
Source organism: Butyrivibrio sp. (assembly GCA_023664865.1). Lineage (GTDB taxonomy): Bacteria > Bacillota > Clostridia > Lachnospirales > Lachnospiraceae > UBA3282. The sequence goes on along the minus strand of JAMPEU010000004.1, from coordinate 22,128 downwards.
TTCAGAAATTCGGTACAGCGGTTAAACCCTATTTTTCTAAGTATTTTCCTTATGATAAAGCAACACTACCCTTTTGCAACGATATACAGGGGTTTGTGTCAAATTTTGCAACACGAAAAATAAATGCATATAAGCCTACACTTAATTTTGATGAATTACAGTTTGTAGCTTCTCAAAATACCGAGTCTTTTACACTTGTGTCGAATTTGATGTCAGCTTCTTCGCCAAGACATATTTTTCCGGGAGAAGAAGTTATGCTTGTTTTTCAAAATGCGGATTTTGAGAGCGATGATTTTGTCACTGTTGTCGAGCTGGAACAGAAAGCATATGAAAACTGCGTGATTTCCTGTAAAGACTTTTATGGAGGTTTGCAAATAGTATCGAAAAACAGAAATCAGCATATTACGGTTGTTGATGGAATCTGCTATGTTACAGAGAATAAAAAAGATTCAGTAAGGCAGATGGTTGCTGCTAACAGTGACATAAGGCAAAAATATGAGACAGTTGATTTGCAGCGTTTAAGGAATTCTATTATTTATTCTTACACATTCGCAAATTCTGTTTTGAGCAGCAGAACATATGAGAACAGCATAGGTTCAGCATACAGGTTTGCAAGGGAAGCGATGCTCTGGCTTAGTGAAATGATACCTAATGGCTGTGATGACATGGAACTTATGGACATTCGCATTTTAGCCCTTGATGATATAAGAATGAGCCAAAACGCTAATCATATTGCATATGTACCGATTCTTCCGCCGGAAAAATACAGCAGACATTGTGAAAATATCATTAACTATATTGATGAGATACAACATCAGATAGATTGTTATCAGCAGAAAATCGAGCAGCGTAAAACACAAGAGCTGATTGTTGATGTAGGAAAGGCGTTAAATGAAAATATAATTGAGTCAGGAAAGCTGCTTTCTGAATTTATTCAGGCGAATGCAAAGCAGCAGAAGGATTTAGCACAATATTACGAGGCGGTTATCTCGGTTAAGAATTCTGAGATGAAGCAGTTAAATAAAAAGACAGATTTACTTGAACTTGAATTAAATAAGCAGAAAGCACAAATGGAAAATGCAGTTATTGCATATAAAGAAACTGTTGATGTCTGGAAAACGAAAGCAGAGATAAAGTTTGGACTTGATGTGGCGACAACATTATTTAGTACTGTAACATCTATATTTGTTCCGGCCAGCACTATTTCAGCAGTAAAGGATTTGGGTCTGGTAGTTCAAAGAATTCAAAAGCTGTTAAATATTTTAAATAATATACATAAGTTATATACGGTTACAGAACCATCGGTTTCTGCTTTGAAAAAAGCAGAGACAGCTTTAAACGATTTGGATGATTGTGATTTTGATGTAACACACTCATCATCATGGGATGAATGTAGTATTCAGTTAAATTATATTTTAAATATGGGACCGGACATAACAGAAAAAAGGGCTTTATTAAAAGAGTTTTCCCTGCTTATGTTAAAAGGGAAAAATTATATGTCCGCCAAGAGTTCGGCTGTCCAGTTATCAAGAGACATATATAACCAGCAGAGAATGGAAGTTTACAATGTGAAACAGCAGGAGCGTTTAGATGCTCTTTCACATGATCTGGAGCTGGAAAACCTACAATCGCTTGACCATGTTTCTGTAGATCTGGCAGGGCTTACAGGAGACCTTATATTTCTTCGTTCACAGATGTTTGCTATGCTGTCCAAAGCATTTTTGCTTTATGATCAGTCGCTGCAGTATAAAAATCTCCAGCCGGCTACGCATATAACATCTTTTGATCTGATGTCCTTTAAGGGTGCAATTGCCATGCAAAGCTATAATACGACAGAAGCGGAAACAAAACTTGCGGCACTACAGGTTTCAAGGACAAGAGGAATTGACGTTAAGGTTAAAGTGCCGGTTTCGCAGCTTACAAACGGTAACTCTTATGTTCTGTCTATTATGCCGGATAATTTTAAATTTTCAGAGTACGTCGATGTCAGGATAAGATCTGTTATTGCAAAGATTGATGGTGTTGCTGAAGCCGATAACAATAAATATTTTGTCAGGCTGAATTATCCTGGAAATACTTTTAGCAACAGGGACATTGATAATAATCTGATTATGTTCCGTACAAATGCAAGAGAGCGTATATATGAATACAATGCCGATTCAGGAATGCCAAACTTTACAGATGAAGGAGAAAGCTGGTCTGAAAATGTAAGTGCGGTTACGCCTTTTTCCGAATGGGAGATTAGTCTGCCTGAAAAACGGAACTCAGGACTAAAATTCGCAGATATCATGGCTGATATAACATTGACATTTGTTCTTGATGTAAGAATTGTGAACAAGGTAATGATGCTTAGAAGTGTTAATGAATTACCGGCTGTGGATACGTTGATTGGACAGATGGCTGGAAATACGGTATTGAATGGCTGGGATGTTGTGTTTAACATGTCACTGCAGAAAATACAGGATGTTTTGGATAAACAATATGAAAAGTTGAAACAAAATACTTCATATGGTGGCAATATTGATTTTGAGGCGAAATATGAAATTACGTCCACGGTAACCGGAATGCAAAAATTTAAATTAAAATACGGATATCCCAAACTTTCTTTTTTAACAGATGATCCGATTAATGTAAAAGTGGAAATACCTATATTGAGTGGTACTGTACAAAATGGCGTAAAAACGAGTACAGGGAAAAGTTGGGATGATCCTGTAAATGTGGATGAGGGGGCATATATTTTAGCTTATTTACCGCTTGGAAAGGCAGCAGGAATGGTAAACGACTCTGAATCGGAAAATATATTAAGCGTTATTATTGATTTTGCAAAAGGATCATTTGTGGCAAAAAATATGAAAGTTATAAATAACAATAATGCTGAGTTTTCTAAAGCCCTTGAGGAATATTTTGCAAAAAAACCTGTTAATTTTATTATTAATTCATTAAATATGAACCGGATGTCGGTTTTAGATGATTTAAAGCCAAGCGAATTCTTATTTAAAACATTGATTACTGCACAAGGAACTCAGATTTTGCAGCTTTTTATAATGACTAACTGCCGGAAAAACTTAAATTACAGCCTTGCAAATTTAAATTATGTCAGCGAACCGATTCCAATGGGGAGTGAGTGCAGTCTCTTTATCAGCAGTGAACGCTTCTTTAAAAATATTATGCCTCAGAGCTTTAAGAAAAGCGGATGGAGTATGGAAGGGCTAAATCCGAGGAATAATTTAAAAAGTTGGTCCGGAGAAATCAGTCACGGATCATTGACAGCAGCTGTTGATTTAAGTAAATTGAACAGAACTGAAAACACTTCAGCGGGAAATACGGTTGTTACATATCAATATACATATTATGTTAATGGCGGTTGTGTAACTTTGGATATAATCGGTATGAAGCTGGAACCGGATAATAGAAAGGTTAAAGTTAGTTTTTCAAAAGCCAATACCCAGAGTTTTGTAGAAAAATGTGAAACTATAATAGTTCCATTTGCAACAAAAACATCAGAAGTGCGGAATACATTAAATTCAGATTACAACTTGGAGATTAAAGCTGATATTCCTTTAACTATCAGTGGAAGTGAAAGAAATCAGAAGATTTCAATGACAATGGAGAATAAGGATTGTCAAATAACAGGGCATCTTTCAGGCGGCGGACCGTGCGGCTGCGGTGACGATATCCAGGCTGAGTTTAATCAACAGCTACGTCAACAGATTCCCAGCAAAGTAAAAGAAAACTTAAATATAGATTTTGATGAAATTTCATTGTTTGCGATAAAAAATCTTCTATTTGTAGATGATAATTATATAACATTCGATGATGTTGCAATACCAGGAGATGTTGTTATTACAGGAACATTTAATAAATGACAAAATGATTATAGTTTTTGTATCAAAAACAATGAATGCCGTGAATAGATTATATAGACCTGTATGAAAACAAGTATTACGTCATAACACTGCGCATAGTACGCTTTAAGCTGACAGATTAATCTTATGAATGTCTGATTAGTGAGCTTTCGCGCTCCCAGTCTGTTTTACGACTAAAAATGCTACTTATAAGGTTCTTCTGGTGGAGACATTAAAGTTGCCACAGCATGTGTCCTGTCCGGCTGTTAAACTATGAAACTAGCCTTAAAAACTCGTCTACAAACCTAATGATGCGATAAGCTTATAAAACGAACCCTGACTATTTTCCTGACAATATGATAATGGATATTATGATGGCAAACAATGTGTTTATGTATTGGGACTTAATCATGGATGCCAACTAAAGGAGCTGTTAGCTATTTGGCTTTATGCGAGGGCGCTTTTCTGAAAGCATTCCGCTGCTCTGGTACGATGGCGATAATGATATGCGGTGCGATTTAACTTAACCGTAAGTTAATATATTTTGCTGTTTTTGATATGTTTTTTAAGCTGCGTGCGTTTATAATAGTAGATAGAATACTTACTAATAAAGGAGAGACGCATATGCTTGATACAAAACAGCTTGGAAAAAGAATTGCCCTTTTGAGAAAACAAAACGGAATGTCACAGGAAAAATTAGCGGAATTACTGTGCATATCGCCGCAGGCAATCAGTAAATGGGAAAACGGTCATACAACGCCGGATACATCTCTGCTGCCTGTTCTTGCACAGATTTTTCAGTGTTCTATTGATGAAATCATTATGCCTGCCTATCTGTTTGAAGCGGATATTGAAGAGAAAAAACCAAATAAACTGGATATGCAGGCGAGGCATATTGCGGACTATATCATTGAGCAATTAGGCGGCGCAATGCCGGAAGAAATCGTGGGCTTAAGCGATGCCGAAATCATTGAGGCTGTATGCCATGTCCACCCCAATCTTGGCAACTATCAGATAATGCGGGGAAAACCGGAACCACGCATCAGATATATAAGTATATATATCACTGTAACGACAGCGCAAAAAGAACTTAGATTAGTGGAAAAAGTATACCATGATGATATTATGGAGTTGTTAGGATATGAGTTATTCAGCCGCCATGTAAAATCAATTCCGCAGGTATATTGCATTGATTTTGATAAAAAGATTCTGCTTATGGACGAAGTAACCGATAGTATTCAGGGATTTCAGTTTGATGAAGATGGTGAAAATGGAGAAATATTTAGAAATAACTACCGCACTATATTGAAGGAGATAGCAAAAATACATGCTGCTTTTTGGGAAAATAAAGAAACTTTTAAGGAAACAGGGCTTGACTGGCGGCATGAGACAAAAGAAAATTTACTTGCTCATATAGACGGAATGGAGCGGGATTTTCTTGTATATCGGAACAAAGAAGCGACAGGCAAAATTCCTAAGGTGTGGAACGGCTGGAGTAATGTAATTGATGCGGATAAACTCGATTATTTTCAAGCTGCTATCAGCCTCTTGCGTCAAAGATATGTCCCGCTGATAGATGAAAGATTTAATGCAGGCAAAAATATTACAATGATACATGGGGATTTGCATCCGGGAAATATTTTTGTATCGAAACCGCCCGCTTCATCTGTTAAAATAATTGATATGGAAGCTGTCAGAGTCGGGTTATGCACGGAAGATTTGGCAATGTTTGTAGCGCTTCATATCGAGCCTGATAAAAAGCATGCGAAACCGCTTCTTGATTACTATTATGAGTGCCTTTGCCAGAACGTAAAGGACTATTCCTATGAAATGTTCATGGATGATTATAGAATATCAATTATGGAAGCCATGTTTTATGCAATCCGCTTAATCAACCGCGGCATTTGTGACTTTGTTATGCGGGATAAAGCTATTAGGGCATATGAAACGTTTGTGCTGGGTAAGGAGATAGTATTATGACAATAAACAGATTAGAAAGTTGTGAACCATGTGAAGAATAAATCAATAGAATTTCTGTTAAACAATGCAGGACCGGTAATTCAATATCGCCTGAAAAAAGAAATTATGGGTAATATTTCAATGCAGGAAGAAGAAAGACTCCTAAATGAAATATATGAACTTCCGTATTTTCAACTGATTCAGAAATATGTTAAACCGAACGGTTATATCGGAAGCGGTATACATAGCTGGAATAACTGGCGTGGCATGGTGCTTCATGAGACGCCTTTGCAGGACGGAGAAACAGCCGCAAGGCTGCTTTGCTATTATGCGATTCCAAAGGAGCAGCCGATTGTAGCAAATTTTGTAAAAGCTATGCGCGACGAGAAAATTATGGAATGGGAATTTTCCTATATTCCGCCGGAGATTGAACGATACAATAATAGATTTATCGGTATTCGCAACGGTAACTGTCTTGGCGCATTACTATACACTATGCAGGCAATGCTAGGGTATGGCGATGATTATGATGATTTGATAGAATTTCAACAGATTGCGCTGAAAGGATTTGAGAGAGTTTTACAAATATCATCTTTAGATGAAATCCTGAAAAAAAGAAAGGGAACGGAGAAGAAATATAAGTTTCCTTATATAGAGGCGGACGAATATTTTCCCAATGGTTATACTTTGGAGATGTTAGCATATACAAAAGCATGGAGAACAAAGAAAAATATTCAGATGCTTGCAGATGCGTTTAACCATATCAACAGGATTATGAAACCGGACAATCTAATAAATGTGAAGATAAAGAGCAGGTATTATGCGCCGTGTTTTGCGCTTGTGACTCCGATTAGGGCATTTAACCCAAACTATATTGATATTATCAATTACAGAAGGGTTTTGACAGAGATAGCAATGATGGGCGTAGGGGTTCAAGCGGACGTTATAAAAGAATCCTTAGAAACAATATCTGCCGCGACAAACGATGAAGGTATACTCAAAATGAATTTTGCGCAGCCGCATAACAAACATTATTCGCCTAAGAATATAGAATATCCTACGCCGTATGTAGACGTGAGAGTGGAAGAAGATTATAAGAAAGGACGCGGTCTGGATTGTGATTTAACCTTCTGGGCGGTACAATTTAAGAATCTGGTTGAAAGAAATGCAAAAGTATAATTTGGAGGAAGTAAAATGAGCAATACATATAAGGTAGAAGAGTATCATATTTCAGAAATTTATAATCAGGAAGAAAAGTCAGCCTGTGCAAGAGAAATTTTAGGGAGCCTGCCGGATTGGTTTGGCAATAAAGAATCTTTGGAAGAATATGTTAAAGGCGTTCAAGAGTTTCCTCTATGGGCGGCGTTGGATGAGAAGGGAAAATATCTGGGATTTTTCTCTGTGAGAATACACTATGGACATACCGGAGACATTTATGTATGCGGCGTGCGCCCGGAGTGTCACCATATGGGTGTAGGTAAAGCTCTTTATGAACGGACTGAACATTTCTTTCTAAGAAAAGGCTGTAAGTATGCTATGGTAGAGACATTGAGCGATAAGGTAAACTACGAGCCTTACGAAAAAACGCGGCTTTTTTATGAGAGTATGGGGTTCGAGCCGTTGCTTACGCTTGATGAGATGTGGGATAAGGATAATCTTTGTTTGATTATGGTAAAGCCATTGTCTATGCAAGCATTGGCAGCGGGAATGAACCGTCGTTTTCCGGAGGGAAATGAGCCGTATCAAATTGTTACACGACTTCTGGAAGAATGTGGAGAAGTGGCAAACGAAGTGAATCGGCTGGAAGGCAGCGGAACTAAAGTACAAAGGCGTGGAGAAGGCACTAAGAAGGAGCTGGCGGGTGAGATTAAGGACGCGTTGAACGCTCTGAATCAGTTGTGTCTGTATTATGGCGCACATCGGGAACTTGCTCAGGCAATTGATGAATCTTTGCAGTCGCTTCGTAGAGAGGGGTATGTGGGGTAAGGCTATTAGGGCATATGAAACGTTTGTGTTGGGTATGGTGTAAAACTTTTTGATATTATTTTTTAAATATCGGGCTATGAACCAGATTTATTTTAGCAATTCCTGCAATCAATATCCCAATAAGTATGACAGTATCTATAAACAAAACAGCGACTACGCTTTTTAACAATCCATATGCAAACAAGATGGAAAACGTTTCTATTGACAGAGCAACAAAACATAAATAGTTTGACAAATATTCCGTTATAAGTTCTCCGCAGGAGTATTTCATTAAATATCTCACATAAACAATCGGTCTTATCATAACACGGATAATGACACAGGCTAACGGATATATAAAAATGAATCTTTTATCTACAAGCGAAGTTGCTATTCCATCATCCCACTGGATAGGAATTTCAGACGGCAATTTCGCATATGATAATATCCCGGTTATTAAACATAATGATGCAATTACCGCCCATGTAATAAGGCTGCCCCATATATAGAGGAAACTGACTGAATCCAATTTGAACACAGGTTTATTATCATTCCAATAAGTCCCCAAATCTTCTACATATTTTTCAACATGTAATTCATCAAAGCTGACACTGCCGGATTCAAGCATCCTCGCACACATGGTTTTTGCTTTACTCAGTCCTTCTATCTGTGTTTGAAGCGTTGCAGCCTGCTTTTCTATAACTTCTGTCAATGACGCTTCATCAGAAATGATATTGCGGATATCCTCGATAGAAATCTCCAGTGTACGCAAATAAGCGATTTTTTTGATATTTTCTACGTCTTTTTCAGAATAATCCCGATATCCGTTTTTATCATCCCGCGATGGTTCTATGAGTTTTTCTTTTTCATAAAATCGTATGTTGGAACGTGTTAATCCTGTCTTTTCCTCAACTTCTTTTATTGTCATAATGCTTGCTCCTTTTCCCAAAAAACTATTTAATTTCCTTGTTGCGCATAACCATACATAATAGAACAATCTCTGCTAAAAGAAATATCAACCCTACAATGATGGCTCTTGTATATACTGATCTTTCAGAGTACATTCCAACTTGGAAAATATTGGAATCCAGCATAAATTGGTCTATATTAAAATGTGTAAACTGTTTAATGAATCCATAGAAAATATTTAAAATCTTAAACGCTATTAAAAGTCCGGCTGCCATGGTAAAAGTTGTGCTGCCTGTCAGCATATAAAAAAGTAGTATTAAGCAGCAAAAGCTCCAATGCAAAATGACTTGCACTATCAGCAATTTCATTATAGCAGAAAAAGTGATAAACGTATTCCCCAAAAGGATTGCTCCTGCGATAATCGTACAAAATGAATATACAGCAAAGTGCAAGGCGCAAGCAGCAAATGCCGATATAACTTCTGGAAAAACTAATATCTCTCGCCGAGGAAGTTGATTTGCAACATTTTTAATAAAACCGTGCTTATACTTGGCGCTTACAAATACGATAACCGGCACAGCACATAATACCATAAGCATACCGCCATTTATTTGTGCCGCCAGCAGTTCTCCTGCATTAGAATAAATCTGAATTGACGTATTAGTGGAAACTAACATAACACTTAAAAATGCAAGAAGCATATCAATAAATAGAATTATCCATGTAGATGCAGAGTGAAAGAAACGATATAATTCCATTTTTATCATGTTAGTCATTAGATACACCTCCCATTAAATTAAGAAAATATTCCTCTAAATCTTCTGTCAATTCTGCTCTCATAATCTGTTTTTTCAACTCGCCTTTTTCAATGATTCCATAACATGTAGCAATTTTAGATAACTCCCCTAAAATATGGCTGGATATTATAAATGTAATGTTTTTGTCTCTATTAAGTTCGGTAATTATTTCCCGAATTTCAGTTATGCCCTGCGGATCAAGACCATTGATAGGTTCATCCAAAATGACTAATTCCGGATTTCCTGCCAAAGCCAGTGCAATACCTAATCTTTGTTTCATTCTCACAGAAAAATGTTTGACCTTTTTCTTATTAGCAGCCCGCAGCCCTACACTCTCCAAAAGTTCTGTAATGTAGCTTTTGTTTGAAATGCCTTTTGCTAAACATTTTAGCTTTACGTTTTCCCTTGCGCTCATATTCGGATAAATCCCCGGATTTTCAATCAATATTCCCACGCGATTTTGCACATAAATCGTATCATGGCTACTATGCCCGAATAGGCATATTTCTCCTTCCGTGGGGCTTGCCAACCCGCTAATCAGCCTTAGAACAGTAGTTTTTCCTGCTCCGTTTCGACCTATCAATCCATAAATCTCTCCCTTTTTGACTGATAGATTCACATTGTTTACAACCTTATGCTGACCATATCGTTTTGTGAGATTATTGGTTTGTACTAATACATCCATGCTGCATTCTCCTTTCTCCTATTGCAAAGCTGTTATCTTCCTTGAAATATAAGGTATCAACAAGGTTTATAGTCAAGGATTTTTTTTGATTTTTTCAAAATTGTGTACCTGTTAAAGGTGAGTTATAATTGTATTCAGAAAATCGGGGATTGAGGAGAAGTCGGAAAGATGAATGATTAAAGTATGCAAAATAAGAAAGCATAGGAATACAATGTTTATGAGTTTGGGTAAATACATCCGGAAAACCATCCGAAAGAGCAAAACGAGATATTGATAATCCTATTGGAATGTTAAAGCGCTATTCTGAATACTTTGATACTTATGATGGCATTAAGGTGGCTAATATATGTGGTTTCTGCGGTAAAAAAGCAATACCTTTGGCTCTGTTGGGAGCGCAGTTGATTGTGTTCGATATTTCAGAAGATAACAAAAGATATGCGCTTGAAACAGCCAAGGCAGCGAATGTTCACATTGATTTTGAAGTGTGTGATATATTGGAAATTGACATAGAAAAATATGGTGACTATTTTGATGTAGCGTTTATGGAAGGAGACGTTTTACATTATTTTCATGATATTGAAGAATTTATGCACATAATGTTTTCTTTATTGAAGAAAGGCGGGAAATTGATATGCAGTGATTTTCATCCGTTTACAAAGATATCAGATATCTTGAATTTTAATCAGCCTGTTATAAGTTATTTTTCGACAGATATTTTTGAGGGTGAAATGGCTCATACACGTTTTTTAAAAGATGATATCCGCAGGGAAATGCCGAAATACAGCTATCGTAAATATACAGTTAGCGAAATAATCAATTCTATTATAAACAGCGGTTTTTGTTTAGAAAAATTTGACGAGCATCCTGTATGGACGAATGATAAATTACCGGGAGAGTTTACTGCAATAGCAGTCAAAAAGGCGCAAACTGTTTGAGTGTTATAGCTTACGGTTTACGGTTTGGAAAATTAATTAGAAATTAGCAGATAATATTCAACAACTATTAAGAAGCGGATAAATGACTTTTTGATGGTTGTTTATTTTTGGGATGATTTTAGATAATAAAATGAAATATGGCAAAAATTGTAGAAAAATCGGCAAAAATATCAAATGGCATAAGGTCGGGATGCGGTATAATTTTTATAAGTATTTGGAGTGGCGGGAAATGGAAGGATAATTGAAAGTTATCCGTTAAGTACGGTTCAGCTATAAAATGGATAATAAGAAATTATCCATTGAGTAATGATCTGTATATCGTAACAAAAATAGATTTATTGGAGGTTAATATGCCTATTCCTAAAGATGCTATTTTAATGCTATCTGGAGTATCATGTGTTGGAAAAACAACTGTGGCATATGAAATAATAAAAAATTACCCTGAATTTAGAAGAGTAAGCGAATATGATTTAATTAGAACAATTGTGCGAACTGCATACGAATATTTATCTGAAGAAACCTTTGTAGACAAGGATAAATTAACAAATAAGTATAATGCGTTATTTAAGTCTATTACAAGTAGTAATTTTGAAATAACTAAGTCACAGTCAGAGCAATTACTTCCCTATGTTAAGGAGATAATTCTCAGACAACAAAGACGACAAATTCCAACTATAATAGAAGGCACAGGTATTATACCATGCATATATTTTCCTAATGATCAGCCATTAGCATGGTTATCAAAACATATAATATTTATTAATCTCTATTTATCTGACGAGGAAGAGCATATTTCCAGAAGACAATCACGTTCAGAAGAACGTGATTATCATGAATCCGTCAGTAAAACAAAAATAATTATATCTCAATCAAGAGCAGAAAAAAATCAGTTATTGCATATGCAAGCAATTAAGTTGCAGCAAACATTTAAAAATGTGTTTAGCTTAGATATTTCAAATTATACACCAAGCCATGCAGCAAGCAAAATAATGGAGCTTGTCTTTGATTATTTTAATAACTTTAGCTAATAATGTATTTTATATATCATACAATTCGTTGTAGAGTTTTTCAGTCAGAGGAACAGCTTGTTTCCATACGTCTAAAAATATATCATAAAGTTGCTTTCCTCGACTAAGTGTATCACTCTCGGAAATTCCTATTATTTCAAATGAAGAATTAGTAATTTGAAGAGGGTATCCTTCGCTGTCACATATTATTGGACTATACAACACGGCGTTATCGCTTATGATTATAGATTCTTTACGTGGGCATTGATATAACCTAAACATTTCACTTATAGGTAAGTGAAATCTATTTTGCATCCTAACAGCCGCTTCCAAACATGTTTGTAAATCTGCTAAGAATCTCCTCTCTTTGTCTTTACTTACAGCTTTATTCATAGCTTCACTTTTGGGATGTGGAAATAGACATTTAAAATCTACCCCATTGTTTATTCCTTCAATAGCTAGAAATTTAAAAAAATCATCATTTTCGCCTGTAAATATTTTTTTATTTCGTCTGCCATAAAACCAAAGACGTTTGCCCTGATAATCAATTACATTTCGGATAAGTATTCTCGTAAGAACGCTGGTCGAAAATCCTCTATGAAAAAGAATATGCTCTTTGGTGATTTCAGGACTAACAATTGTGAAATTTCCATAGCTATCCTTCATAATTTGCTCAACCAAATCTCTACAAGTGTCAGGAATCATTTGTTCGCGTTGCAAAATTTTGCTAACTTCTTTTATATATACATTCCAGTGACTACTGAAATTTTTGATATCAGTGTTAGATTCTTTTGCCAATTCCTGTAAAAAATGTTTGAATTCCTCTCTTGATTTTTTAAAATTATCATTTTCATTACTTAATCGTATAGGAACATAACGATTTAGAGGTTTATCTACCCATGACGACCAATCAGGGATATGTTCAAATAATATTGGTATAACTATACTTCCTCCTGGCTCTGCAAAATGTGCGCCATACACTACCCCTGCTTCATACATCAACCAAGGATTCTTAAAATTATCTGATGTTATACAAACAATACATTTATCACTTCTTAAAAGATTAGTATGTATTTCATTATCAACAGATGTTCCCTTATACATATCGGGAGAAAAAAACACCTCCATTTCATTTCCTAATGTATTCAAGATAAATTTTTTGGTTTCTAATGCTAATAATCTACTTTTATCTTTTGACCAACTAATAAATATTTCCACTTTATTCCTCCAATAAATCTATTTTTGTTACGATATACAGATCATTACTTAATGGATAATTTCTTATTATCCATTTTATAGCTGAACCGTACTTAACGGATAACTTTCAATTATCCTTCAAATATTAAACTATTAAATCAACAATAGAATTTAAACATATCGAGAAAACACATATCCAAAAAAGTTAAATCAATTAAGCAAACCATCCTCCTTGCCCCCCTAACAATCCGAGTAAAATAAAGTAAGAAATTATTTTACTCGAAATACAGCAAGGAATATTGTATATTCAGCGACATTTAGAGGCTCAAGTCAAGGAAGCACCAAAGTTTTATCCGATAGTCATGGTATGCGGCAGCGTCAGGCTGGAAAATCCACCATGTTGAATCATATTAAAGAAAAAGAACGTCGTTATGTGATGCTGTACGATGGGAATGCAAGAAGACTGGCTGAAAAAGATTCGGTGCTTTTTTGAAACTTATGTAGTCAGCGAGATTGTAAAAAGTTATTATAACAAAGGAAAGCACCCGGATTTATATTATTATCGGGATATTGATGGAAAAGAAATCGACCTGTTATTTGTGGAAGGAGATAAGATATACCCTATAGAGATAAAAAAGGCAAAGATGCCAAACCATGCAGACAAGAACTTTTCTGCGCTTAACAAGCTGAAAATGAATGTCCAACCGGGAGTAATATTGTGCATGGCGGATGAGATGCTGCCATATAACCGGGAAACATGGTATTTTCCGGCAGGGGCAATATGAAACAAAAAGCTTCTTAAAATACAAAGGGACAAAATGACAATGTATTCAGGAGCGGTTTTTAAGATTGCCAAAATAAAAGAGAAGAATTATAATAGAGCATATATAGCAGAAAATGTAAAATAATTTATAATTCTGCTGTGAAATTATTAATAATATTAACACACAAAAAGGAGAAAGCCATGAAACAGTTTCAAATTCTCTACAAAGACGATGAGGGATTGCTTGAAAGGCTGAAGGAGATTAAAGAGTGGAAAACTTCCCATTCGGCCTATACGACCATATTCAGAATATATTCTGAGGATATGGATTTTGAACATATTCGGCATGTTTGTGATTTTCTGGATAAGGAAATGCCGGATGCGTTGTATTTGGGCTGCACAACAAATGCCAATATCACAGATGGGGCATTGTCAGACTCCAAAATTATTTTAACTTGTACTATTTTTGAATATGAGACTACTAAGGCGAAGATTCTGCAGATGCCGTTTTCAGAGGAAAATGCGGCGCAGGACGTAGAAACGCTTAAAAAATGTTGTGATGAGAATCCGTGGGTTCAGGCAGTGGAAATGCACGCTACTATCATGGATATGTCCATGATGGAGTTTTGTAATGAAATGAGCGGCTTGCGCGAGGATATACAGGTATTTGGAGGCGGTGCATTTAATCCCGATATGGACGATGATACGGCTGTGGTTTTTTCTAAAGGAAATGATTTCTTAGGACACGGTATCATTTTCCTGCTGCTTGGAGGAAGAGACTTTCATACATACAGTACCTTTATTTCGGGCTGGAAACCGTTAAAAAGAAGATTCAAAGTCACAAAGGCGGACAGGGAGATTTTGTATGAACTGGACGGAAAACCTGCGCTGGACGTATACAAGAGGTTTTTAAATATTAATAAAAACGACAGATTTTTCTCAAATACGCTGGAGTTTCCCTTATTTTTGGAGCATGGCGATATTGATATCCTGCGCTGTCCGCTGGCGGTCAATGACGATGATTCGCTTGTAATGTCTTCCGATGTGCAGGAAGATGCGATTGTCAGGCTTGCCTATGGGGATCCGGAGACAATTCTTGCAAGCATCAGGCAGGACGGACAGAAGATAGCGGATTTTAGGCCTGAGGTTATCCAGACTTTTTCCTGCGCGGCAAGAAAGGCATTCTGGGGCGATGAAAATATCAGCGACGAAACGATTCTGTTTAACAGTGTCGCGCCTACAACAGGCTTTTACACGCATGGCGAGTTTATCCGCATAGGGAGCGATATGCTCAACTTCAATGTGACGCTTGTAATTGTTGCCATGCGGGAAGGCGATATGCCGACAACAGGCGAAAAGGTGAATATTGCTAAAGCGCAGATTGATAATAATGAGAAGATTCCTATTATCAGGCGTTTTGTTTCCTTTATCGAGGCGTCTACTGCCGAACTGGAGGAAATGAATATGAAGCTTGCGCTAAGCTCCGTTACAGACGGTTTGACAAGGCTTTATAACCGTGCGGAGATTGAGAGAAAAATCCGCAGCGCTTTGGATAAACGTAAGAATCAGGGGACAGACAGTAATATTTCCTTGATTATGCTGGACATTGATAATTTTAAAAAGGTAAACGATATATACGGACACAAGGAAGGCGACCATGTAATTCAGGCGTTGTCCGACGTCTTAAGGAAAACGACTGTAGGAGTACATTCCTGCTCGCTTGGGCGCTGGGGCGGCGAAGAGTTTATGATATTGTTGTCGGATAGTAATGCGGATGATGCGGAAGTTCTGGCTGAGAAAATCCGCAAAGAGTTTGCTTCGATATCTTATGAAACTGCCGGGTGCCAGACTGTAAGTATCGGCGTGACGCAGGCAAAGGACGAAACTGCTGATGCACTGTATAATAGGGTAGACAAGGCACTGTACACGGCAAAGGCAGCAGGTAAAAATCAGGTGGTACGACTGGATTAAGTTGTGACTATGAGAATTAAGTACAAACATCATAAGTTGGTAAGAATGGGGGATTAGCATGAGTGATATTTTCAATAACGAATTGTTTGAAGCGTTTGCATCATCATCTGATAATGTTTACATCTATGTATGCGATATGAAGACAGATGTTTCCAGATGGTCTAAAGCTGCCGTGGATTACTTTGGTTTGGAAGGCGAGTATATGGAAGATGCGGCAAATATGTGGGCGAAGCATGTGCATCCGGATGATTTGGCGATTTATACAGATGATATTAGCGGAGTATTTTCCGGCAAAAAGAAATATCATGACTGCCAATACAGGACGCGGAATGCAACGGGAGAATATATCTGGGTGGAATGTAAAGGCAGCGTAATCAGAGATGCAGAAGGCAATCCTATCATTTTTGCAGGGCTTATGACGAGGATAGACGGGCAGAGTAAGTATGATTCTTTGACCGGACTTTTGACAACGCAGGACATGCACTATTATGACTTCGTTTCACAACCCGGAATTGCGCTTTTAATCGGTATGGACGGATTTAGGAAAATTGTGGGCAATTACGGGTATAACATTGGCGATGAGATTTTAATTAAATTTTCAAGGAAAATAAGCGATTTGTGTAATACGGGCTGGAAGGCGCTGCGGTTCAGCGGAGATGAATTTATGGTGCTTGCTTTTGCGTCAAATATGCAGGATGTAACGGATTTTTACGAAAAATTGTGCCGCGGAACGGATATTATGAAACTGGAAGATGGAAGAAAGGTCGGAATTTCCATATCGGCAGGCGGCGTATTTTTCCCAAAAGATGCAGATAACAGGGAAGAACTTATAAATAAGCTGGAACATTCGCTTGAGTATGCTAAAAGCAACCGCAGGGGAAATCTGGCGTTCTTTTCAGATGAGATTGCCATAAAACATGAAAGAGGACTGGTTTTGCGGGAAGATTTAAAACAGTGCATTAAGAATGATTTTCAAGGATTTGAATTGTTCTTCCAGCCATTTATCAATCCTGACACTAATAAGATTGCCGGATGCGAATGTCTGTTGCGTTGGCAGGGTGAAAGGATTAAAGATTCTTATCCGATGGAGTTTATTAAGGTTTTGGAGGACTATGGCGATATCCACGAAGTGGGTTTCTGGGTTATGGAGCAGGCAATCAGGCAGCAGGCGGCATGGCGCGATACATACGGAGAGCTTCAGGTAAGTTTCAATGTATCTTATCAACAGTTTATAGACGATACCTTTGAGCAAAAAGCTATATCCTGCGTGGAAAAGTACGGAGTTAATCCTAAATATATCATTATAGAGCTTACGGAAAGCTGTCAGGTAGAAGATCCAAAAGAGCTTGCCGCTATGTTTGGCAGACTGCGGGAACGCGGCTTTAAAATAGCATTGGATGATTTTGGCACGGCCTATGCCTCCATGGAGATGCTGAAATGGCTTCCTGTTGATTACATTAAGGTTGAACATTCTTTTATCAGGGAGCTGGCGCAGCCGGGGCATGACATAGATTACGTTATTGTTGACAGTCTGCTGGGGATGTGCAGGCGTTTAGGATATAATTCTATTATTGAAGGCGTGGAGAATAGTAAAGTGGCGGATATTGTAGGAGAGTTGAACGCTACACTGCTCCAAGGGTATCATTATTCACGCCCTGTCTGCCGGACGGATTTTGAACAACTGTTGAATAAAGAAACTGTATAATACTGCTTTAAACAATCATACCCCCTCTGAATACGCATACAATGTAAGAAAGCATTCTTGAGGGGGTTTTTGAAAGATTATATAAATAAAGTGTGAATATTGTAAATAACATTGCAAATAAAATTATAAAAAAGTAGAAAAAGTTTGTACAATATGATATATTATAATTATAATTTTCTAATATTTCAGATGAATATATTGTGTCGTGGCTAAGATATCTTTTGCTTATCTTTTATACTCTATACTTATCCGATGATTTTAGTTAATTTATGTTATTTGCGTAATATGTATAAGGAAATGGGGGTTAATCTATGCAAAAAGAAGCAAGAACAAAAAAAGTATCAGGCGGGAAAAGCGAGAGTGGATTTGTCAGTATTGAGACAAAAATTTCCAAGCGTTTTGGACAAATTGTTATAATCTGCTGTCTTGTATTGGGAGTAGTTGCGTCAGTTTTGAACTATATTTCTTCAATCAGCGCAGTCTCAAAGACAATCAATAACACTTCCGACGTAGCAGCAAATTATGTTTCGGCAGCTTTACAGCAATATGTTGCAATTGCTTATGAAACAGGAAGTATAGCCAGACTTGCCGATCCGGAGAAATCGGTAGAGGAAAAGGCGGCAATCCTTAATCAAAGGATTGAGGACCACAATTTTGACGGGGGTTATATTCTTGACAGTAGTGGTATTGATATAATTACCGGTACGGATTTTTCCAGTATGGCTTTCTTTGAGGAAGGCATGAAAGGAAATACTTATATTTCTACGCCGGTCTATAATGAGGCGGCAAAGTCTGTATTTTATGTGGTATCGGCGCCATTGTGGGAAGGCGGTATTCCGGGGACGACGCCGGTTGGCGTTATCGCATATATGCCGGACGGTGAGTTCCTTAATGATATTATGCGTTCTATACAGGTAGGAAATGGCGGCACGGCATTTATGCTGGATAAAAACGGTATCACCATTGCTGACATAGATTCCTCTCTTGTAGGCGTGGAGAACAGCGTCGCGCTTGGGGATACTAATCCCAAGTTAAAGAAATACAGTGAAATTTGTAAGGAAATGGTTAAGGGAGAGAATGGTACAGGTACATACAGCTATAATGGAAAAACGAAAGTAGTTGCTTATTCTCCGGTTCCACAGACAGATGGCTGGAGTATTGGAGTGGCGGCAATTAGAAATAATTTTTTAGGCATGCTTTATCTGGCACTGGCGCTTACCGTTGTTTTTGTAATTGCATTCACCCTGATTGGCATTAAGAATGGTATTGCATTAGGCAAAGCAGTGGCAGGACCGTTGAATGTAGCGGTAGACAGGCTGAAACTTTTGGCAGAAGGCGATATCCATTCAGAAGTGCCGGAACCTACTGAGAATGATGAAACTGCGCTCTTATTAAATAGTATGAAAGAAACAATGGTCGAATTACATACGATTATTGAAGATGTTATTAAAGATTTGGCAGAACTGGCAGATGGAAACTTCAAGATTAGCGTTGACGAGGACTATAGGGGTGACTTTGTACATATTAGCGAATCTTTTAGAACCATTATTAATTCACTGAGCACTGCTATGCGGGAGATTGATGATAATACTGAGAGCGTTAGAAAGGGCTCTATGGATTTGGCAGGCGCATCACAGCTTCTTGCGGAAGGCGCGACAGATCAGGCAAGCGCAGTAGAAGAACTGACTGCGACTATGACAGATATAGCGGAAAAGATACATATCAATGCTGAAAATGCGGCAAAAGTAAGTACAATTATGGCGGGAATGAATAATCAGGTACTTGAGAGTAATGAACAAATGCGGCAGAGTACAGAGGCTATGGAACGAATCAGAGAGGCGTCCGATAAGATAGCAGAGATTATAAGCAGCATTGAAGAAATCGCATCTCAGACCAACCTGCTTGCCTTGAACGCTTCCATTGAGGCGGCAAGAGCAGGAGAAGCAGGAAGAGGGTTTGCGGTAGTTGCCACGCAAGTAGGTATTCTTTCCGAACAGAGCAGCGAGGCGGCAAAAAATACAAAGGATCTGATACAGAACGCAATCGTGGCGGTAGAAGATGGAACCAGACTGGCAAACTCTACCGCGGAATCACTGCTGCGTGTTGTGGATAATGCGAAGATTGTAAGCGAATCGATTGCTGAGATTGCAGAAGCGTCTGACAATCAGGCGGAGGCTACGGCACAGATTACCGAGGGTATCAATCAAATCGCATCGGTAGTGGAATCCAACTCTGCGACTTCTGAGGAGTGCGCGGCAGCTTCGGAAGAGTTATCAGCGCAGGCAGACGTACTTAAAGGACTGGTGGGCAGGTTTAAGTATTATGCATAGGGATTTAGGTATAATGTAGGACATTATCTAATGCGAAAATAAAGAGAAAAGTTATTAAACAAGCAAAAAGTCATAACCTTTCAGAATACTTCATACAATGTAAAAAAGTGTTCTGAGGGGTTACCTTTTGAAAGAGTATATTGAGGAAAGGGCAATAAATATTGCTAATTATATTATTGAGAACAACGCTACTGTCAGGCAGACGGCGAAGCAGTTTGGAATTAGCAAGAGTACGGTACATAAAGACGTAACAGACCGCTTATCACAGATTAATCCGGCATTGGCAGCTGAGGCAAGGAAAGTGCTTGACGTTAATAAGTCTGAACGCCACATTCGCGGAGGGCTTGCAACAAGAGAAAAATACCTGCACATGCATGCGTAAATAATATATTTTGACAAGGTATCCTGATACATTTATAATGAATGTATTAATGGAGAAAGGAATACGGTTATAGGAATGGAAAGAGAAATGATTGTAGTGTTGGACTTTGGCGGGCAGTATAATCAGTTGATAGCAAGAAGAGTCAGAGAGTGTAATGTCTATTGCGAGGTTCATCCATATAATTTAAGCCTTGAACAAATCAGGCAGATGAACCCCAAAGGCATTATTTTCACAGGTGGTCCAAACAGCGTATATGCCGAAGACGCGGCTGTATGCGATAAAGCGATATTTGAAATGGGGATTCCGATTCTGGGAATATGCTACGGTTCGCAATTGATGGCACATATGCTTGGCGGAAAAGTTGCAACAGCGCCAGTCAGTGAATACGGAAAGACAGAGGTTGAAATAAATGCGGAAACGTCCATGTTCCGTGGGGTATCTCCGAAAACAATCTGCTGGATGAGCCATACCGATTATATTGAGAAAATACCGGAAGGTTTCCAGATAACAGCACATACGCCGGTATGCCCTGTTGCAGGCATGGAGAATCCGGAGAAAAATTTATACGCAGTTCAGTTTCACCCCGAAGTAGTACATACGGAAGAGGGCGTGACTATGCTGCGTAATTTTGTCATGAATATCTGCGGCTGCAGTGGTGAATGGAAGATGGATTCCTTCGTGGAAACAACCATTAAATCGATACGTGAGAAAGTCGGCGGCGGCAAAGTGCTATGCGCTCTTTCGGGCGGCGTGGATTCTTCCGTTGCGGCGGTTATGCTTGCAAAAGCCGTAGGCAAACAACTCACCTGCGTCTTCGTAGACCACGGATTGTTGCGCAAAAACGAAGGCGATGAGGTGGAAGCAGTATTCGGACCGGAAGGTCCATACGATTTGAATTTTATCCGTGTAAACGCGCAGGAGAGATTTTATAAAAAACTTGCAGGAGTTGAAGAACCTGAGCAGAAACGTAAAATAATCGGAGAAGAGTTCATTCGTGTTTTTGAAGAAGAAGCAAAAAAAATCGGAGCAGTGGATTTCTTGGTACAGGGAACGATATATCCTGACGTAATCGAAAGCGGTTTGGGGAAAAGCGCTACCATTAAGTCACACCATAATGTCGGAGGTCTGCCCGACTGTGTTGATTTCAAGGAGATAATTGAGCCGTTGCGTATGTTGTTCAAAGACGAGGTTAGAAAAGCAGGACTCGAACTTGGAATCCCGGAAAATCTGGTATACCGTCAGCCTTTCCCCGGACCGGGGCTTGGAATTCGCATTATAGGAGAAGTAACGGCAGAGAAAGTTCATATTGTTCAGGACGCCGATTACATATATCGTGAGGAGATTGCTAAAGCCGGAATAGACAAGAATCTGGGGCAGTACTTTGCGGCGCTTACTAACATGCGCTCGGTCGGAGTCATGGGTGATGGGCGTACATATGATTACGCAGTTGCATTGCGCGCCGTGTGTACAAGCGATTTCATGACTGCGGACTGCGCACAGATTCCGTGGGAAGTCTTAGGCAAGGTTGCAAATCGGATTGTCAATGAAGTTAAAGGGGTTAATCGTGTACTGTATGACTGTACTAGTAAGCCGCCGGGGACGATTGAGTTCGAGTAATGAAGGGTGTTTTTGCAAAAAATCTTTTTGCAGAAAGCAGATTATAATTTATCCTGAGTTT
>JAMPEU010000049.1 GCA_023664865.1 Butyrivibrio sp. | reverse complement strand
CGGGTAATTCAGGCGGAGCGCTTTTAAATATCAACGGCGAAGTTATAGGAATAAACTCAAATAAAATCGGCGGAGAAGTTATCGAAGGCATGGGATATGCGATACCGATTTCTGCGGCAAGCCCGATTATTGCAGATTTGATGTTGAAAGAGACAAAGAATAAAGTAGCGAAAGACGAGCGCGGATTTTTAGGTATATCAGGCATCAGCGTTACGCAGGAGCTGGCCGATGATTATGGTATGCCTAAAGGTCTGTACATCACGAAGGTATATGAAAATACTCCGGCGGAAGAAATTGGCTTGAAAAAAGGCGATATCATCACATCTTTTGACGGAGAAGAGATAACATCAATGGACGATTTGTATCTTTTGCTGGAATATTGTGCTAAAGGGGATACGGTAGAACTTGTAGTCATGAAGATAGGAAACAACGGATACCGCAGCACAAAGATGAGTGTTACGCTGGGTGCGAAGGCGGAACAGTAAAAATGTTATTATTCGCAGTTTATGTGCGACTGAATACGAGATGAACTCATATGATTCCACTTGAGGTACGCTCTCGCTCCGTGGAAAATCGCAGCGGTACTAAGCTTAAAAGCCGCTTTGCGTCTTTTTCACTAAGTACCGGCGTTTTCCAAGGACCTCAAGAGGAAACATATGAGTTCATCTCGCTTAAAGATTGTGGATAGACCAAGTGAACCCTTGGAGAGTGGCAGCTCTCTGGGGGTTATTTTGCTTTTTATCTTTGTTTAGAAAATATTAACTTGTAGTAACAATAGTTTTATAATATTATTAGATACAGAAATATATTTTATATTTAATGCAGTAAAAATATATGTATATGGGAAGGGTATGGAGACGGACATGAACGATGATGAAAGAATCGATAATGATAAAAAAGAGGATAACGCATGGGACTTCAGGGAACTGGACGATGTAGATGAGCAGAAGGATAAGCTTCTAAGCAGCAAATCCGACAGCGATAAAAAGACCGATGAATATGAAACGGTCTGCTTTATATGTAGGAGACCGGAGAGCAAAACCGGAAAGATGTTCAAGCTTCCAAATAATATCTGCGTCTGCAATGACTGTATGCACAAGACGATGGATACTGTGAGCCAGTTTGATTACCAAGGGATGTTGAATCATCCCGGCATGCCCGGCGGCAATATGACGGATTTTAATAATGGGAAAGGTTTTCCGAATATCAGCTTTGTTAATCTTGCAGACCTGCAAGGCGACGGCGGTATTCCGAACAAGCAGAAAATCAAGAAGAAATCCAAAGCAGGCACGCCGGCCATTGATATTAAGAATATCATGCCCCCGCATAAGATTAAGGCGAAACTCGATGAATATGTAGTGGGACAGGAACATGCGAAAAAAGTAATGTCGGTAGCCGTTTACAATCATTATAAGAGGGTTGCCACGGGGACGATGGATGAGATTGAAATCGAAAAGTCCAATATGTTAATGATAGGGCCTACCGGCTGCGGTAAAACGTATCTGGTTAAGACTCTGGCAAGACTGCTGGATGTTCCGTTAGCGATTACCGATGCAACCTCGCTGACAGAGGCAGGATATATCGGCGACGACATAGAGAGCGTTGTCTCTAAATTGCTCGCAGCGGCGGAGAATGATGTGGAGAGGGCTGAACAGGGCATAATATTTATTGATGAGATAGATAAGATTGCCAAAAAGAAGAACAGCAACACCAGGGATGTAAGCGGAGAATCCGTGCAGCAGGGAATGTTGAAACTTTTAGAGGGAGCGGAAGTGGAAGTTCCCGTAGGCGCTAACTCCAAAAACGCCATGGTGCCGCTTGCCACTGTTAATACCAGAAATATACTTTTTATCTGCGGCGGAGCTTTTCCTGACTTGGACGATATAATTAAGCAGCGTTTGAACAAAAAGACTTCAATAGGTTATAATGCGCAGCTTCGTGATGAAATAGACAAGGAGAAGAATATTCTCAGCAAAGTAACCGTGGAGGATATTAAGAAGTTCGGCATGATTCCGGAGTTTATAGGCAGGCTTCCGATAATTTTTACATTGGAAGGCCTGGGCAAGGAGATGCTTGTCAAAATATTAAAAGAGCCGCGAAACGCTATTTTAAAGCAATATCAGAAACTGCTTGAGCTGGATGAGGTTAAGTTGGAATTTGATGATGGCGCGCTGGAGGCAATCGCGGATAAGGCGCTGGAAAAAGAGACCGGGGCAAGGGCGCTTAGAGCAATTATTGAGGAATTTATGCTGGATATCATGTATGAGATTCCTAAAGACGATAATATTGGAAAAATAACGATTACCAGAGAATATATAGAAGGAACAGGCGGACCTGTTATCGATATCAGGAGCGGTATGACGGAAAAGATAAAGATAGAAGAACTGGGTGTCGCAGAGGGGTAAAGAAATTTCGCAACGTTTAATGCTCTGGCATATAATATGGTAAGTAAAGTTAATGTAAAGAGCAAACGAATATGGCTTGTAAAGAGGCAATTCTTTCAAATGATTATGCAGACATTATATTGGACTTTACGCTGCCGGGTGAAGTGCTGTCAACGCTGGATATTGACTATTGCTTTCGGAAAGTAGATGATGAATTTGGAATCGTCCATATAGAAAGAAACAGGCTTCCGGCGATTTCCGTCGGTGTATACGGTTATGAGGCAATTCCTAAATTATATGGACTTATGCAGACTTTCCAGACGGAAAATCTGGTCGAGATGGGAAATATCAGGATACAGAATCCGCCGCTGTCTTTACAGGGAGACGGGGTTATCATAGGCTTTATTGATACGGGAATCCGCTATCAACTGGACGCTTTTAGGGATGAGAACGGAAACAGCCGTATAATATCCATATGGGATCAGACCATACAGAGCGGGGAGCCGCCGGAGGGATTTTTATATGGAACCGAATATACACGTGAAGAAATTAATCTGGCGCTTAGAAGCAGCGCTCCGCTTGATATTGTGCCTTCGACAGATGAAAACGGGCATGGAACCGCGATGGCTTCTGCAGCGGCAGGCAGTATATTAAATCAAGGCTTGACATTTCGAGGAGCGGCTCCGCAGGCGGACATTGCGGTTGTGAAACTTAAAGAAGCGAAAAATTATCTGCGGGATTTCTATGTAATAAACGTCGAGGCGATGGCGTATCAGGAAAACGATATCATGGAAGCCGTAAAATACCTTGAGCAGATGGCAGTCGTATTCAGCAGACCGGTAGTAATAGTGCTGGGTATCGGAACAAATATGGGAAGCCATACGGGTTCTTCTCCGCTGGGGGCATATTTAAATAAGATTGGCTCAAAAAGGAGCCGGGCTGTGGTCGTATGCGGCGGCAATGAGGGCGATAAAGAGCATCATTACAGTGGGGCTGTATCGCAACAGGTAGAAATCAGGGTAGAGCAGAATACAAGGGGTTTTTGCATGGAACTTTGGGGCTGCAGGGTAGATACTTACGTTGCTTATATCCGTGCTCCGGGCGGAGAGATAAGTTCTATCATAGACTTTAGAAACGAGACTGACAGGGAAATATCTTTTCTTTTTGACCGGACGAGGATAAGTGTCGGAATATTGCTGGTGGAGCAAAGGTCGGGAGACGAACTCATATTTTTCCGCTTTGTAAATCCGACTCCGGGAGTATGGAGTATAATCGTACAGCCTTCGGAACAGGAGCGGCTGCGCGGAAACGGAAATTTTAATATATGGCTTCCGATTACGGAATTTATTGACGGAGCGGTAGAATTTTTGGAGCCGGATCCGGAGATAACATTGACAGAGCCTTCCAATGCAGAAAAGGTCATAACGATTTCCGCCTATAACGGCATAAATGGAAGCTGGTACTTTGAATCGGGAAGGGGATTTGCCAGAAATAATTTGATTAAGCCTGATTTGGCGGCACCGGGAGTACAGATTTCGACGGCTCTTGGCAGCAGATCGGGTTCAAGTCTGGCGGCGGCGCTTGGCGCAGGCTGTGTAGCGCAGTTTATGGAATGGGCGATAGTGGAAGGAAACGCACCGCTTGTAGGCAGCGGCGGCATAAAGAGCTATTTCGTGCGGGGTGCAGCGCGAGAGAATGATATAGTGTATCCCGATAGAAGATGGGGATATGGAAAAATAAACGTAAACGGAACATTTGAGACTTTGGCGAGGTTGTAAAAAGGTTTACGAAAGGAAATATCAGAGATGATATATGCGATTATAGCGGCGATAATTTTTGTTACGGATATGTGGATTAAGAATATGGTCGAGCGGAAAGTGACGGAAGGCGAAGAAAGAAAAATCGGAAACGGCCTTTTGCTCCTTAGAAAACACCATAATAAAGGCGCGTTCTTAAATGCGGGAGAGAAAAAAAGCGCATTTGTCGCGTTCCTCTCCATCGCATTGACGCTTGCGCTTACCGTGGTATTTCTGGTAACTTTCAGTTTTAGGGGCAGCAGGCTGTTAAAAACCGGACTTGCCCTGCTTTTGGGCGGTGCGTACAGTAATACTTACGACCGTATATGCAGACGCTATGTTGTTGATTATGTGAGCTTTCTGGTCAAGAATAAAGCCATAAGGCGCATAGTTTTTAATATTTCCGATTTCTGCATTATTATAGGCGCGTTCTGCATGGCGCTGGGGAGCCCGCCTATGAAGTAATAACCGTGCCGCTTTTGCCTTTAATCGCGTCGGATACGGAATCTAACGAGGTGATAAGGACGCTGCCTTCGTTATTGACGCTTAAGTATGAAATGGCGGCTTCAATCTTGGGCAGCATTGTTCCCTGCTCAAACTCTCCTTTTGCAATATAATCTTTAGCTTCCGATACAGTCATACTCTTTATCGGAGTCTGGTCCTCTTTGCCAAAGTTTTCATATACGAATGGCACGCTTGTCAGGATAATAAGTTTGTCGGCTTTTAAGTCGCCTGCAAGCTTTCCGGCAATCGAGTCTTTTTCGATTACGGCGGAAGCGCCTTTTAAAACATGGTTCTGTTCAATAACGGGTATACCGCCGCCGCCGCAGGCGATTACCACCTGACCTGCATCAGCAAGAGTGCGGATAGCGTCAATTTCTACAATATCTATCGGTTTTGGAGCCGCAACTATACGGCGGAATCCTTTGCCGGTTTCTTCCTGTACATAATTGCCCTTCTTAACTTCTATTTCCGCGTCTTCTTTGGACATATACCTGCCGATAACCTTAGTCGGTTCGTAGAATGCCTCGTCATAAGGATCTACCGTAACCTGTGTAAGGATTGTGCTGACGGTTTTGGAGATGCCGCGGCCAAGAAGTTCCGTGCGCAGCGCACTCTGTATATCGTAACCCACATAACCCTGGCTCATAGCTGAGCAGACGCACATCGGCGCGGGCGTATAATCAATATAGACGCGGCGCAGCTCAGTCATCGCCTTGTGAATCATGCTGACCTGCGGACCGTTGCTGTGCGTAATGGTGAGCTGGTAATCCGACTCCACCAAATCGGCGAGAGCCTTTGCTGTTTTCTTGACAGCGTCCCACTGTTCCAATGTAGTATAACCTAATGCTTCATGTCCAAGAGACACGACTGCTTTCTTTTTGCTCATGTCATTACCCTCTTTTGCCAGTTTTTCTTTTACGCCCATTATAGCATAGACGCGAGAGTTTGTATAGATTTAGGTTGACAGCTTTCCCATCAATTAGTAATATTAATATATGGGTATTATTGAAAAATTTTTGCCCGAATTAACAATAAAAGGAGGTTTGTAATGCTATATATAGGTATTGATTTGGGGACGTCGGCAGTTAAGCTGCTTTTGATGAACAGCGACGGTGGGATAGAGAATATTGTATCAAAAGAATATCCGCTGTATTTTCCGCATCCGGGCTGGTCTGAACAAAAACCGGAGGATTGGTATGAACAGACTATTCTGGGAATAAAGGAGCTGTTGAAGGATTGTGATAAGAGCCAGGTTGCCGGCATCAGTTTTGGCGGCCAGATGCACGGCCTTGTCATTCTTGACGATAATGACGAGGTTATCAGGCCCGCTATATTGTGGAATGACGGAAGGACTTACGAGGAATGTGATTATCTGAATAATGTCATAGGTAAAGAAAAGCTGTCTGAATATACTGCAAATATCTCCTTTACCGGTTTTACGGCGCCTAAAATACTCTGGGTTAAGAATAAAGAACCGGACAATTTTGCCAGAATTAAGAAGATAATGCTGCCTAAGGATTACATAGCATACAAACTTACAGGAGTTCATTGTACGGATGTATCCGATGCTTCGGGCATGTTGATTTTTGATGTAAAGAATCGCTGCTGGTCTAAGGAGATGTGTGAAATCTGCGGCGTCAATGAGAGCCAGCTGGCAAAAATCTATGAGAGTTACGAAACAGTGGGCTGCGTGCTTCCCGACATAGCGAAAGAGCTGGGAATTTCGGCAAACGTCAAAGTGGCTGCGGGAGCAGGCGACAACGCGGCGGCAGCAGTGGGAACCGGTACGGTAGGCGACGGTATGTGTAATATTTCGCTTGGAACCAGCGGGACTATTTTCATATCTTCCAATAAGTTCGGAGTAGACAAGTATAATGCGCTCCATGCGTTCGCTCATGCGGACGGGCATTATCATTTGATGGGCTGCATGCTCAGCGCAGCTTCCTGTAATAAATGGTGGATGGACGAGATTATAGGAACTGACGATTACGGTGCGGAACAGAAGAAAATCACCGCACTTGGTGAGAATCATGTATACTTTTTACCGTATCTTATGGGAGAGCGTTCACCGCATAACAATCCTAATGCAAGGGGGACATTCATCGGTATGACGATGGATACCACGAGAGCCGATATGACTCAGGCGGTTTTGGAAGGCGTCGCCTTTGCGCTTAGGGATTCATTTGAAGTGGCTAAGTCGCTCGGAATCAAAATAGACAGGACGAAAATCTGCGGCGGCGGAGCAAAGAGTCCGCTTTGGAAAAAGATAATCGCCAATGTACTCAATCTGAAAGTAGATATAATCGAAAGTGAAGAAGGTCCGGCGATGGGCGGTGCGATGCTGGCGGCGGTTGCATGCGGCGAATACGCGAGCGTGGAAACTGCGGCAGATAAGATTGTAAAGATTATCGATACGGTAGAGCCTGAACCTGAACTGGTTGAGAAATATGAAGCGCGTTATCAGCAGTTTAAGGAAATTTATCCTGCATGTAAGGCACTTTTTGACAAAATAAAATAAGGGGGTTATGCAAGGCATGGAAATTAAGAAAATTACTGATTCCGCATTTAGAAAATACGGAAGAGTGGTACAGGGCATTGATTTCAGCGATTTAATTGAGGTAATTAAGAAAGAAACTCCGCTGCCGGAGGGAGTTGAATATGAACCTTCAATTGGTGAGCTTGAGACAACTAAATGTGCGCAGGAATTACGGAAGAAGACATACGGCGAGCTTCCCATTCAGGTAGGATATTGCAACGGACACAATTATAAGTTGAATGCAGTAGAGTATCATAGAAGCTCAGAAATTAACGTTGCGGCGACCGACGCTATTCTGATTCTTGGTATGCAGCAGGATATTACCGATGATTTTACATATGATACTTCGTTGGTGGAGGCGTTTTTAGTACCTGCCGGAACTGCGGTTGAGATTTATGCGACGACGCTTCACTATGCGCCCTGCAGCGTGGGTGAAGAAGGATTTAAGGTAGGGATTGTTCTGCCGGCGGGCACGAATTATCCTTTGAATGAGAAACATGAAGGCTGGGAAGACGCGCTTATCACAGCGCAGAATAAGTGGCTTATAGGTCATGAGCAGGGCGGTCTGGACGCAGGCACCCATATCGGACTTGTAGGAAAGAACCCGGATATCAGAGAGTAGTTATTACCGGTAGCCCCGGTTAAAGGAGGATATAAAAATAATGAATAATTTACCCAAAGTAAAAATCGGTATTGTTGCAGTGAGCCGTGACTGCTTTCCGGCGTCTTTAGCGGTAAACAGGAGAAAAGCGCTTGTTGAAGCTTATAAAAAGACCTATGACGCTTCAGACATCTATGAATGTCCCGTGTGCATTATTGAAAGCGAAATCGATATGGTAAATGCTTTAAAGGACGTAAAAGATAACGGGTGTAATGCTCTTTGCGTATATCTTGGAAACTTTGGACCTGAAATCTCAGAAACCTTGCTTGCTAAACATTTTGAGGGACCTAAGATGTTTGTGGCAGCGGCGGAAGAATCCCAAAATGATTTGGTTCAGGGACGTGGAGATGCTTACTGCGGCATGCTGAATGCAAGCTATAATTTGAAACTGCGTAATGTAAAAGCATATATTCCGGAATATCCCGTAGGGGATGCGCAGGATTGCGCGGATATGATTCATGAGTTTATTCCGATTGCACGCGCTATAGTAGGGCTGTCAAGCTTGAAGATTATTTCTTTTGGCCCTCGTCCGCTTAATTTCCTTGCATGTAACGCTCCTATTAAGCAGCTTTACAATCTGGGAGTGGAGATTGAAGAAAATTCAGAGCTGGATTTGTTTGAAGCATTTAATAAGCATGCCGGTGATTCCCGTATTCCTGATGTTGTAAAGGATATGGAAGAAGAGCTCGGAAACGGCAATAATAAGCCTGAAATTCTTCCTAAGCTGGCGCAGTACGAATTGACACTGCTTGATTGGATAGAAGAGCATAAAGGTTACAGAGAGTATGTGGCAATCGCAGGAAAATGCTGGCCGGCATTCCAGACGCAGTTTGGTTTCGTTCCCTGCTATGTCAACAGCCGTCTGACAGGAAGAGGCATTCCGGTATCTTGTGAAGTTGATATCTATGGCTGCCTGAGCGAGTTTATCGGTGAAGCTGTAAGCGACGATATCGTTACGCTGCTTGACATTAACAATTCCGTGCCGAAGGATATGTATAAGGAATCTATTGAAAACAAATTTAACTATAAGTATACCGATACATTTATGGGATTCCATTGTGGCAATACATGCTCTAAGAAACTTTCCAAGTGCAGCATGGAATATCAGATGATAATGGCAAGAAGCCTTCCCGAGGAGGTTACCCAGGGTACTTTGGAAGGCGACATCGTTCCCGGCGATATCACATTCTACCGTCTGCAGAGTACAGCCGATAATATTTTACGCGCATATGTAGCGCAGGGCGAAGTGCTTCCGGTTGCAACAAGGTCATTCGGCGGTATCGGCGTATTCGCAATTCCTGAGATGGGAAGGTTCTACCGTCATGTATTGATTGAGAAGAATTATCCTCATCATGGCGCGGTTGCTTTCGGACACTACGGAAAAGCGCTCTACGAAGTATTCAAATACATCGGCGTAGATGTGAGCGAAATCGGATATAACCAGCCTAAGAACCTTCCGTATCCTACGGAAAATCCATTCGCATAAAAGCGGATAGAAAGTAATATTATGACATATAAAAACTCTCGCAGGTTTTCCTGCGAGAGTTTTTAATATGACAGACATGTCAAAATATTCATTAAATTATGTGTGTTAGAGCCTTATTCCCGCGAGCAACGAATCAAGTGACTGTTTGCAGCGGAGCTTTTAACTTCTATACGATAGAGTTTATTATTGAATCGGTGTCTAAGGAATTGTAACCGCCCTGGCTTGTATAAGTCTTGTTATTAAGCGCTTCTCCCTGCGTAGCATAACGGTGAATCTGATTGACTTTATCTTTCATCTTTTCGGCAAAAGAATAGGCTCCGTTATACAGATTCTTGACATTACTCATGTCGGACTCTTTGAATGCCTTTTCATCAATAGACAAAGTCTTATCGGAATTGACCGTAACGCCCATTCTGGAAAAGGCGCTCTTATTGCCGCTTACAAGGTTCTTTAAATAATTTGTCTGGTTAGTAACGTTAGAATTTTCGCTCTTGGAAGATTTCTGTATTAAGGAGTTATAATCCTTGACAAAAGAGGAAAATGCGTCGTAAACCTTATCTTTATTCTCGTTACTGATTTCCATTGCGCCAAGTTTATCAATGGATTTATAGAGCGTTTCCGCCAATTCAGCCGATGAAGAATCTTTGAGGGTCTTAGAAGATTCTTTTTCAGAAGCGGTTTTGCTGCTTGAAGAAACGTTTCCGGTAGTGCCGGCGTATTTTGCTTTGGAAGAAGTAACTGATTCACCGTCTCCGGCAACCCGATAAATCTTGCTTGCCCTGTCAGCCGCCCTGCTTGCAAATGAATTATTACCCTTAAATAAAGTAGTAATAGTGGGAACATTTGTAGCTCCGGTTTTTTCATTTACTTTCTTAAACGTATCTTCATCAATAGATAATGTACGGTCGGAATTCATTGTAATTCCGATTTTGGCAAATAATTTGTAGTTCTGATAAGTATAATCATTCAGCGCGTCAGCCTGTGCCTGAACGACAGAGTTTTTGCTCTTGGAAGCTGTGGTTATTAAAGAATTGTAATCCTTGACAAAAGCGGATACCTCGTCATATAACTTATCAATATTGCCCTCACTGTAATCAAGACTGCTCATTTTAGAGGCAGTTTCATAGAATTTTCTTGCTGAGCTTGCCGACGCAGCATCTTTTGTTTCCCTTGACTTCTTTGCTTCGGAAACAGAAGACTCATCTTCGTCTAAAGCTTTTTGCTTTGCATAGTATGCTTTCATCATTTTACCATAACTGCCGTTCTTGATAGAGGCATAGTCGCTTAAAAGGCTTGAACCGTCAAAGCCGCCCGAAGCAGAAGATGCGCCGCCTGAACTTAACAAGTTGGAATAAACATCACCAACACCTGAATTTAAGCCTGAAAGACTGATTCCCATAATTATCACTCCTTTGATTTGTTGAGGCAGAAAGTATACATATTGCTTTCTTGCCGCGTGTTCTATCGACGTCCGTGTCGAACCAAGTTTACAGATTCATTCTTATATATATTATTTCGGATTTTACTGCTATTTGTAAAGGGGTAAATTGAAAAAATTTCTATTTTTTTAATTATTTTTCTATCTTTCTTATGGAATAGTAGCAGTTCAGCCATGCCATTCATAATTTGCCAGAATATACATTATGTACAAAGGATTTACAGGATGGCTGGCAAATTATTCATGTCGGGCGTCCGCCCTATAGAAATGATTATGCAATTTGTCCTTAGTGAGCAAGCTCCCACGGTCAAATTGTATAATCATTTCTGCATGGCTGAACTGTTACATATTTCAAATGTGAGATTTTCGCTTGCAGAGTTTGGATAATTAAGTCATAATAGAAAGAAAATAGGGATATGAAAATAGGAGGTTGAGAAAGATATATGAGAAAACCGGGAAACGAATTATTGCAGTTCTTGGGTGGACTTGCAATGCTGGTTGTGGGACTTTATATTTTAGCGCAGAAGGTTATGGTTACGTCATCGTTTTTGGGCGGCATGAGCCTTGGCGGTCTGCATATAAATAACGGCATGGTTATAATACCGTTAATTATAGGAATCATATGGATGTTTGCGTCAGGCGGGAGCTTTGTGTCCAAGATATTTACCGCTCTGGGCGTATTGATTATTGTTGCGTCGATTATCCTTTCTACGAATATTACGCTTGTGCGTGTTTCGTTATATGAGTGGATTTTGATTCTGGTGCTTATTTTCGGCGGAGTGGGAATACTTGCGAGAATATTATTAGCTTCCCGCCCACATGATACGGAAGAAAAGGCTGACATAAAAGAAATAGACGACAACAAAAAGTGGGCGCGTGAAATAGATGATAAGATAGAGCGTGAAATAGAGCAGATGAAAAAAGGACAGTAACAGTTTTGCAAATTATTTTCTAAGATGGGAGTTCACAGGCATATACTGTATAAATGATAATATAAGGTGAACTTCATGAGCGAAAATAAGAGAACATGGAATGACAAAATTAAGCTGGCTTTAAATGAGTTAGAAAGTAAAATTAGTGGCGAAAACATGGGAAAGGTCCAAGTGCGGCAGGAAATCATTATGCGCGTGGTAATGTCCGTGGCGTTTCTGCTTGCAACGGCTGCATTGATACGCGGCGTCATAAGGGTGCTGCCGGGAGCTGAGACCGTCGGCAATACGGTGAACGGAAGGGAGCTTCCGATTTATTGTGTAGAGACAGATAAAAAGCAGGTTGCACTCAGTTTCGACGCAGCTTGGGGGAATGATGATACTGCTAAGATACTGGAAATATTGAAGAAACATAATGTCAAGGTGACGTTTTTTATGACAGGGGGCTGGGTGGAATCCTACCCGGACGACGTTAAAGCGATTCTCGCAGACGGACACGACTTGGGAAACCATAGCGAGAACCACAAAAACATGTCTCAGTTGTCCAATAGTGAATGTGAAGACGAACTGATGCAGGTACATAATAAAGTATTGGAACTGACAGGATACGAGATGTTCCTGTTCCGCCCGCCATACGGAGATTATGACAATGATGTCATAAACGTAGCGAAAAAATGCGGCTATTATCCTATTCAATGGGATGTGGATTCCCTCGATTGGAAAGACTATGGCGTGGACTCTATTATTGAAACCGTGACGAAACATAAACATCTTGGAAACGGAAGCATCATTCTCTGCCATAACGGTGCAAAATATACGGCTCAGGCGTTAGAAACGCTGATTAATACTTTACAGGAGCAGGGATATGAGATTGTTCCGATTTCGCAGTTGATTTATAAAGATAATTACCATCTGAACCATGAAGGGCGGCAGATAAAGAACTGATTTCACCTACAAAAATATATAAACTTCCTACCTAAATCTGCCGATAATAATATAAAGTATGCGGTAAAAGGAATTACCGCGGCAGAGCTTAAAATATCAAGGAGGATGATAGCATGGGCATGATGGTAGGCACGAGTAACAATACGACGATAAGGAAGATTTTGAAATATCCGGACGGCACTACGGCAGGGACAATTACGATTACTAAACCCAAAAACAAATATATGCAGAGGAAGAAACGCCTTCCGTATAATTATAAAAAGATTTCTAATCAGATTCTGCAGGCAAAAACGCCGG
>JAMPEU010000048.1 GCA_023664865.1 Butyrivibrio sp. | reverse complement strand
AGGAAATTGAAGGCACGGGGCTTGGGCTTGCGATTACGAGAAGCGCGATACTCAAACACAGGGGTTCGATTAAGGCGGTCAGTGAAGAAGGGGAAGGAACGACGTTTATTGTGAAGATTCCGTTGACGTATATTGCGGTTTCGTAGAGAGGGTTCTAAGTCACGAGTTCAGGCAAAATGAACAAAAACGGAGCTCCATGCCTGAAAAGCGGTAAGTCGCCTTGTATTGTTGATGTACTGTCACGAGTTCAGGCAAAATGAACAAAAACGGAACTCCATGCCTGAAAAGAGGTAAGTCGCCTTGTATTGTTTATGTACTGTCACGAGTTCAGGCAAAATGAACAAAAACGGAACTCCATGCCTGAAAAGAGGTAAGTCGTTCCTTATTTTGTTCATTTTGCCTGAACTCTGGGTATTGGCACTTGATAATTTATGAATGAGATTGTAGTCTGAAGAAAGGAGATTATGATGTCAGGTATTAAGAAGGTTTTATTTATGCTGTTGCTCATATCTGCACTGAGTTGTATATCGGCATGTGGCGCGGATACTGCACAGGAAAGCGCAGGCGGCAGGGAATATAGCGTATATTATGTAAATAACGAGGAAACTAAGATTTTTTCCAAATCATATGCAACAGCAACCGAGGACGGTCAGGAACTGCTTGACGAGCTGATAGAGCAGCTTGGCGTCATATCGGAGAAAATGGAATATAAGGCTCCGCTTTCGGGGGATTTTACCCTGCTTGGCTATACATGGGACAGCGGAAACCTTGCACTCAATTTTGACGAGCATTACAAAGAGATGGACAGCATCAAAGAGATTTTGGTGCGCGCGGCGATTGTCAGGACGCTGTCGCAGGTTGGCGATGTGAACTATATTTCCTTTACCGTGAATAACGAACAGCTTATGGATAACGGCGGCACGGCTGTCGGCAATATGTCTGCGGATATGTTTATTGATAATGAAGGAAACGAAATAAACACCTATGAGAAAGTCAACCTGCATCTGTATTTTGCCAACGAAAACGGTGACAGGCTGGTGGAAGAGAACCAGAGAAACGTAGTATATAACAGTAATATTTCCATAGAGAAGCTTGTAGTGGAGAAATTGATTGAAGGTCCAAAGGCAGCAGACAGTTATCCGGCTATCAACCCCGAAACCAAAGTTGTAAGCGTGTCGGTAAAAGACAGGATATGTTATGTAAACTTAAGCGATGCGTTTTTAACCCAGCCATATAACGTAACGTCGGATGTGACGATTTATTCCATCACCAATTCGCTTGTGGAGCTGCCCAACGTCAATAAAGTGCAGATTTCCATCAACGGCGATACCTCTGTGTATTATAAAGAGAGCGTGAGCCTGACGACGTTATTTGAAAGAAATTTGGATTTAATTAATTCCGCAGCCGCGGATAATTGAATAAGAAAAGGAGGTACATTTGAGAAGACCGATTTGTGTTATCGGACTTGCCTTTGTATTAGTGATTGTCATATATCTGTATATCAATCCGTTCCCTGACGTGTCTTTAGATGGGGCGGATGGAGAGACAGTTACTCTTACAGGTCAGGTCGAAAAGAAAGAATACCGCATTTCCAGTGAAAAAGAAGTTCTGGTTGTTTATCTGAGAGAAGTTCAGGTTATAAATCCACAAATAAGTAATGACAATAGTAACAGTTATAGCAGTAATAATAGAAATAATAACAATGGCAATGCCAATAGCAGTAATAATAGTAATATCAATGAAATTGAAGGCATAATGTGCTATATTACCGAGGGCGGCGAGCCAAAGATGGGCAGCTATATATGCGTGCGCGGCAAGCTCCGTTCATTCGATGCAGCGACCAATCCGGGGGAATTTGACGCAAGGCAGTATTATCAGATTCTTAAGATACAGGCGCGGCTGCAGAACGCAGGCATACTTAAAGAAAGCGAAAGTTACAGCAGATTTAAGGAAGGATTATATGGGCTGAAAAGATATCTTGCCGCTTTGATTGACTCCTGCTATGAAGAAAGAGACGCTTCAATTATGAAGGCGATGCTGCTTGGGGAAAAGAGCGGCTTAGATACGGATATCAAGCAGCTCTATCAGTTGAACGGAGTTATTCATATCCTTACTATCAGCGGACTCCACATTTCCCTTATAGGCATGGGATTTTATAAGCTGCTGCGCAAGCTGAAAACGCCGAATTATATCAGTATTCCGCTTGCCTTAAGCGTTATATGCTGCTATGGGGTTATGTGTGGAATGGGCGTTTCGACTTTTCGGGCAATAATCATGTTCGCCTTGAATATCGCGGCGGTTTTGTTTGGGCGTACATACGACATGCTTACGGCAATGTCTGTTGCGGGGATTTTACTGCTTATAGAGCAGCCGTTATACATATACCACAGCGGATTTTTATTCTCCTTTGGGGCGGTTCTGGCAATAGGGTTGCTGCGCCCTGTAGTTAAGGAAAGGCTTGGCGATAATGAAAAGGTAAAAGAAGTTATGTCAACCACAATTTCTATATCCATTGCAACCCTTCCTGTGTATCTGTGTTTTTACTATGAGTATCCGCTGTACTCGATATTCTTAAATCTGATTATCATACCGGGAACGAGCCTGCTTGTATCCGACGGCTTCATAACCTGCGCGGCCGCCGTGTGTTTTATGCCGCTTGGGAAAATCGCGGCGATTCCCGCACATATACTGCTCTCGTTCTATGAATTGTGCTGTAAATTTGTCATGAAACTGCCTAATAGTCGGAATATTATCGGTGCGCCGGATATGTGGCAGGTTGTGATATTTATGCTGATTTTAGGTTTTGCGACGTATTTCTTCAAAAAATGCACTACCCTTCAATTCTGGCAGTTTATTTTAGCGGCTTTATTATGTATTACTATACGATTTCAGGACGATTTGCAGATTACGCTTATAGATGTGGGACAGGGCGACAGCATCTACATTTGTGCCGGAGCGGACGGACGCTTCCTGATTGATGGCGGCAGCTCAAGCAAAAGCGATGTCGGCACATATCAGATACTGCCTTTTTTAAAGGAAGAAGGGGCGGATACTCTGGACGCGGTTTTTGTGACGCATATGGACAGCGACCATTACAACGGAATAAGCACGCTCATAGAAGAGACCGGGCAAAACGGCGTAAAAATAGAAAATCTGATTTTACCGGATATAGATATGAAGTGCAGGGGCGAGGAGTATCATAATTTAGAGAAACTGGCAGCCGAAAACGGAATAAATGTAAAATATATCCATGACGGCGGCAGTATAAGGAGCGGCAGGCTTATCCTTACCTGTCTGCACCCCGGGCAGGGCGAGTATGCCGAGGATACCAACGCCGCGTCTATGGTGCTGTACCTTGAATATGAGGCGTTTACGGCGTTTTTTACCGGCGATTTGGAAGGAGCGGGAGAGGACGCAGTGAAGGAGAGGCTGAAAGATTACGTTGTTGTTGGTGTGAATAACAGAATTGAGAAAGGCATAGGCAATAGCATGGATAATGGAATTGGCGAAAGTGTGGTGATTGATGCAGATAATTACGGCAGCATGGACATTACCATGTTAAAGGCGGCGCACCATGGTTCAAGGAACTCTACGCAGGAAGATTTTCTGGAACTTCTGTCTCCGCAGATAACCTTGATTTCAGCAGGGCGGAATAACAGATACGGACATCCGCATGAAGAACTGCTTGACCGTCTCGAAAATGCGGGAAGCAGAATATTCAGAACGGATTTAGGCGGAGCCGTTACGGTTACATATAATAACGGAAGGGTGAGGGTAGAGTGTTTTTGTGAGTGAGGAAAATTAAAGGAATTAAAGTTGTTATTGTTAGCGGTAATATATGGCATGAACAGTAACTTAAAGTTTAAAGGTTAATTCTTTCGTTAATTCTGAAGTAAAGCGTTTTAGTTGTATTTTGCAGGAAAATATGATAAAATTAAAGGAGATACATACAAAATGGAAGTCGGTATTTTAATTGACAGAATTACAGACTGCCTGATAGATACAAGAACCGGGGAGAAAACAGCAATCATGAAGTCACTAAAAAGAATTATTATCATTAGCGCTTTTTTACTTGCCTTGATTTGTGGAGGCGTATATATTGTCCATGCAAGATTAAGTGCGGGGTATGATGCGTCAATAGCTATGGCTTGTACTGTACAGAAATACGAAGAAAAATCCAACAATGGTTATTTATCTTTTTCAGTAGATACTCCTGAAGGTTCGATTATTAAAACTATTAGGGTTGATAGTTCCGAAATGGAAAAAGATCTTGCTTCTGTGGATGTGCAGGAGATAATAGGTCTTCTTATCTTTTTGGAACTGCCTAATCAGATTATTTCAGAAGGGCATTTTGACACCAAAACAATTAATGCTCTCGAATTATTGACAGATACGGATATGTATGATAGTTATTTCCGAATTGTCGATTGTTCAACAAAATAATATCCCTAAATATGATACGGCTGCTTATGTTTATTATTCCGCCGTCTTCCCTGTGCCGTCTGTGCGGATTTTATAGGGCATTCCGCCCTTTTTATAATAAATCCAGTCATCTTCTATTTTTTCTATTTCATAGTAATAATCACATATGCCGTCTAATTCCATGCTTTCCGAACCATCCCTTCTCGCCTTCATCAGTCGGTTTGTCACATAATAAATATAATCATTGTCACCTATCTCTTTACAAACGAGTTTTTCAGTGCCGTCCGCCGGGGCACCGAGTTCCATTTTAAAATCCCCGTAATCTGCCCAGCCGTCTTCAACTTTAATATTGAAATGGCTTGTGCCTGTGGCGGTTCCCGGAGATTCGCAGAAGGATACTTCCCATGCCGCTATCATTTTATCGCTGCCGTCCAGATTCATTCTTTGTATGGCGTGTCCATCAAGCCCCACTCCAACTGTATCATGGCGGTAAGTATAATAAATATATTGCTCGTCCACAATTTGAAAATCATACAATTCATCGTCCAGTATTTGGGCGTTTCCGTCCGGATTTATAAGATATAATATTCCGTGGTCCGGATACGTCTGTGAGAAAGAGTCTACATAATATATGCAGTCCCCTATCGCTTCAAAATGAAAACAGGCGTCTTCGTTCACACGCTCCGCAGTCGTATCTCCCTCTTTACAGCGGAATAATGCAGGATAAGTATAAGTCTCCCAACTATCAATACTTTCTATCATATATCTGAAATAGATATAGTCGCCGACTTTCTTTTGGTCTATCATCTCCGTGCTGATGGGGGTTATTTTGTCAATGCGCTCGTCATACTCCAACACTTTGCCGTCTGACTGGTTCTGCGCAGGCTCTTGTCCATCTGCCAAGATGCCTTGATTTTCCTGAGTATTAGAACTGTTTTGAACATTAGAACTTTCCTTAATATTAGAACTTCCTTGAATGTCAGAATCTTCCTGAATATCAGAATTTTCCTGAATGTAAGAGCTTTCCTGAATGTCAGAATTTTCCTGAGTATCAAAGTCTTCCTGAATGCCAGAACTTTCTTGTGTGTAGATACTTTCCTGACTGCTTTGATAATCAGTTATGTTTTGTTCTTCCGAATGAAAACTTTTAATGTTGATATATGCTACTAAGCACAGACAGACAACCGCCGCCACGATGCCGCCAAACAACCGTTTTTTATTTGTTATTTTCATAAAAAACCTTCCATTCTTATTCCGACACATTTCTACCAAATCTCATGTTCATAGTATCATATTTATTATGCTAAAACAATTCTAAAACAAGATTTAGAAAAATATTGTAAAGACTATCATTATATAATAAAATACAGATAAATAAAGTATGTATGAATGAATAATTAACGAGGAGGGCTTTTTATGGTGGTATTCTTACGATTGAGAAATATTTAATTGCATAAGGCTGTGTTAAATGGTTTTATGCAACATAAAGACGCTGAAACTATTTAATAAAGGAGATTATACAATGATATTTCAAGATAATGTATTAAAAGAATATTTAAAAAATGTTTACTTTATAACCGGTACGGCATGTGGCGGAAAAACAACTGTATCTAGGGAATTAGCCAAAAGGCACAATTTCGTAGTTTATGATATTGATGAAATGTTTGAATGCCATAAACAGCTTTCAAGTCCTGATTCGCAGCCTTCGATGAATAAATCATTTAAAGATGCTGATGAATTTTTTGGACGAACCATTGATGAATATAAAAAGTGGCTGATGGATAATACGAGAGAGCAGTTGGATTTTGTGTTATTGGATTTGATTCGCCTGTCGCAAAATCAGGCAGTGTTATGTGACTGCCATCTGACGCTTGAAGAGGCGGCTAAATTAACCGAGCCGTCCAGAATTGTTTTTTTGATAAAGGAGCCATCGAACATCGTAGATGATTACTGTAATCGTCCGGACCATCAAGGATTTAGGGATTTTATTTATAGTGCATCTGATGTTGACCATGCAAAAGCGGTGTGCAATGAAACACTGCGAAGCCTGAATGTGAAAAGGTGCGGGCAAATAAAGCATAGCGAATACTTCTGGCTTGAGCGGAATGAACATAGTACCGTTGAAGATGCCGTAAGAAAAGTTGAGCAGCACTTTGGACTGCCTGAAATAAAGAAGGTAGATAAGAATACGGAACTGGCAGATAAATTAATCTGTTTTGTAGAGAACTTTTCATGGAAAGATGTGCAGGAACATACATTGCGCGTGCTTCGTAATTGGGAGTTTAGTGAATGGGAAACTATGTTTGCAGCATTGATAGATAATCAAATTGTAGGAATGGCATCTATCATGAAGACAGACTATTATCCTTTGCCTGAAATCTTTCCGTGGATATCCAGTGTGTTTGTGGATGAAAAACATCGTGGACATAGAATTAGTGAGAGATTAATAATGGCTGCTAATGAATATGCAAAAGCAGCCGGATTTGACAAGACATATATTCCTACGGAACATATTGGCTTATATGAGAAATATGGATACTGTTATCTTAAGGATATTGTTAATTACGGTAATGGAACAGACCGCCTGTATGTTAAGTTCCTAAACTAATCTGAGTAAACTGCGCTTTCCTTTCCGGAGTAATCCGTGTGTGCCGAAACCAGCGCACCGCCGCATTCCCAGCAGCTCACCGCTTGGGTGCTGATTCCAACAGCTTTACCCAAATCTTCCTGAGTCAGCCCTGCCGCCTTTCTGTATTTAGCAATTTGTTCGCCTAAAAGGTTGTTATCCATAATAACCATGCTCCTTTCCTGTTTCGCAATTACTTATTCTATATCAGTTTCATATTTATGTGGATTTTGGCTTTAGCTTTATTGTAACTAAATCCACGCTTGTATGCAACGCACGGAAACTTGAGAGAAAACAACTGTAGCTTGTTTATAATACCGGTGATAGAATAGAATGAAATAGGTAATTGTGAAGGTAGTGAACAATGACGGAAACAGATGAGAATTTCAGAAAAGCATATGCAGAAGGGGTGTAGATATGAAGATATATATTGTTGAAGATGAAGCGGCTATAAGAACAGAACTTGAAATACTTTTGAAAAGATATGGCTATTCCTGTGAAAGCAGCGACGATTTTGAACATATTACCGATTATATCATTAAGGCGGAGCCGGAGCTTGTGTTGCTTGACATCAATCTTCCGTTTCAAGACGGATTTGTCATTTGCAGGGAAATACGCAGGATATCAGATGTGCCGATTATCGTGTTGACAAGCAGGAATACGGATTTTGACGAACTTTTGAGCCTGAATATTGGGGCAGACGATTTTATTTCCAAGCCTTATAATTCACAGGTTTTGATTGCCCGTATCCAGAAAATATTGAAAAGAACTTATGAGACTGGAATGAATGCCCTGCTGTTCCATAAGGGGTTGGAAATCAATCTTTTAAAAGCAACGATGTCGTACAATGATAAAGAAGTAGAACTGACAAAAAATGAATTGGGTATTTTGCGTCTGCTTGTCCTGAATAAAGGGAATGTAATACCAAGAGACGCCATTATTGATGAACTGTGGCAGAGCGAGGAGTTTATTGACGAAAATACTTTAAATGTGAATATAGTCCGATTAAGGAAAAAATTGTCGGAAATTGGGCTGTCTAATTATCTGGAAACAAAACGTGGATTGGGGTATCGGGTATGAAGATTACGGAATATTTAACAGACAAGTTGTTTTCTATTGATGTCTGCCTTATAGCAGTTGCTTTTACGGGGTGGATTTTCTGGCTGGCGGAAGTTAGGACGGAATTTATTATTATAGCAGAGTCCGTATTCTGCGCTGCATTTTTGGTCGGTTTTTTGTGGGATTTTAAGCGGAAAGAAAAATATTATAAGGAATTATGGAGTTTATTTGATGGCTTGGACGATAAGACCTTGCTTGCTGAACTTATGAAAAAGCCTGCTTTTTTAGATGGAAAACTTGTATATCAGGTTATCAAAAGCGCTAATAAATTTATGAATGACCGTATAGCAGAAGCCGATGCTGCGAATCGCGAATACCGAGAATATGTGGAAATGTGGATACATGAAGTGAAAACGCCTATTACTTCTGCACGGCTTATTGTGGAAAATAACAAGGGCGAAGCAACGCTGCGGATTGATAACGAACTGAGTAAAATCAGGCATTTTGTTGAGCAGGCGTTGTTTTATGCAAGGAGTACAACGTTAGAAAAGGATTTTAAACTGGAAAAGATAACTTTGAAAGAGTTAGTAAATGAGGCGCTAAAGAGTTATTCAAAGCAGATAATAGAAGTAAATGGAGTCCCTAAGCTTGATAATTTAGATATATCTGTTTTTGCAGACAGGAAATGGTGCGTATTCATCATAGGACAGATTATCGCCAATTCAGTCAAATATCATAAAGGAGATTTAATCTTGTCATTTAGCGGGGAAGCTTATGAAAATGGCTGTTTTCTTTTGATTTCGGATAATGGGATAGGAATTGCAGATGTTGATATTCCTTACATATTTGATAAAGGATTTACGGGGGAAAATGGGCGTGGAGCGGCAAAATCAACAGGTATCGGGCTTTATTTGTGCCGGAAGCTGTGCAGAAAAATGAATATGGATATATCGGCGGAAAGTGAAAAGGCGAATGGAACGACAATCAAAATCACATTTCCTAAAGGCAGTTTTCATAACCTTACATCTTTGTAATTTAAATGTAAGTTAATTTAATGGCAGGAATTTTGATAAGGCTATAAAATGGGGAAAAACAAAGGAA
Source organism: Butyrivibrio sp. (assembly GCA_023664865.1). Taxonomy (GTDB): domain Bacteria; phylum Bacillota; class Clostridia; order Lachnospirales; family Lachnospiraceae; genus UBA3282. The sequence continues at coordinate 6,835 of JAMPEU010000048.1, read as the reverse complement.
GGGGATTGTTATGAATAGCCTGATTTTAGAAGTTTCTGATATCCAAAAATATTATGGTAACAGGGGAAACATTACAAAAGCATTAAACAACATTTCTTTTTCGGTAGGAAAAGGCGAATTTGTGGGGATTATGGGGGCGTCCGGCTCTGGAAAAACAACGTTGCTAAACTGCGTTTCTACTATTGATACTGTAACAAGCGGACATATTATGGTAGACGGCAGTGATATAACGCTGCTGATGGGGAAAAAGTTAGCTGCTTTCAGGCGGGAAAAATTGGGATTTATTTTTCAGGATTTCAATTTGCTTGATACGCTGACAGCATATGAGAATATTTCTCTTGCACTCTCAATCTCAGGCGTCAAAGCGGCGGAGATTGACGATAGAGTGGAAAATATGGCAAAAGCTTTAAATATTACGGAGGTTATGGACAAATATCCGTATCAGATGTCAGGCGGACAGAAGCAGCGCGTGGCGGCGGCTCGTGCAATTATAAGCAATCCGGCGCTTATTCTGGCTGACGAACCGACAGGGGCGTTGGATTCCCGCTCTTCCGAAATGCTACTTGCCATGCTTGAAGAATTGAATCATAAATTTTCTGCAACAATTCTAATGGTGACACATGATGCTTTTTCTGCAAGTTTTTGCCAGCGCATATTGTTTATCAAAGATGGAAGGATTTTTAATGAGCTTCACCGCGCGGCAAAGCTAAGAAAAGATTTTTTCAACGAAATAATGGAAGTTGTTTCGGTGCTTGGCGGCACAAATTCGCAGACTGAGGAGTGTGATTGTTAATATGACTAATATAAAATTGATTTTCCGTAATACAAGGAAAAATATAAAAGATTACATGGTTTATTTTTTGACATTGACTATTGCGGTCAGCATGTTCTATGCTTTCAATTCTATTAAGGAACAGCCAGCCCTTCATGAACTGGACGCCACAAAACAGTTGCTTTCTGACCAGTTAGGGATTTTGCTTTCTGCCTTGTCGGTCATTGTGGCGGTGGTGCTGGCTTTTTTAATCTTATATGCAAATCAGTTTCTGCTAAAGCGGAGAAAGAAGGAATTAGGCATTTATATCCTGCTTGGCATGGAAAAGCGAAAAATTGCGGGGATTTTTGCAGGGGAAACTTTGTGCGTGGGATTTTTGTCCCTTGTATGCGGTCTTGCTCTGGGTTTTTTGCTTTCTCAAGGAGTTTCCTTATTTTCCTTACGTCTGTTTGCCGTTGACATGGGTAAATTTAAGATGTTGTTTTCCCTAAGCGCATTGAAAAAGACGGCGGGCTGTTTTGTATTGATTTTTTTAATTGTTATGCTTTTTAATGTACGGACGATTTCCAACGTAAAACTGATTGATTTATTGACTGCCGATAGAAAAAATGAAGTTCTGATTATAAAGAGCAATGCAATTCATATTTTGCTGCTCGTTTTATCTATCGCCAGTATTATATTATCGGGAGTTATTTTGGAGTATAATGGAATTTTGCCAAACAGGGAAAATTCATGGTTTCAGATAGCGGTATTGTGTCTGGTGGTTGGAACTGTTTTATTTTTCTATTCTGTTTCAGTGGTATTGCTTGCGGCTGTTCAAGGTAATAGAAAAGTATATTTAAGGGGCTTAAATACTTTTCTGGCAAGGCAGATTGGGAGTAAAATCCGCACTGATTTTGTGGTTCTATCTATTGTATGCGGACTGCTTACGGTTGTTATCTGTGGAATTTCTGTCGGCATCAGTTCGGCAGTTACAATGAATGAAGCATCTAAAGCTGCCCTGCCTTTTGACCTTAATGTATTGGCACAAACAGATATCTGCGGCGAAACAGACATTGTTTCCTATTTGAAAACACGAAATGTTGATATGGACGAATATGCTAAGAAAATGGAACAGATAAGCTTATATGAAACAGATATGACATATGGAAAGCTGTTTGATGGACAGAATGTGGATTTGTGGCATATTGACAAGGATATTCCGGAAGTTAGTGTGACGGTGATTTCCATTACTGATTTTAATCGTTCAATTGCGATGCAGGGCAGACAGGAGTATTTGTTAGGCGACAATGCTTTTCTCATGAATTGTAATTATGAAGGAACCAGACGTTATATGGAAAAATTCTTAGAGAGCCATAAGCAGATTGAAATTGAAGGATTTACACTTGACGCGGCGCTAGACGATGTGCTGTCAGAAACATACTATATGACGTCGGTAGGAAATAATGACCGCGGTACATTTATTGTGCCGGACAAAGTGGCGGAAGCTTGTAATAAAGACGCTGACGCTTTACTTGTTATATATAAGGAAACAACCAATTCAGACGAGGTGCTGCAGAAAATGATTCCGATTGGGTTAGAATGGGAGACAGAAGGATATCGCTATTCAGAAAAAGTTATGTTGAATGGTATGTATTATGGCGTAGGTGCACTTATGGTATTTTTATGCTGTTATATCGGACTTATTTTCCTTTTAATATGTGCCGCATTATTGTCCCTGAAACAGTTGACGGAAACGACTGATAATATATATCGGTATGGTCTGTTGCAAAAACTTGGGGCTGACGGCGATATGCTTTATAAGACGCTTTTTAAGCAGGTATCCGTTTTCTTTATCACGCCGCTTTTTCCTGCGGGTATCTTCTCGGCTTTTAGCATAGGAAAAGTGTGTGCGGTTATAGGGGATTTTATGAATATGCACATTTCCGCGAATTTAGGCGTTACAGTAATCATGTTATTGATTGTCTATGGTGGTTATTTTCTTGCTACATACTTTGCTTGTAAACGTATGGTGCAGGAAAGGGCGGATATATATTGGCATCCCTAAAAATTCCTAAATTTTATGGCTGTTGAGTTGATTTTGCATTGCAAATAACATATACTATAAGTACATTGAAATGTGAAAGGGGTTGATATTATGGCAAGCACAACAAATTTCAGCGTCCGTATGGACAGCGATATTAAAAAACAGTGCGAAACGCTCTACGGCGAGTTAGGAATGAACCTGACTACTGCTATTAATGTTTTCCTGCGTCAATCGTTGCGTGTCGGCGGGTTTCCCTTTGAAGTAAAACTGGAACAGCCCAACAAGGAAACCATTGCCGCCATGCTGGAAGCAGAGTGGATTGCGCGTGATTCCAGCGTGAAACGCTACTCGGATGTAGAAGAAGCGCTTCGGGAGCTAAAACGATGAGCCGCCGCGATATTGTTTGGACGACACAGTTCAAAAAAGACTATAAGCTGGCATTGAAACGTCATATGAACATTGATCTTTTAGATGATATCATCAGGGCATTGTCTCGCACCGGAACGCACAGTGATTTATTTGGAAAATGAAAAATTTCTCTTTTCTTCCAAATTATATTTACTTTTTCCCATATTCATGTTATTTTCAATATGTATTGTATCTCCGCTAAGGGAGAATAATAACAGGAGGGAAAAAATGAATAACACAAAAACTTTCAGCATGGTTATGACAGCCTTGTTTATTGCCATTATTGCCGTCATGACCTTCATTCCTAATGTAGGTTATATTAACCTCATTGTCATCAAAGCAACTCTGCTTCATGTACCGGTCATTGTCGGATCCATAGTGCTTGGACCGAAAAAGGGCGCGGTTTTAGGAGCGACATTTGGCATTACCAGTCTGATTAAGAACACCTTAGAGCCGAGCCTTTTATCCTTTGCCTTTTCACCATTTTATTCGGTTGGTGAAATAGGCGGAAACGGCTGGAGCGTCGTGATCGCGCTGGTGCCCAGAATTCTGGTCGGCGTCATTCCATACTATGTGTATATCGGAATTGAGAAACTGCTTAAAGATTTTAAGAAACGCAGACTGATTGCGATTCCGATAGCAGCGGCGCTCGGAGCATTGACCAATACTTTGCTGGTTATGAATTTGATATACTTCTGCTTTAGGGAAGAGTTTGCGGCGGCGCAGAATATAGCCCTTGAAGCCGTGTACGACGTTATTCTGGGAATTATCGCAGCTAATGGAGTGCCCGAGACAATCGTAGCGGTAGTATTGGGTACGGCCATCAGCATGGCATTGCTTAAGATTATGCCGCGGACGCAGGAAAATGCAAAACAGACGGCGTAGGAGAGAACTATGTTAAAAGGAAAAAATATTCTTTTGGCGGTGACAGGCAGCATTGCGGCATATAAGATTGCCAATCTGGCGAGTATGCTTAAGAAACTGCATGCAGATATCACCGTATTAATGACAGAGAACGCGACAAACTTCATAAACCCGATTACATTTGAGACTTTGACGGGAAATAAATGCCTTATTGACACATTTGACAGAAATTTTCAGTACAATGTGGAACATGTGTCACTTGCTAAAAAGGCAGACGTAGTGCTGGTTGCGCCGGCATCCGCCAATGTTATAGGGAAAATTGCCTGCGGAATTGCAGATGATATGTTGACTACAACGGTCATGGCATGTAAATGTAAGAAAATCATAGCTCCGGCCATGAATACGAACATGTACGAGAATCCCATAGTGCAGGATAATATAAAAAAGCTTGTGCATTACGGAATGGAGGTTATTACGCCGGATACCGGCTATCTTGCTTGCGGCGATACAGGGGCGGGGAAGATGCCTTCAGAGCAGACGCTTCTTGAGTACATACTGAAAGAAGTGGCATGCGAAAAAGATTTATCCGGCAAAAAAGTCTTAGTAACGGCAGGACCTACTATTGAGAGGATAGATCCTGTACGCTACATTACCAACCATTCCACAGGCAAGATGGGATATGCTATAGCAAGACACTGTATGCACAGGGGAGCGGAGGTGACTCTGGTTACAGGCAGAACCGATACCCCCAAGCCCCCGTTTGTAACAATAGTTGAAGTGGAATCGGCAAAAGATATGGCGGACGCGGTAAAAAAATGTTATGATAAACAGGATATAATTATTAAAGCGGCGGCGGTAGCGGACTACCGCCCCGCACATATCGCTGATGAAAAGATGAAGAAGAAAGACGATGAATTATCCATTGCGCTTGAGCGCACGGAAGATATCCTGCAGTTTTTAGGTGATAACCGCCAAGAAGGGCAGTTCATCTGCGGATTTTCCATGGAGACGGAAAACCTTCTTAATAACTCACGCGCCAAGCTTGAGAAGAAGCATGTGGATATGATTGTCGCCAATAACGTAAAACAGTCCGGGGCGGGCTTCGGGACGGATACTAATATTGTGACGCTGATTACGAAGGACGGTGCAAAAGAGCTGCCGATTATGAGCAAGGACGAAGTCGCAAAGCAGATTATTGATGAAATTGTCACGATGTCACGAGTTTAGATACAAAACAGAAAATTTACTTCGTAAATTATCTGGAACAAAAACGGAGCTCCAATGCCTGAAAAGCGGTAAGTCGCTCCTTATTTTGTTCATTTTATCTAAACTCTGGTATTAAAAAATAATAAAAAGGAAATATGAAGTATGAAAGATTTTAAGGGTTTTAAAAAAGGCGTAGACTTGGGCGGCTGGCTTTCGCAGTGCGATTACAGCACCGAGCGGCTGACAAAGTTTATCGTCGAAGATGATTTTAAGAAAATAGCCTCATGGGGCGTTGACCATGTCAGACTGCCAATTGACTATAACATAGTGCAGAACGAGGACGGCACTATTAACGAAACAGGCTTCGGATACATAGACCATGCGCTTGAAATGAGTGGAAAATACGGACTCAATATTGTTTTAGACCTTCATAAAACGGCAGGCTGGTCGTTTGACAAGGGTGAAAATGAAGTCGGTTTTTTTGCAAAGAAAGAGTATCAGGAACGTTTCTACAGCTTGTGGCAGGAATTTGCGAGACGCTACGGCAATTCGGATAAAATAGCATTTGAACTGCTTAACGAAGTTACTGACAAAGAATATTGCGCAGAATGGAACAGAATAGCGCATGAATGTATTCGACTAATTCGGTCAATAGCTCCGGATACAGTGATTTTAGTAGGCGGATACTGGAATAACAGCGCCGCGGCGGTAAAAGATTTGGATAAGCCGTATGATGATAAAGTTGTATACAATTTCCACTGCTATGATCCGATAGGTTTTACCCACCAGGGTGCGGAATGGGTTGAGGATATGGATCCCGATATGCGGATGTCATATGCCGAAAGTGGCTGGAACAGCGAAAAGTTTATCGCGGCGTTCAAAGAGGCGTTTGATACGGCGCAGAAAAACGGGACAGCGCTTTACTGCGGAGAGTACGGCGTAATTGATAAAGCGTCGAATGAAGACATATTGCAGTGGTATAAAGACATTCATGCCGCATTTGAACACTACGGAATCGGCAGATGCACATGGAATTATAAGGAAATGGACTTCGGCTTGTCAGACGACAGATTGAGCGGCATAATCGACGAACTGGTGCAATATCTGTAGAAATCATAGAGTAAAATTGTGAAGAGCAATAATGAAGTAAGTATTATGAAAGAAGGGTAGGTTAAAGATGCAGAAACTGAATGAAGAAATAAAATCCGGTCAGTTAAGGCAGTTTTACCTGCTTTATGGGGAAGAGGCGTATCTTCGCCGACAATACAGGGATAAATTGAAAGCGGCGCTTGTAAATGACGGCGATACCATGAATTATAATTACTTTGAGGGTAAGGGCATAGATGTGGGGGAAATTATCGACCTTGCGGAAACCCTGCCGTTTCTTGCCGAGCGGCGCGTCATTATTATAGAAAACAGCGGGCTTTTCAAGCACGGCGGAGAACAGCTTGCAGACTATCTGAAAGAGCCGTGCGAAACTACTTTTTTCGTGCTGGTAGAGCCTGAGATTGACAAGCGCAGCAAGCTTTTTAAGGCGCTTACGGCTAAAGGGCGTGCGG
>JAMPEU010000047.1 GCA_023664865.1 Butyrivibrio sp. | reverse complement strand
GCATGGCGCTGTTCCAGGTGTCGCGGGTTTTTGGTATTTGGTTTTGAGGGCATGCCAATTATTGTGTACGGCTCTGAGTGTGAAGGAACAACAAATCATGAACCAGACAAAGGCAGATAGATTAAAAATGGCGGCAGTATTAGGGGCAGGTTTTTTACTGCGCTTTTTTTATGTGCTGTTTTCTACTATATATGATAGGCAGTATGATATCGGTATGATTGACCTTGATGCTGGCCATACGGTTTCCGGTGGGCATCTCGCCTATATTCAGTATCTTTATGAAAATCTTCATTTGCCGGACTTTGATCCGACAAGTGTATATCAGTTTCATCATCCGCCGCTTCACCATTTCTGCTGTGCATTGTGGATGCGGTTTTGTTCGCTTTTTATTCATAATACGGATATGCTGGAAGAACTTATACAGGTTGTTCCATTTGTCTGTTCGCTTTTAATTCTGATTGTTATATTAGAAATTCTGCGCCAATTTAAATTAGGTGAAAGTACAATGCGTGCATTGATGCTGCTATTTGCTTTTCATCCTGCGCTTGTATTGCTTTCCGGCAGCGTAAATAACGATTGTATGAGTCTGTTATTTACTTTGCTTTGTATCTATACTACAATAAAGTGGAGTAGGACTCCCAATATGCGTAATATAATTTACGTCGCATTATCGATTTCGCTTGGTATGCTGACGAAACAGAATGTGGCGGAGATGGCGTTCCCAATCGCGTTTGTGTTCCTTTATGTATTTGTAAGGGAATGGAGAAAAGGCGGGCTGCCTAAGAAAATGCTTATTTCGTTTATTATTTTTGGAGTGCTGTCCATTCCTATAGGAATGAGTTTTTATATAAGAAATATGATTTTGTTTAAGACGCCGCTTGTCTGGGTTTATACGCTTCCGGTAGATTCGTGGCAGTATACGGGAAATGTGCCTGTGCTGAACCGTTTTTTGTGGCCGATTCCTTCAGAAATGATTGAAAATCTTGTGCATTTTAAGCTTGGCTGCGGTTATAACGTCTGGATGCAGATTATACGGACCTCCGTATTGGGCGAATGGGATATGGTTGATGTTGCAAGAAGTGTAAAAATACTGGCTGTGGTTTTAATGCTTGTGGCTGCTGTGATAGCCTTTTTTGCCCTGTTGGCATTTATAAAAGTATTTATTATCGACTGGATAAGGCTGTATCTGGTAAAAAATTCCGCAAGTAAAACAAAAATAGAAATCATTGATATACCGTGCAGGATTATGTTTACTGTCGGATATTTGATAAATATGTTTTTTTATCTGAAATTTGCGTTTGATTATCCTTTTCAGTGCAGCATGAGTTTTCGGTATATCGAAATTGAACTGCTGTTTCCTGCTGTGGCGCTTGGACTTATATGCGGCAATATAAACAATAAATGGCTAAAGGCCGTCATGGTTGCACTGCTTGCCTTGTTCTGCCTTCTCAGTACGGCAATGATTGGCGTATGGTGTCTGGAATAGATGCGATGCGTAGAATGTTCTATGAAAAAAGATAATGTCATGGCAATTATCTGTAAGAACATTTTTCAGGGAGAAAAAGATGTGGAATTATAATGAAAGGCAAAATAAATATATGCAGCCTTTTTTGGCAGCCTTGCTTGCGGCAGGGCTTTTTGCGCTGTTATATTTTATAAGGGGACTGTATCCGTTTGGCGGCGGTTCCATTATGATTACTGATATGTACTCTCAGTATGTGCCGCTTTTATATCGTTTTTATGATGTTGTGAGCGGAGAAAAGAATCTTTTTTTTGACTTCTCAGTGTCAGGCGGCGCAAATTTATATGTGGATACAATAAACGAGGTCATTAACCCCTTTAACTATATATTGTTTTTATTTGGGAGGCAAATGATTTATAAGGCAGTGAATGTACTGCTGCTTTTATATGTGGCTGTGGCTGCGGCTTCGTTAAATATCTTCCTGTTAAAAGTATTTCCTAAGAGTAGAAAATGGAATCTTATCTTAAGTCTGTGCTATGCAATGTCGGGATATATGGCATATAATTACCAGATAATCAAATGGATGCTCTTTCCGGTTGTTTTTCCCTGGTTTTGTCTGGCGTTTCGTCGTCTTATCAAAGATGGAAAAGGGGTTCTTTATGCGCTTTTACTCGCTTATCAGATATGTTTAAGTATTCAAATCGGCTTTATGACGCTGCTGTTTACCCTGTTTAGCAGTGGAATTTATTTTTACTGCTGTGTAAAGAAGGAAGAGCGGTACAAGCCTATGTTCAGGCTGGGCATATATACGTTTATCGGACTGCTGCTTTCATCAGTCGTGCTTATACCTAATATAATGATTCTTCTGTCTTCATCGCGCGCCGGTGAAAATCTGTCATATTTTGGCATCATGAAAATGCACGGGTTTGACGATTTGTTTGAGCGGCTGTTTCAGATAGCGCATCCTGTGCTTCTGGCGATATCGGCGTGGCTTATTGCCAATAGGAGGCGCATGGTAAAGAGGCCTGATGATGAAATGCGGGGAAAAAGAAAATTTTTGATTCTTTTGAACATATTCCTATGGCTGACAGTGCTATTGCAGCCTGCCAATCTTATCTGGCATATGGGTTCTTATGTCTGCTTTCCGGTAAGATACGCTTACATGGCGCTGCTTTCAGGAATCGCGCTGATTAAATTCATGATTCAGGAGTCAGAGTGCGAGAAAGTGAAAGACGAAATTGATGAATGTGAAGGCATGAAGGGTAATGAAGTTGGAGAATGTGTACCGGGAATAAAACAGATGATAGCCGGGATATTTATCTGCATATGCGCTGCGACTTTGTGCATAGCGGCATGTATACTCACATTTTTATGGAGTGACGGAATAACCCAGGCTTTTTCTACGCTGGCGATAAGTTTAAATTGTAAAAGAGAAACGCTGCAGGTATGTGTAATTTTACTGCTGTTTTTTACAGCGTCATTCTGCGCTATGATAACGGCGCAGAAAAGGCAGCTGCTTTTAGGCGTATCGGCAGTCTGCGGTATGTGTTTCTGGCTTTTTATCTTACTGCCGCAGAATAATATATTGCATAATCTGAATGAGACGGCATATGAAAAAATGACGCAGAAGATATATAAAGAGGATAATAATGTTTTCCATCGTGTAAAGATTGAGGCTGAGATGCCGGCAAATGCGCCGTTGGTAAACCGTCAAAGTTCACTATCGGGATATCTGCCTACGGGCAGTCAAAATTTTCAAAATACTATGGAAGAGTTAGGATATCTGGTCCGTTGGGTAGCTACACAAGATATAGGCGGCACTGATATATCGGATAAAATATTATCGGATGGAATGATTTTTTATAATGGCGTATCAGCATTGGAATTAAAGGGCGATTCCGTGCTTAAACGGCAGCAAGAGCTGGGAAAATTTGCGGCAGGCGAAGACTATCTTAAGATAATGGGTTTGAGCGACGCCACGATAGGCGATAATGGTGCAGTCTGCCTCAATATATCAGGAAGACATAATATTTATCTGGATTCAGGGCTCACGTCCGATAGTTTTATGGTATTTATAAACGGAGAAGGAGTGGAGATACCGGAGCCGGATGTGTATTATGGAGCGCATAGGATTGTGGATTTGGGAATATATGCCGATGAAGAAATAGAAGTCCTTATATCAGATAAAAGCGGGAATCCACTGTCTGTAGAAAACATGGAGATGGCAGTGCTTGATGTTGACAACTGGCTGCAGGTTATAGGCGAGGGAAAGTCCGGCAGCGCAAGGTTCTTGACAGAGCAGGAGCTTAACGTTGATGAAGCTAAAGGGAGTATAAACGTGATAATTGATAAGGCGGATAAAGGATGGACTGTCTTTCTGCCTATAGCGGCAATCGATGGCTGGAACTGTATATTAAACGGAGAAAAAAGCGAGATATTCAATGTTTTTGGCTTTGTGGGGACAGAGAGTATGGAAGGCAGGAATGAGATTATTTTTAAGTTTATTCCGCCCGGATTTAAGTTGGGCAGCCTTTTAATGCTTTTAGGCTTGATTACGCTTGTTATTGATACAATGTTTAAGATAAGAAGTCAAAAGAGAACATCCGACAATGAATTAGTGGAGAAGAAAATAGCATGGATTTATGAATATCTGTTTGCGCTGTGTTTGCTTATTGTGTATATAATTCCGACATTCGGACTTGCATTTTATATTGTAACAAAAGTTCTGGGGATTAATAAATGAAAAGAAAATCTTTTAAAATCACATCAAATTTTGGGATTAAAATAGCATCTGTAATTTTATTGCTGCTGATGCTGTTTTTGACTGCGCAGATTGGGAAAGGCGGTTTACCGGCAGATTTTGTAGAACAGGAGTCATGGCATTTAATTAATTCAGAAGTCGTTCCCGAAGGAATCAGGGTGGAGATTTGTGGTGAAAATCTAGTCTTACATTCCGGGGTTAAGGTTAAGGCGGACAGCGTAGAGAATAAGGAATTGTCTGCTTATATGGTGCGGGATGGAATAAGCGATGATATAACGAAACGGTGGTCGTCTGCCAATGATTGGGAGAATAACGAACACTGGCTGGAAATATCTTTTCCGGAAACTGTGACTGTGGGCTTTGTGCGTATCTATTGGGAACGGAAGAATGTCTGTTCTTATACGCTTGAATATTCAAAAGACCATAAGAACTGGATAACTGCGGCGGAATTTACGGAATGTCCCGAAGAAGAGGTTCAGGATATTTATCTTGCCGAACCGATACCTGCTAAGTATGTGCGGTTGCATACTATGGACGTTGTAAAAAATGAGGAAGATTTAAGTCTCTATTATCAGAATGTTTCCGTGCTGGAGATGGAAGTCTATGAAGGAATAAAGGACAGTTTCATAATAAACCGTCCGGAAATTCCCGCGCAGAACAGACGAGCGCTGATAGATATAGAAGACTATGCGGCGGCAGCATATGAAAATGAAGAGATTGCTGAAAATAACGTTTATGATGAAAGTATCTGTGCAGTTTACTACCCTGAAGTGCCTGCAGGATACCGACTTAGATTCGTGGGAGCGGACTATGATAATCTGGTTGGGGGAGATGGAAGGATTGCCGATACCATAGCGGACACTGTGGTTGAGCTTGGCTTTGCGCTTGAAAGTTCAGGCGTTGGTTATGAATTACCGGGTATGAAAGTGGAGATACCTGCGGCGTGGGAAAACATAACGGGCGTAATGTCAGATGCTGAAAATGATAATATTCATTCCGAAACGGATAGTGAAAAATCAGAACTGCCGGAAGGATATTCCGTTATGGAATGGAAGGCTCAGGGCGGAATGTATGGGCTGACAGAGGCAGCGCGCATAGTAGTGCCTAAGGAATATGAGGAAGAGCTTTATGCAACAGCGTCATTGTTTGCCGCAGAACTTTCACAGCTGCTTGGATATAACGTGGAGGCTGTGGTTGAGGAGAATATAAATTTTCATAATATACAGGATAGAACAGAAGCAGCAGATATGCAGAATAATATAAAAACATCTGATATTTATTTATCGTTCTTACAGGATTTTGAGAAAAATGATGAGGATTCATGGCTTGACGGAATGGGAGAAGAAGGATACCAGATTTGTCTGCAAAGCGATTTTGTGAAGGGAACGTGGATTGTCGCTAATACGGCGCAAGGTATACGCTGGGGCTGTGTTTCACTTCTTGATTTATTAGAGAAAACGCAGGGAGAGCTGCCACAGGGAATAATAAGGGATTATCCGCGTTACAGTGTGCGTGGATTTGGAATTGACGTAGGGCGGCGTGCTGTGCCTATGGAAATGCTGTATGATATCGTAAGGGAAATGTCAAAGTATAAAATGAATACTCTGATAGTTCATTTGAATGATAACAATATTATTGCCCAAAGCGATTATGACGGGACAATAGAGGGTGCGAGGTCATTATATTCAGGCTTTAGGCTGGAATCTGGCATAAAAAGTGCGGAAGGAATAGGAATTACATCTGAAGATTTTTATTATACGAAGGAAGAATTTTCGCAGTTTATAGCTGATGCAGCTGTATATGGAGTAGAGATAGTCCCGGAGATAGACACGCCTGCGCACAGCCTTTTCATTACGAAGGTCTTTCCAAATCTGGGCTTATCAAGGAACCCTGAAAGTGTGGATCAGCTTGATTTGTCTAAGCCGGAAACGGCGGAACTTGTGAAAAACATATGGAGTGAGTATCTTTTAGGAGAAGATGCGGTATTTAGCGGCTGCAGTGCCGTGCATATCGGTATGGACGAATATTATGGAGACGAAAAAGAATATATTAACTATCTGACGGAGATTTCAAATTATGTGCGTGAGCTTGCGCCGGATAAAGAAATACGCATATGGGGAAGCCTGTCGCAAATCAAGACGGAGCATATCAAGGAGTTGAATAACCTGCAGATGCACATATGGAGTACGGATTGGACGAAGCCGGATGAAATGTATGAAGCAGGATTTCCTATTATTAATTCCTTAAGCAGCAGCCTCTATATTATTCCCGGTGGGGGCTATGACTGGCTGGAACTGAATTTTCTTGAAGAGAAGTGGCAGCCTAATGTATTTGAAACAAAGGAGCGTACATGGATTCTGCCGGCATATTCGCCACAGATGCTCGGCGCCTCATATATGCTTTGGAATGATTTGTATCAGTTAAACGGAGAGAGGATCACAGATGAGGAAATTTTTGAAAGGTTTGCTAAGCCGCTTCCAATAATTGCGGATAAACTTTGGTAAATGGCTAAGAGCAGTTAAGGAGGGATAGTATGTGGCAGTATGAGAAGGCAAAAGAGATAAAAGATTCCATAAACGGCTTTTTTGTGGGAAAAGAAGCTGTAATTGAAAACATACTGATTTGCCTCTTGGCGGGCGGTCATGTGCTGTTGGAAGATGTACCGGGAATCGGAAAAACCACTTTGGCAAAATGCTTTGCGCAGGTTATCGAATGCAGCTTCGGAAGAATCCAGTTTACGCCGGACACTCTGCCGGGCGATGTAGTGGGGATTTCCGTTTATAATATGAAAAGCAATGAATTTGAGTATCGCGCAGGGGCTGTGATGAACCAAATTCTGTTAGCTGATGAAATTAACAGAACATCACCGAAGACGCAGTCGAGCCTGTTGGAGGCAATGTCGGAAAACCAGGTGACTGTGGACGGAATTATATATCCGTTAAAACAGCCTTTTATGGTTATAGCAACACAGAATCCGATAGAATATCTGGGGACTTATCCGCTGCCGGAAGCCCAACTGGACAGGTTTATGATGAAACTGTCTATAGGATATCCGGACAGGGAGCAGGAAATCAGGATGGCGTCGCAATTTTTGGAAGGAAAAGCTGTTTCTAAGATAAATCCTGTCTGCAATGTGGAAGACGTTGAGAGGATAAAGAATGAAGTGGTAAAAGTCACAGTAAAGGATAGTGTGCTGGGATATATAGAGGATATTATAAATCTGACAAGAGAAGAAAAAAGATTTGTAGTCGGAGCCAGCCCGCGTGCAATGCTTGCACTCGTGAGAGCGTCTCAGGCGAAAGCATTTTTAAGCGGAAGAGATTTTGTTAAGCCTGATGACGTAAAACAGGTAGCAATGAAGGTGCTGCTGCACAGGCTGAGTCTGTCGTCAAAAGCGGAAATTGAAAAGGAAGATGCCTCGAAGATACTTAATAGTTTGATTGTCAAAGCTAAGATACCGGAATAAGTGTGTAAAGAGGAAATATGTAGAATGAAAAAATATATGAAAAGAGAAAATATGTGATATGAAAATGCGCAGAATTGTTTTTTTCATTTTATGGCTTTTGTCATTGGTATTGATAAGCTTTTACGGTGGAACTGTGAGTTACGGTATCTTTTTTGCCCTTACATTAATTCCGTTTGTTTCGTTTATTTATATAGCCTGCGTAAGCCTTCGGTATAAGGTTTACCAGGAAATCGGAAGCAGAAACATTATATGCGGGCAATCAACCCCATATTATTTTGTTCTACAAAATGAAGATAAATTCGCTTTTGCGGGAATAGGAATTTCATTTTTTTCTGATTTCTCATATGTGGAAGAACTGCCGGAAAAGACTGTGTATGAACTTCTTCCGGGAGACAAATACAGATATGAGACTTCTTTTGTGTGTCGATACAGAGGAGAGTACGAAGTGGGAATAAAGGAAGTGATAATTTATGATTTCCTTGGATTGTTCTGCTTTAGAAGAAAAGTGAAAGAAACCAAGAAGGTGATTGTCGCGCCCAGACTGATAAAAATTTCTGAGCTGAACAGCATTGCGGATATAAATGCCATGATGTACAGGGAAAATATAAGGCTGGCTTCACAATTAGACATCGTGGCAAGAGAGTATATAAGAGGTGACGCCTTAAATCAGATTCACTGGAAAGCGACGGCGAGACAGCGCGAACTGATGTCCAGAAGAATGACCGGAGAAGAGAAGGAAGGGGTTATTCTTTTTTTTGATATGCACAGATATGATGAAAATCCTAATATTTATCTGCCAGTGGAAAACAGACTCTTGGAAACGGTATTATCACTGACATTTTTTATGTCTGAAAAAAACATACCGCTTGTTATTTATTACAGTCAAAGCCAGATGCGCCAAGACCGTATAAACGGCATGGGGGATTTTGGAGAATTTTATGAATTGACTAAAGGACTTAAGTATGACAAAACGGAAGATATGAAAAGCGGAATTAGTCATGTTTTAAGCAGAGTACCGCTTATTGATAAGCAGATTGTCTTTTTCGTCTTACAGCATATAGATTATGAAATTCTGGATATGACAAAGCGGATTTCAGAAAACGGAGTTATCGTCGTCTTTTATATCATTACCGAAGAAAATATGGAAAGTTTCAATATGATGAGCAATGCAAACAGAAGAATTATTGCAATTACGCCACAGGACAGACTGGAGGATATATTGTAATGAAGAAAAATTCCGCCGCCTTAATTGATTTCTTATATCGCCTTTTAAATGTGGGAGTTTTTGCATGCGCAGTAATATTATGCTTTTCTGGTCTTTTTGAGATTGCGGATATCACATGGAGACATTATATAGTATTATTATTTTCAATTATTCTTTTCTTTCTAATAAAGAGACTGAAAGTAAGACAGCAGATTTATATATTACTGCTTGGAAGCCTGATTTTAGCATTGCTTTTTATGATTATTGGCAGAGAAAAATGTCTTAATTGGATTTTGGCGCAGAAAGACCTTATGTGGACATTTGTTGTAGCGGTCGCCGCCAGTGTTTTGCAGCTTTTTATGGAAAAAAGAGTTGTTCTGAAAAAAACAATTGTTATTATTTTGCTTGTCCGGCTTATCTATGCCTTGTTCAGTAAACAGCAAGTGCCTAAAATGGGAGTTGCATTTTTGCTTATGTATGTCATGATGGCAATGACGGAATTTATTCATTTTGCATGGAAAAAAGTAAAAAATGAAAAATTTTATTCATTTATTATATGGGTAACGCCGTTTCTTGCCTTATATTTTTGCCTTTTATGCCTGGCTCCTGCGCCGGATACGCCGTACAGCTGGCAGTGGGCGAAAGATATATATCATAATGTAGAAGAAAAAATCGCGATGTGTCTGGAAAATTTCATGAATGGGAAAAGAGAAGATTTGGACGGGGCAGTCAGCGGATTTTCCGATGAAGCTGCGCTTTTTTCCGATATACGTGCAGACGATAAGCAGATTATGACGATAGCAACTTTAGATACAAGAAATCTGCCTTTTTATCTTACAGGCAAGGTTTATAATTCTTTCAACGGAAGAGAATGGATAAGCCTTAATGAAAGCAGTAGTGGGGAAAGGCTGCTTGATACGGTTGAAACAGCTTACGCCTTGGAGCGATATGCTGATAACGGAGAGGGAGACTACTATAAGAATATTAATCTGGAAGTGGGCTATCAGCAATTTCATACGAGTTATCTCTTAGCACCGTCAAAAACATGGAATGTACAGGGAACGGAAAGCAAGATAAGCTACCATCAAAGCGGCGCGGATTTTATATTTGATAAAAAGGCGGGATACGGTACGGAATATCTGTTGAAATTCTGCCATATCAACATGGATAGGGAGATACTGTGCGATTTTCTTACGACAGAACTTAACGAAGATGAGATGATATGGGAGAAAACAGCTTACAGATATGCCGGTATGGATATAGCGGTTGACGACTTAAATGCGTATAGAGAAAGTATTCAGGCACAGTATCTTGGAGAAGTAGTGGCGAGTCCGCAAGTAGAAGAATGGATTACAGGTGTTACGCAATATGCAGAAAACGATGTGGAAAGGCTCTTTTACATGGAAGAGGCATTGGCGGAAATGTCATATAATACAAATCCGGGAAGCCTGCCGGATGAAATAACGGATGCACGGAGTTTTCTTGAGTATTTTCTCTTGGAAAAGCAGGAAGGCTATTGCTCCTATTTTGCGACCGCGTTTGTACTGCTTGCCGGAATAGAAGGATTTCCGGCAAGATATGTGCAGGGTTTCTGCGTCCCGACAGGAAACGAGAAGGAAACTGCAGTTTACTCAAGTATGGCGCATGCGTGGCCGGAGGTGTATATTGAGGGTAAAGGTTGGTTTCCTTTTGAACCGACGCCGGGATACGGAAACAGGCGTTATGCTACATGGGAAATAAAGGCGAATAAGAAAGACGATTATGCAAATCATAATTGGACAACGCCTAAGGAAGATATTTTAGCAGAAGCAGAGTCCACAGACGAAACCGATGAAGCGGATTACGAAAAGAAGGAACAGTTTAGATGGATAAAGTATGTGTTGTGGGGAGCGCTTCTTATTATGGCAGTAGGTATCCTTGCTTTTGCAATAGACAAGGTAAGTGAGAAACGCCGCGAAAAGAAAAGAAGTTTAAGCCAGAAATATAAGGCAGCCGTATTAAGAAATCTGCAGGTACTGGCAATGCTTGGCTATGAGAAGACGGCTTCTGAGACTTATCATGAGTTTTTGGAGCGTATAGGGCTTAGCGAAGATGGAAATTATGTAAGCACAGCTTTTATTGAAACATATGAAAGTATTCTGTATGGAACAAGGGAAATTGGGGCAGCAGAGCTTGAAGAATGTTTAGGGCAGCAAAAAGCCCTTATTCAGGCATTGCGCATAAATAAGGGGAGGAAGTATATATTTTACCGTATAAGGCTGTATATGATGTGATAAAGGTGAAGGTATTGTTAATAAAAAATTTTGTAATTATTCATAAAATCAATAAAAAAATATAAATAGTGTTTTTTTTTATTAAAGTTTGTGTTATAATAAGGCTAATATATAATTGAAAATAGGAAATGTGCATAAATATATAAACAATTTAGTGGATATATATGCTATTTTCTAAATATACAGCGTGAGGTGGATTATATGGATACAAAGATTCTGCTTGAGAATGGCACAAACGAGTTAGAAATACTTGAATTCAAACTTGATGGCAACGCATACGGCATCAATGTTGCAAAAATCAGAGAGATAATTAATTATATGGAAGTCACTCCGGTTCCTAATGCACACCCGAGCATAGAAGGAATATTTATGCCGCGTGACGTCATGATTACTGCCATTGATTTAAAAAATTGTCTGCAGCGCGGAGTATCAACCGCAGGCGGCTTGTTTATTATTACTAACTTCAATAAGCTTGATATTGCATTTCACGTTGATTCCGTTGTCGGAATACATAGGGTATCATGGAAAGAAATCATCAAGCCTGATTCTTCGATTTCTTCCGCAGAGGAAGGTATTTCCACAGGAATCGTCAAGATTGATGGAAGGCTTATCATAATACTGGATTTTGAGAAGATTATGACTGACATTAATCCTGAGACCGGTTTGAAGATGACGGAAATTGAAGAACTGGGAGAAAGACAGAGAAATGATATTCCGATTCTTATAGCGGAGGACTCACAGTTATTGAATAAATTGATTGTAGATTCACTGCATAAGGCAGGATATGTGAATCTGATACATACGGAGAACGGTCAGCAGGCGTATGACACAATTCAGGAATTCAAACAGAATGGCGACATTGATAAGCATGTACAGTGTATCATTACCGATATCGAGATGCCTCTTATGGATGGACACAGACTGACGAAGCTTATTAAAGACGACGAAGAAACAAAGCATATTCCGGTTATTATCTTTTCATCTCTTGTCAATGATGAAATGAAGCGTAAAGGAGAGGCACTGGGTGCCGATGCGCAGCTGTCTAAACCGGAGATTGGCAATCTGGTAAGAGAAGTAGATAAATTAGTATTGAAATAGATTAAAGAAAAGCCGGTTTGCCGGCTTTTTCTTATGAAAATATTCCTATATAGATTTGGAAAGAGAGTTTTGTCAGATTATGGATAGCACATTTTCGGAAATATTAAAGCAAGTTGAGGAAGCGGAGCTGGTTCTGGTCGGAATAGGGGAAGAGTTTCAATATAATTGGGACATTCTTCTTCAAAATAGTCGATATATGGAAATAGAAAAAGAAATTGAAGACAAAGAAGGATATGGGTGGATTATTCCGTTCTTATACAAAATAGCTTTAGAGAAGTATAATGATGATAATCTTGCAAATGCCTATTCGGCTTTAAAAGAAATTCTGGCAGAACATAATTATTTTATAATATCAACCGTGCTTGATGATTATGTATACAAGTTTGGATTTAAGGAAGATAGAATTGTAACACCCTGCGGCGGCTTTCGTAAGATGCAATGTGATAATGATTGTATAGGCCAACTGACGGGATTTGACTATATGACATATGAAAAAGTAAAAGCATATTATGATAAAGAGCTGAATCTGGAAGAATTGCAGGAGCCGATATGCGGCAATTGTGGTCAAAAAATGAAATTTAACCAGATAGGGGCTGCCAAATATGCCGAAGAGGGATATTTAAAGCAGTGGGATACATATATGAAATGGCTTCAAGGCACAGTTAATAAAAAAGCGTGTGTTATTGAATTGGGAGTGGGAATGCAGTTCCCTTCTATTATACGATGGCCTTTTGAAAGGATTATCTATTATAATAGAAAAGCCTTTTTATTCCGGATTCACCCATCGTTATACCAGATGGAAGAAAAGATTAAGGACAGGGGAATGGGAATAAAAGAAAATCCTATTAATTTTTTGTCGAATGGATTTGTTAAATGAGATGTTATATGATAAAATAGATACGATGGTTTAATCCGTCAGAATGAATAAACTTTTATTTGGAGAGAGATTATGAATTCAAACGAAGAATATTTGGAAAAAATGTTACAGGCAGTTCTAAATGGCGAGCCAGTGCCGGAAGAGGAGCCTACTCAGGAGCAGACGCCTGATATTGATGATTATGCGCAAAATGAGCTAGGACTGGAAGGTATGACGTTAGAGGAACCTGGTTTCAATGATACGACAATAGAAGAGACAAATTTGGCGGACATAGGCCTGGAAGGGCTTGAGCATGATTTTATGAATTTAGCAGAGCCAAGCATGGAGGCAGTGTCGGATACTGATAGCGGAGCTGCAGCAGAGCTTGATATAGACAGTCTTATGTCTGGAATATCAGACATATCGGAAACCACAGATGTGCCGGACTTATCCGATTTATCAGGAGTGTCTGATTTAACGGATGTGCCGGATTTGTCCGACTTATCAAGCATGTCTGATTTAACGGATGTGCCGGACTTGTCCGATTTATCAAGCGCATCTGATTTGTCAGATATGACAGACATACCGGATTTATCAGGTTTGTCGGATATTGGGGAGATGCCTTCAGTGTCGGAAGATTTGACCGGATTAGAGGGTGCAGGACTTGAGGAGAGCGGTTTAGGAGGCATAATTTCGGAAGAGACAGTAGGGAACGAGCTTGATATGAGTGGGCTTGACACAGATGGATTTGGCGAAAGCGAACTTGATGCAGGCGGACTTGATGTGAGCAGCTTTATAGAAAATGAGTCCGACATAAGCGGGCTTGATGTGAATGATTTTACAGAGAATGAACCTGATGTTGGAGAGATGGGCGGAAGTGAATTTGACATGAGTGAGTTTGAAGAGAATGAACCTGATGCGGGAGAGATGGGCGGAAGTGAATTTGACATGAGTGAGTTTGAAGAGAATGAATCCGGCGCGGGAGAATTTGACGGAAATGAACTTGATATGAATGACTTTGACGGGATGGCGCTTGAAGAGAGCGGTTTAGACGATATGCTTCCGGAAGAAACGGCAGAGAGCGAACTTGAAACAGATGCATTGGGCGGACTTGATGTGAGCGACTTTATAGAAAATGAGTCCGACATAAGCGGGCTTGATGTGAATGATTTTACAGAGAATGGACTTGATGTAGGAGAGATGGATGGAAGTGAATTCGATATGGGCGCGCTTGAAGAAGATGAATCTGGTGCGGGAGAGATGGGCGGAAGTGAATTTGACATGAGTGCGCTTGAAGAGAATGAACCTGATGCGGGAGAATTTGATGGAAATGAACTTGATATAAATGACTTTGATGGAATGGCGCTTGAGGAGAGCGGCTTAGATGATATGGCGCTGGAAGAAACGACAGAGGGCGAACCTGGGGCGGACGAATTAGGCGATTTAAATGTAAATGACTTTGACGAACTGGCATTGGAAGAGTCCGGAGAGGAAGAAATGCCTTCTGAATTTGGCATGGATGATACCGGTATGGAAGATAGCGGATTGGACGAGGGACTATCAGAACTGGGTGATACGTTTGGACAATCGGGAAGTGATGATGATATTGATGATGAGATGCTTGCATTGTTGGAGAGCGTCTCTGATTCATCGAGCGATGATATGACAGACTCTGACAGTAATGAGTTTGACTTCTTAAGCGGCGGTGATGATGAAGGCGATGATAGCGACCATCTGACAGATTTAATGGCGGAGTTGGAAGGTCCGCAGGAAGAACAACCGGCAGAAGAAGAGGATGATAGTAATAAGAAGAAAAAGAAGAAGAAACGCCGTGGAAAGAAAGCAAAGGAAACCGAGGAAGGGCAAAACGGCGCTGACGGTGAGAATGTGGATGGAGCTGAAGCTCCTGTAGAGAAAAAGCCGGGATTTTTTGCTAAACTGCTTGCAGCTTTGACGGAGACCGACGAAGATGAAGAAGACGGCGAATTGACAGGCGAGTTATCTGATGAAAATAAGGAGTTATTGGATGAATTAAATAAAGAGGACAAAAAATCCAAGAAAGATAAGAAGTCCAAGAAAGATAAGAAGGATAAGAAGGGCAAAAAAGGCAAAAACGCATCGGAAGAAGGAGAAGAGGGAGAAGAGGAAGGCAAAGATTCTAAGAAAAAGAAACCTAAGAAGGAAAAGAAGCCTAAAAAGGAAAAGAAAGAGGATGAAGAGGGCGAAGTAGTTGAAACGCCTGGCAAGAAGCTTTCCAAGAAGAAGATAACGTCCGTAGCCCTTTTCTGCATTACCATAACTGCGGCTATTTTAATTATGGCGTTTGTAGTACCGTCATATACTCAGAAACAGAATGCGCATGTTGCATATGATATGGGCAATTATGAGGAAACCTTTGACTTGCTCTATGGCAAGAAACTGAATGAATCAGACGATGAAATATTGCAAAAAGCTACAGTTATACTAACGATGAACCGTAAGCTGGAGTCGTATCAGAATTATAGGAAGATGGGGGATAGGGAACTTCAGGCGTTAGATGCTTTGATACAGGGAGTTGAATTGTATTATGTAATCCTTCCCGAGGCGGAACAGCACAACGTAATTAACGAAGTCAGAAGTATTTATCAGGAAATTCTGGATATTTTGTATTATGAATACGGAGTTTCGGAAGCAGATGTTATTGCAATTTCTGAGGTGGAAGATAAGGTTTTATATACGGAATATCTGACATCTATAGTAGAAGGTTTTGGTTACAGTGGAAACATTAGCGGATATGACGAATCTGAACCGGAGCCGGCGGCAGTGCAGTCATCTGAGAGCGTAGAAGATATCCTGCCTGAAGAGATGGAGATTATTGAAGGCTTACAGGGCGAATAATATACGGAAAGTACGGAATAGTATACAGAATCATTAAAGGTGGGTTCAATGGTAGCTATAATTGATTATGATGCCGGAAATATCAAGAGCGTGGAAAAAGCAGTAATGGCATTGGGAGAAGATGCTGTAGTAACCAGAGACAGAAGGGCAATTCTGGATGCGGGGCATGTAATCCTGCCGGGAGTAGGTTCATTCGGGGATGCTATGGAGAAACTGCATAAGTATGGGCTTGTGGATACAATTATGAAGGTTGTGGAACAAGGTACTCCCTTTCTGGGCATATGTTTGGGATTACAACTGTTATTTGACAGCAGTGAGGAAAGCGCAGGCGTAAAGGGGCTTGGTATCCTGCCTGGGGAGATTTTGAGGATTCCTGAGAATGATGATATAAAGATTCCGCATATAGGCTGGAATTCCCTTAGCTATCCAAATGAAGGCAGATTGTTTAACGGATTGCCTGAGGGCGCTTATGTATATTTCGTCCATTCCTATTATCTTAAGGCAGGGCAGCCTGAGATTGTTAAAGCGGCTACCGAATATGGAACTTTGATTCATGCCTCAGTGGAAAAGGACAACGTATTCGCCTGTCAGTTCCACCCGGAAAAAAGTTCAGAGACAGGCATGAAGATTTTGAGAAACTTTCTTGCTGTTAAATAATGGCAGATAATAATAAAACAGATGATAAAAATAGCTGATATAAAATAGATGTATAATAACAGATGGTAGTATAACAGATGTAAACATAACAGGCGTAATGGAGAAAAAACGTGCATACTAAAAGAATTATTCCCTGTCTGGACGTAAAAGACGGAAGGGTAGTAAAAGGCGTTAATTTTGTTAATTTTAAAGATGCGGGAGATCCGGCTGAAGTCGGAGCGGCTTATGATGCGTCCGGTGCAGACGAACTGGTATTTCTTGATATTACCGCATCTTCTGATGCAAGGGAAACTGCCGTAGAAATGGTGAGGAAGGTTGCCGAGAAGGTTTTTATTCCCTTTACGGTAGGCGGCGGCATCCGTACCGTGGATGATTTTAAGGCAATACTTAGAGAAGGTGCGGATAAAGTATCGGTCAATTCGGCTGCGATTATGAATCCGCAGCTTATTTCTGATGCTGCTGATAAATTCGGCAGCCAGTGCGTAGTAGTGGCGATTGATGCAAAACGACGCGCGGATGGAAACGGCTGGAATATATATAAGAACGGCGGCCGCATAGATATGGGCATAGATGCGGTAGAATGGGCTATGAAGGCGGATAGGCTGGGGGCTGGTGAAATCCTGCTTACCAGTATGGACGGTGATGGAACCAAAGCAGGATATGATTTGGAGCTTACAAGGATTATTTCCGAAAATGTGTCAATTCCGGTTATAGCCTCAGGCGGCGCGGGGACGATGGAGCATTTTTATGACGCGTTTACGAAAGGGAAAGCCGACGCGGCGTTAGCGGCATCATTATTTCATTTTAAGGAAATGGAAATCTTGGATTTGAAGCATTACTTAAGGGAAAGAGGCATTTCCGTAAGGATATA
>JAMPEU010000046.1 GCA_023664865.1 Butyrivibrio sp. | reverse complement strand
GCAACCGCCATCAGAAAGTTTTCATCAAACACCTCTCCGTGTATGATGCCAAGAAATGCCTTTCTTAGAATATCATATCCTATTATCAGATACGGAACCATATATATAAGCAAAAGCGGCAATCCGCTAAGCGGCAGAAAATGCAGCACAATCTGTAAGATTATCATTAAAGCCGCCGCTAATAATATTCTGATTAGTGTCTTCTTCTGTTTCCTGCTCATGATATATTTCCTTTACGCTCATTATATTTCAATATCGCAGTCCGGCTCGACTTTACGGCATGCCTTTAATACTTTCTTCATTACAGCCTTCTCGTCTGCACCGTCCTCAAATGTGACTTTCATCTTCAAAGTCATAAAGCTGACCGTTGCATTTGCAACTCCTTCTGTATTTTTAGCTGCCTCTTCCATTTTTGCCGCGCAGTTTGCGCAATCCACTTCAATTTTGTATGTCTTTTCCATTTTTCATTTCTCCTTTACTTTGTTTAATTTGATTTCGCTAATTTTAAATCTTAATTTAGCTAAACTTATACTACTCTTCTACATGTTCCATGCCCATACTTATAATTTTGCGTACATGTTCGTCGTCAAGCGAATAAAAAATTGATTTGCCCTCTCTCCTGAATTTAACAAGCTTGGAATTTTTTAGGATTCTTAGCTGGTGGCTGACCGATGACTGCGTCAGATTAAGCAGTCTTGCTATATCGTATACGCATAGTTCGGTTTCAAACAATACATATAGGATTTTGATTCTGGTCGAATCTCCAAAGACCTTAAACAGTTCCGCCAAATCATATAAAATCTCATCATCGGGCTGCTGCATAAGGACTTTCTTAACAATGTCCTCTCTTGCCGCAAGGAACTCTCCTTCTACGGCTTCGTTTTCTATTTCGTTTGTATCGCTATTATCTTTCTTTTCGTCTTCTATCACAATGTCCTCCTTTCAAAATTTTGACATATGTTCATCTGTTCATATGTATAATACTATGCTATGCTATATATGTCAACATATAATTTAAAAAAATTGTAAAAATACGATGCTATTTACGGTCATATATGGCATGAACTCATATATTTCCATGAGTGGTACGCTCTCGCTCCGTGGAAAATCGCAGCGGTACTAAGCTCGAAAGGACCTCGCTAAGTACCGGCGTTTTCCAAGGACCACTCACGAAAATATATGAGTTCACGCCGTTTATTGACTGCACTCTGATTACTGAAACTTAATAGCTGTATATAAAGATTATATTTTATGGTAAATAAAAATTAAAAATGATATAATCAAATTACTTCATAATATAAATATTAGGTATGTCCTTTTCAGAATTGTGTACTTATTAAGAATAGGTTATAATGATACCAATAAATCGGGAGTTACGGAGAAGCTAATATGCAACAAATATATTTACACGGTTTAGGGCAGACGCCAAATAGTTGGGAAAAAACGATTATGCAATTAGAATCTGCTGCGCATAGTGAATGTCCTAATTTAGCTAAGTTGATTCAAGGACAAGATGTGACTTATCAAAATTTATACAAGGCTTTTTCAAAAATATGTGATAGCTTTGATTTAAAAATCAATTTGTGTGGCTTATCTCTTGGCGGCGTGCTGGCTCTGAACTATGCTTGTGAACATCCGGAAAAAGTAAATTCCCTTGTTCTTATTGCTACACAATACAAAATGCCTAAAGGTTTATTGCGTATTCAAAATATTCTTTTTCAATTCATGCCAAAAAACATGTTTCAGCAAACGGGTTTTAGCAAAGTGAATTTTTTGCAACTTTGCAAGACCATGATGGAGTTGGACTTTAGTAATTTCATCCGGAAAATTACCTGCCCTACATTAGTAATCTGCGGAGAGAAAGATTCCGCAAATAAAAAAGCCGCAGAGGAACTGGCACGCATTATGAAAAATGCAGAATTTCAAGTAATTAACGATTCCGGACATGAAGTTAATATTGATGCGCCAGAAAAATTGGCAGAAACGCTTCGTGTATTTTATAAGCAAGTATAATGAATTTCGGTTTATAAAACGGTGTGCGAGAATACTTTTCCAAGTTGGGACATTATGTAGAAAAATCCTTTTGGGGAGCAAATCCAGCTATAATTCCGGCATAATGCTCCCCAATTATCAAACAAAAAATACAGACAAAGGCACAACCACCCTTGTCTGTATTAATACAACATTTTCTTAATTTACTTCTTATCCCCCATAAATGAGTGCATAATATTAATTCCCGCCGCCATCTTCTTAATTTGCGGCAGTTCCTGCTGCATGTAATATTCCAGTTTCTCTACTTCTTCGTCACTGAAACCGTCATTACTTATAATTTTGCAATCCGGAATTTTCCCTTCTGCGCTCCTCTTTCCGTCCGTAAACGATACAAACGCATATTTGCTGCCGTCCTTGGTGCAGATTGGAGAAACCGACATTTTCAATTCATCACTCATAATTATACATGGAAGAATGATACTTCCTTATCCAGTTCTTCTGCTATGTCTTTCAGCTCTCTTGCAGCCTCCGCAAGCAGATTAATTGTTGCATTCAGCTCCTCCATGGAAGCATTCGTCTGTTCTGTGGATGCCGCATTCTCTTCTGAAACTGCGGAGAGATTACGAATCATATCGGTAACTTTCTCTCTTGCAACGTCACATTCTTTGGTCTGCTCGTAAATATTGCCCATTTCCGTCATCGACATGTCAATGCCTTTGCTGACATCGCTGAATTTCGCCCTGGTTTCATCTAACTTCTTCTGCTGTTCGTTAATAATTTCCTGTACTTCCGCCATAATCTTAACGGAACTTTCGGAATCAATAGCAAGCTGGCTTATTATGTTTTCGATAGTCTTTGCAGAATTATTGGAGTCCTCAGACAATTTGGATATCTGTGAGGCAACTACCGCAAAACCTCTTCCTGCCTCTCCTGCCCTTGCCGCCTCTATGCTGGCATTCAGCGCCAAAAGGCTTGTTTCGCTTGCAATGGATGTAATCAGATTAATTGCTTCCTGAATCTTGCCAACCGACTCATTCGTAGTATGTACGGAAGCGTCTATCTTTTTAATCGCTTCTATAGTTTTGTCATTGGATGAGCCGAGTTCTGCAATAATATGCTCGGATTCATCATCCGCTTTTTTCATGTTATTTGACACTTCATGCAGCTGCTGTACGCCTTCAACAATCTTCTTAATCAGAGTACCCATATTATTAATCTCTATGGTTGCAGACTCTACATCTTCCGATTGTGTAATTGCGCCCTTGGAAATATCTTCTATTGCATGGCTTATCTCATCGGCGGAAGCGCTCGTCTGTCCCGCCGTAGCCTCTAAGGAATCGCCCGAATTTACCAGACGAGTCACTGAAGCGCTGATTCCTGCTACCGTAGATTGAAGCTTTTCCATCAAAACGTACATGGAATTAATCATCCCGCCCACTTCGTCGCCTCTGCTTCTTGCCTTATCGGTAATAGCCTTAGCCTTTTCATTCATATTGATAGTCAGTTCACCGTTGGAAAGCCCGAGAATTATTCCCTCAGCACGAGAAATAACGGCAACTACTGTCCTTACAAATATCGCAACAAATATTATTGCTACTACTATAATGATTAAAGCAGTTCCGATTATGCTCAGTCTTCTTATTGATATAATCTTATCAATGCCCTCGCTGGGAGCGCCTGCAAAAACCATGCCGACAATGCTTCCGTCACTGTTTTTCAACGGTTTATAATAAGCATAGTAATTTTTATTATTTATGGTTATATCAGTCGCGCTGAAATCATTGCCGCTTTTTAAAACGGCGTCAATTACCGCATCGGAAGCCTTCGTTCCTAAAATACGCTCTCCGGTCTCAACGCTTATAAGCGACGTAGCCCTTCGCGTATCGCCAAAAAATAATGTTACGTCTGCGTCCGTGCCTTCAACATAACTGTCGATAACGCTTTCATTTTCAGAAATTGCATAATCACCTTTGTAAAGCGTTTCGCCCTCCATCCGGTAATCCCCCGGGGCAATGGCTGCATAAGACGCCAACACACTCTGACATAGGTTATTTAAACCTGTCAAAGCTTCATCCTGCATTCCGTTTTTCAAAGCATTTGAAGAATACAGTGCAACAACCAGTCCTAAAACAATCATGGGCAAAGAACAGATACCAATGATTTTCGGGAGCAGGCCTATTCCTTTTCTCTTATTCTCCACTAGTATTTACCTCCTGCGTGTTTAATTTTGTCCATGTAGGAATATTATATATAATATCATAAAAACTTAATAAATAAAATATTTTTTTGTGATTTTTTATACTGATTTGTCGCTTTTTGTGCCATTTTTTATGCGTTTTGCGCATCTACTTATAAAATTCTGGTCTGACCGCTGCCTACAATCGTATATTTATATGAAGTCAGCTCTTTTAATCCCATAGGTCCCCTTGCATGAAGTTTCTGCGTACTTATTCCTATTTCCGCGCCAAATCCGAACTCAAAGCCGTCAGTAAATCTTGTGGAAGCATTTACATATACGCATGCAGAATCAATTTCATCAAGAAACATCTGCGCATGCTCTTCATTTTCTGTGATAATGGCGTCAGAATGTCCCGTCGTATAATGATTAATGTGTTCTATCGCTTCCTCTATTGATGACACCGTTTTCATGGACACGATATAATCGAGGTATTCCGTTCCGTAGTCATCGTCCGTGGCTGTTTTGCAGTCTGTTAAAACGGCTCTTATCTTGTCGTCGGCACGCATTTCCACATTGTTTTTACGAAGCGCATCCCCCAATGCAGGCAGCGTCTTATCCAATATTTTCTCATGGATAACAATGGACTCACAGGCATTGCAGACTCCTATCCTCTGTGTTTTGGCATTTATTATTATGGGAATGGCTTTCTCTACGTCTGCATATTCATCAATATACACGTGGCAGTTGCCGGTTCCGGTCTCGATTACCGGCACAGTGCTGTTCTCTACCACAGCGCGTATAAGCCCCGCTCCGCCGCGCGGAATCAGCACGTTGATATAGCGGTTCATTTTCATAAGCGCATTTGCCGCCTGCCTGTCGGTATCGGTTATCAGACTGACCGCATCGGGCGTAATGTTTTCTTTTTCCAGCGTATTCCTTATTACCGTGGATATGGCTATGTTAGAGCAAATCGCATCACTGCCGCCCTTTAATATTACTGCGTTGCCCGATTTAAAACACAGACCGAAAGCATCGGCAGTCACATTGGGCCTTGACTCGTAAATAATGCCGATAACCCCTAACGGCACGCGGCGTTTGGTAATCTGCAGCCCATTCGGTCTTTCAAACTGCTCTAATGCTTCCCCTATTGGATCAGGCAGCTTAGCTATCTGAACAAGTCCGTCCGCCATCGCTTCTATACGCTCTTTAGTCAGCTTAAGACGGTCTATCATTCCGGGGCGCATACCGTTTTCTTCCGCTTTCTTTACATCTTCTGCGTTTGCGGTAAGTATTTCACCGACTCTCATTTTCAGCGCATCAGCGATTGCCATAAGCGCCTGATTCTTCCTTTGCGTCGATAATGTCTGCATAACAAACTTTGCCGCGCAAGCCTTTCGTCCTATTTCTTCTAAATCGTTAATACTTCCACTCATATTTATGGAAATCTCCTTTCGTAATATATTATTCTCAGTTGCGGAGTGACATGAACTCATGTCATAACAACCGACTCCTCCGTTACAACCATATCCACGCACACATCATGTTCTTCATGTGCAATTTTGTCCAATAATTGACATTCATAGCACAGTGCGATTTTATATACGTTTATGCCTGCGTCCATAAGGCGGTTGAGATATCTGTCATAAAAGCCTTTTCCATAGCCGATTCTGTGTCCTTCTTTATCAAAAGCAACCCCCGGCATAACCATTAACGGTACGCTGTTCATTTCATTTAAGTCTAAAGAACCTATTTTATCAAAAAATGCCTCCGAACCTGCAGGCTCCCTGATTCCCTTATAGCCTTCTTCAAGGTCGTTTAAGCCGTCTATCCTGTAAAATTCCATCTCATCGCCCGATATGCGCGGGGCAAAAACCTGCTTTTTATCCGCTAATGCGCGTTCAATAAACTTAGTCGTAATGACTTCGCTCTTAAAATCTGCATATGTCAGTATGATATCAGCTTTTTTATACTGCTCAAGCCCGCACAGTGCGTCTATAATTTTATCGCTCTTTTCTTCCCTGAGCTTAAGCGGCATTTCATCACGGAGCGACAGGCATTTCTTTCTTATATGTTTCTTTTCCCTATCCGCCGGTCCGGTAATGGTGCCGTCCTTTTCGATTATGGAAATATTGTCAAGCTGAGCCTTAAGGTTGGCTTTTACATTAGCCACATATGCACTCCTAAGCTTTGCCTGTTCTTCCTTTTCTTCATCGCTCAGCCCTTCGCTTTGCGATTTATGGTACAGTTCGTTGATTCTTGCCGTCATTTCCTGCACGCTTAAATTTATTTTTTTATTCGTCATTTTCTGTCAAACCTTTCCAGTAATCATTCAACTTGCATGGCACATGAATACATATGTTCTTCCGACGCGGTCCTTGTAAAACGCCGGCACTTAGCGAAAAAGCCTCTTTTTAGCTTTTGAGCTTAGTACCGCTGCGATTTTACACGGAGCGAAAGCGCACCGCAAGGGAGAACATATGTGTTCATGTGCATCACTCTGTTTTTTAGCTCCTGTGCATCTGCTGAACATACAGCGGCAAATCAAAATTGCTGTCCGTCTTCGCCACAAACAGCGTTCCGATGTTTTTCCCGTCCAGAATACGGTGTATGTTCTTTACGTCGCTGCTATTGGCGATAACCATATCGACTCCCATGCTGCTGGCTATCTGCGCCGCCTGAAGCTTAGTATTCATGCCGCCTGTTCCAGAATCGCTTCCTGTGGAAGTTTTTCCCATCTCTATAAGATTATCCGTAATTTCTTCCACGACTTCTATATATTTCGCATCGGGATTCGTATGCGGATCGTCGGTATAAAGCCCGTCGATATCGGACAGCAGAATCAGCATATCCGCTTTTACCAAAGACGCAACGATGGCGGATAAGGTGTCATTGTCTCCGATTTCGATTTCATATGTGGCGACAGTATCGTTTTCATTTACAATGGGTATCGCCCCCAGCTTAAATAATTCCGCGAAGGTGTTCTGTGCATTGAAGCGGTTCAGATTATCGACAATGGTATTCTTAGTCATCAATATCTGCGCCGCCACCTGATTATACTCTGCGAATATCTTCTGGTATACCATCATCAGCCTTGCCTGCCCTATGGCGGCATATGCCTGTTTAACCGCGATTGGGTTATCGTTCTTCGCCTCTTCTGAATATATTGCTTTCTTGCCGACTGCAATCGCGCCCGACGTTACCAGCACCACGTCTTTCCCCCTGTTTCTTAAATCGCACAATTCCCTTACAAGCATATCCAGCTTGGTATAATCCAAATCTCCCGTCTCCTGATGTTGCAAAGAAGAAGAACCGATTTTAATGACAATCCGCTTTTTATCCTTGAGTCGTTCCCTAAAATTTGACATAATGTTTATCCTTTCTAATATATCATGATTGTACAAAGTATATACTTCATCGCAGGCACGCTCTCGCTACGTTGCCACCAGTAGCGGTACTAAGCTCGAAAATACCTCGCTAAGTACCGACGGTGGCATAGTACCTACGATGAATTATATACTTTGCACAATCTTCTTCATAAGTTATCAGTTTCAGTAACCAGAGTTGCGTCAAAATGAACAAAATAAGGAGCGACTTACCGCTTTTCAGGCATTGGAGCTCCGTTTTTGTTCATTTCGACGCAACTCGTCCCTAAAGCGAACAAAATACTCCCCCGCAATCTTCTCCGCAATCAGTATTCCGTCCATCGCCGCAGAGGTAATTCCGCCCGCATATCCGGTGCCTTCGCCGCACGGATACAGCCCCTTTATATCCGACTGTCCACTCTCATCCCTGTGTATTCTCACAGGCGATGAAGTCCTGCTTTCTATGCCTGACACATATACGGCGCTGTCATTAAACCCCGATATAATGCTGCCAAACTGCTCCATACCTTCCATAAACGCGTCATTAAGCGTCTTGGGAAGGATTTCATGTACAGGCGCAAAGCCACAGCCGCCTTTAGCTGACGGGGTAAAGCCCGGATACTCTTTAAGAATTGCCGACGGCTGTTTCTCTTCTCCGGTTACCGCTTGCTTAAAGTCGCCGTATGTTTCGACCGGAACTTTGCCGCCTGCAAGCTTATACGCCTTTTCTTCCAGTCTGCGCTGAAATTCTACCCCTGCCAACGCATCTTTACCCCCAAAATCATCAGGTGTAACTGACACTATAATTGCGCTGTTGCTGTTATCCGCATTTCTTCCGCTATAGCTCATTCCGTTTATCGCAAGCCGTCCTTCTTCCGAAGATGCGTTCACCACGTATCCGCCCGGACACATACAGAAAGAGTATACGCCCCTGCCGCCCGCAGTCTTGGCGGTCAGCTTATAATCCGCAGCCTGCAATAATTTATTATCCGTCATTCCATACTGCGCAAGGTCAATCATTTTACGCGGATGCTCTACCCTGTACCCTACGGCAAACGCCTTAGGCGACATCGGAATATTATGTCCATGCAGCATTTTAAAAGTATCTCTTGCGCTATGCCCGATGGCAAGCACGGCAATATCCGTCTCAAGCCGCTCGTTATCGTTTATAATTACTGCTTTTACCCTGCCGTTTTCTATCTCTATATCCGTCACTTTACTTTCAAAACGCACATCCGCGCCCATGCTCACTATCTTTTCACGCAGATTCTTAACTACATTCACCAGAATATCCGTGCCGATATGTGGTTTGGATTCATACATGATTTCTTCCGGCGCGCCCGTTTCTGCAAACAGACGAAGGACTTCCCTGTTCCTGCCGTTTTTATCTCTAACGAGTGTGTTAAGTTTGCCGTCGGAGAACGTTCCGGCTCCGCCTTCCCCAAACTGTATATTGGACTCTGTATTAAGCACTCCGCTGCGCCAGAAATCATCTACGTCCTTAGTTCTTTCTTCCACTCTCTTCCCGCGTTCAAGCAGAATCGGGCGGTATCCGTGCAATGCCAGATAATATCCGCAGAAAAGCCCAGCCGGTCCTGTTCCTATTATTACAGGTCTTGTGTTAAGCGGCGTCTGACCGGGCTGTGGAAAAGTATAGGTTATATCTTCCGCCTTTTGAACCTGCTTACTCTTTATGCGCCGAAGTATTTTCTCTTCGTTTTCTATCTCCACATCGAGCGTGTAAATAACCGATATTTTCGGTTTCTTTCTGGCGTCAATCGACTTCTTGATTATATGGAAAGAAAGTATATGCGCTTTTTTTATATGTAATATTCCCGCTGCCTTTCGCAGAATGTCTTCCTGCGTATGTGAAAGCGGCATTTTAATCTGAGTTATCCTTATCATGTTTATACCTTGTCTTATATACGCTGCATATTTTAAACCGCTTCGGCCGCTTTCACGTTTCGCGCCGCCGCTCTTCCGGCTGTAACTCCGCTTGTCCACGCCCATTGAAGATTATATCCTCCACAAATACCATCAATATCTATAATTTCACCCGCGAAATAAAGACCGGACACAAGCTTTGATTCCAATTCATATGTAAGTTCCTTAGCCGGAATCCCTCCCGCGCTCACCTGAGCATGTTCAAAGCCGTTCGCCGCATATACGGAAACCGTCAATTTCCTATATAAGCCCTCCAATACGGCACGCTTATCTTCGGATACCGATGCAGCCGTTTCATGCGGTTTGCAGCCCGCGAGCCTGATAATAAGCTGATTAATCTTCTTATTCGCTATGCCTGTCAGGAACTGCTCTAAGCTTAAATCCGCCCGCCTTATCCAACGCTCTTTAAAGAAACTTCCATATTCTTCAGACGCATCATCAGCCCCCTCGCCAAACTGCGGCAGAAAATCTATGTCTACCGTAACTTTCTTCTTATGCAACAGCGCATAAGACGCTTCCCTGCTGAAACAGAACACAGGTATGCCCGAAATCCCATAGTCCGTAAGCTGCAGCTCCCCTTTAATACTGCATACAGCGCCGCCGTCTATATTAAGCGTCAACTTAGCCTGCGTGCGCACGCCCGCTATGCTCTTAAAAAAATCTTCCCTGCATCTTAACTGTACCAACGCCGGAACCATCGGCACAGCATGATGTCCCAATGACTCGGCTATCTTTATGCCAAGTCCGTCAGAACCCGTAGACGGCGCAGCTTTCCCGCCGCAGGCAAGGATAACGGCATCATACCATGCCTCTTTGTCAATCTCTTTAGCGAATCCCATTTCTCCGCCGGCTTTCCCGCCCGCAGTTATGACACGGAATTTTCCGTTTTTATCGTCTTTTTCTATTTTTTCAACCTTGTTTCCTGTATGGATACGCACGCCTCTACGCTCTAATTCAATGCGCAGCACGTCCAACACTGTTGACGCCTGTTCGGAGGCGGGGTAGAGATATCCATCCCGGTTTTTAATAAGCATACCTGATTGACTAAAGAAGTCAACTGTCTGCATCATTCCAAATTCAGAGTATAATTTATCATAAAAAGAAACTGCGCTGCCATAATAAGCGTCACTGCCCATATTGGCATTGGAAAAATTGCACTTTCCATTGCCCGTGGCAAGAAGCTTTTTGCCTACACGGTCGTTTCTTTCATATATTTCTACAAGCGTATCTTTGTCTGACGCCCAAACAGCCGCCATCATTCCGGCAGCCCCGCCGCCTATTACCGCAATTTTCTTTTTCACATTTTTCATGGTTTAATAATAACACTAACTTGAATAAGACTCAAGGAAATTATAAAGAGCCTGCTCATCTTCCATATATTTACCCGTTATTATTTCCTTCTGCAGCTCGTCGCTCAAGCTCTCTAAGAGAATCTCCGTATTCATGTGCAGCGTTTCCTTATCTTCTTCGTACACAATCACATAATGGTCCGCGACCATCAGATAGTAACCCTCTTTTTCCTTTTCTTTTCTGTAATACTTGCACACTACCACGCGGTCTTTAGAAAAAGCCGAGAGTTCAGCCGCCTCAAATCCCTGCTTTAAATCCGTAAGCGGCGGATTCTGCTCATACAGCCTTAGTTCCTCTATAAGCGCATCCCTGTCAAGCCCTATATATTTCACAGGCATCTCTTCCTCTTTCTCGACTATCGTGCCGTCCGCCATATTTACCTCTTCCACCAGATAAACGGTGTCCGACGTAATAACGGGGATATTCTCGACCGCCGCCTCGATAACCCGCTCTTCTTCCGGTTCCGTTCCACTTCCCGCAGCGGCAGTACCCGCGCCCGTTAAACCGTTTTCCGGCACTGCAGGCATTGTATTTTCATTCTGCTGCTCATTCTCATACTTTTTAGGATAAAAAAATTGTTCAACCTTATAAGTCGCATAGCTTCCAGCGCCAAACATTACACTTGCCATAATAAAAAAAAGACTGATACGTTTTACATATTTCATTCTCGGTAAGCCGCCTTTCCAAAAATTTCTATGTAATCAGTATCAGTAAAAAAATATATTTTTATACAATATTTTTATAACACGCCTATCATTCTTCCAAGCGCAACCCAGACCACGCCAAGCGGCAATCTGCTAAGTTCCGCCTCATTAAGCACGCGTAAGAGCATGAGCAGCAGGATATAAAATACCATTCCGACAAGGCTGCTGACAATTATCGTCACTATCTCGCCCGCAGCAGACATAAGCAGCCTGCTGATAAGCATTACTACCAGCCCAGATATGCCCGCAGACACTATGGGAAACGCTACAGAATACAGCCATTCCTGCCTGTAGTTTAACTTTCTGCAGGTAAGGATAAAGCACGAAACCGCTAATATCCCTGTAAATGCGATTACTGAATAAACAACGCCTTCCATACCCATAAGCCCCTGTCTGACAAAGAGAAAAATCGCTGCAATGTGGATAACGAAAGCGGCAAGAAGCGAAAGCAAAAATTCTTTCATCATGTGTGTTTTTAACATTACCTGTCCGAACAGATACGCCATGCCATAGAAAATAACGATAACGGCGCCCTGCCTTAACATGCTGATTATCTGCCCGTTTTCTCCCTGGTATAAGCCGTTAATGAAAGCATCAGCCAAAACCGCCAGATAAATAGCCACAGGCACGGCGGTAATGCACAATTTTTTAACCGCGTTCTCTATGCGCTCGTGCATAATATGATATTCTTCTCTTTCATATGAATTGACAATCTTGCCGATAGAAGTTAGCGCAGACATACATGCGAGAGCCGCGCCGACTCCAATTAAAACTGCGAACTTGCCGTAATACGCCCCCCAGAGCTGCGCATTGCTTAGTTCGGTTTCGCTAAGGTTCATACAGTAGTTAAAGAAACGCTGGTCTATAATCATAAACGCATTGGAAAGGATCACGATAAGCGCAAGCGGAATACTGTTTCCAATCAACATTCCCGCGATATTGCCGCTGCTTTCCGTCCGTCTGCCGCTGTCCTCGCTAAGCTGCCTTTTCCATGCGCCCAAATAAAGCAAATATACAGCCAGCAAATAGATTAACGTGATTAATTCTGAAACCATCATTCCCAAGACAACGCCTAATGCGCCATATGCGTAAGCGGTTATATCATTGTGGTGCAGCGCCGCCACCTTCTGACCGTAATCAAGGAACATGCGCCCGCCTGCAATTGTGGTAATAAACATAAGAATTTTCTCAATATACTGAGACTGCGCGGCAAGTCCCGTCAAGCTGTTGCCGTTAAAATACCCCCGGAAAACATTGACAAGCGCCGATAACAACACTACCGGAGCCATAGCAAGAATCGCCCACCTGCTCATGGTCTCAAGCACAAGCATGTCCGCAATATAAGGAGAGGCAAACGCAAGAACCACAGCGGCAGTTATGCCTATAAGGAAAGAAAGCTTTAGCGCCATACCAAATACCTTCCTTGCGCTCTTAAACTGATCCCTTTTAATGCGGTAGCGGATAAGTCCGTTCATGGTTCTTGAGATTCCATATGAAAAGAATAACGTAATCAAAGTAAAAAGCTCAAATGCCGGAGAAAATAAACCGACTCCCGCATCTCCAATCACCTTAGACAGCGGGATTCTGATTATAAGACTGAGCATATACGCGATAATCCCCGCATACGCTGACACATTACTCTTAAATTCCCTTGAACGCGTTCTGCCGCCTGCAACCGCATCTTTCCTATGTATTCTCACAGTATTAATATACCCCTTTCTCAGCCTAGAGTTTAGTCCAAATGAACAAAATAAGGGGCGACTTACCGCTTTTCAGGCATTGGAGCCCCGTTTTTGTTCATTTAGACTAAACTCGTAATAGCAATTGTACTATCTTCCTATCCCCAGACTTTCAAGCGTCTCTTCCTGCTTTTTCTCCATCACGGCAGCCTCTTTTTCCGTCATATGGTCGTATCCGCATAAATGAAACATGCTGTGCGCCGTAAGAAAAGCAAATTCACGCAGGCTGCTGTGTCCATATTCACGCGCCTGCTCCTCTGCTTTTTCCACAGAAATAATGATATCCCCTAAGAAAAGCTCTCCGCTTGATAAATCAAAGTAATCCGCCTCTTTCCCTTCCACAATGTCAAACTCTCCTGCAGTCTCAAAATCAATATTGGGAAAAGAAAGCACGTCCGTCTCCTTATCAATGCCCCGATACCGGTTATTATACTCACGTATTCCGGCATTGTCCGTAAGCAGCATATTGACAGATGCCTCATATGGACAGTTTTCCATTTCAAGCGCCTTTAGCGCAACTTTCTCAAAAGTCTCCTCTATGGAAAACGGAAATTCTTTATCAGTCTCATTCTCAACGTAAAAAGTCATAGTATAATTTTTCCTCGCTGAATATCTTTCTCATTTCCCGCAGCTCGCCAAGCGACATGGAATTTCTCCACATTTTCTTAGCTTTCATCTTATTATCAAAAATCGTATCGATAATCTTCTCATAATCCAGCTTCGCCTTAGAATTCTGGGCAAACAGACGGCTTATCGAAGTCACGATGCAGTCTGCAAATAAGACAACCACAGTCTCCTTAAGCGATATCCCATGGTCTGGCTGTATATACTCCTCCAGTATCTTTCTAACCTCATGCGGTATACTGTATTCAATGCAGATTTCCTGCGTGTTTTCCCATGTGACCTCGCCTTTTAGTATGCCGATTCTATGATAGTAGCCGCATGCTTTTACCACAGTATCGTCATAGCCCAGGCGTTTCGCTATCTTATCACACAGATATGCGGTATGCACGGCATGATAATATTCTTCCTTGGACAGTTCCTTCAACTGCACAAGCAATGGAAATTCAGGATCGTTAAGATCCATATATTTATTTCTGGTCTTGTGGATAACGTTATTACTGAATATTTTCAAGATAATCAGCAACAGGATAAAATTCACCATCAAATTAATCGGTATAATTGCAAAATGCGTTACAGACATACCGTCTCTTTCAAATAACATAACGTTAGTTACAAGACAGACTGCCAGACACAGCAGGGAAATAAAGGTAGGCGTGCCGACCTTAAAGGATTCATTCAGCCTGCTAAAGACCATAATTCCTACCAACCCACTGATAAAATAAAGGAAAAATCCACGGATACCCGCATCAGGCAGCAAGAGAACCGAAAGCATCAGGCACACGCTTCCTGACGCCAGACCGGATATAGTGTTGCTGAACAGGCTGAGCAGCACGAAAATAATAAGGAACGGCCAGCCCGCGACCGGCAGCAGCGGAAAGAGGAGTGATAAAGCAAGTCCCATTATATAAAAGAATGTAAATCTTCCGTATCTTCCCATATTAGGATAAAAGTACAATTCATAAATCTCGCTTGCCGCCAGCGAAAAGATAACAATTCCGCTGCCTAAAAGCACCATAACCGTATTACATATTATTTCAGCCGCGCTAAAACCATACGCAATACTCCCCATTCCGGCAATTGAACCCGATAAGACAAATATCAGTACAAACTCAATCGTCACCTTTATTTTCTGCCAAATCAACTTTTTCTTATTTTCTTCCATGATCTAAATTCCTATTTCTGTGTTTTTTATCGTAACTTTGTGTTCTTGATTCATAAGATTCATAGGCTTTCACGATTTTCTGCACAAGCGGATGCCTTACGACGTCCTTGCTTGTAAGGTTGCAAAATGCGATGTCTTCAATCTTAGCCAGCACTTTTACCGCTATATCCAGCCCCGATTTAACATCGGGAGCCAGGTCCTTTTGCGAAGCGTCTCCGGTTATAATTACTTTGGAGCCGAATCCTATTCTGGTCAGAAACATCTTCATCTGCGCCGGGGTGGTATTCTGCGCCTCGTCGAGAATGATGTAAGCGTTGTCCAGCGTCCGTCCCCTCATATAGGCAAGCGGTGCAACTTCAATCAAGCCTTTTTCCATATTCTTGGCAAAGCTTTCCGCCCCCATTATCTGATACAGGGCGTCGTACAGCGGACGAAGATACGGATCTACCTTGCTCTGTAAATCACCGGGCAGAAAACCAAGTTTCTCTCCTGCCTCGATAGCCGGTCTTGTCAGGATAATCCTTTCTACCTCATTGCCCTTAAAAGCAGTTATCGCCATTGCCATCGCCAGATAAGTCTTGCCCGTGCCTGCAGGGCCCAGCCCGAATACAATCATATTGTCGCGGATGGCGTCAACGTACTGTTTCTGTCCCAGCGTCTTAGGCTTAATGGGCTTGCCGCTAATCGTATGACAGATACAGTCCTCATCAATCGTTAAAAGCACATCCCCTTTATTCTCTTTTTCCATTTCAATCGCATAATCTACATTCTGTTCCTGCAACGTATTGCCCCTCTTAGATAAGGCTAAAAGCTCCTTCATGGTGCTTTCCGCCTTAAGCACATCATTCCGACTGCCGCATATCTTTACCAGACCGTCCCTGTTTACTATGGCAACATTAAAATCCTTCTCAATCTTTTTGATATAAGAGTCATACCCGCCAAAAAGATTTTGCATATGCTCCATCGGAAGGTCAAGTTCCAACGTGATTTCCCCTGTCAAATTTTCCTTTGCCAATATTCCTTCTTCCAAATTATTCCGTCTCTCCATTTTCCGCAATGGGTACTTCAGAAGTTTCATTTTTAACCTTTTCCACGGCTTCCTGCGTCAACCCAAGACGGACATCCATTATCCATTTATCCTCGCTCTTTCTTATTGTAACATTTTTTTCCGTAATTTGTACCCCTTTTTCGTTTAAAGTCAATAATATTTTTTCAAATTCTTCGTCCATTATCTGTTCCATCTCTTCTTCCGTGTGTTTTTTAGGCACTAAAACATATTCTTTCGCATATTTCGTCCCATAAAAAATCGGCAAAAAAAGATGGTCGAGGAGCTTAACCTGCTTCTTTTCACCCGATACGTCGTAAGAGTCAAACTTTATCCGCCCTAAAGATAAATTCCATTCCCTGTCCCTAAAGCCTATCAAAAGAAGCCTTTTTTCTTCACCGGAGTATTCCTTCTCTACATATGCGGTCTTTTTTTCCACGGAAAAAGCTTTCTCATACGCTATCAGTATATCCGCATCAGAATCATAATACTGATACCCCCTTATCGTCGCATCTTCATTATATATGGGAACCGCGCCGCACACAAGTACCTGCCCTTTGACAACCGTATCCCCCACGGCTGCCTGCGGAACTCCTTTTCTGGTAATCATATAGACGATTACGCCGTCTATTGCGGCAACTATATCCCTGCACTTTGCATTATCATCCGCCTGTATTCCGACCTTCTGCCCTGATTGACTAATATAGTCATAATCTATTGTTTCATTTTCACGCAGCTTTATGATAAGCGAAGTGCCTTCGATTTTTAACGACGCCCATGTAATAGCGTCATATTCCTCGCGCAGCTGCATTTCTAATTCTTCTATGCGCAGCCCGCTTTTTTTCATCGCCGTATGTACGCCCTGCGTTTCCAGATAATCCATCAGCATATCATCTGTAATGGTATAGTTGCCTTCGATTTTGATGTCCCAGATAAACCTTGTCGTAATCAGCCAGAATACAAGGCATGCAAGCATACCCAATACGAATATCTTGCGCTTTTTTATTTTGGGCGCAAAAAAGGGCAGTCCATATTTTTTTAATACGGCTGCCCGCGTGCCGGTTTTCCTAAGCAGCGTCTTCAATGCAAAAAAGCCTTTTACACTGACCTTCATAGTATAATAATCACCATGATTTTCAATATCCCAGATTAAAATATCATGGTTGCCGCACAGATTGAGAAATCTCTCGGTAGAATATCCCCATACTTTGATGGAGACATAGCCTTTTATATATTGAATCCATTGAAGCATACAATTATGACCTTCCGCGCAATTATAGTGTTCAGTTACATATGTCATGAATAGCAACAGTTTATCAGTTGCCGCTTACAATCATCAGCAAAAATTATCACAGATACCGCAGCGTCTCGATATAACCGCTTATTTTCATATCTTCCCCGGTATAGTAGTCTATGGACAGTCCTTTGCCTTGAAAGCTGATACGGCAGTTTTTCCCCTGAAGCACTATGGATTCTTTTGAGTATTCCAAAATTCCCTTATAGTTTTCCA
>JAMPEU010000045.1 GCA_023664865.1 Butyrivibrio sp. | reverse complement strand
GAACCTGTCATGATGATTCCCTTCCTTACATTAACCTAGTATAGTATTAATGGGAGGGTTTTTCAAGAACTATATTTCCTTGATATTGGGGTATGTAGTTTTGTCCACGGAAACACAGGTTATAGAATGCTTGAAAAATGTAAAGAATCTGATATAATAAAGTTATTAATAAATGGGAGGTATTAAAATATGACAGAAGGCGAAATGTTGAAACTATCAGTGGAAGAATTTTCAAGATTACAAGATTATATGATAACTTGTGATAAAGAATCAGAGACATATAAAAGGATGAAAAGACGTTATATTGAGCTAAAAGTTATCCTGACATCATCAAAAATAAATCTTACAGAATTAGACATGATTAAGGAATAGGAGATACGGTATAAATCTAGGGGGAGAAGATATTGGCAAAAGTAATTTTATTAAACGGAAGCCCGCATGCAAACGGTTGCACATGGACGGCTCTTGATGAAATGGTTAGGGTATTTGAAGACGAGAACATTGAAACCGAACTCATTCATGTAGGAAATAAGGACATCAGGGGGTGCATTTCCTGCGGTTATTGTGAGAAAAACGGCAGATGTGTGTTTGATGAAGATTTGGTGAATGAGGTTGCACGTAAATTTGAAACTGCGGAAGGGCTGGTTGTCGGGAGTCCTGTATATTATGGCTCGCCTAACGGAACGATTCTTTCCTTTATGGACAGGCTTTTTTATAGTACAAATTATTCTAAGCACATGAAAGTAGGAGCGGCGGTTGTCAGCTGCAGACGTGGTGGAAATACAGCGTCTTTTGACGTGCTGAATAAGTATTTTACCATCAGCGGCATGCCGGTAGCGTCCAGCACATACTGGAATCAGGTTCATGGTTTCACTTCGGAAGATGTTAAGAAAGACTTGGAGGGGCTGCAGACCATGAGGAATCTGGCGAGGAATATGTCGTTTATGATAAAAGCAATTTCCGATGCCAAACAGAAATATGGCTTTCCGCAGATGGAGAGTGGCTACTTTACAAGTTTTCCCGATGGAAAATAGCCGGTTTCAAAATACATTAAGCTTTGAAACAAATTAAGCTTTAAAATGCATTGGAATTACATATATCAGCATAAACATTACACTCTAAACCGATAGCAATCAGCGGATTAGGGTGTAATCTTATAATTCCGCATTAAATTTCTATTTTCATTTAATTCATCACTTCGCAACTAAACTTTACATATCCCCAATAATTATGTAACATATATATGGTAGAAAATTATGCAAAAATACTGTACATTAGTATGAAAAGTACGTATAATAGGCAATTGCGAAACTGTTATCTACTTTCACGAGTTTAGTCAAAATGAA
Organism: Butyrivibrio sp.; assembly: GCA_023664865.1. Classification (GTDB taxonomy): domain Bacteria; phylum Bacillota; class Clostridia; order Lachnospirales; family Lachnospiraceae; genus UBA3282. The sequence continues at coordinate 17,545 of JAMPEU010000045.1, read as the reverse complement.
CAAAAGCGGAGCTCCGAAGCAGTGGCTAGTCGCTCCTTATTTTGTTCATTTAGCCTAAACTCTGGTTATTGAAATGGGGTTTTATAAATGCCTAAATATGCTTAAGAAAAGAAAGGAGTATGGTATTATGCGTAAATTTTATCTTGACAATATCAAATGGGCGACAGTGGTTTTGGTAATGATTTACCATGTATTTTATGTGTTTAACGCATCGGGGGTGCTGGGCGGAATAGGCAGTTTTGGCGATGTGCAGTATCAGGACGGCTTTTTATACTTTGTCTATCCGTGGTTTATGGTGCTGTTGTTTGTGATTTCGGGCATTAGCGCAAGGTATGCCTTGGATAAGCTGTCCGCCAAAGAATTTATCGGCAAAAGGACATGGAAGCTGTTAGTGCCTTCGACGCTGGGGCTTTTTGTATATCAATGGATTGTGGGTTATTTTAATATCAAAGATGGTGGCGGGTTAGAGTATATGCCAAGCTTTATTGTATATCCGGTATCCGCGCTTTCGGGGACGGGACCGCTGTGGTATGCGCAGCTTTTATGGCTGTATTCGCTTATCATTATTTTAATAAGGAAGTTTGATAAAAAAGACAGTTTATGGAAGCTTGGGGAGAAATGCAACTTTATAATCCTGCCGTTATTTGCGCTTGTTATATGGGGCAGCTCGTATATTCTCAATATGCCGATTCTTACCATGTACCGTTTCGGAATATATTTAGCGGCGTTTTTATTGGGATATTTTGTATTTTCACATGATAATGTACAGGAGAGGCTTGTGAAAATGTGCGTTCCGATGCTTGTTATCAGCGTGGTTATGGGAATTATATATGTGCCGTACTATTTCGGGCAGAGTTATGCTGATGATTCGGTACTGCAAAGCCTCTTTACCAACGTATACGCATGGTTTATGGTGCTGGCAATCTTAGGCTGCGGCAAGAAGTGGTTTGATAAGCAGAACAAATTCAGTGCGTATATGACAAGGATAAGTTATGGGCTTTATGTGCTGCACTATACCTTTATAATCATTCCGTGTTATTATTTAAAAAGCTTCACAACGCTGCCGATATGGCTTATTTATGTGTTGGCGCTGCTTGCGGTACTGGTTTGCACGCCAATCTGGTATGAGGTTATCAGCAGGATACCGGTTATCAGGTGTCTTGTGTTAGGAATAAGAAAGAAAAAAGTCGCAAAGTAATGGCGGAAAATAGGTTATTACACATGATTTGATAATTGAATAAAGGCATAAGTCGTGAAAGGGACAGGTCATTGGCATGATAAAGGATAATTTGGTTTTGCTTAGGAAGTTAAACGGATATTCGCAGGAAGAAATCGCGGAAAAGATAGGCATATCCAGACAGGCGTACGGTAAATGGGAAAAAGGCGAGACTATTCCAGATGTGGAAAAATGCGCGCTGCTTGCGTCGGTTTACGGCACTACGGTTGATGGGCTGCTCCATACGGAAGTGATGGAGAATAAAACGATAGTGCCGCCTGCGCCTAAGGGTAAGCATATTTTCGGGACGGTTACGGTTTCAGAGCGCGGGCAGATTGTTATCCCCAAGCAGGCGCGGGAGCTGTTTGGCATAAAGGGCGGAGAGCGCCTTGTTATGCTGGGCGATGAGGACGAAGGGCTTGCGCTTGTTAAGGAAAAGGAATTTACGGATAGAATAAATATGGCGATGGGGCTTGCGTTGAATAAAAATATGGATTAATATACTTGTGAAACTAACGACAAAATTTCAGGAGGGGCGTTTCCATGAAAAAATCCATTATAAAAGTTTCGGCAGCACTAATAACAGTATGCTTGCTATTAACAGGCTGCGGGAACGGCGGTTATGATAAGGCGAAAGAATATTTGGCGGAAGAATATAATATAGCGCAGACTGAAACCGCGCCAAAAGTAATTCTGGACTGCGATATGAATTATCTTGGGGATGATGCCATGTGCCTGAGTATTTTGGCGCAGGCGGATAAATTGGGATTAATTGAATTGTTAGGCGTAACAATTACAGGCGGAAATAATTTTGTTTCTTACGGAACAAATTCGGCGCTGGTTCAGCTGGAGCAAATCGGCAGGAAAAATATCCCCGTATATATGGGTACGGATATACCGCTTAACGGAATAAGGGATTTAACCGAGCAGGGAAAAATAGTCGGAGATATTGATAAATGGGGGGCTATGTATCATTTTGATGAATATGTAGAACCTAGTGATTATCATAATCTTGGCTCTTTATATGAGAGGAAATGGGGCTATTCAAATACCGATGCAGAAGATACAGGCGCAGTAGACTTTATGATAGAGCAAGCATCACGTTATCCGAATGAAGTTACGATAATCGCTGTCGGAGCTGCCACTAATATTGCCCTTGCCTGTCAAAAAGATGATAATTTTGCCTCCGGGACAGCAGGAATCGTATATATGGGTACAATTATAGAGGGAAGAGGAACTTTTACGCCATATGCGGATTTTAACTGCTTTTATGATGCAGACGCATATGCGGTCTGTTTAAGCAGCGATTTTCCGACTCAAATGGTCATTCCTCATGATGCCTCTAAAACAGCGTTTTTAAATAAGGCTGTTTTTGACCTGATGGATGCTAAGAATGACACGCAGGCGGCGGATTTCTGGCTGGAAAACCGATACAGTCAATACAAACGGGATACGAACTATACGCAAGGCTGCCCGGACGCTATTGCAGCGGTATGTTTTTTAAATCCCAATGTAATAACTAATGAAAAGATGCTTTCTTTGCAAGTGGATACAGATGTCGAAAGCCCATATTACGGACAGACCACATCTTCTGAAGAAAATGGAAACATCCGGGTTGTTCTGTCGGTTGACGAGGAGCAATACTGGAATTTTGTTACGGATCTGCTATGCGAGATGAGTGAAAAATCAGAACAGGATTATTTTTATTTCCGCGGGCAATGAGGAAAGCAGCGGGTTAGCGGCTGATATAAAGTAATTTTGACAACTATGCTTTTTTTCAGTATAATAGGGAAAATATATAGTAACTATTCAGCAGGTCTGCGCATTTACTGCGCTGACCGTGCGAAAACTTAAATTTGACAGGCAAAAATCCATCACCGAAGGTGATTTGGAATGGATTTTTGCTTGTAACTGTGAAGGTACTGAACAGTTACAATATATATAGTATAAATTCGCCGACCAAGAAGGGGGCATAGTTTATGAAAGTGGTATTACAGAACCTGACGAAAAAATTCCCGAATCGTGACAGGAAGAATCATGAAGACGTTATTGCCGTAAGCGATTTTACTTTTGAAATTCCTGACGGTAAGCTGATTGGTCTGCTTGGTCCGTCGGGCTGCGGCAAGAGTACGACGCTCAACTTAATAAGCGGTCTTATAAAGCCGACGGAAGGACGGATTTTTTTTGGTGAGGACGATGTGACCGATTTGCCTGCGGAAAATAGGGGAATCGGACTGGTATTTCAGAACTATGCGCTTTACCCGCATCTTAATGTTAAACAGAATATAATGTTTCCGCTGCAGAACCTTAAAGGAAAAGATAAGCTGTCTAAGGAAGAGATGCTTAAGAAGGTATATGAGGCAGCGAAGCTTGTGCAGATTGAGGAACTGATGGAGCGTAAGCCGTCGGAGCTTTCGGGCGGACAGCAGCAGCGTGTGGCGATAGCGCGCGCGCTGGTTAAGATGCCGAGGGTGCTTCTGTTGGACGAACCACTGTCTAACCTTGACGCTCGTCTGCGTCTGCAGACCAGAGAAGAAATCCGCAGGATACAGCGCGAAACGAAAATTACCACTATCTTTGTTACTCATGACCAGGAAGAGGCGATGAGTATTTCTGACATGATTGTCGTTATGAAAGACGGCGTAGTTAAGCAGATAGGCGCGCCGCAGGAAGTCTATGATAATCCGGCAAATTTGTTTGTTGCAAAGTTTCTTGGAACACCCCCTATAAATGTTTTTGACGGACGTGTCAGTGATAATAAATTGTATATAGGAAACGATGCTGTCATGAATGTCAGCGGAATTGATGAACAAGACGTGTATGTCGGCATCAGACCGGAAGGCTTTATTTTGCAGGATGACGGAGCGTTTAACTGTCAGCTCAAGGGAGTGGAAGTGATGGGGCGCGATATCAGCGTGCTTTCTTCTAACGAGAAGTCGCTAAATCCTACCATCAGGGCGATAGTCGGAACTGAGAATAAGATAGATACGGCGAAAGAGACGGTAAGATTCGCGCTGAAACCGTCTAAGGTATTTATTTTTAGTAAACAGACGGAAGAACGATTATAATTATCATAAGAAGATAGAATAAAAGGACGTAGAAGAATAAGCATATTTAAGCAACTGTCTGAACTCGTACAGGCAGATGAAGGTTTATAGATTATCGTAAGAAGGCACTGGACGCGGAAGGAGTGTAACTGACGATTATGAAAGGGAAAAAATTTCACTTAGGCGGTCTCAAAGGCTGGCTGTATCTTTTACCGGCAATTCTGTTTCTGGGATTTTTTATGGTATATCCGCTGATAGACGTTTTCGTATATTCATTTGAAGAAGGATATAATTCGGCGTCGCAGACGTATTTTGGGGTGGGGACATATAATTACTCATATGTCCTGCACGACCATTACTTTTTACAGGCAGTAAAGAATACTTTCATATTGGTAGCGGTCACCGTGCCGCTCTCAACTGGCATTGCGCTGCTTATTTCCGTGGCGTTAAGCTCCATAAAGCCGCTTAAGCAGCTGTTCCAGACCGTGTATTTCCTGCCGTATGTCACCAATACGCTTGCGGTAGGGCTGGTATTTATGATTTTGTTTAAAAAGACGGCGTACACCGATGGCATGGTTAATCTCCTTATTACGTGGTTTGGCGGGAAAAGCGTGGACTTTATCGACGGCCCTTACTGGGCGAAGATGTTTGTGCTGTGTTTCTATACAATCTGGGTGGTAATGCCGTTTAAGATTCTGATTCTGACAAGCGCGCTTGCCTCCGTGAATCAGGATTATTATAAGGCGGCTAAGGTAGACGGAACTTCCAAATTCCGCACTTTTGTAAGGATTACGCTGCCGATGATTTCACCGATGATTTTTTATCTGGTTATCACGGGATTTATCGGGGCGTTTAAGGCGTACAGCGACGCGGTTGCGCTTTTTGGAACTAACTTAAACGCTGCGGAAATGAATACTATCGTCGGATATGTCTATGATATGCTCTATGGCGACAGCGGCGGATATCCGTCCTATGCGTCTGCGGCGGCAATCATACTGTTTATGATAGTGCTTACCATTACCTGTATAAACCTGCTTGTTAGTAAAAAGAATGTCCATTATTGAAAAATAGGAAATTGCGAAAGTCTTATTCAGAGGAACGAAATTGTACAAAGCAAACAAAAACGGGTTCCGATGCAGAAGAAATATAAATATTTCGGCAAGTCACCCTTATTTTGTTTGTTTTGCACAATTTCTGGTTATCGAATAAGCAGTTTCGCAATTACTTGATTATTGAAAAAAGAAAAGGGGTGCGGTACGGAATGACTGACTACGCTAAAATCGAAAAAGCGGCGAGAACGCGGAAAAAGATATTAAACGCGGTAACATATGTGTTTCTGGCGTTTTGGGCTCTCGTGGTATTGTTTCCGTTTTATTGGATGGTGCTGACGTCGCTTAAGGGCTATGGAGAATACAATTCGGAATATATTCCTAAGTTTTTTACTACTTCTCCGACTTTTCAGAATTATATAGATGCGTTTACCACTGTACCGTTAGGAAGGTATTTTGCGAATACGGTCATTTTCACGGTGGTGACGACCGCCGTTATGCTGGTTGTGATAACGCTTGCGGCTTTTGCTTTTGCCAGACTGGATTTTAAAGGGAAAAACGTCGCATTTGTTATTTTCCTCTCACTGATGATGATACCGAATGAGCTGGTAATTATCACTAATTTCGTGACTATTACCGACTGGAATATGCGCAATACGTTTCCGGGACTGATTCTGCCGTCCGTTACGTCAGTATTTTATATATATCTGCTTAAGGAGAATTTCGAGCAGATACCCGACAACCTGTATTATGCGGCAAAAGTAGACGGCACATCGGACTTGAAATATCTGCTTAAGGTCATGATACCGATAGCAAAACCGACACTTATAACAATTACGATATTAAAAGTAATCGAGTGCTGGAACTCGTATGTGTGGCCCAGGCTGATTACTGATGATGAGAATTATTATCTGGTTTCAAATGGGATTCAGGAGATAAGGGAGAACGGTTTCGGGCGTGAGAATATTCCTGCGATGATGGCGGCAGTAGTAGTGATTTCTGTGCCGCTTATCGTACTTTTCCTGATATTCCGCGGGAAAGTCATGGAAGGCGTATCAAGGGGAGGGACCAAAGGATGAGCATGAAAAACAAGGATACGACAAGCATGAACGTGAAAAGCAAGTATATGAAAAGCAAGTATATGAAAAGCAAGGATATGAAAAGTGTAAGCGTGAAAAGCATTCTGACGCGCCTTGCGGGGACGGCGTTTGCTGTATGCGCGGCGCTTATGGTGACGGGCTGCCACGGTTCAAGGGGCATGGATGAATTTGTCATGCCGGAAGAATTTGACACTTCAAGGAATTATGAGCTTACTTTCTGGGCGAAAAACGATACCAATAAGGCGCAGACCGATACTTACGCCAAAGCGATTGAAGATTTTGAAAAGTTATATCCCAATGTGAAGATAAATTTGCGTCTGTATACGGATTACGGCAGGATATATAACGACGTGATTACCAATATTTCCACGAATACGACGCCTAACGTATGTATAACGTATCCCGACCATATCGCGACGTATGTAACCGGAGATAATCTGGTAGTCCCGCTGGAAGACATGTTTGAAGATGCGGAGTATGGGCTTGGCGGCAGCAGGGTTTTATTTGACTCGCCGAAGGTTGAGGAGATTATTCCGAAATATCTGGAAGAGTGTTATTTTGGCGGACATTATTATGCGCTGCCGTATATGCGCTCGACCGAGTGCTGCTATATAAATAAAACCTATGTGGAGAAGCTCGGCTATACGCTTCCCGAAACGCTGACATGGGATTTTGTCTGGGAAGTCTCCGAGGCTGCTATGGCGCAGGATAGTGAAGGAAATTATCTGGTGAACGGTCAGAAAGTCATGATTCCCTTTATCTATAAATCCACAGATAACATGATGATTCAGATGCTTAAACAAAAGGGGGAAGGCTATTCCACTGATGAAGGCGAAATCCTGCTTTTTAGCGACGCTACGAGGGAATTGCTTTATACTATAGCTGAACATGCGGAAAGCGGGGCGTTTTCCACCTTTAAGATTTCCAGCTATCCGGCTAATTTCTTAAATGCGGGACAATGTATTTTCGCCATTGACTCTACCGCTGGCGCTACATGGATGGGCATGAACGCGCCGCTTATGGATATCAGTGCAGACAGCGTCGTGGAATTTGAAACGGCGGTTATGGAGCTGCCGCAGTATGAACCCGACAACCCGCAGATGATATCGCAGGGACCGTCTGTGTGCATTTTTAATAAAAAGGATCCGCAGGAAGTCATGGCATCGTGGCTTTTTACGCAGTATCTTCTGACTAACGACATTCAGGTGGCGTATGCCAAGACGGAAGGGTATGCGCCGGTAACGTCAAAAGCGCGTGAATCGGCTGAGTATCAGGATTATTTATCAAGAAGCGGTGAAGATAATTCCACATATTATGATGTCAAACTCAAGGCGACCGATATTCTTTTAAACAATACGGACAATACCTTTGTGACTCCGGTATTCAACGGCTCGGCATCGTTGCGCGACGCGGCGGGGCAGCTTATTGAGAACACTGTGAAAAGTGTAAGAAGAAAGCAGACTGTGGACGACGCCTATATGGAGAACCTGTATGCCGAAATCACCTCATTATACCGTCTTGACAGTGTGGCGGCTCATGGCGGGGCAGCAGGCACGGGCAGGGCTGATTTGGGAAAACTGCCGGGGACTGCGACGGCTTTGTTATCGGGATTGGCAATAGCCTGGGCGTTGATTATTCTCTATGTGGCGGTAAGCATGATAAAGAAGTCAAAGAAGACGGCCCGAGAGCGGTACGCATGGACAGATAAAGAAAGGGATTAGCATGGATTATTTTTCGCTGACGTTGATAGTTACGCTGCTAATGACATTTGCACTTCCGTTAATCTTATTTATAATTTATATGATAGGAAGGCTGCCGCTATTAGGGGTCACCGTGGCGTTAGTGCTTTTATGCTTTGTGTTAATGTGCGGATACGGATATATGGTTATTAAATCAAAGAATATAAAGAAACCGCCGAGCAGGCTGAAATTTTATATTCCGCTGGTTCTGCCGTTTATATGGTATCTGTTTTTTATAGCAGCATTTAATATGATGGATCTTGACGGCGAAATATCATCAATAGGTGTTGGATTATGGGGCGGGCATTTATTCGGCGCTTTTCCGGTTGCCTATGCCCAGAACTTAGACATTCAACTGCTTGGGCTGGACGGATGGCATTCTGTATTTGTTATGAATTTTCTTTATGATATTGTGCTTATTCTGGGTTTTGCAACAGGGGAGCGTCTTGCGGCAAAAAAGACGGGTATGGAGTTAAAACCGTTTGTATTCCCTAAAAAGATTATAGTGTTCTTAATTGCCGTTGTTCTTGTTTATGCGCTGAGTGAATTTACAATTTATAAGCGGAATGAAAATATTGTGGAAACGGCGCACCCTTCCTACAATTTCCGCTATGCCGGCGGGTATTCAAGCATTGATTTAGAGCCATATTCCGTGGAAAATGAAGAAAATATTCTTGCTAAACTGACAGAGCCTTCTACATTCAGGATATCGGATATACGGGAAATGCCTGTAATGGACGGGGCAGAAGCCGCCTATCCTGTTTATTCCGCCTTTGCGAACGCCTGCTATGATAATATTGCTGAAATTCAGAAAGCGGCAAATGAATCAAAGTCTGATAAAGTTATGCCGATTCAGTTCAGCAATACGATTTATGCCTATGAAAAGCTGATATCGGGCGATATTGATATTTTTTTCGGAGCGAAACCTTCGCAGTCGCAGTATGAAATGGCGGAAAATGTAGGAGTGGAACTAAAGCTGACTCCGATAGGAAAAGAAGCCTTTGTTTTCTTTGTAAATGAATCAAATCCTGTGGATAATTTAAGTTCTGAGCAGATTAGGGACATTTACTCAGGAAAAATTAATAATTGGCGCAATGTCGGGGGCGAAAATATGAAAATTCTGGCTTTTCAACGTCCTGAGAATTCCGGCTCACAGACCATGATGGAATATTTTATGGGCGATACGCGATTAAGAAAGCCGTTGGAAGCAGAAACCGAATCAAGTATGGGAGACGTTGTAAGAAAAGTGGCGGCGTACGAAAACAGCAGCGGTTCTTTAGGTTACAGTTTTCGTTATTATACTACTATTATGATGTCTGATTCGGGTGAAGACGTAGAGGGGATTAAGCTGCTTGCAGTGGACGGCGTCTTTCCGGATACTGAAACTATTAAGTCCGGTGAATATCCGTATACCACGCAGCTTTACGCAATTACTGTGGTGAATAGGGAAGATGCAAAAAGCACAATCGAGCCGTTTCTTGAATGGATAACAGGTCCGCAGGGGCAGCAGATAGTTTCTGATACCGGATATGTGGCAATCGATTAGTATTTTGAACTAAAGTAATCAGAAAACGCGAGAACTGTTGACATATTTAGAATTTCGTGTATAATAGTCTCGATGTTTATAAACGGTTTTAGGTAACTACATATTTAAAACTCTTAAGGAGGAGAACAATGAAAAAAATAACATCATTACTTTTAATCGGCGCACTTGTATTAGGCTGTGTAGGCTGCGGCAGCTCAGGAGACGGCGGAGCTAAGAAGTCCGCGGGCGTTATGACATATGATGAGTACATTGCGGCAGACCTTGAGTCAGAAGTTGTAATTGAAACTTATGTGCAGGCTAAGCAGGCATGGTGGGACAACACGGCTACCGTGTATACGCAGGATGAAGACGGAGCGTATTTCATTTATAGCATGACATGTTCTGAGGAAGACTATGAAAAGCTGACGCCCGGCACTAAGATTAAGGTTACGGGATATAAAGCAGAATGGTCGGGTGAAGTGGAAATCGGTGAAGGCGCAACATTTGAAATCGAAGATGGAAACTATATTGCCCAAGCTATGGATGTTACGGATCTTCTTGGCAAAGACGAATTGCTTGACCATCAGAATAAGAAGGTGTCATTTAAGGGTATGACCGTAGAACCTTCTGTTGATGCAGACGGAAATGAAGCAGCGTTCCTTTATAACTATGACGGTTCAGGTCAGGATGGCAGCGACTTATATTTCAATGTTTCAATCAATGGAAACACATATACATTTACTGTAGAGTCCTATCTTTGTGACAATACAACAGATGTTTATGCAGCCGTTAAAGCTTTGAACATCGGCGATACGATTGATATGGAAGGTTTCCTTTACTGGTATGAGGGACCTAATCCGCATATCACTTCCGTAACGGCGGCGAACTAAGATTTAGAATTTGCGATATATATTGATTCTCGCGAGATTTGACAGGATAATGAACTAAAAGGCACACCACATGAAAACAATGTAGCGTGCCTTTTTCGTTGTAAAAAATGTTATGGATAAACTATTTAGCTATTACAGCACGTCCCTCCTGAGCGATTCCGATATATGTTTTGCCGGTATTTAACTGGATTTCATTTCCGTTATCGTCATAGTATTTGGTAGGAGAGTAATCTGACGCTTTCTGCCATGTAATGTGGATTCCTTTGCCCTGTGTGAAATAGTAGCCGTCGCCTGTGTTGTCTATCATCTGGAAAGCGAGGTATCCTTTAGCGTCAAGCGTCGCCCACTTTGTATTCTGGATGATTACGTTGGTAAAGGTAAGCTGCTGCTTGGTAAGTCCGTCAGTCTGTGCCTTGCCGTGGATGTTTTTGTAGTAAAGGCCCGTCTGCGCATTGTATGTAAAGCTGCTCTTGGTATACGGGAAAATCTTCGATAAATCAATTGAGTTAGCAGGTACTGCCGCAGCATACTGGCTCAGTGTATTTACGCCTGAAGAAAAAGTAAAGTGTGAAGCGTTGTAATATTCAGGCCTTACTGCAAGAGAATATCCTAACGCGCTGCTTGCCTTAATAATGCCGTCTGCGCTTATATATGCGTTGTGCGGCGCTTTTCTGTCAGATGTACGGAAGAAATATCCTGAACCGGGCATATCACCGCCGCCGCCATACTCATATGTTCCGGAAAGGTTGTTGATATCCGGTGCGGTAATGCGGTCAGCCATATAGTATACGCCGCCGAAGTGAACCAGAATAGAATCCCATTCTGTTGCAAGCGGAATATAGTAAGCACGACAGCTTCTAATGTTGCCGATTCTGCTAAGTCCCTGCCAGTTGTCGATAATGGCAAGCTGACGTGAAATATTGCCTTCTTCCATAACTTCGTAGAGAATTTTAGCGTTGCCTATTCCGTAAGAAGGCTGTGCTGACTTATCAGTAGGCATCATGACAGCGATAGGGCGTATTCCTGCCTGCTCTGCGGGTATCAGTTCATTGGTGTAGACGCTGTTTACCTGAACGCCGGGTGCCGCCGCTAATACTTCACTGCAGCCTGTGGACAGCGGTGATACGACTACCATTGCGGCGCAAAGGCATACAGCCGAAACAGCAGCGGTAAGTTTCTTAAGTAGTGCTTTTGATTTCATTTTTTTAACAACTCCCTTCAATAAATGTAGTGATAGTGACATTGATAATTGTAGCGCATTTATGCCTGCTTAGTCAATGGTATTATATGTTGATTTTTCGCACTGCTGCCATATTGACTCATACGGTCTATGTGGTGGGCTTGCGCAGCGGGCAGTCCGACATGCTGATTTTGTCTTTTAGGACGTTTAAACCGCAGTCGCTTAAGTAATCCTGCAGGATGGGAAGGGACTGCGTGGAAGTCGGACCTATAATTATCTCGCCTACCAAATCGGACAGGTGCATATTCAGCCTGCCGCACATTCTGTTTAAATCGAGCGGGTAATATTTTTTGATTCGCTCAACCGCCACATGGTATTTAGGCTCTATGGCAAACTCGTTTGAAATAAAAGGCGACACAACCAGCCGAAATTCTTTTTCACTTGCAAAAGAGGGATGTTTAAATGCGGCTGACTGCACCCATGCCTCGTTCATGAGATTTTGCAGTTCGGGCATATCCTCGGAGAATGTTTCCGAGCTTTTAATCAGCGTATAAAACTCATCTACAAGATGGTGCCCGTGCATATCGTCCTGATAGTACACTTTCTGTAAGGATATGGCGCCGCCTATCATCTTCTGCATAAGGTCTTCATGAAAAGCTATACATGTTCCCTGCCCGAAATGACCGTATCTTTCCCATTGGGCGGCATCGTCCCTGTCTTTTGAAAAGCAGGCGGCATAGGCGGAGTAATGAAATTCTTCCGCCATTTCTTTATGGAAATAGGCTTCCGTTTTTTTGATTTTCTCGCTTTCGCCGTCGCTTTTAAGCCTTTCTACAACCGCTTTGCAGATGCCGTTCATGAAAAGCCGCATTTCAGACGCGTCGTTCATATTGAGGATATTGTTGAGCCGCAGTTCGGCACAACGGATTATTCCGTCGAATGCGGCGAAGTCTGTATAATGATATAGCATGGAAAAGGACCTCCGTTTCTATATAATATATGTTTTATTATAACAGAAGGTTTATTTACTGTCACGAGTTCAGCCCACAGGCGCATAGACGTATATGTTTCCATTTGAGGCACGCTCTCGCTCCGTAAAAAACGCAGCGGTACTAAGTTCAAAAGCCGTTTTGCGTCTTTTTCACTAAGTGCCGGCGTTTTTTAAGGACCTCTGCATGGAAACATATACGTCTATGCGCCTGTGGGCTGAACTCTGGATTTTGGAAAGTTTAAGATTAAGTGAAATATGTAGAAATAAATTAGTATGTGTGGTAAATTATTGATAAAAGAAATTCAGTAAAAAATAGTTTACGGAGGGGAAATAGAATGATACGCAGGGCGAAGGATATTGATATTCCTAAAATTGAAGATTTGTTGAGGCAGGTAAATTTGGTGCATTATAATGGCAGACCGGATTTGTTCAAGAAGGGAACAAAGTATTCTGACAGCCAGCTTGCCGAAATGATTGGCGATGATACGCGGCCGATATTTGTAGCAACTGACGAGGACGGACAGGTAATGGGGTATGCGTTTTGCATTTTTGAACAGCGTCTAAATGATAACCTGATGACAGATGTAAAAACCCTTTATATAGACGATTTGTGTGTTGATAAACAAATAAGGGGGCGGCATATCGGGAAGAAGCTTTATGATTATGTAGTAAATTATGCAAAGGAAAGCGGTTGCTATAACGTGACGTTGAATGTGTGGAGCTGTAATGAGGCGGCGATGAAATTTTATGAATCTTGCGGGCTTAAACCCCAGAAGGTGCATATGGAAACAATTCTGTAAAGCAGGGGATAAAATATAATTATGAAGGTTGTAGTGTTTGATTTAGGCGGAACGCTGATGCAGTATGTAGGAATGCCGCATTCATGGGTGGATTTTTATGATAAAGGCTTTGAAGCGGTTATGCGGAAATTCAAAGTCCATGTCCCGCAGGAAATTGTGCTGAAATCGTTGGAAATGTTGAAGGAATTTAATCCGAGAGTTAATTATAGGGAGATTGAATATTCGGCAGAATATATTTTTACAAAGGTATTCGAGTCTTGGCATATGGAAGTTCCTATTCAGGACTGCATAGAAACTTTTTGGAGCGGATTACGGTTAAAAGCCCGGATATATCCGGATACAATCGAGGTATTGCAAAAGCTTAGGGAAAAAGGCTATGCGATAGCGGCATTGACTGATTTACCCAGCGCGTTGCCTGACGATATTTTCAGGCGGGATATCGCAAAACTGTCAGGGTATTTCGATTATTATGTTTCATCTGCCGTTGCCGGATATAGAAAGCCGAATTGCAGGGGTTTGCAGATGATTGCTGAAAAATTTGCCATTCCGCTTACAGAATTAATCTTTATCGGCGATGAAGAAAAAGACAAAGAAACGGCAATTAATGCCAACTGTAAATTTATTTGGATACAACGTGGAGAAAAAAACGAAGAAAGCATTAATAATTTATATGAATTATTGGAAGTAAAATCGGTCTTTGGCGGAGGAAATTTGTTATGAATAAAGATATAGATATCACAAATGTCGTATTACATACGGAAAGGTTATTGTTAAGGGCGTGGCAGGAAACGGATTTGGATGATTTCTTTGAATATGCAAGTGTGGACGGCGTCGGACAAATGGCGGGTTGGCTGCCGCATAAAAATAAAGAAGAAACCATGCAGATACTTAATATGTTCATCTCTGAAAAGAAGACTTTTGCGATTGTGTATAATAAAAAGGTTATCGGCTCTGTCGGGATAGAAAGATACAACGAGAATGAACTGCCGGAGTATAATGATAAAATGGGGCGCGAAATCGGGTATGTATTATCCAAAGACTATTGGAGGCAGGGGATTATGACCGAGGCTGTGCAGGAAGTAATCCGCTGGCTGTTTGATGAGGAAAAATTAGATTTTATAGTCTGCGGACATTTTGATTATAATATGCGTTCTCAGAGGGTTCAGGAGAAATGCGGTTTTGTCCATTATAAGATGAATAAATATGAGACGCAGTACGGAAAGGTTGAAGATAACTGGATATCTGTGTTGGAACGGTAACGTGGGAGATGAAGGAGTAAAACAGATGCATATAGAAACACAAAGAATGTTCATTCGGGATTACACAATGAATGATGTTAAAGATTTGCATGATATTTTTGGCGATGCAGAGGTAATGAAAAATTGTGAACCGGCATATGACCTTGAAAAAACGTCTCATTTTTTGTCGGAGTTTTGTATTGAAAAAAGAGGCGCCATCGCCGCGGTTCATAAAGACAGCGGCAAGCTGATCGGATATATTTTGTTCAAGTCCGGTGTGTATGATGAAAGAGTATATGAGATTGCCTGGATTTTCAATAGAGACTTCTGGCAGCAGGGTTATGCATATGAATCCTGCAAAGCTGTGATTGATTATGCTTTTAATGAACTTGATGCATACAAAATATTCGCTGAAACCATTGACAGCGTAAAGTCGGTTGGCTTGATGAAAAAACTTGGCATGCAGTTGGAAGGAATCCAACGAAGCCAGACAAAAGACAATGATGGGAATTGGGCGGATTTATATTTTTATGGCATTTTCAAAGATGGGTGGAAAAGAAAGCCTGAATGTTAATCTGCGTTGCTTGCCGCAACGGACGCTTCTTTAATACAATCGTGGTAACGCCGCATGATGTAACGGCTGGAAGAAAGTAAAGAAAGCGAGGTTATCACCAATGTTAAACGAAAACATTAAAGCAATTAGAAAATCAAAAGGACTTTCACAAGAGGAACTTGCCCTCAAGCTGAATGTGGTGCGGCAGACCATCTCTAAATGGGAAAATGGATTATCTGTGCCGGATTCTGAGATGCTGCTTGCGATATCGGAAGTCCTTGAAACGCCTGTAAGCGTCTTGCTGGGAGAAACTATTGTTGAACCGGAGGTTGATAATTTAAAGGCGATTTCTGAAAAACTGGAGATTATCAATATGCAGCTTGCAAAGAGGGATATTGCAAGACGGAAGATGCTCCATTGGCTGTGTATCTTAGTAAATGTGGGTATAGTGGTAGTTTTTGCGGTCTTAATAAAATTAAACAGTCCCTATTTAGACTGGGATTACAGCAATCCGGAAACCGCTGTTATGGGGACGGCTTTTCATGCGTTTGAATATATATTTGTCAGATTGGCGGCACTTACCTTTATTGTAGCACTCATCGGAGCTGTTTTGACACAAAAGAAATCATGAAATTGTAAAAAACTTTCCTGTTTCCATATTAGATGCGTCGCTTCCTGCCGTATTTTTATATGAGAAGAGAGGATATAAAACAGTAGGGCATGGCATTCTCGAATTAGAGAATGATGTCAAGTTGGTCTATGAAATCATGGAAAAAAATTGAAAGATTGACTGTAGTAAACTTGGGGTAATAGATAAAATTTATTTACGAGGTAAAATACCATGACCGTCAATTATCTAATAAGAGGGAGTCAATTTCTTAAAGAAGGCTTTCTTACCGGCGCATTGATTTATCTTATAATAGTTATTTTGCTATATGTTTTTAAGATACGAAGGGGTATTTCATGGAAATGCGTATTTGAAATGGCATTTTGTATTTATGGTATTACACTGTTAAAAATAACGGGCATTTTCACATTAAATTATAGCTTAAATGGTATTTTTAACTATAATTTGGTGCCTTTTATTGACAGTTCTATTATCCCGGTTTTATTAAACTTTATTTTATTTGTTCCTTATGGGTTCTTACTGCCGCTTGTTTTTAATACATACAAATGGAATTGGAAAAAGATTATATTTATCAGCGGTTTAACGTCATTGATAATTGAAATTCTGCAGATGTTTGGCGGCAGATATGCGGAAATAGATGATTTGCTGATTAATACATTGGGAACATTATCTGGTTTTATCATATATTCATGCATAAAAATGCGAAAGGAAAATTGTAAAAAAGCAATTAAGTCTTTTCTATTTTTATGTCTTATACTCATGGTTTGCTTTGTGGGAATTTATTTTATAGGAGACAATGAAAGGCAGTTGCCGGACGGAATGGCTGCTGTTGAGGCTAATATTGCAGAGGTTAATATTTACTTTAACGGTGAAAAACGAGTGATTAGGACAGACTCGGAAATATATCGCTGCTTTGAAATGCAGATTTCCAATTGTGGAGGTCATATTTTAGAACCGGAAAGTATCTCTGAAAATATGATTTGGAATAGTGATTGTTTTATTGAAGTCATATACACCACTCCGCAGAACATTAGTTTTGAAAATGCGGATAATTTTTCTATCGAGAATGCGGACAGGCTTTTGTATAATGCAGACAAAAATATTTTATATTGGGGAAATTCCGCCTATGAAAGTTGTTTGGATTATACAAAAATGGGTGGAGAATTACAGGCACATAAAGAGGAAATATTAGAACGATATGAGCGGTTGTGTGCACTGATTATTGGCTTTTTTAATCAATAATAATTGCTTGATAGTATTTTACATTAGCTGATTTATCAGGCAGAAGGCTATTGGAAGAAATTGATGCTACGAGTGGAGAGGAAGTTATGAAAATCGACATTCAAAGTTTTTCCAGTCAATATTTTGTGCGGAAGGTAGAGAAAAATGATTTATCTAAGGTCTATGCACTATGCAGTAAAAACAGCTTATATTATCAATACTGTCCCCCTGCTGTGACTGAACAAAGCATTATAGATGATATGAATGTCCTGCCGGCAAATAAGAATCTCGACGATAAATATTATCTTGGATATTTTGACTCGGATAAGCTGATTGCAGTGATGGATTTCATCATGGCATATCCTGAC
>JAMPEU010000044.1 GCA_023664865.1 Butyrivibrio sp. | reverse complement strand
GCTTGACTATTATCGGGTATTAGATTAATATTTATTTCAGATGTTATGTGAAAATGGAGATTATTATGCTTTTTAATTCATGGCAGTATGCGGTTTTTCTACCGCTGGTTTTTATTTTATACTGGGCGTTGCCGCATAAATACCGTTGGGTTCTTATTCTGATTTCCAGTTATTATTTTTATGCAAGCTGGAACGTGAAGTATTTACTGCTCATAATATTTATTACTATTGTTTCATTCTTCGGCGGTAAAGCAATCAGTGCATGCGGTGGCAATACTGCCAGGAAGAAGCTGGCAGTCGCTGTAGTGGCGGGAGTCAGCCTGTCGGTATTGTTTGTGTTTAAATATCTGGAGTTTGCCGTAGAGACGGTGAGGCATGTATTTGCCTGCTTTTCAGTAACGATTCCGGAATTTACATCCTCACTTCTTCTTCCGGTAGGGATATCATTTTATACATTTCAGGCAATCGGTTATATAGTTGATGTTTATAGAGGAGATATAGTTCCGGAAACGCATTTGGGTAAATATGCCGCATTTATTTCTTTTTTCCCGCAGCTGGTTGCAGGCCCTATTGAACGGACGCGCAACCTGCTTCCACAGCTTAAAGAAAGACGAATTTTTGATTATGGGCAGGCGACGTATGGATTAAAACTTATGGCGTGGGGATATTTCAAAAAGATTGTAATTGCGGATACGCTGGCAGTTTATGTAGATTTTGTGTACCGGGACATGCATAACAGCTGGGGGTTTTCCAGGCTGACTGCCATTATCTTTTTTGCAATACAGATATATTGTGATTTTTCCGGATACTCGGATATTGCGCGGGGGACTGCCAAATTGCTTGGAATAGAGTTGATGGAGAACTTCAAAAGTCCGTATTTTGCTACGTCTATCAAGGAATTTTGGCGAAGGTGGCATATTTCATTGTCTTCATGGTTCAGAGACTATATATATATTCCGCTTGGCGGAAACAGGTGCGGTAAGATTCGTAATGCATTCAATCTTATGGTAACATTTTTTGCCAGCGGCGCATGGCATGGCGCAGCGTGGACTTTTATCGCATGGGGCGGAGGTCATGGCGCGCTGCAGGTCATTGAAAACCAATTGAAGGATACTAAAGCGGCGGATAAAATCAAGATACCGCGCCCGGTTAAGATGCTTGTTACTTTTATTTTGGTATGCGGGCTGTGGACGGTGTTTAGGGCGGAAAGCGTACATGATGCAGCCTATATGTGCCTGCTGTGTTTTGTGGGATTTGACAATCCTGCCTCATGGTTAATGGGCGGCATTGGTAATCTGGGCTTGACAAGCAGGGCAATTATAAGAATTATCCTGATGCTTATAATACTGGGGACATTTGATTATTATTCACAAAAGACAGACGTAATACTTGCCATTAGTAAAAAACCGCTGCTTCTCCGGTGGACAGTTTATCTTTTGCTTGTGGTACTTATTTTTGTGTGGGCGCCTGCCGAAAGCGCGGAGTTTATATATTTTGATTTTTAGGAGTTATGATGAAAAAATTTATTGTCAAAGTGGTAATCGCGGTAATATGCTGCGCGGCAATTATATGTGTATTTAATGCCATGTATGTGAATACGTATTCTTTTCAGCATATGAATGATATGTATAAGTTTAATGACGTTCCGGAACATATAGACGTTGCAAATTTCGGGGCATCCCATAGTACGCTGGCATTTGACTGGACAGACTACGCGGATGAGTTTCATGGGTTTAACATGGGACTGGGATCACAGACGCTGGTATATGACGCTGCATTGTTTGATTATTATTTTGAGAGGTTTGATGAAAACTCCACGGTTATTGTGGACATCATGTTTAAGTCGCTTTATGAGACAGAACCATTGCAAAAACCATACAGTTCGGATAAAACAAGATATTACCAAGTGCTTCCAAGAGAATATATAAGGCAGTGGAATCTTGAGGATGAGATACAGTACCGCATTCTTCCAATTTTAGGGAATCGCCAGAACGGCATAGAATATATAGAAAAAGAACTATTTGAAAAAGTGTCTGCTTTGTTTTCACATAAAGAAGAATCGGGGACATCAAATAGCAGTGTGGAAATCGACATTGTGGGTGAGCCTACGCAAGTGCTTGACGGCTGGGAGGAAGACGCGATGGTTGCGGAAGGAAAGCGGCGTGCGGAATCCTTTATGCAGCAGAGCGGAACGCAGGAATTAGGGATACAGTATGAAGCCTTAATCCATATGATTGAAAAATGTAAAGAGAATAATATACAGATTATTCTGGTAACAGTTCCTACGCTGCCCTGCCATTACGAAGGATTTTCGGAAGGGTTCATGAATCGGTTTTATCAGGATATGGAAGGAATCTGCGAAAAGTACGATGTGACATATATTGATTACACGGGAGACGAGCGTTTTCTACAGGATTACAGGCTGTTTCATGATACGGATCATTTTAACGACAAGGGGGCAAAGTTTTTTACGGGACAATTTCTGGAAGATAATGAGACGGTACTGCAGTTTTTGAATTGTAAATGATGGTATGCTTTATGGCAGGTGGATTGTTTATGAAGGAGAATGGGAAAAAGGAAATCATATTGGTAACTGCCGGCATGTCAGGCGGCGGTACGGAACGGGTTATTGCCGTGCTGGCAAATTATATGGCAGAGAAGGACTATGAAGTAAAAATTGTAATGACTGCACGCGACGAGATAGCTTACGAACTGCATAGCAGCGTACAGGCATTTTCCATTGGAAGCAGCACTGGCGGAAGTCCGGTAAAACGAATAAAGCGTATATTGGATTTGCGAAAGATTTTTAGGCAGGACATGGAACAGGTTATCGTTTCCTTTGGAACAGAGACGAATTTGTTTTCACTTCTGGCGTGTATCGGCCTTAAAAATAAGATAATTGTATCTGAGAGAAACGACCCTGATAAATGCAGTTATAAAGCTTTGCGGAATATAATTTACCGAATGGCAGACAGGCTTGTTTTTCAGACAGAAGATGCAGGAAAATGTTTTCCTAAGGCAATCTCATATAAGGGTTGTGTGATTCCCAACCCGCTTGCGGGAGAGATGATACGCTCATTCAACGGAGAACGAAGCAAAGATATCGTAGCTGTTGGCAGGCTTGAGGAACAGAAAAATCATAAGCTTCTTATCAAGGCTTTTAAATATTTTTTGGAAGCGTATCCGGAATACAGGCTGGTCTTGTATGGAAAAGGTCATCTTGAAGAGGAACTAAAAAATTTGGCAATAGAGATGCAAATAGAAGATAAAGTCATATTTGCAGGATTCGTGTCCAATGTGCAGGAAAAAATCCAAAATGCCGCAATGTATGTTTTGTCATCAGATTATGAAGGAATATCCAATTCACTTATGGAAGCCATGGCATTAGGACTGCCGGTAATATCTACGGACTGCCCGATTGGCGGCTCCGCCATGCTTATAAGGAACGAAGAAAACGGACTGCTCGTACCAGTGGGCGATGAAAAGGCGTTAGCCGCGGGTATGGAATATATGGCGGAAAATCCTAAGAGGTCGGAAGAAATGGGAAGGAAAGCAGAATATGTACGGGTAGAATATTCTGCGGGGAGCGTGTGCGAGAGATGGATGAAGGAAATATTTTGTTAATCAGAAAATATTGCGAAAGGATAGAAGAGTAAGTATATGACAGATTTGAGCATTATAGTTCCGGTCTATAATGGGGAAAAATACTTAGGACAGCTCTTGGAAAGTATTTGCGCAATAAAAGCAGTTTCGACGGAAATACTTATGATTGATGACGGCTCTACAGATACAGGCGCAGAAATAATCAGGGATTATCAGAAACAGGATATGCGTATAGTATATTACCATAAAGAAAACGGCGGAATTGTAAGCGCCAGAAATTACGGACTAAGCAGGGCATCGGGTGAATATCTTTTTTTTGCGGATCAGGACGATATTATTGAAGCTTTAGCGTTGGAAAAAGCGATTCTGAAAATGAAGGAAACGAAAGCTGATATGCTGCTGTTTTCTACGGAATATATAGATGATGCCGGAAAGAAACGCGCATGTGATACTGTATTTGAAGAAGGGAGTTATACAGAAAAGGAAATCGGCGATATTTTTATCCGCAAGCTGGTAACACGTTATGCGGAAAAAGAAGTGGTCTCTTACATCGGCCACATATGGGCGGCGGTTATAAGCAGAAAGCTTGTGATGGAAAATAACATATGCTTTAAGCGTTTTATGGCAATAGAGGACGACTTGCTTTTTGTGCTGGATTCGCTTGATTATGCAAAGCTTTTGCTGACAATGCGCGATGTGGGATATTACTGGCGCCAGAATCCGGATTCACGCACAAGAAAAGGACGCTATACAGAAGATTTGCCACAAAAGAAGCGTAAATATTATGAGTATAGGACAAAGATATTGAAACGGCATGGAGTCTGTACCGGTGAGGAATTGGAACAATACTATACCGGAGTGCGTCAAGAGTTTATACTGGATATACTGGATAATGAAGGATTACGGAATATCAGGAGAGCATATCCGGCGCTTAGGCAGCTTATGAATAATGAAGAGATAAGGGAAGCGCTTTTGAAACATCCGGAGTGCCCTTTGGCACAGCGTTACCGTGTGGAGAAAAGGCAGCTTGCTAAAAATAAAGTGTTTTTGGCGCTTTTTCATAAAAAATGGAAGTATGTAAAAGGAAGGCTTGGAAACAGTATACGGGGATTTTTACACCGCAGAAATAGGAGATTATGAGATATGTTGGTCATTTGCATAGGTGATGGATTGGGAAACCAAATGTTTCAATATGCTTTTTACTACGCAATAAAGAAGAGATATCCGGATAATCGTGTAACAGTAGACATATGCAATTATTACGGTTCTGTCAATAAACATAATGGATACGAACTGGAGCGTGTGTTCGGCATACATTTGCTGGTATGTGACGAAAGAACAGCTTCTGTACTGGCGGACTTCATACCGAACAGCAGGCATAAGATAATGAATAAACTGTTTCAGGCAAGGAGGGTTTTGTTTGGGAACAAGGAGTCCTTTATTACGCAGGACGACCCTACCGTATATTATCAGGAAGTATTTGAATTAAACAGGATGAAATCCTATATGTTTCGGGGTAATTGGATTAACGAAGACTATTTCCGCGATTACAGGGAAGAAATATTAAAGGATTTTACATTTGTTCAGGATATCGATGAAAAAAATGCTTCAGCTCTACAACAAATGGAAAAAGAAAACACAGTATCCATCCATGTGCGGCGGGGTGATTATCTGCAGACTAAGATGACACACCTGGGAAAAGATTATTATGCCAAAGCAGTAGCGTTAATCGAGAAAAAAGTTGAGAATCCGGTATTTTATATTTTCTCTGATGACATTGAATATATACGTCAGGAGTTTGATTTTATTAAAGAAGGGCAAATAGTTATTGTAGACTGGAATAAAGGCAGGGATAGTTTTAGGGATATGCAGCTTATGAGCTGTTGTAAACACAATATAATTGCAAACAGTACATTTAGTTTCTGGGGGGCATATTTAAACCGGTATGAGAAAAGGATTATTATAGCGCCGGCAGTGGCGGCGGCAGGCTATCGGAATCCATTTGCGTGTAAGGAGTGGATATTAATATGATGCAGCAGGTTAAGGGAAGGATTAAAAAGTTTTTGACCTCCCATATGGAACTGAATACATTGGAGAGATTTGTGACTAATATTAATCTGGACTGTACGAAAAAACAGAAACGCGTGCTGGTTTCATATTTGGATTTTTTCCGTGCAGGAAGGGATGTGGAATCAACCACAGTGCATACTAACCGATACGAGTTGTTTCAGATTATAAATTGTTTTATTAAGATGGACTGCGTGATTGATGTGTGCGCACATGATGATATGGATGTTTTAAACATTATTGACGCCAGGCAATATGATGTTGTTTTTGGCATGGGGGAAGTGTTTAGACAGGCGGTTAAATTGAATAAGAATGCGTATTCAATTCTGTATCTGACTGAGAATACATATGATGTATCTTTTCAAAGGGAGAAGGAAAGGATAGACTATCTGTTTGAACGCAGAGGGATTAAATGGGAAATGTACCGGACAGGCAAGGTCTTTGGAAAGGATGATGAAAAGACGGCAGATGCCGTTATATGTATGGGGGAGACGGAATATTTGGACCGGATAGATGGACAGGTGCGCAGGATACTGCCTTCCGCAATGATTAATGATAGATTTTCTTATAATTTTTCGAAAAAGAAAAAGGAAAATTTTTTAGTCCTGGGTACGGCAGGGTTTGTCCATAAAGGGGTTGATATTCTCGTGGAAGTGTTTGAAAAACACCCTGAATGGCAGTTGTTTCTGTGTGGACATGATATAGCTGAAATTATGAAAAAGCTTGGGTTTGATACCCCGATAGCCAATATACATGACTGTGGATATGTGGATGTAAAGGGGGAGCAATTTGCAAAATTAGTGGAACAGTGTGTCTATATTCTGCTTCCTTCATGCTCTGAGGGATTTTCTACGGCAATTGTAACGGGGATGACACATGGAATGATTCCGATTATATGTAAAAATATGGGTATGGACTTTATGCAGCAGTATTGTTATTTTTTTGAGAGCTACAAAGTTGAAGATGTTGAGAAAAAACTTGTGCAGACGCTGGAAATTCCGATGGAGCGTCTCGCTGATAAAAGCGGGGAGATATATAAATATGCTAAAGGGCAGTTTACGCTGGAAAATTTTACTGGTAATCTGCAGGGTATTTTAGCAGAAATTTTATTGTAAAAACTATATAATAGTTGAATTTTGCTTTTATTTTCAAAAGTCAAAAAAATCAAGACAAAGCTATACTATTGTGATATGATACTAATATGGAAGCAGAGGAAAGAAGACTCTAATTTAAAGCTGCTCCAGGGTTACGGCATCCACGGAAGGCACTATCAAAATAAACGGAAGAATTTCTAACATGCTGGAGGTTGATACCAGATTCCACGGGGAACTGACAAGGCGTGAAAATATTTATATGAACGGTGTAATTGAGAAAGCTAAAATTTATCTTAGAAAATACAGGGGATATTGTCCTGATACAATAAATGAATATGTCTATTATGCAGTGTCAACCAAAATAATTTCAAGTAATAAAAGTACCTAATAAAAATGTTTAAGCATGATGGGATAGGAAAGGAAAAAACTATATTATGAGTAGAATTCTTGTAATGTCTAGCGATCCTGTACAGGTTTATGTTAAAAACGGACAGACATATGAATATCTTGATAAATATTTCAACCCGGATGGATATTTTGATGAAGTATTCTGTTTGCATCCGGAAGGAGAAAATAGGACACATGGAAAGATTAATTATATTCAGGCGTCTCCCCGAAGATACCATTCTATCATAAAGGAAATAAAACCAGATGTAGTTCGGGCTTATGATGGCTTTAAATGTGCAGACTGGGCTTGTGTAAGCAGGGTTAAAAATATTCCGGTTGTCGTTTCGGTACATGATACGAATCCACAGTTAATTCATGATTCGCTTAAATATGCAGATGCTGTTATTTGCATGGCGGAAGCAGTAAAAAGTGCTGTATGCAAAAAAGTTCGGGTGGATAAAGAAAAGATTTTTGTTATGCCTAATCGGGTTGACGTGGATTTATTTTCTAAGAGAGAAGATAAGGATTTTTTTGATAAACTAAATAGATTATATGGGGAAGGAAAGCATATTTTACATGTAGGACGTAAAGTAGAGCAGAAAAATATTGATACACTTATAAAAGCCATGGCTATGCTGCCAGAAGAATATAGCGCTGTTTTTGTGGGACCTGGAGATGCGGCATCTTTTAGGGAGTTGGCGCAAAAGCTTTCTGTGGGACACAGATGTCATTTCATAAAATCAGTTAAGAACAGTGATTTGCCATATTATTATTCATGGTGTGACTGTATGTGTACGCCTTCAAGATGGGAAGGTTTTGGATATGTTTTTATAGAGGCAGCTGCATGTGAAAGCGCAATTGTGACATCAGATATTGGACCTATGAACGAATATTTGACGAATGGTAAAGATTCTTTATTGGTTGCGTATTATGAAAACCCTGAAAAGATAGCGGAGACTTGTTTAAAGGTATGTAGTAATTCAAAAGAAGTTATTGAAATGAAAAAAGCAGCCCGACAAGTAGGACTTAGATTTGAAAAGTCTAAGGTAGATAAGCAGGAGATAGAGATATATAAGAAGGTAATAGGAAAAGGCTCTGGCAATCAATATTGCTTTGATTTGAGAACAATAAAGAGAACCATATTGTATAAATAGGATGTAAGAGAATTTATGAAGATTGTAGATAATATGAAAAAATTGATGCACAAAGTGAAAAGAAAAGTTATTTTTTACAAGAATTGTAAGAAAGATTATATAATAAAAACTATATTACAGTTGAATTTTATTTGTGTGATGCATTTGAGATATTTCATTTCCTGCCATTTTATGAAGAGTTTAGAAAACATGGAATTTATGCAGTCTTTGTTGCTGAACCGGTTGATATTAACGTAAGTGGAAAATGGTTTGATTATGACTCTGCAATTAAGGTTCTGGAAGATATTGGCGTTGAATATAAGAAATGGCTAATCCAAGCGCGAGGTATGCAATAACGACTCAGGATGCTTATATTCTGGGAAAGTACAAGCATACAAAAAAGTAAATTTGTCATATGGCTTTGGATTAAATAGAAACAATTTTGGACTTTCAGATAGAACAACGAAGGGATTTGACATACGATTAGTACACGGCGAGTTTCAACGCCAACGCCAGTTGCCATATATTGACGAAAAGAAAATTCGAATTGTTGGATTCCCCAAGTACATGGAGTGCGAAATAGAAAAATATGATAGGAAAAAAATATGTAACTAGTTGGGAATTGAAACAGAGAAAAAAATAATTGTATATTTTCCAACGTGGGATGAGGACTCGTCTATTCTTATGTTTGGAAATGCTATTCAACAACTTAAAACGGAATTTTATGTTGTTACTAAGTTGCATCATGTTTTGGAGAGAAGTGAAGAAAAAAGAAAAGAATTAAAGAAAGTGTATGATTTTTCGGATAAGGTTCTTGCAGGTAATTATAATTTTGAGAAAGCTTCTATGCTGGAGATATTGCAATTTGTGATGCAAAATCGGGTGCTTCGTTGGAAGTTCCTTATATTAATCCTGATATTGGTTTGGTTTTGCTTTCAGTGCGGCAAAATTTAAATGAGTATTTTTATGAAGATATTAAGTATCTTGCTTATATTACTAACTCACTGGATGATTTAGAAGAACTGATTCGAAAATCCGTGACTGATAAATACAAGGATGTTAGAGATAAAAAATTAGAGTATTATCTGAGAAAGAAGAATAAAAATTATATAGATTCTTTTGTTCAGGATATTAAAAATAGTAGAGTCTGATTCTGCCTTGACATCAGGGGTGTTTTTATTATATCATTTTTATGAAAAGGGATAAGAGGAAAGAGATAATGGTTAGTGTGGTTTTGCCGGTATATAACGGGGAAAAAGATTTGGAAGCTGCAATCGACAGCGTATTACAGCAGTCATATAGTGACTTGGAGTTGATTTTAGTGAATGACTGCTCTACCGACGGAACAGCAGACATTATCCGGCGGGCTGCAGAGAAGGACAGCCGTGTTCGTAGTGTGACAAACCAGACAAATCAAAAACTTCCCGAGTCGTTGAATATTGGATTCAGGCAGGCACGGGGAGAGTTTTTTACATGGACGTCTGATGACAATCGGTATGACAAGGACGCAATACAGGTCATGGTAGAGACACTGGAGCAGGACAAGGATGCGGCGCTGGTTTATTGTGATTATACGCCGGTGGATGCGGAAGGGAAGGCACTGGAAGAGTACGCCGGGCAGAAGGGAAATCCGGAAGATATGATTTTTGGAAATCAGGTGGGAGCCTGTTTTCTGTACAGAAGAGAGATTGCAAAGAAAGTAGGGGAATATGATAAGAACTTATTTCTTGTAGAAGACTATGATTACTGGCTGCGTATTTTTGAAGCGGGCAGGATGATTCATGTAAATAGAAAACTGTATTTTTACCAAGTGCATGCTGGGAGTCTGACGGCAAATCGGGCGGAGGAAATTCGCCATAAGACAGTGGAATGTTGGATGAAGCATTGGAAATTTATATTTTCCAGAATGCGTGGCCTTAGGGAAAAGTGTCTTTTTTGTCATAAAGTTTATTATATGGAAAATGTACCGTATAGGCGTCGCGTTTTCCGGGAGCTCATATGGCGTTATCCACCATATTTTTTTTATAGAATTGTCAAGCCATTTCGCGACTGTATAAGACGCATCGCAAGAGAGGATAAACTGTGATGATGAAGGTGGTACATTTAAGCACGACTGTGGGTGTAAATTATCGGTTGCATTGTGCCTTGAGGAAGCAGGGAATCGATTCTCGTATTTTGGTTTCAGGAGAGGGAAACGGGAATGGGGAAATCATATATGCAGGCAGGGATAGGAGGCAAAAATTCCAAAAAAGAACAATAGGAAGAATTTTAGATATTTTGTTGCGGCGATGGTATAAGCTTTCCGGTAAGATGCCGTTTTCTCCCGGCATTCCGGGTGCTGATGTAAGTGCGCATCCTGCAATTCGCGATGCAGATGTGATACATTTGCATTGGATATGTTATTTTCAGTCTATTGAGACCGTTAAAAAGCTGATTGCGCTTGGGAAACCAATTGTATGGACATGTCACGACAGCTGGCCGTTTACAGGCGGCTGCCATGTACGTTTGGGATGTGAAAGATTTACAGGTAATTGCGGAAAGTGTCCAATATTGCATTCCAAAGGGGGGCATGACCTTACATGGCATATATTGAAGAAGAAGAAGAAGGCGTGGAGAGGGAACCAGATATATTTTATTGCACCGAGCAGATGGATGCGGGAAAATATCAGCAAAAGCGCGTTGTTTTCAGGCAATATATGCAGGGTTATTGCGAATCCCATCGATATAGGAATTTTTCGTCCATTGGATTATACCGAAGTAGAAAGCAGGACAGGCTACAAAAAAAACAGTGAAAAGCTCCATATTCTTTTTGGGGCACACTCTGCGGATATACCTTATAAGGGGCTGTCATATTTGTTAAAGGCATTGGAAAAGCTTTGGAAAGAGCAGACGGAACTGGCTGGACAAATTGTACTGCACATAATTGGGTACAGTCATGACGAGGCTTTGATTCTGCAGAAGTATGAGTGTCATTACTGGGGGTTTGTCGATGATGAGGATAAAATGGCAGCAATCTATAATATAGCGGATATATACGTCCTGCCGTCCTTAGATGATAATCTTCCTACCATGATAATGGAAAGCCTCTCCTGTGAAACGCCGGTAGTAGCCTTTAATACGGGTGGAATTACAGATATGTTGGAACATAAGAAAAATGGTTATGTGGCAACATACAAAGATGCTGATGAATTAGAAGAGGGCATATTATGGGTTTATCAAAATAACTGTGGCAATATTTTGGGAAAATATGGGCGGAAAACCGTAAAAGAAAAATATAATTTTGATAAAATTGCAAGGCAGCATATTGCGTTTTATGAGGAAGCGCTTCGAGCCAGCGCAGAGAAAAAATAGTTGCCGACAGTATGAGGTCTTTATGGAAGAGAAATTTACAACAGTAATCAAGTCAAAAAACGGGTGGTTTGATATCAACGTAAGAGAGTTGTTTCAATATAAGGATTTAATATTTCTGTTTGTGAAAAGGAATTATACAACGCGATACAAACAGACAATACTGGGTCCGCTATGGCTTATTTTAAATCCGCTGTTGACGGTTCTCTTATATACTTTTGTTTTTGGTAATATAGCAGGATTATCTACAGACGGAAGTCCACAACTGGCTTTTTATCTTGCCAGCAATGCAATATGGTCGTATTTTGCTGCCTGCTTATCTCAGACTTCCACAACATTTACGGCCAATTCGGCGATGTTTGGAAAGGTATATTTTCCCCGTCTTACAATGCCTTTGTCAACAGTGCTTACATCAGGAATTGATTTGGCGATACAAGTCATTATGCTGATGGTGATATTGGCGATTTATGCAGTAGGGGGGACATTTGTTAATATTGATGCAAGTATTCTGCTGATACCAATTTTAATATTTCAGATTGCACTGTTGGGATTGGGATGTGGCATTATTATTTCTTCCCTTACTACGAAGTATAGAGATTTGGCTGTGCTGGTTACTTTTGGTGTTCAATTATGGATGTATGCAAGTCCAGTAGTGTATTCCGTTTCTCAGATACCGGAGAAATTTTATTCGATTTATATGTTAAATCCGGTAGCCCCGATTATTACCATATGGAGACATGCTTTTTTGGGCAGCGGTTCGATTCCTCTCTTTTATTGGGGCATTAGCTGGATTGTAACATTAGTTATATTAGGGATCGGAATTGTACTATTCAGCAAGATTGAAAAAACATTTATGGATACAGTGTAGGCTGACCTGACAGAGGTGTCCGGACTGATTGGATGATGTCTGCAGAACAAGTCAGGAGACGTATATGAAAATGGCAGAAAGGATGGTTTATTCAATGCTTGGATTATCGAAAAAAGGCGAAGAAAATAAAAATCAGGAGCGGCTTACCAGTGAAGAGTGGGGTGAGATTTATAATCCGGAAAATATTAAATCGATTGTAGAAAGTCTGAAAAAGGGAAATCTTCACTTTCAATCAAAGGAAATGTTAAAATTGTCTCGTGAAAATGAAAAAGTTTTGGAAATAGGCAGCGGCACGGGCGGTACTTCATGCTATTTAGCCCTAAATGGCAGAATTGTCACTGCATTGGATTATTCAAAAAATGCATTATTGTGTGCTGACGGCGTAGCAAAGGAAATGGGAATTTCCCTAAACACAGTTTTTGCAGATGCGACGAAAGAGCTTCCTCTTGCAGAAAATGAATTTGATGTGGTATTTCAAGCGGGTCTGTTGGAGCATTTTGAGCAGGAAGAAAGGATTAGTCTGTTGAAAAATTGGGGAAGGAATGTACGTATAGGAGGCAGAATGGTTTCAATCATACCGAATGCTGCATCTATTGCATACCGAACGGGGAAGGCTATGATGGAGCAAAAGGGGACTTGGCGTTATGGGTTGGAACTGCCGCAGTATAGCTTACAAGGAGAATTTGCAAGTGCCGGTCTTAATGTGATTAAAGAGTACACCATAGGAGCAGAACATGCATTAAATTTCTTGCCCAAAAAATTTTGGTTGCGAAAAGCGATGACGCGGTGGTTGAGGGAAAATCCAACAGGAGATGATTGCGGGCAGGGATATTTGCTTGTTACAGTGGGTGAGAAAATATAGAAAGGGCATTAATGGATGCGGTATAGGATATGGCAGAGACGGCAATTAGGATTGAAAATTTAAAAAAGCAGTACAGACTTGGAACGATTGGCGGAACTACCCTTAATGCTGAACTGCAAAGCTGGTGGGCAAGAAAGAGGGGAAAAGAGGATCCTAATTTAAAGCTGGGGCAGGATTACAGCCGGAAGAATGAAACCTTTTGGGCGCTGAATGGGATAAATCTGGAAGTAAAAAAGGGAGAGGCTTTAGGAATAATCGGAGCCAACGGGGCTGGAAAATCTACTCTCTTAAAAATATTGTCCAGGGTTACGGCACCCACGGAAGGCACAATAAAGATTAACGGAAGAATATCCAGTATGTTGGAGGTTGGAACCGGATTCCATGGGGAACTGACAGGGCGTGAAAATATTTATATGAACGGCGCAATACTGGGCATGAGTAAAAAAGAGGTGGACAGAAAGATTAATGATATTATAGAGTTCTCTGAATGCGAGCAGTTTATAGACACGCCGGTGAAAAGGTATTCTTCGGGTATGTATGTCAAATTGGCATTTGCAGTTGCCGCGAATCTGGACTCGGAAATTTTGGTTATGGACGAGGTCTTGGCAGTGGGTGATATGAAGTTCCAGAAAAAATGCCTTGGAAAAATGGGAGATGTGGCGGAAAGTGAAGGAAGGACGGTACTGTATGTCAGCCATAATATGGCAACCATACGCAGCCTGTGTACACGATGCATCGTATTAGAACATGGAAATAAAATCTATGAAGGTGATACTGAGGAAGCTATAGAAGTTTATATGAAAAATTCTAAAGGGGAACTGGAGTCTAAATTAGATTTTTTGAATACGAAAAAAACATCAGAAGTATACAGACAAAAAGTTTTCTTGACCGGTTTTGAGTTTATTGATAAGGATACCCCTCGTTATACCACAGAGGAGAAAATGAAATTTAGGATTAAATGGAAGGGGTTAAAAAATGTAGAAAATATAAGAATACGAATGGAAATACAGTATATAGATTCTTCCATAGTTGCCATGACAGAGTCAAAGCCGTTTGCAGATTCTATTGAAGGCTCAGAAAGAGAAAATATTTTTGAAATGAAATTGGCCAATTTAGCAGAAGGGGTATACTGTTTAAGACTGTCCATATTTACACTTAATGAAATGGGAGTCCATTCCGGACTGGATGCCACACCGTTACCTATATATTTTGAGGTTACTGATACTGTGCCTGACCGGACAGGCTGGTTGAGACAGTATTGGGGAAGTGTTCGCTTTGATGATCTTGTGGCAGTAGATTCAGAAGGAGTTAAGCATGGATAAATATGTTGAAATTTTAAATGAAATAATTGATAATAATAGGCAATATCAATATGAGGAAGTCAGCCTTGCCTTTATAGCTTCCAAGTTGCTTGAATGGGGGGGGCATTTGTTGCTTAGGAGTGATAGCATAAATGAAAGAACGTATTGGATGATACGCTATTACCGGGCAAAAGGAATAGAACCACTGTATATAATATCGACGGAAGAAAATGAAAAACAGATACGGGAAATACTGAACATTCGTATTATATCAAAAAATAATTTGGCTGATGATGTGATAAAGAATGGTGTTTTGGTAGTCATAAATGAGACACCTTTAACTTTCTTCCAGAAAGTCGTTAAAAGGATAAGAAAGCCAGCAGCTCCTAAGTTCCTTTTTGTTGCGAATTGGCATTTAGAATTTGCGAGAGAGCGGGGAATGCAGAATTACCGCTATATGTTGGAACACAGAGAAGAATATAATCTTGTATTAGACAGTTTGGAAGACGATATTTCAAAAAATACGTTTATAGAGATAATACGTGCCCTAATAGAAAATGATATATTTAGATATACAGAGTATGAGTCACAAAAGAAATATTTTGATTCTGAAATTTATGAATCATTGGAGGCAAGAGAAGTATGGATTAATTTTGGGGCATGTAGTGGTGATACAATCTTGCACTATTTATCAGATCATAAGAAATTCAGTAAAATTTATGCTATTGAGAAGGCTGATAATTGGATAAAGCATTTAAGAATAATTCTATCATTTTTACCAGAAGAAATTAATAAAAGAATTACAATTATACCGAAAGAGTTTGGTGATAGGAACAGTATTTGCAATTTGGATAACTATTTTGAAAATGAAGATGTATCGTTGATAAATATGGATATAGAGGGCGCTGAATTAATTGTATTGGATGGCGCTGAAAAATTGATAAAAGAAAAATTACCAGTTCTTTGTATTGCAGCGTATCATGAACCCAGCCATATGATAGAAATACCTAAAATGATATGTAATTATAGTGACCAATATAAAATTTATCTTAGAAAATACAGAGGATACTGTCCTGATGCAATAAATGAATATGTCTATTATGCAGTGCCAACCAAAAGAATTTCAAGTAATAAGAGTGCAGGATGAAAAGCTTAAGTATGATGAGGGAAATGGAAAACTGGAAGATGAGAAGAATTGTTGTAATACCTAGCATCCTATACAAGTTTATATAAAATGTGGTAGAACATATGAATATTGTGAAGAATATTTTAATCCAGGTGGATATTTTGATGAAGTTTTTTGCTTGGATTCAAAAGGCGAGAATAGGACAATTGGAAGAGTTCACTATATTCAAGCAGAGCCTAGGAAATTTCATTCTGTAATTAAAAAAATCAGACCAGACGTGGTGCGTGCTTATTACGGTTTCAAATGCGCAGACTGGGCTTGTGTAAGCAAGGTTAAAAATATTCCGGTTGTCGTTTCGGTACATGATACGAATCCACAATTGATTCATGACTCGCTTAAATATGCAGATGCTGTTATTTGCATGGCAGAAGTAGTGAAAAGTGTCGTATGTGAAAAAGTTTTTGTGAATAAAGAGAGTATTTTTATTATGCTTAATCGAGTTGATATGAATTTGTTTTCAAAAAAGACTGATAAAGACTTTTTTGAAAAGCTGGAAGGTTTATATGGATTAGGAAAACATATTTTACATGTAGGACGTAAAGCAGAGCAGAAAATATAGATACGCTGGTAAAAGCCGTGGCTATGTTGCCACAAGAGTATAGTGCTATTTTTGTAGGATTTGGGAATGCTGCGCCATTTAAAGAATTAGCGCAAAAACTCCATGTGGAAAACAGATGTCATTTTCTAGGAGCAGTTTAAAAAAATGATTTGCCATATTATTATTCATGGTGTGACTGTATGTGTACGCCTTCAAGATGGGAAGGTTTTGGATATGTTTTTATAGAGGCAGCTGCATGTGAAAGCGCAATTGTGACATCAGATATTGGACCTATGAACGAATATTTGACGAATGGTAAAGATTCTTTATTGGTTGCGTATTATGAAAACCCTGAAAAGATAGCGGAGACTTGTTTAAAGGTATGTAGTAATTCAAAAGAAGTTATTGAAATGAAAAAAGCAGCCCGACAAGTAGGACTTAGATTTGAAAAGTCTAAGGTAGATAAGCAGGAGATAGAAATATATAAGAAGGTAATAGGAAAAGACTCTGGCAATCAATATTGCTTTGATTTGAGAAAAGTAAAGAGAACCCTGCTATACAAATAAGGCAGGAAAGAAATATGACTTATTATCAAAGCATAGCATATGAAGAATTAGGAGAAAAATATACTTATTATAGAAATGGAAAGGTGCAAAATAATGGAAAATATTCATATATTTAGAAACGCCATAAGATGGATTAAAGAAAATACTATAAATGGAAATGGGATAACGGTGACTCAAAAACAGCAAATAATCTACCCTGAAGTGACTGGATATTATATTCCGACGCTGCTTAAGTGGGGGGAAAGGAAACTGGCAGTTTCTTATGCAAAGTATTTGTGCAGTATTCAAAAGGCAGATGGTTCATGGTATGATTCTTATGATAAAGAACCGTATGTTTTTGATTCAGCGCAAATATTAAAAGGGTTGCTTAGCGTTAGGGATATTCTGCCGGAGGTGGATGCAAATATCATAAAAGGCTGTGATTGGTTGATAAGTAATGTAAACGATGATGGAAGACTTACTACACCTAATACCAATGCATGGGGAAATAATGAAAAATTGTGTTCAGAACTGGTGCATATTTATTGTTTGACTCCATTGGTAGAAGCAGCAGAGGCTCTAGGCAAGCCAAAGTACCGTGAAACGGCATACAGTATACTGGAATACTATAAAAAGAATTATCAGGATAAAATATTGAACTTTAGTCTGCTTTCACACTTTTACGCATATGTCATGGAAGGACTGGTAGATATGGGTGAGACAGAACTAGCCCTGCGGGCCATGGAAAGACTTGAAAAGTTTCAAAACAGCAAGGGCGGCATACCGGGACTTTGTGATGTGGAGTGGGTATGTTCTACCGGAATGTTCCAGATTGCGTTGGTATGGTACAAGCTGGGTCAGCTGGAAAAAGGAAACAGGATTTTTGAGTATGCCTGTACGTTTCAAAATAAATCAGGGGGATGGTTTGGAAGCTATCCGGCGACGTTTTCGGGAAGATTTAAAAAGGGACACCAAAAGGCGCATTATTTTCCCAAAGAAGAAATAAGCTGGGCAAATAAATATTTTTTGGATGCATTGCATTATAAAATGAGATTAGAATTTGAAAAAATGAGTGGAATTTTTTCTGATGTGGTGTCACCGGAAGATGGCAGATATGAGTTGATAGCGGAAGAACTGAAATCAATAAAGCGGGGGGGGATATGCGGTGATATTGGCTGCGGTAAAGGCCGTTATACAGCAAACTTGCTGCGGCAGTTTCCGGATAACTCATATCATGCCGTGGATTTGTCAGAAAAGGTAATGGAAAACCTTCCGCAGAAAATTGAGAGAAGACAGGGAAGCCTGACAAATATTCCTTATACAGATGACTTCTTTGATTATGTCTATGTGGTTGAGGCGTTGGAGCATGCCGTTCATATTGAAGGCGCACTGCATGAGTTATGGAGAGTCACAAAGCCGGGTGGGAAAATTGTGATTATCGATAAACCGGTTGAAGCATTGGGAAAAATCAAGATTGAGGAATGGGAACAGTGGATTGACGAAAGGCAGATAGAAGAGTATGTTTCTGCTATAAAAGGAAAATTGAGGGTGGTTAAAAATGTGGGATATGAAGAAAACAAAAAAAACGGATTATTTAATGCATGGATTATCGAAAAGAACTGATAAATTAAGCGATGTGTCAAAACCATTAACAAGTGAAGAATGGGGGGGGATTTATAATCCAGAGAATATTGCCGGAATTGTGGAAAGTTTAACTGAGGGCAGAATCTCATTTCAAATAAGGGAAATGTTAAAGCTGTCCCATGAAGGAGACAGGGTTTTAGAGATAGGAAGCGGTTCAGGGGCTACTTCTTGCTATTTGGCTAAAAATGGAAGAATTGTTACAGCACTGGATTTTTCTGAAAATGCTTTGAAGTGTGTCAGGGGTGTGGCAGAGAAAATGGATATTTCAATAGAAACGGTCCTTGCTGATGCCACCGTTGAACTTCCTTTTGCAGAAAACCAATTTGATATTATATTCCAGGCAGGGTTGCTGGAACACTTTGAACAGGAAATGAGGATAAAACTGTTAAAAAATTGGGGAAAGT
>JAMPEU010000043.1 GCA_023664865.1 Butyrivibrio sp. | reverse complement strand
TCAAGGCAGGGCTTGCATATAAATCGGAGATGCCTATTAACTGGTGTACTTCATGCAAGGTCGGGCTTGCCAATGAAGAAGTCGTGAACGGCGTATGCGAAAGATGCGGTTCGGAGGTAGTCCGCAAGGTAAAGAGCCAGTGGATGCTTAAAATTACCGAATATGCCGACAAGCTTATACAGGGGCTTGACACTGTTGATTATGTAGAGAAGGTAAAAGTTTCACAGAAGAACTGGATAGGCAAATCTACCGGCGCGGAAGTGGATTTTTGCATTAAAGATAAAGAAGATAAGCTGCGTATCTATACGACAAGGTGCGATACGCTTTTTGGCGCGACTTATATGGTTTTATCGCCGGAGCATCCGCTTATTGACAAATATAAAGACGAAATAAGAAATTGGGACGAGGTGTGCGCATACAGGGAGCAGGCGGCAAGAAAGTCTGATTTCGAGCGTTCAGAGCTTGCCAAAGAAAAGACAGGCGTAAGGATTGACGGACTTAGTGCCGTGAATCCCGTCAATGAAAAAGAAATACCGATTTTTATCTCCGATTATGTATTGATGAGTTATGGTACAGGCGCGATTATGGCAGTTCCGGCTCATGATGAGAGGGACTGGGATTTTGCCAAGAAATTCAACCTTCCGATTATCGAAGTCGTAGCGGGC
The DNA here is from genome assembly GCA_023664865.1 of Butyrivibrio sp. Taxonomy (GTDB): domain Bacteria; phylum Bacillota; class Clostridia; order Lachnospirales; family Lachnospiraceae; genus UBA3282. The sequence continues at coordinate 18,356 of JAMPEU010000043.1, read as the reverse complement.
GGTAAGAATGTACAGGAAGAAGTATATACGGACGTTGCGACAGGCACGCTCTGCAATTCGGGATTTTTAGACGGATTGAGCGTGGCGGAGGCTAAGGAGAAGATGATTGCCTTTTTGGAAGAAAAAGGCATAGGTTCTGCCAAGACTAACTTTAAACTCAGGGATTGGGTGTTCTCCAGACAGCGTTATTGGGGAGAGCCTATTCCGATTGTGTATTGTGAAAAATGCGGATATGTGCCGATTGATGAGAGCGAACTTCCGTTAGAGCTGCCGGAAGTGGAAAGTTATATGCCGACTGACAACGGCGAGTCACCGCTTGCCTTAATGACTGATTGGGTCAATGCAACATGCCCGTGCTGCGGCGGTCCTGCCAAGCGCGAGACGGACACTATGCCTCAATGGGCGGGTTCTTCATGGTACTTCTTACGTTATACGGATCCTGATAATAAAGATGCGCTTGCAAGCAAAGAGGCATTGGATTACTGGATGCCTGTAGACTGGTACAACGGTGGTATGGAGCATACGACGCTGCATTTATTGTATTCGCGTTTCTGGCACAAGTTTTTATATGATGAAAAAGTAGTGCCTTGTCCGGAACCGTATCTTAAGAGGACTTCACACGGCATGATTCTCGGCTCTAACGGTGAGAAAATGAGTAAGTCGCGCGGAAATGTCGTAAACCCTGACGATATTGTAAGGGAGTACGGCGCGGACACGCTGCGGACTTATGAGATGTTTATCGGCGCCTTCGACTTGTCGGCTGCATGGTCTGACGATGGCGTTAAAGGCTGCCGCCGTTTCCTTGAGAGGGTGTGGAAGCTTCAGGACATTCTTGTGGATGATATGGGATATTCCGCAGACTTGGAAACAAAGATGCACCAGACAATTAAGAAAGTCAGCAGCGATTTTGAGAACCTTAAGTATAATACGGCTATTGCGGCGATGATGGCGCTGATTAATGAATTTTATAAGAAAAATTCGGTTACAAAGGGTGAATTCAAGACGCTTATTACCATGCTTAACCCTGTTGCCCCGCATATCACGGAAGAACTCTGGCAGGAGGTAGGATTTGCAGGCAGGGTATACCAGACCACATGGCCGGAATATGACGAGGCTAAGACCATAGAAGATACTGTGGAGATAGCGGTACAGATTAACGGAAAGACCAGGGCGACGCTGCTTATCGGCAAATCGGACGCCAAAGAGGACGTTATTGCAAGGGCGAAAGAAACGGTTGCGGATAAGCTTACCGGAACTATCGTTAAAGAAATCTATGTACCCGGCAGGATAGTGAATATCGTACAGAAGTAGGAACATAGGCGATTGAGAAATGCCATTTTTAATAAGTTATGCTGTAGAATAGTGAATTTCAAAATTACCTGGGAACATATAGAAGGGAGTATGTTATTAAATTGGATAGCAAGGTAAAAGTATATATAGACGGAAGCGAGGGTACGACCGGGCTGCGTATCTTTGAGAGGTTTCAGGATAGGACGGATGTGGAAATTCTTAAGATTAATCCGGAACTTCGCAAAGATTCGGCTGAACGTGCGCGAATGATTAACGCTTCCGATATAACTTTCTTATGCCTGCCCGATGTGGCGGCAGTTGAGGCGGTTGAACTATGCACCAATCCGGAAGTCAGAATTATCGACGCATCTACCGCGCACCGCACTAATCCGGAATGGGCATATGGCTTTCCGGAACTGTCAGAGTCGCATCTAGCGAAGATAAAAGACGGGAAGCGTATCGCCGTTCCGGGCTGTCATGCCAGCGGCTTTATGTCCGTAGTCTATCCGTTAGTGGCATCGGGGATTATGCCTAAAGATTATCCAGTGGTATGCTTTTCATTGACAGGATATAGCGGCGGCGGCAAGAAAATGATTGCGCAGTATGAAGATAATGAGCGTCCGCTTGAGTTGGATGCCCCCAGAGAATACGGAATCAGCCAGCAGCACAAGCATTTGAAGGAAATGAAGGCGGTCGCCGGCTTGGAAACTGCGCCATCATTTACGCCGATTGTAGCGGATTATTATAGCGGCATGGTGGTTTCAGTACCGGTTTTTACAGATAAATTGGCTAAAAAAATGAGCGTGGAGGCTCTACGTGATTTTTATATGCAGTATTATGATGGAAAGCAGTTCATTCATGTGCTCAGTGCCTGTGAAGTTGATGAACTGGGCGGATTTATTTCCGGCAACGGACGCAGCGGCTGGGACGGCATGGATATTATTGTCACCGGCAATGATGAACGTATCACTCTAAATTCACGTTTTGATAACCTTGGCAAAGGCGCGTCGGGCGCAGCCATACAATGTATGAATCTGATGATAGGCGCTAAAGAAGATGAAGGGCTTGTACTTTAAGCCCTGTAATCTTCGATTTTATTAGATGCAGTTTTTGCTGAAAAAAGGTTCTATTTGTTTCTCTGGCGAAACAGCGCCGTCATTTGGTTCATTTTTGCAATCTCGTCATTAGTGGCGTATTTCTTAAGAGTATTTATTATTACATCAACTTCTTCCTGTGAAAAACTGATATTGTTTTCTTTTCCGCGTTTGGCAACAGCCATAAGGAACGGAAGCATCTGCTCTTTAGTCAGACCGTTGCTTTCAAATACAAGCATCTGTAGAAACTCAAGTTTTGCCTTGTCAATATGTGCGACATCGGCGTCGTTAAACCATTCAGCCATTTATATATCCCCTTTCTTCATTTAAACATTTTTACTAAAAGCGTCAAACATAGCCTTTTGTTCAGGTGACAACATTCCCATCAGCAAATCCTCCATAGATGCGCTGTCTGGACTGCCGCCTTCTGCATTTCCCATATTCGGAAACATTTCCTGCATAGCGCTCATCGTCTGGCTCATTTCCTGATACATTTCCATTGTTTTAAGCATTGAACTGAGCTGCTCTAATTGTTTTGCTTCTCCTTCTGTGCAGTAAGGTTTTAGCTCATGGAAAATTTTCTGTATATCGGGTTTTTCGCTATCCATAGAAGCGGAGCAGATTTGAAAAGGGTGTTTTTTGAAAAGGTCCATAGTATATTTAAGTTCCATATATTTTATATAGATTGCCATATTTTTACGCATAGATGGCTCTATATATTGAAAAAGAACCTTTAATTTCTGTATACTGTTGTTAGTATATAAGGCATCAAATGCCATAACGCTTGAAGATTCCTCTTTCATTGTCCATAAGCCTCTCAAATAGTGCAAACCGTAACTGTTAAGTATCAAATACGCAGACCTGCTGTATCGTCACAGCAGTCCATTAAAATATATGCGCCGTAAGAGAAAAATAGGCTCAAACTGCGAGCCTATTTTCCAGATGTGCATGCAAGAAGTGAAGGAAAACTATTAGTTGGAACCGCAGCAGCTAATAAGAATCAACAGCCAGATAAGGGAACTGCAGCCGCAGCCGTCACCGCCGTTAAATAAGCTGAGACCGTTTCCGCAGCCGCAGCCGTCATTGTTGTTAAAGAGGGAGAGTAAGATGATAATCCAAATCAGAGAACAGCAGCCGTTGCCGGAAGATTCCCTTGTATTGCCACATCCACAGTTTGTTGCTGATAAATCACTCATGTTTTATTGCCTCCATGTTTTGATGTTTTGTTTTATGGTTTATCTTATGTATAGAGCAGGTCCAAGTTTCCGTATATCAATAAAAAAATAGTAACTATTTAGCAGACTGCTTATTTACTGTGCTGAACATACAAAAACATAAAAATGGAATAATTATGATAAAAAATGCACAATACAATATCTGGCGTTTTGATTTGAAACTTGCGTGGAATTATACAATATATTGAAAAAATTTTTAATGTGGTAAAAATCTTGAGAAAAATTTTCTACATGCTGTATATAAAATATATGAAAAAACATTTGAAATTTATCTGACAAGACGGCATAATGGTAATATCTTTGTGAATTATTTTATATCGGAAAATCTTTAATCTGGAAATCTTATAATATTTCTTGATTTTTACCGGATATTAATGGAAATAGTGGATACGTAAACTAGCATTTACTGTAACGAATTCAGGCGAAATGAACAAAAACGGAGCTCCATGCCTGAAAAGCGGTAAGTCGCTCCTTATTTTGTTCCAGATAATTTACGAAGTAAATTTTCTGTTGTAATCATGAACTCTGGTTATCAAAAAGTTTTACAAATACCTATAGTGAAAAATATGGAAAAGGAGATATTAAAATATGAATTTGAAAAAGAATATACATAATAAAATGACTGCGGTATTTATTATAACAGCCATGATAATTGCAGTCAGCATTTTGGGAAAGAACGTTATTCCGGCTTATGCCGAAGAAGGTGAGCGCGCCTTTGTACCACGAAGTTATGGAAGGCTTACCTATAATGATGCGGACGCTGCTAACAATAACGGGCGTGAGAATGATTTGCTGATAGATACAGCCGATTTTATCAGCATCGCAGAGTGTATAAACAGGATTTATGGAATAACTGATGAATTGAGCGTAAGCACGGTTAAAAAAAGCGATATAATTAATTCGCTGGATGGAATTGAGGGAAACAGCGATGAAGAAAAGATAGTGGGTGCAAATGCGCTTAAGGAGCTGATGCAGGCTTTTCAGGCTGGTGTGAATAAAATATATGATAAGTTGTCGGAGCTGGGATTCACACCGGTAACTAACAGCCCCGATGATATAAATAATTCGATACAGGATATATATGACAGTAGATATGCGGAGGGATATACTGATGGAGTCGGGCATGTGCAATCAGCAACTGCACAAATCATATATACATATCATCAGCATACAGGTGATTCTTCTTCGTATGGCGGCTGCTATACGGCTGCAAAGGAAGGAACCAGAATAGAAGGCTGCGACGGCAAGGTGCATTATAACAGCGGTCCGCATGGACCGGATACGGCAGGAAGGATGTATTATTCCGGCGACTGCGATAAATGCGGCAATCATGAAACCACTTATGATTTATATCGGCATGAAGGAAAATGTTCTAATGGCAGCGTCGTGACGTACACATATTATGACCTTGGCTGCGGTATGAGTACAAATACGGTTATCCATGCAGAAATTAATTTTGTTTACCAATAAAGAATAAAATTTAAAATTGGACAAAAACTACTCATATTAAATATTTTTATTAAATATCAAAGAGTCATTTAAAAAATAAGAAAAATTTAAGGCTATATTTTATTATGATATTAAGGAGAGATATTTTTATGGGAGATAAAAAGAACAGCAAAAAGGATAATGACGATAACAAAAAGGAAGCTAATGCGGAGGCGCAAAAGCGTAAGGACGAACGAATTGAGTCTACGGGACAGCTTACGCTTGATGAAAGCGAAGCGGCTCACAACATACATCTGATAACGATTATCGGAGAAATCGAAGGGCATGATAATCTGAGCAGTTCGTCGAAAACGACTAAGTATGAGCATATTCTCCCGCAGCTTGCGGCAATCGAGGATAGCATAAAAATTGATGGAGTGCTGATTTTGCTCAATACTATGGGCGGAGATGTGGAAGCCGGACTTGCCATTGCGGAGATGATTGCATCATTAAGCAAGCCTACGGTATCGCTGGTATTGGGCGGGAGCCACTCGATAGGCGTACCCATAGCGGTAAGCACGGATTATTCGTATATTGTCCCTACGGGTACAATGGTAATCCATCCTGTACGCTTAAACGGAATGGTTATAGGGGTACAGCAGACCTTCGATTATTTTAAACAGATTCAGAACCGCATTACCGGATTTGTATGCGAACATTGCAAGATATCCAAGAACCGTATAGAGGAGCTGATGATGGAGACAGGCATGTTGACGAAAGACGTAGGAACGGTTTTAGTCGGCAAAGAAGCAGTAGAAGAGGGCATTATAAACGAGGTCGGCGGAATCAAGGACGCTATAAGTAAACTTCATGATATGGTAGAAAGAAAAAAGTCAGATACAAAATAAGGGATGACAATTGGCTTTAGAAATGCTATACTATAAAGTGCGATTAAAGTAATTGTTCTTTGAAGGCATTGAATAGTTACTGATTAAGTTAAATAGCATGGAGGTCAGACATGGCGTCAAATCAGGGAAGAGGAACAGGTACAAGGAAAAGCAGTACCGGTACTTCCGGGAGGAAAAGTACGGCAGGCGGCAGAAAAACCGGAAATACAGCCGCAGTAGAAAGGAATATGCGGGGCGAACCAATGGATGCGGCGATTCGTAATGAAATATTACTTATTGCCTGTCTTGCGCTTGCCGTAATATTATTTTTATGTAATTTTGGAATTGTCGGCAAAGCAGGCGATGCGGTCAGCTCGTTTATGTTTGGTGTTTTTGGGCTGTTCGCATATGTTGCCCCCGTTGTTATCTTTCTTGCAATTGCATTTGAAATGTCTAATATAGGCAATAATATTGCGACCAGAAAGCTGATTGCGGGAATAGTTGTTATTTTCATCATATGTATGATTTTTGAATTAATCAGTGTAAAATATACTGAAACGGACACATACCAGATAGCAGAGATTTATAAAAGGTGCAGTGAAAAGAGAAACGGCGGCGGCATTATTGCGGGTTCGGCGGCATTCGCGCTGTATAAGCTGCTTGGCATGGCGGGAACCGTTATTGCAATGATTGTGGTTGGCATTATCTGCGCAGTTATCGTGACCGAGAAATCTTTTATCGGCGGAGTCAAGTCCCAGGGCAGGAAAGTATATGAGCGTTCAGTAGAGGACGCGGAATACAGACGCGAACGTGCAAGGCAGAAGCGTGAAGCCATGGAAGAACGCCGTGCAAAAGAGCGGGAGCTTAAGAAACAGCAGGAAGAGGAAAAAGAGAACGAGAAGATTCTCAGAATGGATAAAAAAGTATCCGGCGTTATGATAGATACCGCGCTTAGCGGCAGTAATTCCGCCAAAGAATATGAAGAGAATCAGAAGGTAAGGGATGATATTCATGAAATTACGCTGAATGAAGAAGAGGATTATGAAGAGCCTGTCATCAGAACGCGAGAGTCGCATCATTTCGTGGAAAGCATGCCGGCAGGGACTGCTTATAACGTAGACGGGGATATGCAGCGTGGAAATATACAAGATGATGTACAGGATTATGTGTCAGACGATATGTCAGAGATTCATATAGGTGATGATTATACATATGAAGCAAATGAAGAAACGGGAAATGTAAATGAAACGCTGCAAAGGCAGGATATTGCCATACATAAGGAAGGCACGACAACGGGGGTGTCTTATCGTGAACGTCCGGTAGCCAAGTTTGCGGAGAAAAAGGATTCATCGGGCAATGAAGAAAAGGTGGAGGCGGCATCTATCGCTGTGCCTCAGGCTAAAGCACCCAGACAATATCATTTTCCGCCGTATAACAAGCTTGTAAAGGGTAAAGGCAGGAATGGGGGCAATTCAGACCGTGAGTTAAAGGAAACGGCGTTGCGCTTACAGCAGACGCTGGGAACTTTTGGCGTAAAAGTAACCGTTACGGATATAAGCCAAGGACCTTCCGTTACCAGATATGAATTGCAGCCCGAACAGGGAGTAAAGGTAAGCAAGATTGTAGGGCTTGCGGACGATATTAAACTTAATCTTGCAGCGACGGATATACGTATCGAGGCTCCGATTCCGGGCAAGGCGGCTGTAGGGATTGAAGTTCCCAATAAGGAAGTCTTGGGCGTAGCGTTAAGGGATTTGTTAGAATCCGACGAGTTTAAGAACTTTCCTTCCAAGCTGGCGTTTGCAGTCGGTAAGGACATTGCGGGAAAGACCATAGTAGCGGATATCGCCAAGATGCCGCATATGCTTATTGCGGGAGCGACAGGTTCAGGTAAATCAGTATGTATTAATACAATCATCATGGGAATTTTATACAAAGCGCACCCCGATGATGTAAAACTAATCATGATAGATCCTAAGGTAGTGGAATTAAGCGTATACAACGGTATTCCGCATCTGCTTATTCCGGTCGTCACAGATCCTAAGAAAGCGGCTGCGGCGCTGCATTGGGGCGTGGCGGAAATGACGGAGCGTTATAAAAAGTTTGCGGATTATAATGTGCGCGATTTAGCGGGCTATAATAAAAAGGTCGAGAGCATGAAAGCAGGCGGCGACGCCGATGCTCCGGAAAAGATGCCGCAGATTCTTATTATCGTGGACGAGCTTGCGGATTTGATGATGGTTTCACCGGGAGAAGTGGAAGAGTCCATCTGCCGTCTGGCACAGCTTGCAAGGGCGTGCGGAATACATCTTATCATAGCTACGCAAAGGCCTTCCGTAGATGTTATCACAGGCCTGATTAAGGCGAATATGCCGAGCCGTGTGGCATTTGCGGTATCAAGCGGCGTGGACTCAAGAACCATTCTGGATATGGTGGGGGCTGAGAAGCTGCTTGGAAAAGGCGATATGCTGTTTTATCCGCAGGGTTATCCGAAACCTGCGAGAATCCAAGGTGCGTTCGTATCGGATAAAGAAGTGTCAGACGTAGTAGATTTCCTGAAAAATCAGGAGATTGGAAATGTTTATGATGAAGGCGTGGAAGAAAAAATCAGAAATATAGGCAGCTCCGTGTCGGAAGGAAATACGGGCGGGGTTGATGCGGCATCTGAATACGACCAGTATTTTGCAGATGCGGGAAGATTTATTATTGAGAAGGACAAGGCTTCCATAGGTATGCTGCAAAGAGCATTCAAAATAGGATTTAACAGGGCGGCAAGGATTATGGACCAGTTATGCGACGCCGGAGTGGTAGGTGAAGAGGAAGGCACGAAACCGCGTAAGATTCTGCTTTCACTTGCTGAGTTTGAGCAGTTGGTTGAGGAAATCCTTTAATGTATGCAGAGCAAGGAGACAACAATTATGAAAACAGACATTGAAATTGCGCAGGAAGCTGTGCTTAGTCCGATTACAGAGATAGCGAAGCAGCTTGGCATGAATGAGGATGATTTGGAACTGTACGGAAAGTATAAGGCTAAGCTTTCGGAAGAATATATGAAAAGCCTGGAACAAAAACCTGACGGAAAGCTGATTTTGGTAACGGCGATTAATCCAACTCCGGCGGGCGAAGGCAAGACGACGGTAAGCATCGGTCTTGGACAGGCGTTTGGAAGGCTTGGCAAAAACGCCATTTTAGCACTGCGTGAACCCTCGCTTGGTCCATGTTTCGGAATTAAGGGCGGAGCTGCGGGAGGCGGTTATTCGCAAGTGGTGCCTATGGAAGATTTGAACCTGCATTTTACAGGTGATTTTCATGCCATTACCGCTGCTAACAACCTGCTTGCGGCACTATTGGACAATCATATCCAACAGGGAAACCAGCTTGGAATCGATACCAGACAGGTCGTATGGAAAAGATGTCTGGATATGAACGACAGAGTGCTTAGGAATATCGTGGTAGGATTAGGAAATAAAGCCGATGGCACTGTGCGGGAAGACCATTTCGTGATTACAGTTGCGTCCGAGATTATGGCTATTCTGTGTCTTGCCTCGGATATGAAGGACCTAAAGGAACGGCTCGGTAAGATAATTGTAGCTTATAATTATAAAGGAGAGCCAGTGACGGCGTCTGACCTTAAAGCGGTAGGGGCTATGTCGGCGCTGCTTAAAGACGCCATGAAGCCTAATCTCATTCAGACGCTTGAGCATACTCCGGCGCTTATCCACGGCGGTCCTTTTGCCAATATAGCGCATGGCTGTAATTCCATCAGGGCTACCAAAGCTGCGCTGAAGATGGCTGACTATGTGATTACTGAGGCAGGATTTGGCGCAGACTTAGGAGCAGAGAAATTTTTTGACATAAAGTGCCGTATCTCAAATCTTAAACCGGACGCGGTTGTTTTAGTGGCAACTGTCAGAGCTTTGAAGTATAATGGTGGAGTAGACAAGAGCGAATTGTCCGAAGAAAACCTTGAGGCGCTTAAATGCGGCATTGTCAATTTGGAGAAACATATTGAGAATTTGCAGAAATACGGAGTTCCGATTATTGTTACGCTCAATTCATTCATGACGGATACTGCCGCCGAGGTAGATTATGTCAGGGAATTCTGTGTGGCGAAGAATTGTGAATTTTCATTATCGCAGGTATATGCAAAAGGCGGCGAAGGCGGCGTCGAACTGGCAGGGAAGGTACTTAAGGCAATAGAAGATACGCCGTCTGATTTCCATGTGTTATATGAAGATTCGCTTTCCCTTAAAGAGAAAATCAAGACCGTAGCGAAGGAAATATATGGTGCGGATGGAATTTCCTATACGCCTGTGGCAGAAGCGCAGCTTAAAAAGCTTGAGACGCTGGGATTTGGCAATATGCCCGTATGTATGGCAAAGACGCAGTATTCGCTGTCGGATAACCCTGATTTGCTGGGGAGACCGGAGGACTTTGATATCACTGTCAGGGAAGTCTATGTTTCTGCCGGAGCGGGATTTGTCGTAGCATTAACAGGTACGGTAATGACGATGCCCGGACTGCCTAAAGAGCCGGCGGCGTATAGGATAGATATAAATGACGATGGTGTCATAACAGGATTATTTTAACCAGTGCATGAGTTTAGTCAAAATGAACAAAAACGGGGTTCCGATGCAGTGGCAAGTCACCCCTTATTTTGTTCATTTTGGCTAAACTCTGGGAGTGAGTGTTAGTATTTACAGAAAGGAGTAATATAGATATGCCACAGATTATAGACGGAAAGGCGATTTCTGCGCAAATAAAAGAGGAACTTAAGGAAAAGGTGGCTGAACTTAAGAGCAAAGGCATAAGTATCTGCCTTGCGGTTATTCAAGTCGGTGACGATGCGGCTTCATCTGTGTATGTCGGCAATAAGAAAAAAGCCTGCGCATATATAGGAATAGAATCGCTTGCCTATGAACTTCCCGAAAGTACCGGTCAGGAAGAACTACTTAAATTAATAAGCGATTTGAACAAACGTGACGATGTGAACGGTATTCTTGTCCAGCTCCCGCTGCCTAAGCATATCGACGAGGATGAGGTTATCCGCGCCATAGATCCTAAGAAAGATGTTGACGGTTTTCACCCTCAGAATGTGGGCGCGCTCTGCATCGGACAAAAAGGCTTTGTCTCATGCACGCCTGCCGGAATCATACAACTGCTAAAACGTTCCGGAATAGAGATTGAAGGAAAAGAATGTGTTATAATAGGAAGGAGCAATATTGTCGGTAAGCCGATGGCGTTATTGCTGCTTAGGAAGAATGGAACAGTTACGGTAACCCATTCCAGGACAAGAAATTTAAAAGAAATAACAAAAAAAGCTGACATCCTTATAGCGGCGCTTGGAAAGCCGAAGTTCATAACAAAGGATTATGTTAAGGAGGGCGCCATCGTAATAGATGTCGGAATACATAGAAACGAGAACAATAAGCTGTGCGGCGATGTGGATTATGATGATGTTGCGCCAGTGTGCAGCGCGATTACTCCTGTGCCGGGCGGCGTCGGACCTATGACGATAGCTATGCTCATGTATAATTGCGTTGAGTCGGCAGGCTGATGCGTCAGAAAGGAAATGCCTATGAAATGCCCAAATTGTGGGAATGAAATAGAAGAGGGCCATCTCATTTGCGAATCATGCGGTAAAGAAATTCAGATTGTGCCCGATTTTGAACCGGAAATTGAAAACAGTATAACGGAAACTCTTTCCACACTGGCTGCATTACAGGACGACGAACAGGCAGATAAAGAAGACAAGCAGATTATACAGAGTGTGGACGGCAATGAAACAACGTCCGAAGAGGAAGAAAAAAACAGAATAAAAGAGATAGAGAAACGCAGTCATAAGATTGGGGTTATTATCGCAATCGTGATAGTATTCGTTATAGCAGGGCTGTCCTATTATTTTTATTCCCTCCATGTGGAAACCGTTGAATATAAGGTCAATAAAGCAAAAGAATATGCGGCTAACGGTGAATATACAAGAGCTATCGAATATCTTGACGAAGCGTATGCCAAAGATGATAAGCAGTCGGAAATTCTTTTCCTTAAGGCGGATTACTATTATCTTATGACTGATAATGAAGCGGCGCTTGAGGAACTTAAGCTGATAATCGATAAGGGGATATATCCTTATGAAGACGTCGAAGAAGCTTATGACAAAATGATTGCAATATATTCAGGCGAGGAACGCTACGAAGAGATTAACGAACTTCTGCTTTCATGCAAAGAAGATACGATTGTCAATATGTTTCAGGGCTATATGGCAAAAGTGCCGGAATTCAGTTATGAAGAGGGCAGCTATGATATGGTCGTTCCGCTCAAACTAAGTTCCAACACTTCAGGAACTATTTATTATACTATGGACGGCTCAGTACCCGACAGATTCAGCGATGTTTACACTGCGCCGATTTTTCTGGAGAACGGAAGGTATACTGTCAGCGCGGTTTTTATCAACGATTACGGAATTAAGAGCGAAGTTGTAAGCAAGAAATATAATATCAGCCCGGAAATACCTACTGCGCCGGAGATAAATCTATATAGTGGCGAATATGACAAGCCCATGATGATTGAAGTAAGCGAACAGGAAGGCTATCAGACATATTATACGGTTGACAATTCGGAACCCGATAAGAACAGCGCCCTTTATACGGGACCGATTCCCATGCCGCTTGGAACTACTTATTTCCACTTTGTCAATATCAGTGAAGAAGGCATAGCCAGCGAAGTAACTGAGCGCATTTATACATTTAAGCTGTCAAATGCCATTTCGACGGACGATGCGGTTCTTATATTAAAGGATACCTTGTTAAAGAGCGGATATCTGAAAGATATCCACGGCAGCTCGGCATTACAGGCCGGTACATACAGCTATCAGTTCAATTCCGTGATTGGCATAGGTGAAGATGTTTATTATGCAATATATGAATATCATAATGACGGTAGCGGAAGCCTTATAAGAACTGACAGAGTTTTTATAGTGCAGGCGTATACAGGTTCGGTCGCAAGGCTGGGCTATGATGTGAATGGGGACTTTACAGCGGTGGAGTTTTTGAGTACGGAATAAAAATTGGTTGCAAAATACCCATACTTCTTATATTATTAGAAAGATATGACGTGTATATACTGTGAGGAGGATAAAAAATAATGTATAAAATATTAGAGGCAAAGGAGCTTACGACGAATATTTACAGCATGGTTGTTGAGGCAAAACGCGTGGCAAAATCCTGTCAGCCGGGACAGTTCATAATTGTAAGAATGGACGAGGAAGGTGAAAGGATTCCGCTTACCATCTGTGATTATGACCGTGAAAAAGGGACTGTAACAATCGTGGTTCAGGTCGTTGGAGCGGAAACCTATAGAATGTCGGCGTTAAAGGCGGGCGACAGTTTCCATGACTTCGTAGGACCGTTAGGCTGTCCTTCAGAGCTTATCAATGAAGAAAAGGAAAGCCTGCAAAAGAAAAAAATTCTTTTCGTTGCGGGCGGTTTGGGAACTGCACCAGTATATCCGCAGGTTAAATGGCTTCATGAGAACGGCGTGAATGCCGACGTAATCGTAGGCGCTAAAACCAAAGATTTACTTATTATGGAAGAAGAAATGAAGGCTGTTGCGGGCAACCTATATATAACGACAGACGATGGCTCATATGGAAGAAGCGGCATGGTGACAAATACTATACAGGAGCTTGTTAATGAAGGCAAAAAATATGACGTCTGCATAGCAATCGGTCCGATGATTATGATGAAATTCGTGTGCAAACTGACAAAGGAATTGAATATTCCTACCATTGTCAGCATGAATCCGATTATGGTGGATGGAACCGGTATGTGCGGCGCATGCCGTCTTACCGTGGACGGAGAGGTTAAGTTCGCATGCGTGGATGGTCCGGAGTTTGACGGACATAAGGTGGATTTTGAACAGGCAATGAAACGCCAGCAGTTATACAGGACGGAAGAAGGCAGGGCATTTTTAAGGGCTAAAGAAGGGGCAACCCATCACGGCGGCTGCGGAAACTGCGCTGACTAACAGGCTTATTGGAAAGGGGTAAAATTATGGATGTAATGAAAAAAGTGCCTGTCCGTGAACAGGACGCAAAGGTACGTGCGGCAAATTTTGAGGAAGTCTGCCTCGGATATAATATAGAAGAAGCGGCAAATGAGGCGCAAAGATGTTTAAATTGTAAAAATGCACAGTGCATAAAAGGCTGTCCGGTAGCTATTAATATTCCGGAATTTATAGAAAAAGTAAAAACAGGTGATATCGAGGCTGCTTATCAGGTAATCAGCGAATCGTCGGCGCTTCCGGCGGTCTGCGGCCGTGTATGCCCGCAGGAGAGCCAGTGCGAGGGCAAATGTATCCGCGGAATTAAAGGCGAGCCTATTTCTATCGGCAAGCTGGAGCGTTTCGTTGCAGACTGGGCAAGGGAGAACGGCGTGAAACCGGGCGGAGCTAATGAAAAGAAAGGCAAGAAAGTGGCAGTCATCGGTTCAGGTCCGGCAGGACTTACCTGCGCGGGAGACCTTGCAAAAAAGGGATATGACGTGACAATCTTCGAGGCACTGCATGAAGCGGGCGGCGTGCTTGTCTACGGCATACCGGAGTTTCGTCTGCCTAAGAGGGACGTAGTTGAGAAAGAAATCGAAAATGTCAAGTCTCTTGGAGTAAAAATTGAGACAAACGTAGTAGTAGGAAAATCCGTGACCATAGACGAACTGATGGAAGAAGAAGGTTTTGATGCAGTATTTATCGGTTCAGGCGCAGGGCTGCCTAAGTTTATGGGAATCCCGGGCGAACAGTCAAACGGCGTATTTTCCGCAAATGAATATCTGACGAGAAGTAATCTGATGAAAGCGTTTGATGAAAATTCCAACACGCCGATTATGCGTGGCAAGAAGGTGGCTGTCGTAGGCGGCGGCAACGTGGCGATGGATGCGGCTAGAACGGCTCTCAGACTTGGAGCCGAAGTGCATATCGTATACCGCAGAAGTGAAGAGGAACTTCCGGCGCGTGTGGAAGAAGTGCATCATGCTAAAGAAGAAGGGATTATCTTTGATTTGCTGACTAATCCTACGGAAATTCTGGCAGATGAAAACGGCTGGGTGTGCGGCATGAAATGTATCAGAATGGAACTCGGAGAACCCGATGCGTCAGGCAGAAGACGTCCGGTAGAGATACCCGGTTCAGAGTTTGTGATTGATGTGGATACTGTGATTATGTCGCTTGGAACATCGCCCAATCCGCTTATTTCTTCGACTACCGAAGGATTAGAAGTAAATAAGTATAAATGTATCGTTGCCGATGAAGAATACGGAAAGACCACGAAAGAAGGCGTATATGCAGGCGGTGATGCAGTAACGGGCGCGGCTACGGTTATTCTTGCAATGGGCGCAGGGAAAGCTGCGGCTAAAGGCATTGACGAATATTTGTCGGCGCGTTAGAAATATAGTCTGAATAAGAGATATGGAGTGATTTCCGTATCTCTTTTGGCATAATGAATAAAAAGAATGGGAGATTGTTATGGTACATCATATTGTTTTATGGAATTTGAAAGAAGAGCTTAATGCTGACGAAAAGAAAGAGGCTGCGCTTAATATTAAAGAAAAGCTGGAGGCTGTTAAAGACTCTGTGTCAGGAGTGGTTTCATTGCAGGTTGTAACGGACGGACTTCCTTCCGGCAATAAGGATATAGGCTTGATATCGGTTTTTGAGACTAAAGAGGCTTTACATGAATATCAGGTATCTCCTGCGCATATTGAGGCGGCGGGATACGTGGGAGAGGCTGCAACGGGCAGAGTGTGTTTTGATTACGAAACGAAGTAATTAATAATATTCTGTATGCGACATGAACTCATATGTTTCCACTTGAGGCACGCTCTTGTTTCGTGGAAAATCGCAGCGGTACTAAGCTCAAAAGTCGCGTTGCGTCTTTTTCACTAAGTACCGGCGTTTTCCAAGAGCCTCAAGAGGAAACATATGAGTCCATGTCGCCTAAGACTGTGAATAGTAATCGATGAGCTGAGTGATATACAAGAGGAGGAAACATTATGTCATGGTGTCCTATATGTAAGAATGAATATGTGGAAGGGATTACTGTGTGCGCGGACTGTGGCGCGCAGTTGGTTGAGTCATTAGAGGATATTGAGACAGCGGAAGATGTACTTGAAGAAGAAATGTTTGCAGAAGAAATCTTTGAAGGTCAAATCTTGGCAGAAAGCGAATTTGCGGACGACGAAATGACAGAAGACAGCCTAAAAGATGAAAAATCCGAACCCGGAGAAGATAAAAGCAATGAATGGGTACATTCATATCAAAACAGTGCGCAAAAGGCGGAAGATAATAAGTCTTCGGCTTATACGCTGCTGTTTATCGGCGTTATAGGGCTGGTATTCTGTATATTGACACTCTGCGGAGTGATTCCGCTTTATCAAAATGCCCCCACGACGAAATACCTTGTCTGCGGCGTAATGAGCGCGCTTTTCATTCTTTTTATCGTATTCGGGATTGTATCCATGAAGACCTTTAAGATACTCTTGCTAAAGGCTAAGTCGGAAGACTCCCTTGTAGAAGAGATAACGAAATGGTGCGCCGAAAATCTGACAAAAGAAGGAATTGACGAAGGGCTGTTTGAGAACGAAGAACTTCCGGATGAGCAGAAATATTTTAAACGCACGGAAAAAATCAAGAAACTTATTCAGGACAAGTTTATGAATCTTGAGGAAAGTTTTCTGGATAATTTTATAGATGATTATTACCAGAATTTATTTTGAAATATGGCAAGTTTGAGATATGACAGATTAAGGCACAGTTATACATAAAACCTATTAAAACGATGACGTATCAAATTATAACAGTATATGAAAATATCTATTATATGCGTAGGTAAAATTAAAGAAAATTATTTGAAAGATGCGCTCAAAGAGTATGAAAAGCGCTTAAGCCGTTATTGTAAGCTGGAAATTATCGAAGTTGACGACGAAAAGACTCCCGATAAGGCAGGAGAGGCGGAAACAGAGCAGATTAAGCTTAAGGAAGCGGAGCGCATTTTAAGGCATATCAGGGAAGACTCTTATGTAATGACGCTGGAAATTGCAGGAAAAATGTATAATTCTGTAGAATTTGCAGGAAATCTTGCAAAATTAGGCGTACAGGGAGTCGGGCACATTCAATTTATCATCGGCGGCTCGCTTGGGCTGCATGAAAACATCAGTAGGCGCGCGAATGAAGCGGTCAGTTTTTCTAAAATGACATTTCCCCACCAGCTTATGCGGGTTATTCTGCTTGAGCAGATATACCGCAGTTACAGGATTAATAATGGAGAACCGTATCATAAATGAAAAGAAAGAGAGGAAAATATGATTTTAATTATTCCAGCCAATGAAACAGTCACAGTCAGGATTGATGCCCATAATGTATGGACAGATGATGAATATAAAGGCGAGGTAATAGGGCTGTACCGCCAGGCGCCGCATATAAGTTTTAAAGTTGTTAAGTAAGTATATGGATATAGGAGTTGAAGGATTGAAAGAATTTGTTTTTAATAGTATTTTACAGGAAAATATGATAAAATTTAAGAGAAAGAAGGAAGTACATAAAAGATGGAAGTTGATATTTTAATTGACAAGATTACAGATTGTTTGATAGACACAAGAACTGGAGAGGAAGTGAAAACGGAATACCGGTTGCGCGAAACACCGATAAGACCAAAAGATTATAAAGGCTGGAGGTTCAACTGGGGTATTACAGAGAAAAATGGGTATGATATATATGAGCTTTTTTTAAAAGGTGATGATACAGTTCAGGGTAGAATATCTATAAAAATTGACGGCGGAGTAGCTGATGTGGAGATTGTTGAAACAGCACCGCATAATTATAGCCATAAAGGAGTCTATGCAGGTGTGGGTGCGCATTTATTTGCGATTGCCTGTCAGGTAAGCCTTGAGGCAGGCTGCGATGGCGTAGTGGCATTTACATCAAAAAGTGATTTGGTGGAATATTATATGGATAAGTTGAATGCAGTTGAAATCACACCGAGAAGAATGGTTATTTTTGAAGATGCTGCACAAATACTGTTAGACAAATATATGAGAAAGTAGGTGATGGCTATGTTGGCAATGGAACGAAAATCAGTAGATTTTACACATGACATTTCTTATTATGCAAAAGACAGCAGACTAACGGGAGAACCAGATGGAAAGCGTTATAAATGGGCAGAAATGATAGAACGGTTTAAAATGCTGGGCAGACCTCTTACAGAGGAAGAAGCAGAGGAATTTAGGGTTAAATAGAAGAGAAAAACATTTAAGCCTCTTGCACATAAATGCAGGGGGCTTAAATTAGTTATTCCTTAATTGAGCTGTTATCCAGATTATCAAGTGCATATTCACAGGCTTGTATAACAAATCCCGTGAAAGTAACGTCATTTC
>JAMPEU010000042.1 GCA_023664865.1 Butyrivibrio sp. | reverse complement strand
TTTTTTTCTTTCTTATGTTTAATATTTGCAAATTTTGAATGTCCTGACATGTCAGTAATCCTGCTCCTTTCTCAGCCTGTGTTTTAATCTCATCATGTTATCTTATCATTTTTTTTCCGTTTCTTCAACTGTCTGCTCATTTTTTTCTTCCCCTTCTTTTGTTTCGGGGATTTTAGCCGCGCTTACACTCTGCACCATCAGATTACCGGCTTCAAGAATTTTGAAAAGATACCCTTTATATATAAACTCAAATTCTTCGCCGTCTTCCGGAATATGCTCTAATTTAGAAATTACAAAGCCGTTTACGGTATCGAAAAGCTTATCGTCAATGGTTATTTCAAGCTGCTCTTCCAATTCGTCAAGCGGCATCATGCCGTCTATTATGTATTCGTCATGACCGTTTTCCTTAATATAGCTTTCTTCTTCGTCGTATTCGTCCTGAATATTCCCGACAATCTCTTCAAGTATATCCTCTAACGCCAAAAGCCCCGCCGTCTGTCCATACTCGTCGATTACGATTGCCATCTGGATTTTTTCATTCTGCATGGTCCTTAACAAGTCGTCGATTTTCCTTGTTTCCGTGATAAACAAAGGCTCTCTGAGCAGACCTTTAATCTTGCCTATCGCCTTACCCGACATTTTATCATTCATCTGCATACGCATAACGTCTTTTAAGTGCAGAATCCCGACTATATGGTCTATTGTTCCGTCATATACGGGAAAACGGCTGTTATGTTCATCAATAATAAAAGCTGCCGCCTCCTGCAGCGTCATATTACAGTCAATCGCAATCATATTATTGCGGTTGACCATGATGTCTTTGGCTTCTTTTTCGCCATATTCAAAGATATTGGTAAGCATTTCGGCTTCGCTCTCAAGCAGGACCCCCTGTTCATGCCCTACATTTATCAGTGAACGAATCTCTTCCTCTGTTACGTCCGCCGTATCGTCAAGCCCCTTTATGCCAAAAACCTGCAGGATACCTCTTGCCGTCATTGATATGAATCCGGTAAAAGGCGCTGCGAAGCGCACAAAAATATATATCGGCGTAATCCAGAATTTAACCCAAGCATCGGGATATCTTGACGCCGCTTTTCTCGGAATAAGCACTCCAAACGTCAATACTATGTATAGCATACATATCGTGACGACAATTGCCGTAAGCACCACTAAACACTCCGTCTGCCACTTCATATGTATCCAGCCCATATCTTTCGCCCAATTAACGATAAGATTCCTCGCGATATCATACAGCCTAAATAGCAGAAAGCTTCCAAGCAGCATATTAATCATTACGATTCCAAGCTGCATGGCATTTGAATACTTCGCGGGATTATCTATCATGTATTGCAGCCTTTCAGCCTTAATACCCGCCTTTTCTTCATTATTATCCGCATCCGTGTTTGAGATGTTCTGCAATGCAGCGTTGAAACCGTAAAACATCATTTCTAAAATCAAAAGAACCATAAATATCAGCACTACGCCGACAATATTCATTTTAACCGCCCCTTTCTCTTATGTATCCAATTCAAGGCTTACCATCAAGCCCACATTTACCTCTTTCATAATTTCCTTATCCAGATGACAGACTCTGTCCTTAAGACGCTTCTTATCAATAGTTCGAAGCTGCTCCAATAGAATCACGGAGTCCTTCACCATATCATATTTATTTGCATTTAACTCTATATGAGTAGGCAGCTTAGCCTTATTCATCTTAGATGTAATCGCCGCGCATATTACCGTCGGACTATGCTTATTGCCGACGTCGTTCTGTATAATAAGCACAGGTCTGATGCCGCCCTGTTCAGAGCCTATTACAGGTCTTAAGTCAGCATAATAAATATCTCCTCGTCTCATATCACACACTTCCTTCAATCAATCCAGCAATTCTAAGTAACAGCAATAGTATTGCCAATTTCTCTGAAGGTATACGCGCAAATCATCACTAATCCGCTTTATCATTCCACAAGCTTACCGTTTTTTATATAAATCCTCGGAATCCGCGCGCCTAAGCAGCAGGCAAATTCATAATTGAACCGTGCGGAAAGCGCGCCAGCCTCTTCTATTGTGATACTTGCATCCCCATCCTGTCCAATCAGGGTTACTTCATCCCCTAAAGCTGCATCGGGAATATCATCCACGCAGACCATAAACTGATCCATACAGACTCTTCCTATAATAGGCGCAAGCCGCCCCCTTATCAGCACATAACCTTTATTAGACAGGCTCCTTGGATAGCCGTCCCCATATCCGACCGGAATGGTTGCTATGCGCATTTTTTTATCCGTCGTATATGTACCGCCATAACTTATCTGTACGCCCTTTTCTACCTGCTTGATATATACGATATGGCTCTTAAGAGACAATGCGGGCTTAAGATTTATGACGTTCCTGCTCACTTCCTCAGAAGGCGACAAGCCGTATACTGCTATTCCGGCGCGCACCATATCCATATTCGCTTCTTTTAGCCCTATAATCCCCGCACTGTTAGAACAATGCTTAAGGGGAATGTCATATCCGAGTTCGTTCTCTATGCGCCGTATAAAAGAGCTTATCCTGCCAAGCTGTTTCTTTGCCGCTTCCTTATCTTTTTCATCAGCTCGCGCAAAATGGGTAAATACTCCCTCAACTTCGAGATGTTTATAGCTAAGCGCCTTACGCACGAAGTTTAAGCCTTCGTAATCGGGCATGATGCCAATCCTGCCCATTCCTGTATCCACCTTGATATGGATTTTGGCTTTCTTTCCCAGCGCAGCCGCGCGCGCATCCAGTTCTTCCAGCGTGTCATACCTGAACACTGCAGACCTTATCTCTTCCGTAATCAGCCTGTCATAGCTATACGGAAAACAATACCCTAAAATCAGTATCGGTTTCTTAAGTCCCGCGTCCCGCAAGGCAAACGCCTCTTCTGCCGTCGCCACGCCGTAACCGTATACATAGTCAAGATTCTCCATTTCCCTACCGATTCTGACCGCGCCATGCCCATAGGCATCCGCCTTAATTATCCCCATTATCTTAGTATTCGGCGCAATATTAGCTTTAAGCTGCTCAAGATTATAAAGAACAGCATCTAAATCCACTGTCGCGTATACTCTTCCGTAATTCTCCATCATCTTAAAAATCCCTCATTCTTACTCTGCCTAGATAATTGCGAAACAACATTCTTCAATATTTCACGTTGTACAATATATACAAAACAACGTAGGGCACGCTTCCGCTGCATTGTCGCCAGTAACGGTACTAAGCTCGAAAAGACCTCGCTAAGTACCGACGGCGACAGAGCACCCTGCTTATGTTTTGTATATATTGTACAACTCACGCTATGAAATAATAAATTTTGCAATTATCTTAATCATGTCAGTAAATGTTGCCTTAGAATATCCTGCAACCCCTCTATAATATCCGTCGCCATCATACTTAACGTTCCGCATTTTTCTGCCGCCATATCTCCTGCCACGCCGTGCAGATACACTCCCGCCATCGCCGCCTGCGCCGCTTCCATTCCCTGCACAAGCAGTCCTGTTATAATCCCCGCAAGCACATCTCCCGAACCTGCCGTCGCCATTCCTGAATTACCCGATGTATTGATGAAACTACTCTCGGCATGTGGACGCGCCACTACCGTGCGGGCGTCCTTACATACCACGATGCAGTTAAGCCTATCCGCAAGTTTCTGCGGATAGACAGTCAGATTATCAGAAACTTCTTTAACGCTGCAGCCGTACAACCTCGCAAACTCACCAAGGTGCGGAGTCAGAATAACTTTCCTGTCTGCAAAAATTTCACCTGAAATATCCTGCATTTCGGCTAACATATTCAAGCCGTCGGCGTCTATCACCAACGGAAGACTGCTCTCATTTAGGCATTTATCAAGCAGCCATGCCGCACGTCTTCCTTTACCGATGCCCGGTCCTATCAGTATGCAATCCGCCCACGCCAGAGCCTTGTTAAATTCTTCTTCAATATCGGTATCATAAAGAGTCAGCATTGCCTCTGGCATTGCCTTTAGTATAACATCGCGGTTTTTCTGTGAAGTCACTATCCTTACCATGCCCGCGCCCATTTTAAAGACGCTCTTTCCTGCCATCACAGCCGCACCGCACATGGAATCGCTGCCTGCAATTACCAGCGCTTTGCCGAAAGTTCCTTTATTTCCATCAGGCTTTCTATACGGAAGGTCTATATCTTCAAGGGAATCATAGGTGTACCAGTAGGGCTTTTTCCCAAAAAAGCTGTGTTCGTCAATCCCCATCTGTCCGCATACGATTTTACCACAATATTCCGCGCCGGGGTATAGGATTTCCCCAAGCTTGCAAAATCCATAAGACACTGTCAAATCTGCACGGACCGCGCAGCCTAAAACCTGCCCCGAATCGGCATGAATACCGGAAGGAATGTCTATGGAACATACATAGCTGTCCATTTCGTTAATCTTCAATACAGCGTCTTTGTATATCCCTTCTATATCTCTGGATAACCCAATCCCGAAAATCGCATCGATTACTATATCATATTCACCTTTTGCAATTCTGTCATACGGCTTATATCCGTATCCTGCAAGAATGTCAAGCTGCAGCGCCGTTTCATTACTGCATTTGCTTCGGTCTCCAAGCAGTGTAAAGTCTACCTTGCACCCCTGCAGCATAAGCAGCCGTCCTGCCGCTATGCCGTCGCCGCCGTTGTTGCCGCAGCCGGAAACGACTAATACGCGATAAAGCTCACTGCCCTTTTCCCTTCTTAAATATTCCACGGTCACAAGCGCGGCACGCTCCATCAACAGGGCTGACGGATAATTAAGGCGTCCTATCGTATTCTTATCATATTGCTTCATTTCCGACTGTGTTACCAGATGCTTCACTTTTTCTCTCCAATATATTTCATATCAAAAATTTCAATTACGTCCGCCCCGAAGATATCGTGCATATATGTATATAATTCATTGTTAAAATCTTCCTTTTCCTGCTTGCGCACCATCTTTTTCTTTAATTCGCGGCGCGCCTGCACCAACCATTCATTTAATACCTCAAGCTCTTTTTCATTTTCTTTAAGCATACTGTAACATGAATCCATCGTAAGCAGCATGAGATTTCTATTGACTTTATCAATCTCACGCGGGAGTTCCAGCATCTCTTCTTCATAGGCGCTCAGTTTCTCATTACATTCCTCAATAAGCCGTTTATGCTCGTCCATATCCTTATTAAGTTTCTTACTGTCGGGTGACTGCATCAGACCGTCTGCAATAAGCATGACTTCATTCATCAGGGTTTTTTTAATCTTTTTAATGTCTTTGCTCTCAGTATTGACTTTGCCCTGACGCTTTACTAATTCATTCAGTTTATCCTCAAGCGATTTGATTTTGGACGTGGCTCCGACATAAGCCAAAAGTTTATGCCATTTATTATCCAAAGTCAATATCGGAATACTCTTCCCTTCCAACGCGTTCTTGAAAACTTCATCCTTATTCGCCATACAATCACACCTTTCACTTAATTAGGCAAAGCGCTGCTTACTATGCTTTATAATAAATAGAATATCACTTATCCGCTCTGCAAACAAGCATTTTCGTTTACACTTCACATGTCGCCACTTGACTGTAAAACTACCTATGATATAAAATAAAATGAAAATCAACGAAAAGGAAATCCAAAACTATGATTCTTTCAGTTAGCGGTTTACATAAATCATTTAATGAAGTTCCTGTTTTAAGGGACGTATCTTTTCATATAGAGGCGCATGAAAAAGCTGCCATTGTAGGCATAAACGGCGCGGGGAAAACTACCCTTCTGCGTATCATCATGGGCGAACTTAACGCCGACTCAGGCAGCGTGACCTTTGCCAAGGGGCTGTCTGTGGGCTATCTTTCCCAGCATCAGGCAGTATCAGGCACAAACACGATTTATGAAGAATTATTGTGCGTCAAGCAAAACCTGATTGAACTGGAAAATCGGATACGCTCCGCCGAATTACAGATGAAAAGCGTGGGAGGTAAAGAACTCGACGACTTAATGGAATTATATGCAAGGCTTACCCATGATTTTGAGTCCGGCGGCGGCTATTCATATAAAAGCGAGCTTACCGGAGTGTTAAAAGGGCTTGGATTTGAGGAAAGCGAATTTACAAAATCCGTAGACACCCTCTCCGGCGGTCAGAAAACCCGCGTCGCGCTTGGAAAGCTTTTACTGCAAAGTCCGGAACTGATTATACTCGACGAGCCTACCAACCATCTTGATATGTCGTCGATTACATGGCTTGAAACTTACCTTTTAAACTATAAGGGCGCGGTAATCATCGTCTCCCACGACCGCTATTTCCTTGACCGCATCGCAGGGAAAATAATCGAGCTGGATAATTCCAATGCTGCGGTTTTTTCAGGAAATTATTCCGCCTATGCGGCAAAAAAAGAAATGCTGCGTACCGCGCAGTACAACACATATATGAATCAACAGCGTGAGATAAAGCATCAGGAAGAAGTTATTGAGAAATTAAAGTCTTTTAACCGTGAGAAATCCATTAAACGTGCCGAAAGCCGTGAAAAGGCGTTAAGTAAAATAGAAGTCCTCGAAAAGCCTGTGGAAGTAAAAGCTGATATGCACCTTCGCTTAGAGCCGCGACGCCTGAGCGGCAACGATGTTCTTCATGTGGAAAATCTATCTAAGGCGTTTGGAGAACTTACGCTTTTTAATAATCTGTGCATAGATATCAAACGCGGGGAGCATGTCGCGATAATAGGCGACAACGGCACAGGCAAGACGACTATTTTAAAGATTATAAACGAGCTGCTTGCTCCCGACACAGGACTTATTCGCCTTGGCGCTAATGTAGAGATTGGTTATTACGATCAGGAGCATCATGTCCTGCACCCTGACAAAACCCTGTTTGATGAAATCTCGGACGCCTATCCTACTTTGAATAATACGGAAATCCGCAATACGCTTGCCGCTTTCCTGTTTACGGGTGAAGATGTGTTTAAGAAAATCGAGTCGCTAAGCGGCGGGGAACGCGGCAGGGTTTCGCTGGCAAAACTCATGCTGTCGGAATCCAATTTTCTGATACTTGACGAGCCTACCAACCACCTCGATATTATGTCCAAGGAAATCCTCGAGGACGCGATAAACGCATATACAGGAACGGTACTCTATGTCTCGCACGACCGCTATTTTATCAATAAAACCGCGAGCCGCATACTCGAGCTAAGCGGCAAAGTCCTGACCGAATATCTGGGCAACTATGACTATTATTCAGAAAAAAAGGCGCAGCGCCTAAACGCACAAGCTGCCGATAATACCGATAAACCCTCTTCTAATAATATCGGTAAAATATCTGCACAAAACATTTCAGACAACAAGCAGGACTGGAAGAAAAAGAAGGAAGAGAATGCCGCCAAACGCAAAAAAGAAAACGACTTAAAAAAATGCGAAGAAAAAATTGAGCAATTAGAGTACAGAAATACCGAAATCGACAAACTTATGTCCTCTCCCGATATATGCACGAATGTGGCAAAACTCCAGGAGTTATCAAAGGAACGAGAAAACAATGACACAAAACTTGTACAATTATATGAAAAGTGGGAAGAGCTGTCGGAATAATATTCCGGCAGCCCGCCTGTTTTAGTCTGCGTTAAGTATACTATCCAACGACCCCCTAATCGCCTTAATAAAATCAAGACTGTTGAGTATTACCGGGTTTTTGCACCCCGAAATCAGGGATAAGCTCTTCGTCATTTTTCCGTCTTCCACGGTCTTAATACATGCCTGCTCAAGCTTATCGGCAAAATCCGCAAGCTCTTTATTGCCGTCTAACTCCCCGCGCTTTCGCAATGCGCCTGTCCATGCAAAGATAGTCGCTATCGAGTTGGTAGACGTCTCTTCTCCTTTAAGGTGCTTATAATAATGGCGCTGAACCGTGCCATGCGCCGCCTCGTACTCATAGACGCCCGAAGGAGACACCAGTACGGAAGTCATCATCGAAAGGTCGCCGTAAGCTGTCGCCACCATATCCGACATAACGTCGCCGTCATAGTTTTTACACGCCCAGATAAAGCCGCCCTCGGAACGAATTACCCTCGCTACCGCATCATCTATCAGCGTGTAGAAATATTCTATTCCAAGCTCTTCAAATTTAGCCTTATACTCGGCATCATAAATTTCCTGAAAAATATCCTTAAATGTGTGGTCGTATTTCTTGGAGATGGTATCCTTAGTAGAAAACCACAAATCCTGTTTCGTGTCCACGGCATAGCCAAAGCAGGCTCTTGCAAAGCTGGAAATGGATGCTGTCGTGTTATGGATGCCCTGTATTATTCCCGCGCCGTCAAAATTATGTATAAGCTCTCTCACCTGCGTGCCGTCTTCTGCCGTAAATACCAGCTCCGCTTTTCCCTTTCCCGGCACTTTGATTTCCGTATTCTTATATACGTCGCCATAAGCATGGCGGGCAATCGTAATAGGCTTAGTCCAGTTCTTGACATAAGGCACTATTCCCTTTATCAAAATCGGCGCACGAAATACGGTTCCGTCCAAAATAGAACGAATCGTTCCGTTCGGACTCTTCCACATTTCTTTCAGATTATACTCAGTCATTCTCGCCGCGTTAGGAGTGATAGTCGCGCATTTAACCGCAACGCCGTACTTCTTAGTCGCCTCGGCGGACTCTATCGTCACCTTATCATCGGTTGCGTTACGATGTTCAAGACCAAGGTCATAATACTCTGTCTTTAAATCGATATAGGGCAGAAGAAGCTCGTCCTTAATCATCTTCCAGAGTATCCTTGTCATTTCATCTCCGTCCATTTCTACTAACGGAGTAGTCATTTTTATTTTTTCCATCAAAGTATGCCCTCCTTAAACTAAGCCGTTTCATCTTTATATACGTCATACAGTCCGTTTTTCACCATATTATCATATGCGTTTATTATATGTCTGTTCGCAAGTTCTTCGGCTTTCGCCGCATCTTTTGCCTTAATCGCCTCCATAATATGTCTATGTTCGTTATTTGATTCCCGTCCCCTGATGTTTGCTGAGAGCGTCTTCTGTCTTACGCGCAGCACATACTGGTGAAAATCCTTAAGCAGCTGTTCAAGCATCTTGGAATCGCAGGCTTCATAGAGAATATCATGGAAACGATTATCAAGCTCCGCCATCTGGTCCATATGGCCTTTATCTGCATGAAACTCTGCAAGATAGATATTTTCCTCCATCTCTTCCATCTGCTCTTTAGTGATTTTTTCGGTCGCAAGTCTGGCGCACAAGCCTTCTAACAGAGAGCGTATCATATATATATCCTTTACGTCTTTTGCCGTAATCCCTGTTACATATGCGCCTTTATTAGGAATAATCTGAATAAGCCCTTCTAATTCCAACTGCCTGAACGCCTCGCGCACAGGAGTCCGGCTCACGCCAAGTTCTTCACCGATTGCCACCTCTTTTAACTCTTCATGTTCCTTATATTTACCGCTCAGAATGTCCTCTCGTATCTTTCGGAATACTCTGCCGCTCAGGGAATAATTATCATTCATCGCATTTCTGATATCATAATTATTCATGGTACTAAAAAACTCCTTTCACAGCCGTTCTACACTTACGCGGGTAGTATATCTGCCTCGTATAATTGTATACAATCTTGCCGTCCATGTCAAGTGACACTTCAACTCTGTATCAGCCTGCCGATATCCAACATACCCCACCCCTGTTTATTCCACGGCTCGCCCAAATCTTTGGCGCTGTAGATGATTTTCCGCTTAACCTGATTATTGTTAAGATTAGGATATTTTTGTAAAAGCAGAGCCGCCGCCCCTGACACAATCGGAGTCGCCATCGATGTGCCGCTCTTCTTCACATAATAATTACCCCTGTTGCAGCAAGACATAATATCCGTCCCCGGCGCAACCACATCGGGTTTTCGATATAGAATATCGCCATCGCCCCGCCCTGAATAGTTTTCACATAGACCGCGCCGGTTTCCGAAATATCCGCCATCATGACAGCCTACCGTGATTACATAACGGCTGTTGCCTAACGGAGATATTGTTCCTTCATCAGGTCCTGCATTGCCTGCCGCACATACCACGACAATGCCCGAACGCCAGACCTCTTCAATCATCTCCAATAATTCTTCAATTTTCCTCTTTTCATGGAGTTCGCCTATACCGACCGATATATTTAAGACTCTGATATTATAATTGACACGGTTCTGCAATACCCACATCATTCCGTGGTGCATACTTTCTATTGTTCCGTCACCGTTACTGTCCAAAACCTTCCCTATGCAGAAAAAGCACTCCGGCGCTATGCCCTTATATCTTCCGGCGGACATAATGCCGCTTCCCCCGATGCAGCCGGCAATATGAGTTCCATGCCCGCTGTCATCATAAATTCTGCTCTTGTAGTTGACAAAGTCATTAAACTCTACTACCCGTCCTTCCAAATCGTGGTGCATATAAATGCCTGTGTCCAAAATCGCTACAGTAACCGGATTGCCTCTGCACGATTGCTGCAGGCTGTCACTGCAGCCTAACTGTTTTCTAACGCGATACATTTAAAAACTCCCGGCTTTTTTCATATTTTATGCCGGAAGTTTTATTTATGTTCGCTATATTAATTCTTACTATTTCTGCTTTATGCCTTTCTCCGTCTGCCGCGATAGAAGAACAGCGCAAGACCTGTGAAAAGAAATCCTATACACAGAATCCATTTCGGGTGAATACTGTGATCACCGGTATTCGGGGACGCATCCTTATTTCCCGTAGAAAATACCGCCTTTCCATCAACTACCGAAACCGTGGCTCCCGACGCATAATTATATATCGCATAAGGCGAAAAATGGTTAGTTGAAAAGGTCAGAAACTCCACCCCATTTGTGGAAAAGACGCTGCTTCCCACCTCTTCTAACTGTCCGTTGGCGTCCGTACAGATAACATGCAGATTCTCCTCAACAATTCCCTCTGGTAAAGGAATGGTAATCTCAATCTTCTGTCTGCCAAGCCCTATAATCGGAAGCGATGTTTTCATATCATACAGAGTTATATCATATGCTGACAGGTTCGACGGCACATTATCCCCATACAGCTTGCCGTATGCTTCAAGAATAGTGTCTTTTGCCTCTTCGCTTTCCATTATATTCAGTAAATATGTGGAGTCGGCTCCGTCTAATGATGCGCTTGCCGCCTCTGCATTGCCAATCGAGTTACCGCTTACGCTGACCGTAACAGACGGTCCTATCGCCTCCAACTCTCTTTCCAAATCAGCCGATGCAGTAGATGTATCCTGCGAAAAGCTGGCGCTTACGCTGTTAATTAAGCCTCTGAAACCATACACACGACTGTCTAACACAGTGCCTTCCACAGAGTCCAAATCATCAGGTATAATCGCGGTATTCACACCTTCAAACGCGAGTCCCCTGTATGAATCATTATATAACTTACAGGAAGAATCCTCACATGACAGAACCGGTAAAGAAGAACCTTCAAATATCACAGTTCCCCGTTTTGATTTCCTAACAGACTCCGCTACCGCAAAAGCCCTAAGACCTATTTCCTCTACGGACTCCGGAATCCTTATAGTTTGAAGCGGACAGCCTGCAAAAGCCCTGTCGCTGATTTTTCTTAAACCGTTACCGCCCTCTATGTCCGTAAGTTCAGCACAGCCTAAAAACGCCCCTTCACCCACAGTTTCCACGCTCTCGGGCAATATGACTTTTTTAATGCCTGAATTACCGGAAAACGCGCCTGCGCCTATTGTTTTTACCCCATCGGGTATTGTCACATCGGCGTTACTGCCGCGGTATTTAAGTAAGATTCCGTCTCCGACTATCAAAAAATCTTCTGTTCCGTTCTGTTCCCAATTTTGCAGCCACGGCGTCTTATCAAATGCCGAAGGTCCTATTTCCGTCACTGTGGAAGGAATGACTACATCAGTCAATTCATCGCAGTGATAGAAAGCTGCATATCCTATTTTCGTAAGTCCTTCCGGAAGATGGGCGGAAGTTATCTTCGACCTTGCAAAGGCAAACTCTCCTATTTCCGTAATCGTATCCGGTATCTCAATATTTTCATTCTTGTCATTGTAATATGCCTGATCGGCAATAACTTTATTATCAATAATCTCGTATTTTGGGAAAGAATCACCCTTTACCACACTATTGTCAATATCACTTATAGTTTCCCCGGTCTCGCCAAAAACCACGCCTTCCACGCTGCTTAAATCCGGTACGCCCGAATTAACCGTCGCCGAGGTATTGTCAACGAAAACAAACACCTGACTTCCGACGACTTTGGACTTGCCTTTAACAGAAGTATCTTCTTCGTCTTCCATTGAATTGATATGAGTCACCTCATGATAATAATTCGCAGCCGCATCATTACCTGTATCATCCGAATCTGACGTATCGAAGTCATTATCATTTATGGTATCTAAGTCCGTATCTTCATATTCGGATACGTCGATATCTTCAAGCACAAGACTGTCCGCAAACGCCTTGGCGATACTGCCCGGTACGGCATCAATCGTAAGCTTCGTACAGCCGTCAAACGCCGTACTGTGAATAGTGCCGACAGAAATAGGTATCGTAATATTACGCAGCCTGATACAGTTCTCAAATGCCTTCATCCCTATTGTTCTCACGGAATAGGGAATATCTACGCTTTTAAGATTAGCACAGTTGGAAAAAGCATATGCGGATATTTCCGAGACATTGCCGCTTACTACGACACTCTCAAGAAATCTGTCTCCCCAGAAAGCATAAGGCATTATCTTAGTAACACCAGACGGCATCGTATAGTTTTTTTCCTGTCTTCCGGAAAGTACGTCATACAGGATTGAACCATCCGCTTTACTATAAATTGCGCCGTCATAACATGTATAATATGGATTTTCACTGCTTATATTGACGCTCTTTAGCCTGATATCTCCTGCAAAAGCGCCGTTGCCTAAGGTTTCAAGCCCTTTGCCTATGCCTACTTCTTTAAGATTAGGACAGTCGGCAAACGCTGCGCTTCCTATGGACAGAACAGAATCCGGTATGGATACCGACACAAGCGCGCTGCAGTCTTCAAACGCCGCAGTGCCGATACTTTCCACATTGCTGCCTATTACCACGCTCTGCACATACTCATTTCCCGCAAACGCCTGTGACTCTATTTTTTCCACATAATCAGAAATAGACACGTTCGCAGCCGTGCCGTTGTACTTTACTAACGTTGTTCCCGACATTTGAAATTCGGATGCAGAAGCGGTATCCACCGCTTCTACATCCGGAACAGGTATCTGTGTAACGGCAATCGCTATCGCCATCAAAACAGCTCCTAATGCCTTCCTAATCTTTTTTCCCATAGGCGCCCCCTATGTATCTTATGCTATTTCGCTCTAACTTTTACAGGCTTTTTGTCCTTCTTCATAAACAATATTATGGACATACATGCAAGCCCAAGTGACAAGAACCACTTCGGATGAATCGGATCTCCGGTCTTCGGCGTTATATCCAGCGCACCGTCTGAAAGCTGCTGCGTATTGACATAAACCGTATACGGTGAGAAGTGCGTCGCCGTAAAGCTTATGCAGGGTACTCCGTTAATCGTCGAGAACCTCTCGCTCAATTCTTCCAGCTGGTCATTTGCTACTACCGCACCCGCCATGTTATTACCGCCAAAGACAGTCAACGCGTCAGGAATCGGAATCGTAATATCGACCGTCAGCCCTGTGGTATCGGAAATCTTTACCGTGCCTGTAGAATCATAGAGGCTGATATCCATAGCATAATACAGAACACTGTCAAGGTTGCCATATTTATTAGTCAGCGCATTCATTACCGCCTGCGTCGCCTCAGCCGTCTCAGAAATCTTTACGACAAAATTATCCGTCGAACCGTTGACCTTAGCAGTAGCCAAATCCTTATTGCTGATACCCGGCTTGGTAATATCCACTCTTGTATTGCCGTTATTGCCATTGCCGGTATTTCCGTTAGTTGAAGTGCCTGTCAATGTATTGCCGGAACCATTTACATAATTAGCCGTCACAGTTACATTGTTATTCGGCATCACAAACGTAGTCGCTGAAAGGCTTACGCTTGCCAAAGTTACTCCCGGCGATTCCGTAGTCCAGTTTTTGAACACTTTACCTGTTGCCGGAGTATTAGCCGCTATTATTACGGTAGTTCCCGCATCATACGTACCGCTTCCGCTTCCGTTAATAACGGTTACGGTATACTTGCCGACATTGCTCGCTCCGGTTGATGTCGAGGATGTCGAGTTGCCCGAAACGGAATCACTGCTGGTCTGCGTAGACGAAGACGAACCGCTCGTCGTGCCATTTCCGCCATTAACGCCTGTTCCTGTACCGCCGCTATACATCGCAAGCGCTACAGAATTCTTCTGAATATTCGTCAGCGTATCACCGCCATATTTAACAAAGGTATATCCTGCATGCACAGGAGCCTGAGGTATAATCGCATCTCCTCCCGGCGCTACAAGCTGGGTGCTGAATATAGTGCCATCAACCTGATCCATAAAGTCTACCACATATTTTCCGTCTACCATAGAACTCGTAGAGTAGCCTGTAGCTACAAAGGTAGTATCAGCATGAATCGGATTCTTAGGATCCGCGTTGTTGGTTCCAAGCCACTTATCAAATACCCAGTCTTCTTTTACAGGATCTGCCGGTATTTCCGCATATGCGCCATCATCAACAACCTGCTCCTTACCTATCTGCTGCAAATCAGCATCCAAGAAAATAACACGCCAGTTATCCTTCTTATGCCATTCCAGCTTATATTGTTTTCCGTAAGTATCAACATACCTTTTTGCCGATGAATCTTCCGATGTATACACGCTCGTAGTCGCCAATTTTTTATTGTCAAACGCATTGCCGGAAATAAATACTTCCTTACCCGGAATCTGCAGTTCGCTTAACTGGTTAGCCCCTACAAAAGCCTCTTCCCCAATGCTGTTTACAGTTCCCGGCAGCCATATTCTGTTAAGATTATCGCAGTTCTTGAAACATCTGTCAGGTATATCAATGAGTCCTGCCGTATTCGTCAAGTCTACCAGCGTTATATTATCACAGTCTTCAAACGCGCCATCTTTTATTGTGCTTACCATGCCCAGATTTTCATCTGTGGAAAGGCTTACCTGCGCCTCGCCGACTCCACCTGCAAGCCCTCTCGCCCACAGACACTCTTCAATCGTATAGCTTCCATCTGAATTTACGGAATAAACTATACCATTATTAGTCTTATAGTAATCGTTATCCCCTACCGCCTTCAAAGAATGACAGCCACGGAACGGTGCTG
Source organism: Butyrivibrio sp. (assembly GCA_023664865.1). Classification (GTDB taxonomy): domain Bacteria; phylum Bacillota; class Clostridia; order Lachnospirales; family Lachnospiraceae; genus UBA3282. The sequence goes on along the minus strand of JAMPEU010000042.1, from coordinate 4,527 downwards.
TGCCTATATCTGCACAATCAGGTCCAAGAATAACCGAAGTCAACTGCTCACAACTGTCGAACGCATAATCCGGCAGATATTTTACGCTGTTCAAAATCACGCTTGTAATTCGGTCGTTTCCTCTTATACGCTGTTCGTTATCTTCTCCCGCCTTATCATCATAATCGCCGCTGAAAAGCCCCGGAACGCTGTTAATATTGTCTTCGTCGTCGCTCTTCAGACCTTCAAGCGTATACATCTTGACAGTATCCGCATCCCAACAGCCATGTGCGCCTGTCAAATACTGTTTAGCATTCTCAAGGTTATCCGCTTCCTTTACTTCAAGTTTATTGCCGTCTCTATCAAGGTTATTATAATATCCATATACATCGATGGAATCCACTCCGGCAGGAACAACTATCTCTTTAGTTGCCCTAATCAATGCGTCAGCTTCTGATGTAGTGGTCTGCCAAGGTTTCCTGTTTGTCATTTCCGAGTATTTTACAGGATCATATCCATTACCCGGATAAGAATAATAAGGTGTCGGATCTCCCTCCGCTGCATAAGCGACAATAGGCTCAAATAACCAGTCGGCAAGCTTATTTATGACTGCTGTGCTTCCGCTACTAGTATTATCAGGATCAGTATTTTCTGTACTTCCACCGCTAGTATTATCAGGATCAGTTACAGTACCGCCGCCACTTGATGAAGTAACCCAATCCTCCCATTCACTACAGAAGTCAGGATTTACCCATGGTCCATAATCATCTGAATTATAAACAGCCTCCTTCTGTTCTGCAGTAACCGCGCTTTTCCACGCATTTGCAAAAGCTTCCCTGTTGCCTTTATAATAATCATCCTTATAATCTACATACAAACGCTGTTCCATCATATTCCTATATGATGTATATATCTTATTTCCGTTAGTATCATAGAATTCATTCTCATGTGCTTCGTCAAGCACCTTGCTTATCTGATTGTACTTAGGATAATCCAATAACGTAACCAGTTCGGTATTAGGATTATACATTACAGTAAGGTAGGTAGGCGTAAGGCTCTTATAGCATACGCGGATACCCTCAGGCTTTTTAATTATATTGTCAGGGTTCATCGCCCATTCAAACGGCGCATAACCTTCTACTATATCGCCATGGAACGTCAATCTGGTGCTGCCCGTCTTAAAGGCATCTGCGCCTATTGTAAAGCCCGCATGGTTGCCATTCATCGGCGAATTAAATGTAACATCCACGAGATTATTACAATCTGCAAACGCTTCCCTTCCTATTGACGTAACAGAATTACCAATCGTTACTTTAGCAAGTCTAGGCCAGCCTTTAAATACGCTGTCGGCAATCGTGGATATAGAATCATCTTCAATAATCAAGGTCTCTACATTATTGTTAAGCTTTGTATCTGTAAAACAATCCGATGCAACGCTAGTCACCTTCGTATCGCCTACCATAGCAGGTATTACCAACGGCACATCGCCTGACTGCGTGCTTCCGGGTTTAAGCTTACATGATGTAAGCACGCCGGTCTGCCCATCTGCATTCTTCTGGATACAAAGCAGATAGTCACCACGGCTGACTTCATAATACTCCCTGCCGTTTTCTGTATATAAATATGGCACAGGATAATCATTATCAGCAGTCTTTGCATCCCATGTGGCTTTACGTGGATACGCTATTCTATCAGCAGCAGTCCCACTATTCTCCGCAGGTCCTCTTACACACAGTTTTGAACCTCTTACATCTCTAAACAATTTATCCGAATCATAATCGACAAAACCACATGCATTTGGTTTCCCAGCATCAGCCGGAAACTCAACATACTCCAAATTTATGCAAGCATGGAACATGTTATCAGGAAGCTTAAACCCTTTTTTCAAGGAAGAACTCCCATAATTCTTAGGAAATACCACAGTTTTTAAACTAGAACGCCCCGCAAACATATAGTCACCTATACAATTCGGATCATCCATAATTCCAGTTTGAACTATCTGAGGGAAAGTAAACTTCTCCAGTACGCCTGCTTCTGCTGCAAATGCCCCTTTTCCTATTTGCTTAATTCTGGCATTAGTCATATCAACTTCCCGCAATGCAGTACAGCCATAAAAAGCATAATCACCAATAACAGCTGCATCAGTCAACTTATTAAAATCAATGCTTGTCATTTGAATGCAATCTGCAAATGCACCATAGCTTATCTTAGTAACAGAACTTGGCAGTTCTATAGTTGAAATTGCAGTACCATAAAAACACTCTGCTCCAATCTGCCCAGTTCCCTGCGCCAACGTTACTTTAGATAAATGAGTACAATTTTTGAACGCCCTGTTTCCAATCTGAACTGCATTTCCAAGGTCAATACTTTCAATCAAGCCTGCACCTGCAAAAGCTTCATCTCCAATGTAACGTATCATACTTGGAACTTCCATATTAATTACATTGTCAATTTCAGCGAATGCTTTTTCCCCAATAGCTCTCATTTGGAATTGGCTTATATTTTTCACCAGATACTTATTGTCATCCAAATCAAAGCTTAGTGTCTTCTTATCCGCTGGGACGTCCTTAGTATATTGCGCAACGTAAATATCGCCGCCATTGCTTTTCGGTCTGCCGTCATAAACTGCAACTAGCGTGAAACCATCAGGCGAAAGCTGTGAAAGCTCATTATTATTCTCACAATAGAATTTCTCCTGAAGCGCTTTTGTATTTAAATAGCTAAGCGGAGTAACCGTAAAAGCCATTTTACCTGTCTCTGACGGTTCTTCAACATCAGGATCAGTTTCTTTATCTTTCTCGTATTGTGAATAGTCCTTGTCATACTGTTCAAACCTACCGCATGCTGCCTGAAAATCAGCTTTACAGTAATCACCTGTAATGAAATTCCATTGTGCCGTACTTATACTTCCACCGGTTGGCTTTGTACCCGTAATTTTATACTTCTGATAATCGTCGTATGTAAATTTTATGTCTTCTGTCGGATCCATTTTATGTTTTGCAACAACGGTTCCATGAGTAATCTTCGCGTCACCTTCAAGCTTATTATCATATGTTTTATTATAAAGAGCTTCAAACTCAGCTTCCGATACCGTATAATACGACGTAATCGGTCGATCAGTCAAAGTTACTGTATCAGTAGCAAAATCATCATTATATTTACATACTACGCCTCGCTTTGAATCTCCTTCTTTTCCCACATAATATAAAAACTCCCAAATTAAAGACATCCTACCATCAATGCTCCTAATTGTGTATGAAGCATATACATCAGGTTTGTTAGTCGTAGGCTTGCCATCAAATCCGTTAAGCTCGCCTGTAGCATTTGCATCACTATCTTTTAATTTTGCAAGCATTTGTTCTACCGTTGACTCTGCAAACAGATTCAATGGAAGATTTTCTCCAGAATTTATTGTGATATCGTCAGTTGTATAACCCTCCTCGTACCCAAACTTCGACATATCATGTATATCACTGACGCTCTCGGTGGTAGTTCCGGTACTGTTGCCTGAAGCTGTCGGCGTCGTTTCTGTAGCCAAGTTCTCCGGCACCGGTATCGCCGCCACTCCGATTGCAGTTATCATCAAAACCGCCGCAAGAGTCCTCCTGACGCTCCTTTTCAGTCTTCTCCCTGATTTCTTGGGTTTATTCACGGATGATTTCTTTGACATATCACTCTCTCCTTTTACTACAAGTAATACATATTTATCCTGTTGCCTTATTATTCTAACTAATTTTAAAACACAGAAACATAACCATCTAATGGCTCTGCTTGTATATTTGAGCAGAAACATGGTTATTATCATTTATATCGGCGTTTTTCAATTAATTATTTAGCTTTTTATATACAAAATTAATTTTACTATATTTGAAAATTTATGCAAGAGGTTTTTAGTGAAAATCCACCCCAATTATGCAATTCCATATTCCTTGTAAAGTTTATCTCTCACCGCGGAGTCTGCGACTGCTTTCTTCACGTCTTCTGTCCTGCCGTCGGCAAATAGCAGATTTAACAGCGATGCAAGCAGACTTTCACCTTCTTTTATTCCTTCTTTTATTCCCTCTTTTATTCCCTCTTTTATACCTTCCTGTTTACCTTTCTTTATTCCTTCCTGCTCTCCTTCTCTTCTGATTCTATCAGCTATTTCACACATAATATTTACCCCTTCCTTCTGTACTTTGAAATATCTTACACGTTCCACTATCCTCGGAAAATTCTCTGTGGTGTAGTCAGGTTTCGAGTCCTTGAAATATTCAAGCAATTCATTTACCCTTGCATCGTCCGTGTAATATTCAAGATTAAAATATACCTCATGCAATCCATTGTCAAATGACATTGTAACGTCCTGTCCGTCTGCTTTTCTGGGCGGTTTATAGCGACCTCTTTCACCGCCTATGAAATCGCCTTTGGATATGTATACCAGCGTCACGTCAGGCAATTCCGCATAGGATTTTCCTTTTTCCAGTATGCTCATGTCTATGCTCGACAGATAGTAACGCACCCTTCTAAACGGCGACTTCTCTTCATACATCTGTATTTCGACGTTGA
>JAMPEU010000041.1 GCA_023664865.1 Butyrivibrio sp. | reverse complement strand
CAGATGATGAGGCGGATACCGTCTACGCTGTGGAGATGCAGGCGCGGAACACCGGGGTGCTGCAGGAAAGGAGCCGATACTACCAAGCGGTAATCGATGTCAACATGATAGCGAAGGGCGCAGAATATGACCAGCTGGGCAAGGACTACATAATCTTTATCTGCACCTTCGACCTGTTCGGCAAAGGGCGGCACATATACCATTTTGAAAACCTGTGCCTGGAAGACACCACAATCCGCCTTAATGACGGGACGGAGAAAATCTTCCTAAACACAAAAGGGACAATGGACGACGTAGACGAAGAACTTGCCAATCTGCTAAAATATTTTGACAGTCTGAAGCCGCAGGACGCCTTTACGGAAGAACTGGACAAGGAAGTGCTAAAGGCGAGGCGGCATGAAGAATGGAGGCAGGAGTATATGAAGCTTGAAGTATTGATGTGGGACAGCAGGCGTGAGGGAAAAGAAGAAGGTCTGGCAGAAGGCAAAGTTGAGGGAAGAGAAGAAACGAAAATAGACTTAATCTGCCGAAAGCTTGCAAAAGGCAAGACGCCTGAAACAATCGCGGAAGAATTAGAAGAGGACAGCATAGATGAGGTGCAGCGCATCTGCGATATAGCAAAGAAATACGCCCCGGACTATGATGTGGAGGGCATACTTGAGGAATATATGGTGCTACAGATTCGCGAATGAAGCATGATAGATTAGTAAAAGCTGCAGAGAACCGGAATGGCTTAGGCTGTTCCGGTTTTTGATAGCAGTTGACTAAACCGGCACGAAATATTATGATAGAGTGGTATTGTTTCAGATAAACTTGGAGGGAGATAAGCGCTATGCAAATGAAACGAAATAAAAAGCTGATGTCATTAATTTTGTGCGTTACATTTACTGTGGCTATGATGCTGTTTGTGACCGGCTGCAACGGTACGGGGGGCAGCGAATCAGGAAACGGTGAATCAGTGGACTCTGTAACGGAAACAGGGGCGCAGGATTCTGGCACTGTGACGGAAACGGATATGCAGGCCGTAGGTGATTCTGAAAATAGCAGCCAGCAGCTTGGCGAGGGCAGCGTGAAATTTATGTTTACTGTTGTGGATAAAGATGGGATTAAATCGGAGTTTGAAATCCATACTGATAAGGAAACGGTAGGAGAGGCTTTGCTTGAACTTGGGCTGATTGCCGGAGACGAAAGTGAATACGGCCTCTATGTAAAAACAGTCAACGGTATAACTGCCGATTATGACAAAGACGGCGTTTATTGGGCGTTTTATGTCGATGGCGAGTATGCGCAGACCGGAGTTGACTCTACTGCTGTAACAGATGGGGCAAGCTATGCCTTTAAGGTAGAATAGGCATGAAACTCACAATCAGGGAAGTAGTAGTATTTGGAATGTTAGGCGCGCTAATGTACGCCACGAAAGCTATTATGGAGATATTGCCTAACGTGCATCTTCTGGGCGTGTTTGTAGTTGCTTTTACTGTGGCCTACAGAAAGAAGGCGTTGTACCCGATATATACATATGTGCTGTTAAATGGCATTTTCAGTGGATTTGCGGCATGGTGGATTCCCTATTTGTACATATGGACTGTCCTGTGGGGCGCGGTAATGTTGCTGCCGCGTAAGATGCCCGATAAAGTCCGTCCGCTTATATATATGGCGGTATGTTCCCTGCACGGCTTTATGTTTGGAATCTTGTATGCTCCGGCTCAGGCTGTTATGTACGGGCTTAGCTTCAAGGCGACGATAGCATGGATTATTGCGGGACTTCCTTTTGACTGTATACACGGCATAAGCAATTTCTTCTGTGGGCTGCTGATTATGCCGATTATAGCTGTACTTAGGCATATGGAAGATAATACGATATTGTCATAAAATTGCGAATGTGGTATAATCATTCGCAGTACAGATATATTTTTATCCGTACTGCGGGTGATTTTTTATTGCACGGTTTAGCAAGAAGTACCGAAAGCGTAATTTTGCCAATGTGTGGCTGAACTGTTAGTTTGAGGGGGTTTATATCATGCTGCTAGCTATTGATATGGGAAATACCAACATCGTAATAGGCTGTATTGATGATGATAAAATATTGTTTGAAGAGCGTATTTCGACGTCCACATTCAAGACGATGCTGGAATATCTCGTTGACCTTAAGACGATTTTGGAGCTTCATGACGTAAGCGCGTTTGATATAGACGGAGCCATTATTTCCTCTGTTGTGCCACAGCTTACTCTTGTCATAAAGGATGCAATAGAGAAATTGATAAAGATTACGCCGCTTGTCGTGGGACCGGGATTAAAGAATGGAATGAATATCCTTATGGACAATCCCGCGCAGCTTGGAAGCGACCTTGTGGTTGACTCTGTGGCGGCGCTCAATGAGTATGGCGAACCGGTCATTATTATTGATATGGGAACTGCTACGACGATATGTGTAGTGGATAAAAATAAAAATTATGTAGGCGGTCAGATTCTTCCCGGCGTAAGGGTATCTTTGGAGTCTTTGGTAAACAGGACTTCGCAGCTGCCGAGAATCAGTCTGGAGGCGCCTAAGAAGATTATAGGCAAGAATACTATCGATTGTATGAAAAGCGGCATTATCATAGGGCAGGCGGCATGTATAGACGGTATGATTGAGCGCATATGGGAAGAACTCGGATATCAGACTACCGTGGTTGCCACAGGCGGTCTTGCAGGGAGCATCGTGCCTTACTGTAAGACGGAGATTATCTGCGATAATGAGCTTATTTTAAAGGGATTGAACATTATTTACCATAAAAATGCAGTATAATAGCCGGGAAAGAAAACAAGCGGCGCAGATAAAATAAACGGCGTGGAGCAGGAGAAAATTATGAGAATCGGAACGGGTTATGATGTACATCGACTGACTGCGGACAGGAAACTTATAATCGGCGGTGTGGATATTCCTTATGAAAAGGGGCTGCTTGGACATTCGGATGCAGATGTTCTGCTGCATGCCATTATGGACGCGCTTCTTGGCGCGGCTGCGCTGGGTGACATCGGCAGGCATTTTCCGGACAGCGATGAGCAGTATAAGGGGATATCGTCAATCAAGCTGCTTAAGCGCGTGGGAGAAATGCTGGAAGAGCATTTGTTTCTGATTGAAAATATAGATGCAACCGTTATTGCGCAAGCTCCGAAATTACGTCCATATATTGAGTCCATGCGCGGAAATATCGCGTACGCATTGCAGATAGATATTTCACAGGTAAATGTAAAGGCGACGACCGAGGAAGGGTTGGGCTTTACCGGCAGCGGTGATGGGATTGCCGCACAGGCAGTCTGTATTATTACTTCTCCTGTGGATAATTATGATAGAGATATGGCGGCATCGAATTGTTGTGCTGGCTGTTGTGGAAGTCAGCGTTTAGAGAAAATTCGGACTTAGCACCGCTGATGGTGGCAATTTAGCGAAAGCGGATTTGTAGTTGATTGTAATAGAGAAAGGAATGATGGGTAATGAAGTATAAGGCTCTGGTTACAGGAAGGAATAACTCCATAATTGATGATTTCTTTGTACATATGGATGATAATTTTGAGGTTATGTCCACATCTATACGCTTTGGAGATATTATCAGGCATATTAAATATTTTAGTCCGGATGTCTTTATATATTGTCTTAGCGGGGAATCGCAGGAAAGTTTAAGACAAATGAATAATATCAAACATACTCTTAAACCGGCGAGAGTGCCTTTTATTCTGATTGGTTCTAAAGAGGAGTGCGACGAGTTTGAGAAGTTTGCCGTGAATGTGACGGACATGGTTATTGTAAAACCGTTTACGATAAGTTCAATTCAGGAAAAGCTGATTGCTTTTTTGGATGAGCGGCAGGAGTACGTTAAGGCTTACAGGGAAAAAACAGAGACATTAGAGGCATTGGATACATTTGATGGGGAGCAGGAACAAGAGAAGAAATCAAAGTCAAAGAAAACTGACATGTCTGCGGATATTGATTCCTTAAAAGACGTAATTTCTTCCTTAGAGGCGGCGCTTACGCCTGAATCGGCGGATGATAAAGCAGCTTTGGAGTCCGCGCCTAATCAGAATACGGCGGCGGATGCGGCAGCTCTTAAACCGGAAGTAAAAGAACGGAAACATATATTAGTAGTGGATGATGATCCTATCATGCTCAAGATGCTGAAAGAGCAGCTGCATGACGACTACGACGTGGCAACGGCAATCAGCGGAAAGATTGCCATGAAGTTCCTTGAGAGAAAGAAAACGGATTTGATACTGTTGGATTATGAGATGCCGGAGGAAAGCGGACCTGTGGTTATGGAAAAAATACGTGCGAACGACGCGATTAAGGATATCCCGATAGTTTTTCTGACAGGTGTGTCTGAACGTGATAAAATTACAGAGGCGCTTGCACTAAAACCGCAGAGCTATCTGTTAAAGCCTATTGACAGGGAGAAGCTTATGAACGTAATTAATAGTATTATTGGTTAATAATGTTAATAGCACGGGTTTAGACGCAATGAACAAAAACGGGGCGATTACTTAATAAGAGAGCGGGGATAAACAGATGGAAACAGATTTTGACGAGTTATATTTGACGGATATAATCGATAAGAGCATTTTGCAGGGAATAGAAGCAACATTTTCACGTGTAATGGGTTTTGCAGCGCTTATTACGGATGCTGACGGCGTAGCGGTAACGGAAGGCTCAAACTTCTCGGAATTCTGTATGAAATATACAAGGCAGTCGCCGATTGGCTGCAAGCGTTGTGAGAACTGTGATAAATCCGGTACGGCGCTTGCCATGAAAAACGGACATTCTGTGCTTTATGATTGTCATGCGGGGCTTATAGACTTTGCTGCGCCAATTATGGCAAACGGCAAGCTTATCGGCTGTTTTATCGGCGGACAGGTTCTTACGCATGAACCGGAAGAAGAAAAGATTAAAAAGATTGCGGCTGAAATAGGCGTAAATCCGGATGAATATTGGGAAGCGGCAAAGAAAGTGCGTATCATGGAGCAGGCGGATATTGATAACGCGGCAAGGTTTATTTCCAGCATAGCCAATATTCTCTCCGATATGGCATATAGCAAATATCAGGTGTTTAAGGCAAATGAGGACTTGGAGCGGACGTCGAATATGAAGTCGGATTTCCTTGCTAATATGAGTCATGAAATCCGCACGCCCATGAATGCGGTTATCGGTATGGCGGAGATGGCTCTTAGGGAAGATTTACCCGACGTTGCGAGGGAATATATTTATCAAATCAAAGAAGCAGGCAAGTCCCTGTTGACGATTATCAATGATATTCTGGACTTTTCCAAGATAGAGTCCGGAAAAATGGATATTACCCTAGAAGATTATGAAACAATGTCTATCATAAATGATGTTACGAATATTATTATGACAAGGCTGAAGGGTAAAGAAGTGGAGCTTATTCTTGATATTGCGCCGAATATTCCCAGCAAGCTTTTGGGTGATAACATCAGAATCAAGCAGGTGCTTTTAAATCTTGCGAATAATGCGGCAAAGTTCACATCGAGGGGAAAGGTTATCATAACGATGGATTATGAGCAGACTTCCGATGATGAAATAGAACTGCGGCTTTCCGTGGAAGATACCGGAATAGGAATCAAGGCAGAAAATCTGAACATGTTGTTTCAATCATTCCAGCAGGTAGACAGCAAGAGAAACCGCAATATTGAAGGAACGGGGCTTGGGCTTGCCATTTCCAAACAGCTTCTTAAGCTGATGAACGGCAGCATTTCCGTGGAGAGCGAATATGAAAAAGGAAGTAAGTTTTCATTCAGGCTGCCCCAGAAGATTATAGACAGTACGCCGTCTATCAGGATTAAAGAGCCTGAGGATATTCTGGTAATGGGGCTGATTTCTAATCCGCATATATCGGCGCGTTTTAGGGAAGATGCTTTACGCCTGGGCGTTGAATATGAGGAGCTGGATTCCGAAATAGGGTTTAATGCGCTGCATAATGATAAGAGGGTTTTCCTTTTTATTGAAAATACTGTGTTCTCTTCGACGCTTGAAGAGTTTGTCAGAAGCAACCCCAATATTACGGCAGTCCTGATTGTTGAATTTTCGGATACGGTAAAATATGATATTCCAAATCTTTTAGTAATAAAGAAGCCGCTTTCGATTTTATCTGTTGCTATTATACTTAACGGCGAGGAGCATAATTCAGGCGGTGACGAGGTAAATGAGTTTGAGTTTACGGCTCCTGACGCCAATATTCTGATTGTAGACGACAACGCCGTGAATCTGACTGTGGCAAAAGGGCTGCTTGAGCCGCTTAAGATGAATACCGATACGGCGGAGAGCGGTATGGAAGCTATTGATAAAATCAGCCGTTATCATTATGATATTGTCTTCATGGACCATATGATGCCGGAGTTGGACGGCGTGGAGACTACGCGCATTATCAGAAGGATGCACCCGGAGTACAACGATGTGCCGATTATTGCGCTTACGGCAAATGCGGTAGAAGGAACGAAAGAGCTGTTTTGTCAGGAAGGCATGAATGATTTTATACCCAAGCCGATAGAGTTGAGAATGTTCATCTCTAAAGTGCGGCAGTGGCTGCCTATAGAAAAAATACAGAAAGTATTTAATACGCAGAGCGGCGGCGCGGAAACAAAAGGGGTTAAAAATATCGTGGTCGGCGACTTGGACGTATCCTATGCTATGAAGTTCTTAGGAAGCGAGAGCCTTTTCTGGCATGTTTTGAATGTATATTGCCGCGCTATTGATAAAAAGGCGAAGCTGATTAAATCAATGATGGAAAATGAGGATTGGACAGGATATACGATAGAAGTACATGCCCTGAAAAGCTCTTCCAAGCAGATAGGCGCGATTTCCCTGTCAGATAAGGCGGCAGCGTTAGAGAAAGCGGGAAATGCGAGAGACTTGGAATTTATCCATGAGCATACCGAGGAAATGCTTGAGCAGTATGAAAACTACCGGGCTGTTTTCGCACCTTTTTGTCCTGATGATGAAGAAGGCGGAAAAATGAGTGCGTCCACAGGCGAACTTCTGGAAAACTTTGAGAGTATGCAGGAGGCTCTTGAAAATCTGGATATGGATAAAATGGAAGAGGTTATACGCGATATGAACCAATTCTCTTATGAAGACTGGCAGAAAGATATGTTTGAAAGGCTGAAAACTGCGGTAGAAGAGATAGATGTAGATAGCTGCGAGACGATTCTTAAGGAGTGGGAAGGCAGGCTGGTGTAGAAATGTCAGAAGGAAATATTCTGCATATTCTATGGTATAGGAGACGCAGGCTCTTTAGGAGAAGAGTATGACATATTTAAAGGAGTAGGTTTAGATGGGACTTATCAGATATATTAAAGAAGAGATAAAGCTCATAAGAGAACGCGATCCTGCAATCCATTCCAATATGGAGGTTTTTCTATACCCTAGTTTCAAGGTAATGCTGTATTATCGCATCGCCCACAGGCTGTATGAGAAAGAACATTTTTTCATGGCAAGATGGATATCGCAGAAAGCTGTACGCAAGACGGGTATTGAAATTCACCCCGGCGCGAAGATAGGCAAAGGATTTTTCATCGACCACGGAAACGGCGTAATTATCGGCGAGACTACGATAATAGGCGATAACGTCACATTGTATCAGGGCGTTACTCTGGGCGGCACAGGCAAGGAACATGGCAAGCGGCATCCTACCATCGGCAATAACGTCATGATTAGTACGGGCGCGAAGGTGCTTGGCTCTTTTCATATCGGTGACAACAGCAAGATTGGAGCGGGAAGCGTGGTGTTAAACGAGGTTCCGCCCAATTCTACGGTAGTCGGAGTCCCGGGGCGCGTTGTCAAGCGCGGTAATGTTTCGCTGCCGCAGGAAGAAATGAATCAAATCGATTTGCCGGATCCTATCATGGAAGATTTAGCCGTGCTGCAGCATGAAAATGAAGAGTTGACTAACCGCCTGATAGATTTGGAACGCGAGGTGCGGGAAATGAAACGCCGCGGGAGTACGGAATAGATGTAAAATTAGAAATTGATTACGGGTGTTATGTAATATGTACACAGGCATTATAGATGTTTTGAGAGTATAAATTCGTAGATTGAAAGGGAGACTTTTATGAAAGTATATAATACTTTGACAAGGAAAAAGGAGGAGTTTGAGCCTATTAAACCGGGGAAGGTCAGTATGTATGTGTGCGGACCGACCGTTTATAACCTGATTCATATCGGCAATGCCAGACCGATGATTATCTTTGACACGGTTAGGAGATATATGGAATATAAGGGCTATGAGGTCAACTATGTTTCCAATTTCACAGATGTCGATGATAAGATTATAAAAAGGGCGAATGAGGAAGGGGTGGACTCGTCTGTAATTTCCGAGCGTTATATAGAAGAATGTAAGAAAGACATGAAGGCGATGAATGTAAAGGAAGCGACGACGCACCCTAAGGCTACCGAAGAAATTGACGGAATGCTTGATATGATAAACGTGCTGCTTGAGAAGGGGTATGCTTATGTGGCGTCGGACGGAACCGTATATTATAAGACAAGAAGCTTCAGGGAATACGGGAAGCTTTCGCATAAGAATCTGGACGACTTAAGGGGCGGAAACCGTGAGCTTCTGGTTTCGGGGGAAGAGCAGAAACAGGATCCTTTAGATTTCGTGCTTTGGAAACCGAAGAAAGAAGGCGAGCCGTACTGGGAATCGCCGTGGTGCAATGGGCGTCCGGGCTGGCACATTGAATGTTCGGTTATGAGTAAAAAGTATATGGGCGACGAGATAGACATCCATGCGGGCGGAGAAGACCTTATTTTTCCCCACCATGAGAATGAAATCGCGCAGTCCGAGGCGGCTAATGGCAAGCCTTTTGCAAAATACTGGCTGCACAACGCTTTCCTAAATATTGACAATAAGAAGATGTCCAAGTCGGAGGGCAACTTTTTCACGGTAAGGGATATAAGCGAAAAGTACGATTTGCAGATATTGCGTTTCTTTATGCTATCGGCGCATTACAGGAGTCCGCTCAATTTCAGCGACAAGCTGATGGAAGCAGCGAAAAACGGCTATGAAAGAATCGTTACCTGCGTGTCCAATCTGAATTATCTGTTGGATAATGCCGTGGACAGCGCAAAAAGCGCGCAGGAAGAGGCGGATATCGAGGAGGCAAAAGGCTTTGTCACGAAATTTGAAGAGGCAATGGACGATGATTTCAATACTGCCGATGCTGTGGCAGCGATTTTCGAGCTGGTGAAGTTTGCCAACACCAAGGCATCGCAGCATAGCAGCAAGGAATTCATAGAAACCATAAAAGCCGAAATTATCATGCTGTCGGACATATGCGGCCTGATTGTGGAAAGAAAGGCGGAAATCCTCGATGGCGAGGTAGAGAGCCTGATTAATGAAAGGCAGGAAGCCAGAAAGGCGAAGAATTTTGCCAGAGCCGATGAAATTAGGGATACTTTGCTTAATATGGGCATTATTCTGGAAGATACTAGAGAAGGTGTAAAATGGAAGAGGGCATGACGCTGTTAGCCGCGATAAAGAAGGAATTTGACTGCGGAGGTGTGGATATAAGGACATATTCGCCTCTTACTTTGGCTTATATCGGTGACGCCATTTATGATTTAGTCATTCGTACCGTGGTTGTGGAGCGCGCCAACAGGCCGGTGCGAAACCTCCATAAAATTACCATAAGATATGTGAACGCGGTCACGCAGGCTAAGATGATTGCAGCTATAGAAGACGAGCTTAACGAAGAAGAAACGGCAGTCTACCATAGGGGCAGGAACGCTAAAACGCATACCACAGCAAAAAATGCGTCCACTAGGGATTACCATATGGCGACGGGGTTAGAGGCGTTATTAGGTTATCTGTATCTGAATGGAGAAATGGATAGGCTGCTCGAACTGGTGAAGCTGGCGCTTGAAAAAATTGGTATGGACATATAGGGCTAAGTGTGTTATATAAATAGAGTGGGTTATATAAATAGCAAGTGTTATATAAAGCGGGTGCAAGTGTATCGCGAGAGGAGTACGTTTATAGAATGGGTTATACAGAAATGACGCTGGAAGGGAGAAATGCTGTGATTGAAGCGTTTCGTTCCGGGAAGACTATAGATAAGCTTTTTATTCTTGACGGCTGTCAGGACGGTCCGATTATGACTATAAAAAGAGAGGCGAAAAAGCAGGACTGTCAGATTAAGTATGTAAAAAAAGAATTTTTGGACAGGCTTTCAGAAACGGGTAAACATCAGGGCGTTATCGCGAATATGTCGTCATATGAGTATGCCAGTGTGGAATATATATTAGAGAAGGCAAGGCAAAAGGAAGAGGCACCTTTCATTTTCCTGCTAGATAATATTGAAGATCCCCATAATCTGGGAGCTATTATAAGGACGGCGAACTTATCGGGGGCGCACGGCGTCATTATTCCCAAGAATCGGGCGGTAGGACTGACGGCGGCGGTGGCAAGAGCTTCGGCAGGGGCGATTAATTATACGCCTGTGGCTAAGGTCACTAATTTAAGAGCAACAATGGAAGAACTAAAGAAGGAAGGTCTTTGGTTTGTCTGTGCCGATATGGACGGCACGACTATGTATCAGCTTGATTTGAAGGGGCCTATCGGAGTGGTTATCGGTAGTGAAGGAGAAGGCGTAAGCCGATTAGTAAAGGAAAATTGTGATTTTGTGGCAGCTATTCCGATGAAAGGCGATATAGACTCTCTGAACGCTTCCGTGGCGGCAGGGATAATTGCTTATGAAATCGTAAGACAAAGATTATAGTATAAAAGAATGAAGGGTTATTATGAAAAAATTATCTAAATTTGTGTTACTTGTAGCTTATGTGACGTCGGTACTGTGCGTAACAACGATTGAGGCTAATGGATATGTGTATCGTACATATGAGAAGCCGGATACAGATGCGTCATGGAATGAAATAGTCAATACGGATGATGCCGTGGCATTGAATAGGGAATTGGATGTTGAAGATGGCGTGTTATTGGACGATGAGCCGGATGTTGAAAATGGCGTGGCATGGGATGATGGGTTTAATGTAAATGGTACTGTGTCGGGTAATAATATAGAGGATATTGAAAGCGCCGCGTCAGATAATGAAATAGCGGATATCAGCACAGTGTCAGGAAATGACATAGCGGATACTGAGGGCAGAAATAGGGAGAATGTGTATCGTGAGTATTTTAACAGGCTGCATGCCGTGTGTGAGCAGTTTATGACAGATTTCAATAAAACCGGCGGACTGGGCAACTCATATGAAAAAACATTGAGGATAAACCAATCGGACAAGGAGTTTATAGCTGAAAACATATATGATTTCTCTAATATGAAGATTGCGTGTCTTGGGGACAGCATTACGGCGGCTTCCAATTTGGAGGATGAAGAGGATTACGAACTGTACGCTTATCCGACAGTGCTTAAAGAATTGCTGGGGGCAAAAGAGGTATATAATCTGGGAATAGGCGGTTCATCTATCGGCAGGTATTGGTCAGAGCCGTTTGTGGAGCGGTATAAAGAGATACCGGAAGATACGGATATTATTATCGTTATGGGCGGAGTGAATGATGGATTTTATGCGTCCATCGAAGAATTTGGCAGTCTTGAAGAGCGGGCGTATGGGACTTTCTGCGGAGATTTGGATGAGTTGATGAAAGGTATTAAGACGGATTATCCTAATGCGGCGGTTTTCTTTGCCACACCCATGTCAACTGCACTTCATGGGGCTATTATGAGTCAAAATCCTGAATTGCTTCCGCAGCAGACCTATGTTCAGGCAATTGAAACCTTATCGGCAGAATATGGCTTTGAGTTTATTGATTTGTATAATACAGGTTTCCTTGATTCATATGACGAAAATATAGAAGAAGAGTTTGTCCCAGACAGCACGCATGGAAATCAAGCGGGATACCGTGTTCTGGCGGAACGTTTTGCCTGTGAAATCGTGAAGCATTATAATGAACAGCTTTATCTGGCAGCCTTGGAAGCATGGCAGTATGGAGATGAGGATGAAAGAGGAATATTACAGCAGCAGTGACGAAGAGCTTATGATGCGGCTTAGGGATGGAGAAGACGGCATTATCGACTTTATCATGAATAAATATAAGAATTTGGTTAGAAGCAAGGCAAAATCCATGTATATTCTGGGGGCGGACGGCGACGACCTGATTCAGGAGGGCATGATTGGCTTGTTTAAGGCGGTAAGGGACTTTGACAGCGGCAGGGACGCCAGCTTTTCCACTTTTGCTGATTTATGTATCTCAAGGCAGATGTATACGGCGGTACAGGCATCCAGAAGACAGAAGCATATACCGCTTAATACATATATTTCTCTGTATGAAACCGCAAATGGAAATTATGAGCGGAGTGAAGATGATATGGCGCTTGTAAATATTTTAACGCTTAAATCGGATCAGAGCCCGGAGGAGATGGTTATAGATAAAGAGAATGTCAAGCAGCTTGAGAGGACTATTGAAAAGGAACTCAGCAACTTTGAGAAACAGGTGCTTGATTTGTATGTGACAGGCATGAGTTATACCCAGATAGCCAGGGTGTTGGGGCGGGACGAAAAATCCACGGATAACGCTTTGCAGCGTATAAAGACCAAGCTTAAGAAAGCAATTCAGTCAGGGTATTGACAAAGTAAAATACACTATGATACAATACAATACGGTTTTAAAATAATATTGTTTAAGCTGCTGTGGCTCAGTCGGTAGAGCGTCGCATTGGTAGTGCGGAGGTCACGGGTCCGATTCCCGTCAGCAGCTTGTAAAAAAGAGAGATATCTTATAATAGAACAGATATCTCTCTTTGATATTTACCTTGCGACGCGCATTTCATAATAGATATTTAGCGTTCAATGTTTAATCCTGGGTTTCTTTCTTCACCACAAGATTCACATCATCAAGTCCTGTGACATTGACGTTGCGGTTGACTTTAGCGTCGTAGGTGTCAGCCTTGATGATTTCCGACAGGTCGATTCCGGTTGCTTCCTTCATGCTTTCAAACAGTTTCGCCATAACGACGGGTACATTTCCGGCAACCTGATTGATGCCGTTTCCGTCTCCATCGCCGCCGATGATTGTGATTTTATCAATCTGTCCTAACGGCTCTGCGATTTTGGCTGCGATGTCGGGCAGCACCTTAATCATCATTTCAGCTACGGCAGCCTTATTGTATTTGGCGTAAGCTTCAGCTTTGCGCTCCATTGCCTCGGCTTCGGCGATACCTTTCGCCTGAATTGCCGAAGCTTCAGCTTCACCGACGGCGCGGATGCCTTCAGCTTCCTGCTCTTTCGCGAAACGGTCAGCTTCCGCCTGGGCTTTTCTTGCTTCTGCTTCGCGCTGTGCCTCAAACTGCTTTGCCTCGGCATCTTTCTGCCTCTGGTAAAGGGCTGCGTCGGCTTTTTGCTGTGCCGCGTATTTATCCGCTTCTGCCTGTTTTTTGACCTCTGCTTCCAAAGCGCGCTCTTTTACGGCAACCTGTTTCTGTTTGAGTTCGATTTCACGCTCCTGCCTTGCGATATCGGCATTGGCGGTAGTAATTTCGATGGTCTTACGCTGTTCCTCTTTCTGAATCTCGTATGCCGCGTCAGCCATAGCTTTCTTGGTATCCGATTCCTGCTGCAATTCAGATTTCTTAATCGATAATTCCGTTTGTTTCTTGGCAATTTCGGTCTGTGAAGAAACGGCGGCGTCGTTGGCGTCCTTATCGGCGGCAGCCTGCGCCACTTTGATGTCTCTTTCGCTTTCCGCCCTTGCGATAGCGGCAGTCTTTTTGATTTTGACTATATTATCAATACCGAGGTTCTCTATAACGTCGTTTCCGTCTACAAAGTTCTGTACGTTGAAGCTTATGATATCAAGTCCCATGGCCGCCAGGTCAGGCTCGGCGTTTTCTTTTACCAGATTGGCGAATTTCTGTCTGTCGGAAACCATTTCCTCCAGTTTCATCTTGCCGACAATCTCACGGACGTTGCCTTCCAAAACTTCCCTTGCCACGCCGGCTATGTATTCCGTATTCTTATTCAGGAAGTTTTCAGCGGCAAGACGGAGTTTATCGGGATCGTTGCTTATTTTAATATTGACTGTGGCGTCTACGTTAATGTTGATGTAGTCTGCTGTGGGAACGGCATTGCTGGTCTTTACGTCGATAGGGATAAGTCGTAAATTCAGCTTATCCAGACGCTCCAAAAAAGGGATGCGGATGCTTGCCTTGCCGATTACGATGGTAGACTTCTTCTTAAATCCGGAAATTATATAAGCCATATCCGGCGGCGCTTTAACATATCCAACAGCCATGAAAAGAATGAGAAGAAGTATTAGTGCGATAATTACGATTGTTATTAATACTGGCATGATGTATCCTCCTTTATTTGTTTAGATAATTGAAAAACTCTTATGTGCTGTTACGAGTTTAGACAAAATGAACAAAAACGGAGCTCCATGCCTGAAAAGCGGTAAGTCGCTCCTTATTTTGTTCATTTTGCCTAAACTCTGGTTATAGAAAAGAGTCTGGTAATTATCTATTATATTTTACTACAAATTTCGACAAAAGGAAATAACTTTATCAAATTCCGTCTCCGAAATTTCGTTTTGCGAAAAGCCGGCTTTTTCCAGTATTTTCACGCAATCTGCGGCTTCTTTTGCATCTGTTTTCCAGAAGCCGTTATTGACTAACCAGTTAATTTGTTCTTCGTAGTTGAGCATTTTGGTTAATTCTTTATTTTTTCTGGAAATTTTACTAATATAGTTTTGGTAACGCATAATTAGTCTGCCGTTTATGTCGGAATTGTGGTAATGGTACATAAATACAAGCTTTTTGGCAAGCGGGCGGCATATTAATACAATTATAATAAATGCAGCGATAGAGCAGAATATTCTAATATATAGCAGTCTCGTCTGTTCGTCTATCACTGTGTCTTCTTCAGCGTCAGCGTCTTCGCCGTCCTGAGCATCGGAATCCTGTCCGCCGGCAAGGAAATTCACAAGCCGGTCCCATAGGCTCTCGCCGGGTTCTTCTTCATATGAAAAAGGAGTTACGTCCGCCACAATCCAGCCCACTTCGTTATCGTAGACTTCCACCCAGGCGTGGGCGTTAGCATCGGTCGCCTCTACGGAAACTACCGCATTTGCATTAAGCGGTGAAAAACCGTCGTAATAATTACTGTATTCTTCATCGGCAAGCAGAGTTCCCCTGCTTGCAATATCGGACGGATCAATGGCATATCCTTCAACATATTTTGCCGGAATGCCAAGATAGCGGAAGATAAGGGTAGCGGCACTGGCAAAATGCGCGCAGTATCCACGCTTATTTTCGGCAAGGAAATAGTTGACAAAATCTTTCCTGTAAGGCGTCATGCCGGGGCGCAGCGTATAAGGTATATTTTCCTGATAATATTCTAAAAGCGCATCAGCCGCCATTTCCAGATTGCCGTAGCAGGAGGTGAGTCCGGCTTTTTCCACAAACTCTTCTATAACTTCCAGATTTTCTTTTGGCACATACAGCCATTGCTCCATTGCCTGGCCTTTATCTAAATCGTCGTCCGCACTTTTTAATGCTCCCTCATACACCCGCGGATAATAAGTATATTCCTGAGTACGCCCCAGATAGACCTGTTTATTCGTATCCTCGGAGTAGTAGGGCAGATACATATCGATTGCCGCAGCTACGTTTGTAACCTTAATAACGCCCTTTGCAGAGTAGTCCATGCCTTCATCATAGCGCCTTTTAAGGAGCAACGCCGTCTCGTCGGGTTCATTTGCCACCGGTTGACCGTTTGAGTCAGTAAATGGACTCCATCTATTACTATACGGAAGATAGAGTCCGCCTTCAAAACTTTTTAAATATACGCGTTTATCATCATATGGCGCAAACTCTGCAATTAAGTCTGTCTCAAGGTCGAGCCTGACAGAGCTTACCGCGCCCAGCGTTCCGTGCGTAAGTCCGCCTGTGTTTGTGGAAAAGTTAAACAGCCCCATCAAGCCGAGAATGGAGATATTTTCTACGGTATCCATTGTACTTTTCTTAATCGCGCTCATGGTGTGGGCGTCTTTAAGCCGGTCTTTAGGGAAAAATATGGAAAAGACGCCGATTAAGAATGCGCTTATCATCAAAACTGCCGCCATTACTATAGCAATAGTCCGCGCGGCATAGGTATATGTAATCTTGGTTTCCTTAGCCTGCAACTCATAAGCATTATTGCTGTGTGTGAGGGCATAATGCCCGCCTGTTCCAATTATGTAAACTAAAATCAGCGCGCTCACATACATTATCATATATATGGAATCGGGTTCCAGTTCCAGATAAATAGGTATCAGCATTATTACACCACTTAAAAAAGGAAAACGCATTTTTCTGGAAACCATGATATTAGTAGTAATGCAGCATACACAGCCGATGAAACTCATTGATATCGTAACCGCCGCATAACGGTTTCCGACCTGTTCGCTATAGTTTCTCATGGCACTCGTATCAAAAAATACTGCGGCGCGCTCCGAGATACTGTTTGCTATAGCATAAAATCCGCTGTTTATGTAAGTATGGAACAGATTGCCGAAGAATATGACTAAAAACAATAAGAGCAGATATCCTATATTTTCCGAATGTTTATTATAATAGAGCATGGAACAGAACATTGCGCATAAAAAGATTATCAAATGAAGCGCAGCCGCAGAGTATTTTATATCAAACGAAGATAGAAAGCAGCCCATAGCGCCCATCACAATTAAATATACGAGCAGTCCTTTAAGAAACAGCGTATATTGGCGCTTTTCTTCCCCGCATACGCCGTCGCAGCTTATTAAGATTCCGTTTTCAGGAAACGCTGTCGTTTTACCTTTCTTCTTATTTCCTTTGATGCCAATCATCCGTGGTATCCTCCGTTTAACCGTTCTCCATCATTATTGCTTGTATTGAACCGTCCTTTAAACCAATGCACAGATAAGATTTTAAATATGGGAAAAAACTGCCGATTAGTTTCATCCATTCACCGTTAATGCGGGCGGTGAGCGGCAGCTTGTATATTTCCGAGTAAGCATTGATTAATTCGGCATCTGAACCGCATCTGTATTCATTAAAGCAATACTCAGCCTGATTCCAGCATAAGATGCACACGGGAAGCCGCTGCCGTATGAAAGCAAGGGCAAGGGCATATGTATATACGAGGATGTCCTGTGCCGCCTGTTCGTTCCTTATCAGGTTAGTGAACAATACCATTTCGCTGCCCGCCGTTGACACTCTGTCCTTAACCATTAATTCGCCGCACCTTGCCGATATCTTCCAATGGATATCCCTGATGCGGTCACCCGGAATATATTCGCGGATATCGCTCACTTCGCTAAAATCGCTGCCTTTATGCGTACTCTCATCAACTTCCGCCGCCCCCGCCATGAAGTGTGTAATGTTCGGTAGCGTATCGGCGGTCAAATTGGGTACTACGTATAGTTCGCCTGAAATATCTATCGGTTTTTTTATAATAATAAGTCCCATTATATCCTGAAGGGAAAAAATATCGGATGTTATGGTAAAACGCCCCAAGTTTAGGAAACGGAGCGAAAGCTTGAGGGAACTTTCCCCACGTGCCTTAATAGGCATCTCTACAATCCGTTGTGTTGTGTTTTCGAGAAAAGTATTCGATAAAGATAATTGCATACTGCTTTGCAGCGCAGGAAACCATGCACGGTTCTTCAACCTTATCTCCAACAGGGATTCTTCGCCGTATTCCAGCGTAGTTTTACCTATTCCCAGCTCTGCGTCAATACTCCTGTATGTATAAAATGCTCCGGCTATTGATATAAATGGCATGATTGACATAACTACAGTTATGAGCAGCAGGAAATAACTGTGAAAGACATAGTAAAGAAAAATATCTAAACTGACGGAAATCAGATAGCCTATTATCATTATCGGGCGCAGCCTGAAACTCATTTTATCTTTCATCCGATACCTCGCTTAACTTTGCGGGCTTTTTACGCTTTGCATAAGCGCCTGCATACATGCCTGCATGTTTTTTCCTTCGGCGCGCGCTCTGGCGCTTAATTTTACGCGATGCCTGAGTACGTCTAACAGCACGCACTGTACATCCTGCGCCGTTACAAAATCCCTGCCATCAAGCAAAGCCATAGCCCGTGACATGCGAAGCAGGGCAATCCCTGCACGGGGGCTTGCCCCCATCATAAAAAGCCCGTTTGCCCTGGTGGCTTCAACTAACGACACTATGTATTCATAAATGGTATCATGCACAAAAATTTTTTCTACATTATCGCGAAGCTGTTTAAATTCATCTGCCGAGATAACCTGATTGACAGATGAAAGCTGTTTCCAAACTTCCTGTTTAAGCATTGAAACTTCCGAGGCATGTCCGGGGTATCCCATGGATAAACAGATAAGAAACCTGTCAAGCTGGGAATCCGGCAGCATTTGTGTGCCGGACGAACCCGTGGGGTTTTGCGTGGCAATGACGATAAACGGCTCATCCAATTTTCTGGTTTCGCCTTCGATGCTCACCTGTCTTTCTTCCATAACTTCGAGCAGCGCCGACTGTGTCTTGGGCGAAGTACGGTTTATCTCGTCGGCAAGGAACAGATTACAGAAGATAGGACCCTCATGGAATTCAAAATCACCGCTTTTGTTATTATACATGGAAAACCCAAGAATATCGCTGGGAAGTACATCCGGTGTAAACTGTACCCTGCGATAGTCTAAAGAAAGCGCCTTTGCAAAGGTAGTTGCAAGGGTAGTCTTGCCGACGCCCGGAATATCTTCCATTAAGATGTGTCCGCCGCCAATCATTGCCGCCAGCACCTTACGGACTATATCTTCTTTGCCCCGCAGTATTTTGTTTACTTCGTCCTGAATTGCCTGAAGCTTGTCCTGATACATTGCGTTTTCCTCCAATGAAATATCACATAGACTCGCAAATCCGCGCGTTTCGCGCTTTACGTCCGATTTCATCGGACATTTGCTCGTTAATAACCGCAGAAAAACAAATGTCTGCTACGCAGCCGCTTGTTTTTCTTCTGCGGTTATTATATCATACACTTTATTGAAGAAAAAGGGTATACTATTTTTTAAAGATAAAAAATTATAAAAAATTATGCAAAAAAATATATGAATATTTGGGAAAATATAGTATGATAGAAATATGGAACTAATTAAAAATCACCCTTGATAGGAGAATAATTATGCTGGCTACTTTAATACCATTATTTGACGAAAACGTGGCGGTGCGCGCCTACTCATTATTTGCGCAGAAGGAGAACTTCCTTTTGAATCCTAGCCTTCTTGGAACAGGCCGTAATGACGGGGCTGCGAGTATTGCCGGAATTGACATTATCGACAGTATGGGAATCGAGACTTTGTCCGTAGACTGCGACATATTTGTCGAGGTCAATAATATTTCCGTCTTTTCCGATATTGATTCCGGAGTCCATGCTTCGCATGACAGGCTGGTTTTACTGATAGATCCGACGATTACGCCGGAGGATATGTATATTAACCGCCTTAAAGAATTAAAGAAGATGGGATATAAGATAGCTATAAGGAAGCTTCCGGTCGGCAATTTTGAAGAATATCAGGAAATTCTCATGCTTATGGATTATATCCTGTTAGACCATAAGAAAATCAATATACGCAATGCCAAAATATTCTTCGGCAAGGTATATCCTAATATCAAACTGTGTGCAGTCAATGTGGATTCTCAGGAAGACTTTGACAAGCTTAAGGCTGATGGCGGATTTGATTTGTATGAAGGGCTTTTCTTCCGTGTGCCGGTTACTAAAGGAGAGGAAGAGGTGGCTCCTTTAAAGATAAATTATATAGAACTGCTGAATCTGGTAAACGCCAATGATTTTGAGCTGACGAAGGCAGCAGACGTAATAGGAA